>JAZMZY010000044.1:0-40885 GCA_045586265.1 Acutalibacteraceae bacterium
GGGCGCATATCGTGTTCACGGTGGTGGCTTTGCAGGTACAATTCAGGCATTTGTTCCTGTTGAAGAAACAGAAAATTATGTTTCCGCTATGAAAAAGGTTTTCGGCGAAAATTCCTGCTACATACTTAAGGTAAGAAGCCATGGTGGCTGTGAAATATGATTGAAAAAATGTATCAGCTTGCAGATATAAACGGTGGGTTTCCACCGTTTTTGTCTGTAATCAATACGGATTTTCTTTTTGCCCGTGGAAGTTCTGACGGAGTGTATTTTCAGGAAATTGATGGTGAAAGAACACTCCTTTTTTCTTTAAGAGGAGTAACTGCAACAATATGCAGATTAAGTGAAAAAGCAGATACACAGGAATTATTGTCTTTTTTTGAATTTCAGGGTATAAAGAATGTTTTATCTGATTTCTTTTTCGAGGAAATTTGTCTTGAAGAAAGGGCGGTTTTAAAAGCAACGCCTGAATGTGAGTTGTCAAGCGACACTATTGCAATTACACCGTTGTCAAAATTGAGCGATTATAAAAATGTTTTTAATCTGCTTTCTCACAACGGCTCATTTGAGGCGTGGTACCCGTTGTTTTCTGCGAAGATAAACGAGGGCTTTTCCTGCGGTGTTTATATGATGGAAAATAATGCTCCAGTCAGCTGTGCGGTTGCGCCATTCGTTTTTGGCAATTCTGCTGTGATTGCGGGAGTTTTTACAAGTGAAAGCCACAGAAAAAAAGGCTATGCAACAAGGTGTGTAAAGGCTCTTTTAAATGAACTCCACAGTAAAAAAATAAAAGATGTTTATCTTTGGTGTGAAGATAAAAATATTAAATTATATGAAAACACCGGCTTTTCCCTATGGGGAAAAATTTACATAAAAAAGGAAGAATAAGATGTCATTCTTTAATTTCAGTGAACAAATGAAAGCAATTTCTGAAAAGGCACTTTTAAAGTGCAACGAAAAATTTTCGGAAATTGATAAAATTACAGAATTTAATCAACAAAGAGTGTTGAAGGCGTTTATAGATAACGGTGTCAGTGAATCTCACTTTGCAGGCTCAACAGGCTATGGCTATGGTGACAGAGGTCGTGAGGTTCTTGATGAGGTAACTGCACAGATTTTCGGTGCAGAGGACGCCCTTATCCGCCATAGCTTTGCAAGCGGAACACATACCTTGTGTGTAATGCTTTTCGGTGTTCTTCGCCCGGGAGATACAGTTCTTTGTGCAACGGGTACTCCTTATGATACAATTCACTCCGTAATCGGTCTTTCAGGCGAGGGTATGGGCTCGTTAAAGGATTTCGGTATAGGCTTTGAAATTGTTGATCTTAAGAAGGACGGCACAACAGACCTTGACGAATTAAAGAAAAGGCTTAACGAAAAGGAATATAAAGCAGTTTATATTCAGCGTTCAAGAGGCTATTCCTTAAGACCCACCTTAACCTCAAAGGAAATTAAAGAGATTACCGATATTGTTAAGGCAAACAGTAAAGCGATAACAATGCTTGATAACTGCTATGGTGAATTTACCGAGTATGAAACTCCTGCAGAAATTGGTGTTGACCTTTTTGCAGGATCGCTCATTAAAAACCCCGGTGGCGGTATTGCCAAATGCGGTGGCTATATTGCGGGTAAAAAGGACCTTGTTGAGCTTTGCTCTTACAGACTCACAACTCCCGGTATCGGTAAAGAAGTGGGCGCAACTCTCGGCAACACAAGAGATATTTTTATGGGGCTTTTTCACGCCCCTCATGTAACGGGAGAAGCTCTTAAAACCGCTGTGTTCACTGCCGCAATATTTGAAGAAATGGGCTATTGGGTATCACCAACAAGCACAGAAAAACGCGCAGATATTATTCAGAGTGTGAAATTAGGCAACAGAGAAAAGCTCATTGCATTCTGTCAGGGCCTTCAGAGTGGCTCTGTGGTTGATAGCTATGTTGTGCCTGAGCCTTGGGCAATGCCGGGCTATGATAGTGATGTTATTATGGCGGCGGGCGCATTCACAAACGGCTCTTCAATAGAGCTTTCTGCAGATGCACCCTTAAGAGAGCCCTTTGCAGTGTGGCTTCAGGGCGGTCTTAATTTCCATAGTGCAAAAATCGGTGTGCTTTTAGGCGCTCAAAGAGTTTTAGACCTTAATTAACTTAAATCATTTATATAAATATTTTCACTGATTTCCTTGAAAACGGGTGCTCCGTCTGTTCCGCCGGAGCTTCCGTTTTCTTTTAATATGCAGATAACATATCGGGGATTTTCAATAGGAAAAAAACCAACAAACCAACAGTATTTTATTTCGATTCCATTTTGGTCATATTGTCCGCTTTGGGCGGTAGCAGTTTTTGTGCAGGAATCAAAAAGCGAGGTATATGCACCTGTACCCGTGCCCTCGGTTGTGGTTTTTGCCATAGCATTTTTTATTGTCCGGCAAGTGCTTTTTGATAAAACTCTTTTCCCGTCATTTTGAATTGTGGGAGTTAAATTTCCGTTTTCATCAATTTCACCCTTGTAAAGATAAGGCTCATTATATATTCCGCCATTTGCAATTGTAGCAAAGCAGTTGGCAATCTGAAGAGGTGAGGCGGTTAACTTACCTTGTCCGAAGCCTAAATTACCCACAGCCGCCGCACTGTTCAGCTCTTCAGTGGTGGGGAGGCTACCCGAAGGAGTAATAAAACCGTTACCTAAATCAATGCTTTTACCAAAGCCCAATGCCTTTGCGGTTTTTAAAAGCTTTTTTGCCCCTGCTTGCGTGCTGTATTCAATAAAATACGGATTGCAGGACATAGCAATTGCGGTGTTGAAATCAATATTGCCGTGTCCCTCTGTTTTGTTGCACTTGAATTTGTTTCCGCTTTTTTCAATGTAACCGATGCAGTTGTATTCGCTTAGGGTTATGTTGCTTTCAAGTGCCGCCGCCGCAGTAACAGGCTTAAAAACAGAGCCAACGGGAAAGCATTCAATAGCTCGGTTAAGAAAGGGGGAGTCAGGGGCATTAAGATGCTTTTCAATATTATCCCTTTCGTAAGTAGGGGTAGATGCGCAGGCTAAAACTGCAGAGGTTTCAACATCTAAAACAACTGCTGCACCTTTGTCAATGCTTCCGTTTTTTAAAGCCTTTTCGGTAATTATTTGCATATCTCTGTCTAATGTCAGCATAATTCCCCCTTGGGAATAATAGTTGTTATCTCTTACCTCAACGGCTTCACCAACCAACATTCTGCCTAAAGCATCCGCGGAATAGGCAACAGATAAGCTTCCGTTGTGCACTTCAATTTCATTCTGATAGTATTTTTCAATGCCTGCAACACCATTTCCGTCAATGTCTGTGTAGCCTAAAATATGCAAAGCAACAGAGTCAGAATATCTTTCAAAAATCTCAAAGCATCTTGTATCGTCATTTTGTGTTACAGATTTACTGTCCTCAATAAAAAAGCTTGTGAAATAACCTTTTAATATGGTGCTTTTTGCAAACTTTTTTCCCTTTAAACTGCTTACTAAAACCGAGTTTTTTGTTGTGGGCTTAGCACAGAGCATTGTTTTTGTCTTTCGGTTTGTGAGAGGGATTCCGTTTCTGTCATAAATAGTGCCTTTTTTATTGCCTAATTCACGAACCCTTATATGTGGTTGCGCTGAAACAAAATCTGCATCCGAAGAAATATAATAAATCCTGCCTGAAAGGGCAGTGAAAGAAAGAATGATAACCAGCAAAGCGGAAATTACTCTTTTTTTCAAAATTATCACCACCGAAAATAAAATACCACTTTAATTGTTGACAACTTTTTCAAGAGTATTATATAATCAATGTATATTATTTTAAGGAGTAACAAATGGACGAAAGATTTTCCCGTATGAGCCGTATTTTAGGCGAACAAAAAATGGAAAAGCTTAATAAATCATCGGTTATCGTGTTCGGTATCGGTGGCGTTGGTGGCGCAGTCCTCGAAGCCCTTGTAAGAGGTGGTGTAGGAACTGTTGCAGTGGTTGATAAGGATACTGTTGATATCACAAACATCAACCGCCAGATTATTGCAAATAACGATAATATCGGTGAGAAAAAGGTTGATGTGGCAGAAGACAGAGCTTTAAGCATTAACCCCAATATTAATTTTAAAAAATATGATTTGTTTTATCTTCCTGAAACAGCAGAAGAAATTAACCTTTCAGAATACGATTTTATTGTTGATGCAATAGATAACGTAACCGCAAAGCTTGAGCTTATAGAAAGAGCAAATAAGCTTAATGTGCCTATAATTTCTTCAATGGGAACAGGGAATAAGCTTCATCCCGAGCTTTTTGAAATAGCAGATATTAATAAAACAAGCGTGTGCCCATTGGCGAGGGTGGTAAGGCGTGAACTGAAAAACAGAGGCGTTAAGAAATTAACTGTTGTTTATTCTAAAGAAGAGCCTATAAAAACCGAGGGCTCGGTTCCCGGGTCGGTTTCCTTTACTCCACCCGTTGCAGGGTATCTTATGGCGAGTTATGTAATAAACAAATTAATTGAAGAGGTATAAATATGAATTTTACAGAAACAGAAAAGATAGGCTTAGTTGAGGGCTTTGCTCTTGTTAAAGCTTGTGACAAAAAAAGTGCAAAAAACGGTACATTTTATCTTGATATAAAGCTTGGCGATAAAGATAGCGAAATGGTTGCAAAGCTCTGGGATTTCAGAGAAGATATGCACACTCTTCCCCAGGTTAACACAGTTGTTAAAATCCGCGGTACAATTCAGCAGTACAATGGCAATGACCAGTTTATTATTCAGAGAATCCGTCCTGCAACAGAGGACGAATTTGATATGGCAGATTTTGTTAAAACCTCTGATTACAGCGGTAATGATATGCTTGACAGTATCATAAGACTTGTTAATGGCTTTGAGGATGAAGAGCTTAAAATTGTTGTTCTTTCAATGCTCAGAGATAATCAGGAACGAATTTTAACCTTCCCTGCGGCAGAAAAGCTTCACCACGCTATGACAGGCGGACTTTTATATCACACTCTTTCAATTGTTCGTCTCGCAGAATGCGTTTGCAGTATTTACCCCTGCATTGACAGAGAGCTTCTTCTTTCAGGGGCAATTCTTCACGATATTGCAAAAATGAGAGAATATACAGTTAATGGTGCAGGTATCGTTGATGGTCACACTCTTGAGGGTATGCTTTTGGGTCATCTTGTTATGGGTGCAGAGGATGTTGGCAGAAAATGCGACGAGCTTGAAATTTCTCCCGAAAAGAAATATCTTCTTCAGCATATGCTCATTTCTCACCACGGAAAATTGGAGTTTGGTGCAGCAGTAAGACCCGCTTTTATCGAAGCAGAGGTTCTTTCTCAGCTTGACCTTTTTGATGCAAATATGTATGAAATGGCAGAGGCAGTAGGTTCTGTTAAAGCAGGTGAGTTTACAGGCAGACTCTGGATGCTTGATAACAGAAAGCTTTATAACCACGGAAGAATTGATGTTGAGCCTCAGGCAAACATAATGGACGGAGAATAATAATGAATTATACCGAAGTTAAAATATATGTAAAAACTGAAGATACCGAGAGAGCATCCAATATTGCTGTTATGGCAGTGCCTTATGGTATTTATATTGAGGATTACAGCGACCTTGAACAAGCGGCCTGGGAAATTGCCCATATTGATTTGATTGACGAGGATTTGCTTCAGAAAAACAGAGCAGAAAGCGTTGTTCATATTTACATAGAAGAGGGTAATAACCCTGCAGAAGCGGTTTCCTTTATTTCTGATAGATTAACTGCAGAAAAAATCGATTTCAGAATTGAAACCGATGGTTGCTCGGAAGAGGATTGGGCAGATAAATGGAAAGCATTTTTCAAGCCAACCCCCGTTGGTGAACGCCTTTTCGTTCGTCCTATATGGATTGATGATTACGATGCGGGGGACAGAGCAGTTCTCAATATTGAGCCGGGTGCCGCTTTCGGTACAGGCACTCACGACACAACCCGCCTTTGCCTTGAAACCCTTGATAAAATTATCAAGGATGGTGACACAGTTCTGGATATCGGTTGCGGTAGCGGTATTCTTGCAATTGCTTCAATGCTTTTGGGCGCAACCGAAGGCTTTGGCGTTGATATTGATGAATTGGCAGTTAAAACCGCTAAGGAAAACGGAAAAATGAACGGACTTGACGAGCCTGAGCTCAAATTTGTCTGCGGTGACCTGGCAGATAAGGTTACAAAGAAATATGATGTTGTTGTAGCAAATATTGTTGCAGATATAATCATTCTTTTCAGTACACAGGTAAGAGCATTTATGAAACCCGGAGCAAAGTTTATTGCTTCAGGTATTATAGATACAAGAGCAGATGAGGTTGTTACCGCTCTTCAAAGCGCAGGACTTAAATTGGTTGAACGCATCGAGCACGGCGGTTGGGTCTGCCTTGTTTGTGAATAATTCGAAATTCGGAATGAGCTTCGCAAAGAGTAAAAGTATTGCGAAGCTTTATCATCCCTGTCCGCTTGCGGATAGGGAGGGGGACCGTTCTTCTTTGGGTGAATTCATTTTATGTGTATATTTCGGGTGATATGGTTTTCAACGAATAAAGTATGGGCGGAATGGTGGTGGGTAGCCACGCTCCCTCTTTACTTTGTTTATGAGGGGAATTAGTGATTTTTAAATTTAACCATTTATTGTTCCTCTCAACTACAAAGGGTAATCTTTACGGGGCTACCCACCACCGCCCCGATTAAGTTTGTTTGTAAATGCACAATAGGCACGAGATTAAGATTTTTATAAAAATAGTTGTTCAAGGGCGGTCCCCCTCCCTATGCACTGAAGTGCACAGGGATGATAGGCTTCGCGATACTTTCACATTTCTGTGGCACAGGCAAGCCGGTGCCTTACGGGTGTAGTGGTTTAAGTTAGTGTTTGTTTGATAGAACGATAACCGTAAGGTATAGGCTTGCCTATACCCTGCGATACAGTAAGATAGAACAATGTAGGGTCGGGTCTTGACCCGACCGCAAGCGTTTGCAACGATTTATGCGGCGGAACGGTCAAGACCGTTCCCTACGAATGTTCTATTTATAAAACTCTTTCATAAACATTCCATAAGGAGTGGTTTTATGAAAAGAGTTTTTATTATTTTATTGACTGTGATATTTATTATATGTTCTTGTTTTTCGGTATTTGCAACCGGCACAACAATCGTAAAAGAAAACGAAGATGTTGTAGTATCCAAAAATGTTATAACCCAAGAAGAACAGAATAAGCTTGAAAAATTACCCGTTGAAATCAAGGCGAAATCCGCAGTTTTAATGGAGGTAACAAGCGGTGAAATTCTGATGGAATATAATGCAGATAAACAGCTTTTTCCTGCCTCTGTTACAAAAATTATGACAATGCTTTTGGTTGCCGAGGCTATAAGCAGTAAGAAAATTACCCTTGCAGATAAAGTCACTTGTTCTTCCAACGCCGCCTCAAAGGGTGGCTCTCAGATTTGGCTTGAGGAAGGGGAGAGTATGAGTGTTGATGAGCTTCTTCGGGCTACGGCAATAGGTAGCGCTAACGATGCCGCAACCCTTTTGGGTGAGTATGTTGCAGGTAGTGAAAGTGCATTTATTGATATGATGAATACCCGTGCAAGAGAACTGAGAATGAAGAATACTCACTTTGAAAATGCAACGGGACTTGATGATGCAACCGATACCCATTTAACCACGGCAAAAGATATTGCAATAATGTCCTGTGAGCTTCTTAAATATGACTTTATAAGAGATTACACAACTGTCTGGATGGACTCTTTGAGAGATGGAAAAACCGAGCTTGTAAACACAAATAAGCTTGTTCGTTTTTATAGCGGTACAACCGGTCTTAAAACAGGCACAACCGCAAAAGCCGGGTGTTGTGTAAGTGCTTCCGCAGAGCGTGACGGACTTCATTTGGTTGCAGTTGTAATGGGTAGTGATAACAGTAATGACCGTTTCAATACTGCAAAAGCAATGCTTAATTGGGGCTTTTCAAATTATTCCTGTGTAACCCCCGAAATCAATAAAAAGGATTTGAAAAAGGTGCAGGTTGTTGGCGGTAAGGATGAATTTGTTTCACCCAAAATCCCGAAGCTTTCACCCATTCTTGTGAAAAAGGGTGAAGAGGGAAAAATAGATGTAAAGGTTGAAGTTGAAGAAAGTCTTGAAGCCCCTGTGGTTGAAAAACAGACCATCGGTAATATCAAAATTTTGGTGGACGGTAAAAAGGTTGCAGAGCATAAAATAACTGCCAAAAATGGTGTTGAAGAGTTAGGTCTGTGGGGGTATATGAAAAAACTTGCAAATTTTGTTGCCAATGGTGAAAAAGAATACCCGAAAGCCCTTGATAATGCTTGACATTTTTCCATCCCTTTGTTAAAATCAATTGATAATAAATAATGGGTTATTATGTAATTTGATTTTAATAAGGGATGTGTTTTTATGTTATATACATCAACAAGAGATAATAATGTAAGGGTAACTGCTTCAAAGGCAATTACCGATGGTATTTCACCCGATGGCGGACTTTATATTCCCGTTGAAATTCCTGCTTTATCGGCAGATGAAATCAAAGCACTTTGCTCTGCAGACTATAAAGAAAGAGCAAAAAAGGTTCTTGGTCTTTATCTTTCAGATTTCTCAAAGGAAGAGCTTGATTATTGTGTTGAAGGCGCATATGCTGACGGAAAATTCTCCTCAAAAGATGTTGCTCCTGTTGTAAAGCTTCACGATAATGTTAATATTCTTGAGCTTTTCAAGGGCCCCACTTGTGCCTTCAAGGATATGGCTCTTCAGATTCTTCCTTATCTTCTCACAGTTTCTGCAAAGAAGAACCTTAAGGATAAAGAAATAGTTATTCTTGTTGCAACCTCGGGTGACACAGGCAAAGCAGCTCTCGAGGGCTTTAAGGATGTTGAGGGCACAAAAATTCTTGTTTTCTATCCCAACGATGGTGTCAGCCCCATGCAGAAGCTTCAGATGACAACTCAGGAGGGTAACAACGTTGGCGTTTGCGCTATCTACGGCAACTTTGACGATGCTCAGACAGGCGTAAAATCAATTTTTACAAATAAAGAAATTCTCAAGAGATTTGAAGAAAATAATCTTGTTTTCTCTTCTGCAAACTCAATTAACTGGGGCAGACTTGCACCTCAGATTGTTTACTATGTTTCTGCATATTGCGATATGGTAAACAGTGGCGCAGTTAAATTCGGTGATAAAATCAATATTGTTGTTCCCACAGGTAACTTCGGTAACATTCTTGCGGCATATTTCGCAAAGGAAATGGGCTTGCCGGTTAATAAGCTTATCTGTGCTTCAAATGCAAACAATGTTCTCACAGATTTCATTGAAAACGGAGTTTATGACAGAAACCGTGATTTCTACACAACAACATCACCCTCAATGGATATTCTTATTTCAAGCAACCTTGAAAGACTTCTTTATATTCTTTGTGGCAGAAATTCCGATACAATCAATGAGTGGTTCGGTGAGCTTAAGGATTGCGGTAAATACACAGTAAGCGAAGATGTTAAAGCAAAAATCAATGAGCTTTTTGCTGCAGGCTGCTGTGATGATGAAATGACAAAAGCAACAATCAGCGAAACATATTCTGCTTACAACTATCTTGCAGATACTCATACTGCAGTTGCAATCAATGTTTGCAATGCTTATGAAGAAAAAACAGAGGATAAAACCCCCGTTGTTATTGCTTCAACCGCATCACCCTTCAAATTCTCAAAGGCAGTTCTTTCTGCAGTTGATAAAGAAAATAAAGAGTATGACGATGAATTTGCAACCGTATCTGCTCTTGAAGAAATTTCTTCACTTAAAGCACCCGAACAGCTTTCTGCTCTTAAGGGTAAAGAGGTTCGCTTCAATAAAGTAACCTCAAAGGAAGATATGGCTCAGGTTGTTTTCGATATGCTCGGTATTTGAGGTGACACACCTTGTCATTGTTCGTAATTGGTGACACTCATCTGTCACTTTCCGTTGATAAGCCTATGGATATTTTCAGAGGGTGGACGGATTATATTGACCGACTGAAAAGCAATTGGAATAAGGTTGTTTCACCTGAAGACAGTGTTGTAATTCCCGGTGATATTTCCTGGGCTATGAATTTCAATGAGGCAGTTAAGGATTTTTCGTTTCTGAATTCCCTTAATGGCACAAAATATATTCTCAAGGGCAACCACGATTATTGGTGGAACACAATGTCAAAAATGAATAAATTCCTTCTTGAGAATGGGTTTGACACTATTAAGATAATTCACAACAATGCTTATTCCGTTGAAGGCTTTTCCATCGGTGGCTCTCGCGGTTGGTTTTATGATGATACCGCCGAGGCAGATAAAAAGGTCATTCTTCGTGAGGCAGGCAGGCTTCGTATGTCCTTGCAGGAGGCAAGTAAGCTTGGGGGAGAGCTGATTGCATTCCTTCATTACCCGCCAATAAGCGCAAATCAGGAATGTGAAGAAATTCTTTCAGTATTAAAAGAATTTCCTGTTAAGCGTTGCTATTTCGGGCATCTTCACGGATTTGTTGCTCCCGAAAATGCTAAGCTGGAATGGGAAGGTATTGAGTTTAACCTCATTTCTGCAGACCATTTGGGCTTTGTTCCTCGTCTTATTGCTCATAGTGAGGAGTAATAAAAGCAAAAATTAATATAAAATCAATAAATTTTACATATATATGGAAATTTATTGGAAAAATAGTGGAAATTTGCAAATTATTATGATATAATTTCGCAGTTAATATAATTACAATATATGTTCGCAAATGAAAGGATGTTTACAATGAGTTTAAAGTCTTGCGAAAAAGCTGAAACAAACGTATATGCTCTTGAAATTTCTTTTGAAGGCGATGCTTTCAAAGCGGCAGTTACAAAAGCTTATACAAAAAACAGAGGTAAATATAATGTACCCGGTTTCCGCAAGGGTAAAGCTCCCAAGCACATTATCGAAACTTACTACGGTAAAGAGGTTTTCTGGTACGATGCAATTGATGCAGAGTATCCCACACTCTTCGAAGAAGCAGTTAAAGAAGCAGGCATTGTTCCCGTTTCTGCTCCCTTTGAGGATGAAATCGTTTCTCTTGATGAAAACGGCTTCACAGTAAAGCTTAAAGTTACTGTTAAGCCTGAGGTTGAGCTTAAGGCTTACAAGGGCATCAAGGCAGAAAAAGAAAAGGTTACTGTTAAAAAAGCAGAAATCAAGGCAGAGGTTGACAGAGCTCTTGAAAAGGATGCAAAGCTTGTTGCTGTTGAAGGCAAGGCTGCAAAGAAGGGCGATATCGCAACAATCGACTTTGAAGGCTTTGTTGACGGTGTTGCATTCGAAGGCGGTAAAGGTGAAAGCTATGACCTTGAGCTTGGTTCAGGTAGCTTCATTCCCGGCTTTGAAGAGCAGGTTATCGGCCACAAGGTTGATGAGGAATTTGATGTTAATGTTACATTCCCCGAGGAATACACAGAAGAGCTTGCAGGCAAGGAAGCAGTGTTCAAAATCAAGCTTCATAAGATTATGAAGAAGGAGCTTCCCAAATACGATGATGAATTCGTTAAGGATGTCAGCGAATTTGATACAATCGCAGATTATGAAAAGAGCCTTGAAGAAGAAATCAAAGCTCGCAAGCAGGCTGAGGCTGACCGCGCATTTGAAAACGCAGTTATGGATACTCTTTGCGACAATGTTATTGCAGAAATCCCTGCAGTTATGATTGAAAAGGAAATCGATAATCAGATTAACGAATTTGATTACAGACTCCGTTCTCAGGGTATGAGTATGGATATGTACCTTCAGTATCTCGGTATGGATGTTGCTGCTCTTCGTGATAGCTACAAAGACGGTGCAGAAAAACAGGTTAAGCTTCGTCTTGCTCTTGAAAAAGTTGCAGAGCTTGAAAAAATTGAGATTTCTGATGAAGATATCGAAACAGAGCTTAAAACTTATGCAGATGCTTACAATATGCCTCTCGACAAGATTAAAACTCTTGTTGCTGCAGAAGATGTTAAAGCAGACCTTGCTTGCAGAAAAGCTATGGACCTTGTAAAAGACACAGCTGTTGCCGGTGCTAAGAAGAAAGCTGCTGCTAAAGCAGAGGATGCAGCTTCAGAGGAAAAGCCCGCAAAGAAGGCTCCCGCTAAGAAAAAGGCTGATGCTGAAAAGGCTGAAAAGAAGCCCGCAGCAAAGAAAGCTCCTGCAAAGAAAAAAGCAGACGCTGAAAAGGCTGAATAATTAATATTTTTTCCGCCTCAGTAAAACTCTGGGGCGGTTTATTGATTAAAGGTTATTTTTTAGCCAATAATCTATTTAAAATTATAATCAGGAGGTTGTGTTTATGGCACTTATTCCTTATGTTGTGGAGCAAACCAATCGTGTTGAGCTTTCATACGATATTTTTTCCCGTCTTTTAAATGACAGAATCATTGTTCTTTCCGATGAGGTTAATGATGCAACAGCAAGCATTATTGTTGCTCAGCTTCTTTACCTTGAGGGTCAGGACCCTGAAAAGGACATCAGCTTCTATATAAATAGCCCCGGTGGTAGCGTAACCGCAGGTCTTGCTATTTATGATACAATGCAGTATATCAAATGCGATGTTTCAACAATCTGTATGGGTATGGCAGCATCAATGGGTGCGTTCCTTTTCTCATCAGGCACAAAGGGTAAGAGATATATTCTTCCTAATGCAGAGGTTATGATTCATCAGCCCCTTGGCGATGCAAAGGGTCAGGCAACAGAAATTCTTATTGCTGCAGACCATATCAAGAGAACTAAAGACAGATTGAATAAAATTCTTGCTGAAAATACTGGCAAGAGCGTTGAAGAAATATTTAACGATACAGAAAGAGATAATTGGCTCACTGCAGAAGAAGCAGTAGCTTATGGTCTTGCAGATAAGATTATCGAAAAGAGGTAAAATCCTTTGGCACGTGACGATAATAAAGGAACAAACGATAAAATCCGTTGTTCGTTCTGCGGTAAACCGCAGGCGCAGGTAGGTCAGATGATTTCAGGTCCCGGAGTTTATATTTGTGACAGTTGTGTTGAGCTTTGTATGGATATCGTTGAAGGTATTCAGAGCCAACCTGAAGCAAAGCAGGTTAAGAAGGCAACTAAAAAACTCCCTAAGCCTCAGGAAATCAAAGCGATTCTTGATGAATATGTTATCGGTCAGGATGATGCAAAAATGGTTTTGAGCGTTGCAGTTTATAACCATTATAAGCGCATTTTCCGTTCTTCTCCCGATGATGTTGAAATTAATAAAAGCAACGTTCTTCTTCTTGGACCCACCGGTGTTGGTAAAACTCTTCTTGCTTCAACTCTTGCAAAGATACTTGATGTTCCCTTTGCAATTGCAGATGCTACCACACTTACTGAAGCGGGCTATGTTGGTGAAGATGTTGAGAATATTCTTCTTCGTCTTATTCAGGCTGCAGATTATGATGTTGAAAAAGCAGAGCTTGGCATTATTTATGTTGATGAAATTGATAAGATTGCAAGAAAATCCGAGAATGCATCAATTACCCGTGATGTAAGCGGTGAGGGTGTTCAGCAGGCACTCCTTAAAATCATTGAGGGTACTGTTGCAAATGTTCCGCCTCAGGGTGGCAGAAAGCATCCTCAGCAGGAATTCATTCAGATTGATACCTCAAAAATTCTTTTCATCTGTGGCGGTGCTTTCGCAGGAATTGAAAAGCTTGTTGAAGACAGACTCGGTAAAAGTGTTCTCGGCTTCGGTGCGGAAATCCATTCTAAATCCGAGCTTAAGAATATGGATTTGTATTCCAAGGTTATTCCTCAGGACCTTGTAAAATTCGGTCTTATTCCCGAGCTTGTTGGCAGAATTCCCGTTATTACATCTCTTCAGAATCTTGATGCGGATGCCCTTGTGAATATTATTACAAAGCCTAAAAATGCTTTACTTAAGCAATATCAGAGCCTTTTCAAAATGGATAAGGTAACTCTTGATTTTACTGATGAAGCAGTAAAAAGAGTTGCAGAGCTTACCATTGAAAAGGAAACAGGTGCTCGTGGACTTCGCGCAATAATGGAAAAAACATTAATGCCCATAATGTATTCAGTTCCCTCTGACCCAACTGTTGAGGTAGTTAAAATTACTGCGGATGTTGTTGATGGTAAGGGTGAACCCACATACGTTAAAAAGCCTAAAGGCACAGCAGAACAAACTGCATAAAATAAAAAATATAATGGAGAGTAAAGGTACAAAAAATCTTTATTCTCCATTGTGTGTATTTAGAAATCTTTATATAAAGGTACATATTATATATGGTAAACGAAATTTACGAAAAAAGAGCATTGCCGGTTATGGCACTTCGCAACCTTGTTGTTTTTCCTGAGCAAACAGTTTGCTTCGAGGTTGGCAGACCCAAATCAATAAAGGCAATAAGAAATTCCGTTGATTCAACAGACAGACTCATTTTCCTTGTAACTCAGAAGGATGCAACAGTTGAGGACCCGAAATTCGATGAGCTTTATGATGTTGGCGTTGTTGCAGAAATCAAGCAAATCAGTGGCGATGGAAAGAGCTTCGAAATTGTTGTTGAGGGGCTTTACAGAGCTAAAATTACAGAGGTTCTCAATGAAAGACTTTCTATGAGAGCTGTTGTTGAGCAATGCCCTGAAATTCTTCCTGATACAAAGGATTTAAAAACAGTTGCAACTCTTCGTCTTCTTAAGGAAAGGGTAGAGGAGTATGTCAGCGCAAGTCCGAGAATTGCGCCCGAGGTTTTCCTTGCAGTATTAGAAGAATCAGATATTGCAACTGCAACCGATGGTGTGGCAGGGCATTTCCATCTTGAAATGGAGGATAAGCAGGCTCTTCTTTCAGAGCTTGATATTCTCAGAAGAACTGAAGCTCTTTGCACAATTCTTTCAAGAGAAGCTGAAATTCTCAAAATTGAAATGGAATTGAATGACAGCGTACAGGAGCGAATGGATAAAAACCAAAGAGAATATTATCTTCGTGAGCAGATAAAAGCAGCTTCTATTGAGCTTGGTGAGGACGATTCTCCTTTGGCAGAAGCTAATAACTATAAAGAGAAAATCGCAACACTTCCCATTGACGACAGGTCAAAGAAAAAGCTTTTTGACGAGTGCGAAAGATTAGTTAAAACAACTCCCGGTAGCCCTGAAGCAAATGTTGCAAGAACATATCTTGAAAGAGTTACATCTCTTCCTTGGGGTGTATATACTGAAGATAACCTTGATGTTATCTCTGCCCGCAAAACCCTTGAAAGAGATCACTATGGTCTTGAAGAGGTTAAAGAGCGCATATTGGAGCTTGTTGCAGTCAAAAAGCTTGCTCCTGATGCAAATGCTCAGATTCTCTGTTTAGTTGGCCCTCCCGGTGTTGGTAAAACATCAATTGCCCGTTCATTGGCAGAGGCTATGGGCAGAAAATATGTAAGAATTTCTCTCGGTGGTGTCCGTGATGAAGCAGAAATCAGAGGTCACAGAAGAACATATATCGGCTCAATGCCCGGCAGAATTATTACTGCAATTGAACAGGCAGGCACATCAAACCCCTTGATTCTTCTTGATGAAATTGATAAATTAGGCAGTGATTTCAAGGGTGACCCGTCATCTGCACTTTTAGAGGTCCTTGACGGTGAGCAGAACGATACCTTCAACGACCACTATATTGATGTTCCCTTTGATTTAAGTAAGGTTCTCTTTATAACAACTGCTAACGATGCTTCTCAGATTCCGTCTGCTCTTTTTGACAGAATGGAAATTATCGAGCTTTATAGCTACACTGCAGAAGACAAATTCTTAATTGCGAAAAAGCACCTTATTCCTAAGCAGGTTAAAAACTTCGGTATGAATTCTAAAATGATAAGATTTACCGATGCCGCTATTCGTGAAATTATCGGTAGCTACACCAAAGAAGCAGGTGTTCGTACCCTTGACAGAACAATTACTAAAATAATCAGGAAGGTTGCAGTGAAATTTGCAGAGGGCTTTGATGGTAAAATTACAGTTTCTCCTGCAAATCTTTCCGAATTCCTTGGCGCGCCTAAATATAAGCTTTCAAAGCTTGATTTTGAAAAAATGATTGGTGCGGCAAATGGTCTTGCTTGGACATCTGTTGGCGGAGAAATGATGCAGATTGAGGTAGCCGCTTTAGAGGGTAACGGAAAGCTTGAGCTTACAGGCTCTCTCGGTGATGTTATGAAGGAATCTGCAAAGGCTGCAATAAGCTATATCAGAGCAAATGCAGAAAAATTAGGGGTTGACGGTGATTTCTATAAGAATAAAGATATTCACATTCATGTTCCCGAGGGTGCAGTTCCCAAGGATGGCCCCTCCGCAGGTGTTACTATGACAACGGCTCTTGTTTCCGCGTTAACTGAAACACCTGTTGTTAAAACAATTGCTATGACAGGCGAAATTACCTTAAGAGGCAAGGTGCTTGCAATAGGCGGTCTTCGTGAAAAATCAACTGCAGCATTTAAAAACAGTATGAAAACAGTTCTCATTCCTGCAGAGAATGAGGCAGACCTTGAAAAAGTAAACGATTCAATCAAAAATGCAATTGAATTTATTCCCGTTTCAAGTCTTGATGAGGTTCTGAGCATTGCTCTTGAAAGCAAAAAATCCTCTAAGCCTGAATCCAAGAAAAAGGGAAATACAAAATCAAACCCCATAAATAACGGAAAAGATACTAAATCCACCGGTGTTTATTGTAAGGAGGGCAAATGATTATGAATTATAATAAGGTTGAATTTGAAGCCGCATTCGGTACATTAAAGCAGATCCCTCAGTCTGATTTGCCCGAAATTGTTTTCGCAGGTCGTTCAAATGTGGGCAAATCCTCAATGCTTAACCGACTTTTCAACAGAAAGAATCTTGCAAGAGTTTCTTCAATGCCCGGTAAAACAATCACAATCAATTTCTTTAAGGTTGAAAACGATGTTAGGATTGTTGACTTACCCGGCTATGGCTATGCAAAGGTTGCAAAGGGTGAAAAACGCCGTTGGGCAGAAATGATGGAGGGCTATTTCCAAAGCCCCCGTAACATCAAGCTTGTTGTTCAGCTTGTTGATATGCGCCATAAGCCATCCGAGGATGACTATATTATGATGCGCTTTCTGCAGGATGCAGGTCTTCCTTTCATAGTTGCCGCAACCAAGAGCGATAAGCTTAATAAAACACAGTATAATGAGCGCAAAAACGCCCTCAGAGAAGAGTTAGCCGAGTTCGGCGATAATATCACTATTCTTCCTTTCTCCTCAGAAAAAGGCGAGGGAACAGAAGAACTCAAAAAGATAATTGAAGGTGTTCTCTAAAATTTTATGCACCCCATACTTTTTAAGAAAAAAGTGTGGGGTGCATTGTTGTTTATATGGTTTTATATAATATTAATTCCGATGAAAGCGATGCTTTTATATCAACACAAATTCCGTTTCGTTTGAGCTTTTCGCCTGAAATGGTGTAAGTGAAGCTGTCATTATCTAAAGTTACCTGATATTCTTTTGAAATATCAATACCTTTTGGCTTAACCATAATAGTTTTCTCGTTTGTACCGCAAAGGGTTATAACCGTAATAGCACCCTTTGATTTATCAGGCGCTGATATTTCAAGAACTGAATAATCACTGACCTTTAAATCAGGTGTGTGGTGATATATTTTAGATTCTGCAAGGAATGGTCTTATAAAATCCTTGTAAATATCAGTTGAATGCTTTATAAACGCCATTTGCTCCTCGTTGATTTCAGCACCGGCAGGGGAGATAACATTCAGAGAAATGTGACCCAACATTGTGTTTCTCAAATGTGCATCAAATGAGCCAATTGTGTGGCAGCCCATACCTGCAAAAAGTCTGTCAACTCTTTCAGGTGGGAGAGCCATTGTCATACCATTTGTAATAGCAATTGAACGGGGCATTTTCTGCCAGTCGGAAACCCAGGTATGATTAAAGTTTTTCATCATACCTAAATCTGTTCTTCCGCCGCCACCTGCACAGTTTTCAAAAATAACATCAGGAAAACGCTTTTTCAGGCTTTCATACATTTTGTAAACTGCTTCGTTGTGCTTTATGCAAACACATTCGTTAATACCAAAGCCTGTATCTCGCATACCGAAATATTCGGTGTAATCAACATTATGGTCAACTCTTAAAAGGTCAAGCTCATATTCAGAAATAATTCTTGCAAGCTCGTTTTCGCACCATTCAGCACATTCGGGGATAGATAAATCAAGGAATTTAGGTGATTTTTCACCAAGGGCGTTTACTGTTCGCCATTGGGGATACTTTTGGTGAATGGCGCAGTATTTACCAACACTCTCAATATCAACCCATAAACCGAACTTCAAGCCTTTTGAGTGGGCATAATCACGAAGCTCTTTGATACCGTTGGGGTATCTGTCCTTGTCAGGAATGTTTCTTCCGTTATAGGAGCTCCATTCCATCTGCTCATCGGGTGGGCATTCCCAGCCTGCATCAATGATGAATACCTCACCGCCCATAAGAGCAAATTGGTCAATAAATGCCTTGGAATCCTCAATATTCATACTATGCTCTGCACCCATACCACAGCCAATAAGAGCGGTTTTGCCCTCTGCTTCAGGCATATTAAGAACGGATTTTCTGATGTGTGAATGCATTTCGTTTATTGCATCGTCAATATTTCCGTGAACAAGCCCCATATATACAACGGGAGAAACAAATTTGCCTTTTGGTGCAATAACATAAATAGGGTTGTGACCTGTAACTTCTGCCTTGAAGGAAAGGTGAGTGTTGCACTTATCGGGTCTTGCGTTGTAATCAACAGTGTAGCGGTAGCCACCACTGAAGCCAATCTGTGAAAACCATATTTTTCCTGTAAGGTTATTTCTTATAAATAAAAGGGGATGGCGGAAGCGATCTCTTCCAAATCTTCCGTCAATAGATGTGCAATCGGGCATTAATTTGTTCCATTTGAATTGACCCTCTTTGCCCCAGGCATCATTTTCAAAATAGCCTAATGAATAAACATCATTAACGCTTTCTGTGTGGTCTAATGCGTCATCATCAAGGGATTCAATACCACCACTCATAACAGAAAGTCTGCTGAGCTTTATTGGTTCATCCGAAAGGTTTTCAATTTCAATCCAACGGGAAAGCATCTGCGAGCCGTCTATTAAAGTATGTATTTTAATATTAACGGGCTTTATATTGCTTTTTAATGTTAAAACAGATACTTCATTTTCTTCCGTTTTTTCAGCTTTGAAATCAACAAATTCTAAACCGAAATCAATGCTTTGTCCATCAACCTCAATATTGAATGAAAATGGCTCTGCATATCTTTTAGGATTTAAGTATGTAGGGCAGTTTTTCAATACATTGAGAGGGTAGCCGGAAGCATTCCAGCCACTTGAAAGCAAAGCTCCACCCTCAAAAGCCTCTTCATATACCATTTCACCGCTTCTGAAACAGAAACGGTGATTTTTTTCGTTATGGTAATAAATATCAAAATAGTTGTTTTTCATTAAAATCAACCCTTTGGAATTTATTTTTATATATTTTATTTATCATCATCAAGCTTGAGAATAGCCATAAATGCTTCCTGTGGAACTTCAACAGTACCAAAGGTGCGCATTCTCTTTTTACCCTCTTTTTGCTTTTCAAGAAGCTTTTTCTTACGGGTGATGTCACCGCCGTAGCATTTTGCGAGAACGTCTTTTCTCATAGCCTTAACGGTTTCTCTTGCAATAACCTTGCCACCGATAGCCATCTGAATGGGTATTTCAAACATCTGTCTCGGAATGTTGTCCTTAAGCTTTTCTGCAATTCTTCTTGCTCTGCCGTATGCCTTGTCAGAGTGAACAATAAACGAAAGAGCATCAACAATATCACCATTCAGAAGAACATCAAGCTTTACAAGATTTGAACGCTGATATTCAGAAATTTCATAGTCAAGAGAAGCATAACCGCGCGTTCTTGATTTAAGTGCATCAAAGAAATCGTAAATGATTTCGTTAAGAGGTAAATCGTATTTTATTTCAACACGGTCACCGGAAATGTAGTCCATATTCTTGAATGTACCGCGCCTTTCCTGACAAAGCTCCATAACAGAGCCAACATATTCTGAAGGTGCAAAAATATGAGCATCTGCAACAGGCTCTTCGCAGTAGTCAATAACTGCAGGGTCAGGGTAGTGGGTGGGGTTGTCAATTTCAACCACTTCGCCATTTGTGAGATGAATTTTATATACAACGCTTGGAACTGTTGTTACAAGGTCAAGGTCATATTCTCTTTCAAGTCTTTCCTGAATAATTTCAAGGTGTAAAAGACCTAAGAAGCCACAACGGAAGCCAAAGCCTAAAGCACCTGATGTTTCAGGCTCGTAGGAAAGGGAAGCATCGTTTAACTGAAGCTTTTCAAGTGCTTCGTGAAGGTTTTCGTAGTCTGCACCGTCAGCAGGGTAAATACCGCAATAAACCATTGGTGTTGCTTTACGATAACCGGGGAGAGCTTCTTTTGCAGGGTTAGTTGCAAGGGTAACAGTATCACCGACAACAGCATCACGAACTGTTTTGATTGAGCCTGTAATGTAACCAACCTCACCTGAACAAAGCTTTCCGCAGGGCTCAAGAGATGTTGCTTTCATTGTACCAACCTCAACAACATTGAATTCTGCGCCGGTTGCCATCATTTTCATTGTGTCGCCAACCTTAATTGTACCGTCAACAACACGAACATAAACAATAACACCCTTATAGTTATCGTAAACAGAGTCAAAAATCAATGCTCTTAATGGTGCATCATCATCGCCTTCAGGTGGGGGTACAAGCTCAACAATCTGCTCAAGCACCTGTTCAACATTCTGACCTGTTTTTGCAGAAACACGGGGTGCAGTGTCACAGGGGAGACCAATAATATCTTCAATATCTGCTGCAACTCTGTCAGGGTCTGCAGAGGGTAAGTCGATTTTATTGATAACGGGCACAAGCTCAAGATTGTGGTCAAGTGCAAGATAAGTGTTACCTAAGGTCTGCGCCTCTATACCCTGAGAAGCGTCAATTATAAGAATTGCACCCTCACAAGCCGCAAGAGAACGGGAAACCTCGTAGTTAAAGTCAACGTGACCGGGAGTGTCAATAAGGTTTAATTGATAGGTGTTGCCGTCATTAGCTGTATAATCAAGTCTTACAGCATGGGCTTTGATTGTGATTCCTCTTTCTTTTTCCAAATCCATATCGTCAAGAATCTGAGCAGACATATCACGCTTTGCAACCGTTTCTGTAAGTTCAAGAAGACGGTCAGCAAGGGTTGATTTACCGTGGTCAATATGGGCAATTATAGAGAAATTTCTGATATGTTCTTTCTTTACAAGGGACATTAATCTGATTCCTTTCGGTGAGTTTCTTCAATGAAATTTTTATAAGTACTCATTTCAAATATCTCTTTTATGCGCTTTGATTCACCGCATAAATAAAGATAGCCGTAAAGAGTTTCAAGTCCTGTGGCGTAGCGATAATCTCCTGCTTCCTGATTTTTAGGGGAGTGACCGCTATGAGCGTTTCTGCCTCTTTTGAAAACTGCAACCTCATTTTCGGTTAAAGAGGGTAAAAGCTCTTTAATCATCTGCGCCTGAAAAGAGGCGTTAACATATTTGATAGATTCCTTATGTAGCTTTCTCGCAGGCTTGTTTTCCTGCATAGAAAGCATATTTCTCACAAGCAGGCTGTAAACTGCATCACCTAAAAAAGCCAATGTGAGAGGGCTGTACATTCTTGCCTTCGGCTCTTCCAATGGTGAGCAGATGCCATTTAAAATATCATCAGGGTACATAGTCAAACTCCAAATCGTAAATACTTACTGTGTCGCCCTCGGTAATTCCTCGGTCAATAAGACCCTGAATAATTCCGCTCGTCTGCAGAACATTCTGGAAATACTGAAGTGAGGAGTAGTCGTTAAGGTCTGTTTTCATAAGAATTTTTGCAAGCCAGGGCGCTTCAACAATGAAAACATCACCTTCAACACGGATTTTGAAATCACGCTTTGCAGTTTTGAGAATATCTTTAGGTGTGATTTCCTGTTTTTCATAAATCTTAACAGGAGGAAGCTTCTGAAGCTCTGCGGCAACTTTGTTAATAAGCTCCTGAGTACCTTCCGCAATAGGAGCGATAATCTCAAAATAAGAAAGACCCTTGGATTCGATGTAGTTTCTGAATTCTTCTCTTTGCTCATCGGTTGCAAGGTCAATTTTGTTGCCTGCAACAATCTGTGGGTATTGAGTTAATTCTTCATTGTATTTTGCAAGCTCTTCGTTAATTGCTTCAAAATCAGCAATAGGATTTCTGCCCTCGCTACCGGCAACATCAACAACGTGAACAAGTAATCTGCAGCGCTCAATATGGCGCAAAAATTCGTGACCTAAGCCAACACCGGCACTTGCACCTTCAATAATTCCGGGGATATCTGCCATAACAAAGCTACTCTCAGGGCCCATTCTTACAACACCGGGAACGGGTGTAAGTGTTGTAAAATGATAGTTTGCAACAATGGGCTTTGCTTCACTTACAACAGAAATGAGAGTTGATTTACCAACATTCGGGAAACCAATCAATCCAACATCTGCAAGAAGCTTTAATTCAAGAGTAACATCCCATTCCTCACCGGGTGCGCCATCCTTAGCAAAACGGGGCACTTGTCTTGTAGGTGTAGCAAAGTGGGGGTTACCCCAACCACCATTACCACCCTTAGCGGCAATAAAGGTTTCCTCAATGCTCATATCTGCCATAACAAGCCCTGTTTCTTCCTCACGGATAACAGTGCCGCGAGGAACCTTGATTATTAAATCCTCGCCACGCTTACCGTTACAGCGTGAGCCACGACCGTTTTCACCGTTCTGCGCCTTATATTTTCTTTTGTAACGGAAATCGGAAAGGGTAGAGAGATTGTCATCAACCTGAAAAACAATATTACCACCGCGACCGCCGTCACCACCATCGGGACCGCCTGCATTAACAAACTTTTCACGATGGAAGGCAACTGCACCATTACCGCCATTGCCTGCTATAATTTTAATTTTCGCCTTATCAACAAACATAATTTCTGTTCCTTTTTAAAATTCATTAGTCATAATCCATATTATTATACAATATATATTAATAAAATAAAATACTTATTTTAATTATTTTTATCGTTTTTTATCTGAAAGTTGATTTCAAAGCGAACATCAACCGAACAAAAAATAAATATAATTTTCAAAAAATGCAAGAGAATTTAACAAAAAACGGCAAAAAATCTCTAAAACTGCCTGAAAGAACCTAAAAAGGTACTTGAAAACTAAAGAAAAACGAACATATGTGTTGACAAATGGAAAAATGGTGCTATAATAGACCTATAAAACAAATGTTCGCAAAATGTTTGGAGGTATATATATGTCAGTATTCGTGTTTATAAGATTTTTCCTTGAATGTGCCGCAGTTGGTCTTGTTTGCTATGCAATTTATCGTGAAAAGGATTTAATAAAATTTGAAAGAAAAATCTGGAAATATACAAGAGCCTTTTTCAAAGCGGTTTATTTTTCTCTTCAGGATAAGCTCGCTCCCAAAAAGGAAATAAAAAATGTTACACCTCTTGTTAATGCCGAATTTGAAGAGATGCTTGATTCCTTAAATAAAAATTCTAAGGTTGTTGATTTTCAGATTGCTTCCTGATTTATTGACTAAACCTCTGTATAAGGGTATAATATAAGGGACGTTTAAAGATTTTAATTATGAAATAGGAGTGACTATTTTGCTTAACAAAAACTCCCTTAATATAAAAACTGCATCAAAGCTCTTACCGGAAAGAGAACCTTTCTCCCACAAAGGCTCTTTTGGTAGGGCTTTGCTTATTTGTGGCAGTAAAAATATGGTGGGGTGTTGCGCCCTTGCCACCGAGGGTGCTTTGAGAAGCGGAATCGGAATTGTTAATCTTGCATTTCCCGATTGCCTTTATAATGCTCTCACATCACGATTAACAGAAAATTTATTTCTCTCTCTTTCAACAAATAAGGATGGATGCATCAGCTCTGATAGTATTAAAATCATTCTCAACGCTTGTAAAAATAGTGATGTTATAATGGTTGGTTGCGGTCTTGGAACAAGTGAAAGTATAAAAAAACTTGTTAAAGCCCTTGTTACTGAAAACGAAAAGCCCTTGATTATGGATGCAGATGCACTTAATTGCCTTTCTGAATTCAATGATGCTTTATTAAATAAAAATTGCGAAATTCTTTTGACCCCTCATCCCGGTGAAATGGCTCGGTTGTGTGGCTTAAATGTGTCAGATATTGAAGAAAACCGTGAAGATATAATTGTTGATTTTTGCAAAACCTATAAAGTAAACGTTCTTCTTAAGGGGCACGAAACCCTGATTTGCAACTCAAAAGCAGATTCACTTTATATCAATAAAACCGGTAATACAGGTCTTTCTAAAGGGGGAGCAGGGGATTTGCTTTCAGGAATAATTGCAGGGCTCACACCATCTATGAAGGGTAACCTTTTTAATTCCGCTGCTTTAGGTGCTTTTGTTCACGGAATGAGTGCAGATTTATTGAAAAAAGAAATGTCGGAATATTCAATTTTGCCATCAGATTGCGCCAAAGCTTTAGGAAGGGTTTATTCTCTTTTGGAGAATGAAAAAGCATAGGTTCAAGGTATTTTGTATTATATTTCTCGTTGCATTTTGCCTGATAACATCTTCTTGTGATTTGCCTGAAAATATTATACAAGGTTCATCGGAGGTCGATTTTTTTGCACCTCAGAGGGTGCAGATTACTTTTAATGAGCATATTTACGATACCACTATTGTTCTTAAAGAAAAACGCCTGGAAATTAATTTGACAAATGAAAAGGATTTGTTGGACGGTGCCTGCATTTGTTTAACAAACAGTAGCTATAAAATAACATACAAGGATATGATTTTTAAGGGTGATATATCTGAATTAAGCCCTTCCTTTATGCCTTGTGTTATTAATGATTTTATCCGTTCATCTGAAGATGTAATTATATTGGATTCTTATGATAAGGTGCGCCGATGCTACTATACAAAAAAGAATGTAAGCGGTTATTTTGTAACATTGGAATGCTACGAATATAATGATGATAAATTTTACTCTATGGAAATAAAATAAGCCTCGCATCTCAGAGAAAGCTGAAATGCGAGGCGTTTAATTATAATTAATCAAGTAAGGAAGCAGCAGCTTCGTCAAGATAAATAAGGACATCATCATGCTCCTGAAGAGCAGATGCAGGAACAAGTGGGGTAACCTCACCTTTTATCATATTCTTAATTGCTTCTGCTTTTTTAGGACCTGTTGCAATGAGAATAATTTTCTTTGCAGCCATAATCTGCTTAACACCCATTGTAAGCGCATAATGAGGCATGGGGTTTTCGTCAAAATAGATTTTATTAGCTTCAATTGTGCTATCTGTGAGCTTTACCTTGAATGAACCGTCTGTAAAGCTTTCTGCAGGCTCATTGAAGCCGATATGAGCATTGTTACCGATGCCTAAAAGCTGAATATCAATTCCGCCTGCTTCGTTGATTTCGTTGTCATATCTTTTGCATTCTGCATCGCAGTCAGCTGCATTACCATCAAGGAAATGAACATTTTCTTCAAGAATATCAAGACCATTGAAAAGCTGCTTGTGCATAAAAGTATAATAACTGTTTTTGTCAGATTTAGGAAGGTCGCAGTATTCGTCAAGATTATAAGTTTTAACGCCCTTGAAAGAAACGTTTTCTTCCTTATGCATTTTTTTGATGTTTTCATAAGTGGGAATAGGGGTTGCACCCGTAGCAAGACCTAAAACACAATTCGGGTTTGCTTTAACCTCATCAACAAAAATTCTTGCAACTGCTTCACCGATTTCCTCGGCAGTTTTAAAAACATTAATTTTCATCAAAATCACCTTCACACAAATATTACAAAGTATAGTATAACATATTTATGAAAAATTAAAAGGGAAATTCTTGATTTTTTCAATAATTATTGAAATTTTTTTATAAAATGTTATAATGTAATGGTAAAAGAAAGGGTGGCGGTGTTTTGATTAAAAATGTCGTTTTTGATATGGGTGGAGTTCTCATAGATTTTAATGCTAAAAAGACTATCACTACATATTTCCCCGAAGAATATCACGATATATTGATGCAAGAGGTTTTCGGTAGCGAGCTCTGGCATAAATTAGATAGTGGTCATCTTCGTCACGATGAAGCAATTTCAATTGTTTTACCCCGAATCCCTGAAGAAACAAGGCCACTCATTAAGGAAATGCTTTCGGATTTTTATTCCTATATGCCACCGTTTCCTGAAATGTATGAGTTCATAAAAAGAATTAAGGCTGCAGGGTATAATGTTTACTTGTTGTCAAATGCGACTCCTCGCTTCTTTGATAACTATCTCAGTATTCCAGCTTTGACCCTGATGGATGGCTATTTCATTTCCTGTGTTTATAAAATGCTGAAGCCTCAAAAAGAAATTTATGAAGCCTTTTGCAATAAATTTTCTTTGATGCCTGAAGAATGCTTCTTTATTGATGACTTGCCTCAGAACATTGAGGGTGCGAAAAATTATGGTATGAAGGGTTTTGTATTTAAAAACCTTGATATAAAAAATCTTGAAAAAGCTCTTAACGCCGAAGGCGTGATTTTTTAAAAGGAGAGTCAATATGAAAAAAATTATTACATTATGTGCATTGGTATTAGTATTTGCTCTTATGATAACAGTTTTTACTGCTTGTGGTGACAATACAGAAGATAACACCACAACCCAGGCAACTGAAGCAGTGAAAAAAGGCTTCTCAGCAGAAATCGGTGAAGCGTCTGCAATTATAAAAAAAGACGGCAAAGAATTTCAGACTTTAAAATACCCTATGAATTCAGGCGTTACTATTGATTTGGATTATGCATCCAAAAACAATGAGTTTATTGATATGAACTTTGATGGTGTGCCTGATTTCTATATTGCGGCATGCAACCAGAACGGTGTTATCAGCTACCATTGTTGGCTTTATAACGCAACATCAAATCAGTTTGATTATTCAGTAAGTCTCTCAGGCTTGAAGAATATTTCAGTAGATGCGGAATATCACAGAATTCTTTCTCACTCTATGGTAGGCAACGAAGAACACGTTTTCTGTTACAGATGGGAAGAGGGTCAGTTGAAATTTGATTCTGATTACAGTGCAGAGAACGGCGGTATTCCCGAGGATGTTACCCAGGTTGTAAGCGATAATGCTATCGGTGTTGAAAAGCCAACTGTTAATAACACAACTGATAAAAGCGACAAAGCAGAAACAACAAAGAAAAATAACAGTGGTAACAAAACAACTACTAAAGAAAACAAGCCTGCAGAAAAAACAACCAAGGAAAATAAACCTTCTGAAGAAAAAACAACAAAAGAGAATAAACCTGTTGAATCAACAACCAAGGAAAATAAACCAACCGAAACAACAACTAAAGCTAATAAACCTGCTAATACAACTACAACCGCACCAAATTTAAATGATGGTATAGTTATTGAAACAGGTAATATTAATGATGGTTGGTTCTGAGAGGTACAATTATGTTTAAGAAAAGTAAGGCAAAAGCGGTAGCTCCGGAAACAGAAAATGTTAACGAGAAGATTGCTATAGATTTCAAATTTTTCAAAAATTGCTCTGCAACATTAAAGAAATTTTCCTTGATTATATTTGTTATGAATTTATTTGTAACTCTTGTTGCGGCAGCAGTAGGCATTGTTTTAATCGGTGTTTATGTGGGAACACAGATGATGACACTTCTTATTGTGCCGATTGTTTGTGTTGTGGTTATTATGGTATTGGTTTCCCGCCTGATTTCT
Source organism: Acutalibacteraceae bacterium (assembly GCA_045586265.1). Classification (GTDB taxonomy): domain Bacteria; phylum Bacillota; class Clostridia; order Oscillospirales; family Acutalibacteraceae; genus DTU089. Next base: position 27,832 of record JAZMZY010000044.1, read on the forward strand.
GCACTTATTTATGGTTTTGCGGAAATTGTGGAAAAATATGAAAATAAATGAATAAATATACCATTTAATGTTGTTTTTTCTCTTGACAAAGCCAATTTGCAGGAGTAAAATGGATAACATAATTTTTGTTTGAGAGGTGTTTAGGATGTTCCGTAGTTATGGATACTATCGATTTTATTTTAATAACACGGATTGTCTTCATACCGCTCAGATTTGCAAGTAACTGCAATTAAAGTGTATAGACAGTCCGCATTCTGCTATGTTTAAAACATAACGGTTTGCGGATTTTTCTTTTAACAAAGGAGAATTATAATGATTTCAGAAAAAATGATGCAATTAGGTAAAAAAAGCTCAATAATCCGTGAGATTTTTGAGTATGGTAAGAAGAGAAAAGCAGAAATAGGCGCAGAAAATGTTTTTGATTTCAGCTTAGGCAACCCAAGTGTTCCTGCACCCCAGAAGGTTACTGATGTTATGAATAAGCTTATTGCCGAAACTCCTGCAGAGGTTCTTCACGGTTATACATCTGCTCCCGGTGATTTGAATGTAAGAACTAAAATTGCAGAATACATAAATAATAAATTCGGTGTTAAAGCAAATGCAGGTCTCATTTATATGACCTGTGGCGCGGCAGCTTCTCTCACAATCACACTTAATGCAATTGTTGAAGATGGTGATGAGGTTATCGCTCTCGCACCATTTTTCCCAGAATACAGAGTTTTTGCAGAGCAGGCAGGTGCAAAATTAGTTGTTGTTGCCTGCAAAAAAGAGGATTTGCAGATTGATTTTGATGCCCTTGAAAAAGCAATCACTCCCAACACAAAAGCAATTATAGTGAATTCTCCCAATAACCCGTCAGGCGTTATTATTCCCGAAAAGGATATAATCACATTAACAGATTTACTTAAAGAAAAGCAAAAGGAATATAATAAAGAAATTTTCATTATATCTGACGAACCATACAGAGAGCTTGTGTTTACAGGCGAAAAAGTTCCTTACATTCCTTGCTATTACGATAATACTTTCGTTTGTTATTCATACAGTAAAGCTCTTTCATTACCCGGTGAGCGCATAGGTTATATCTTTGTTTCACCTGAAATGAAGGATGCAGGTGATGTATATGCGGCAATCTGTGGCTCAGGAAGAGCTCTGGGCTATGTTTGTGCACCAAGCCTTATGCAATATACAATTTCAGAGTGCCTTGAGGATACTGCAGATATTTCTATCTATGAGAGAAACAGAAAAATTCTTTATGATGCACTTACAGAAATCGGCTATACGGTTATTAAGCCCGATGGCGCATTCTATATGTTTGTAAAATCACTTGAAGAGGATGCAAATAAATTCTATGAAAGAGCAAAGAAATTCGAGCTTCTTCTTGTACCCAGTGATTCTTTTGGTGTTGAAGGCTTTGTAAGAATTTCCTATTGCGTTGATACAGAGCTTATTGAACGCTCAATACCGGCTTTTAAATCACTTTACGAGGATTATAAAAATGACAGATTACGAAATTAAGTTTCAGAACGCCAGAAAAACAATCGGTGATATTGATAAGGAGATTGCAGTTCTTTTTGAAAAAAGAATGGAGGCAGTCAAGGATGTTGCCGAATATAAAAAGGTAAATGGTGTTCCTGTTGAAGATACTGTGAGAGAAGCTGCACTTCTCGAAAAAAACAGTGCGTTGATTTCCGATGAAGAAATCCGCTCATATTACATAAACTTTCAGAAAAAAACTATGGATTTGTCCAAGGATTTTCAACACAAAATTCTTGACGGAACAAGAATTGCTTTTTCGGGAGTTAAGGGTGCCTTTGCAGAAATTGCAGTTAAGCGCATTTTTCCCGATGGTAAGCCCGTAGCCTTCTCTGATTTTAAATCTGCATATAAGGCGGTTGAAAACGGTGATTGTGAATGTGCGGTTCTGCCTATTGAAAACAGCTACGAGGGTGATGTTGCAAGGGTTATGGATTTAACCTATTTCGGTTCACTTTTCATTAATGGTGTTTATGATATGGCGGTTGAGCAGCACCTTTTCGGTACACCTGATTCCCATAGAAACACAATAAAAAAGGTTATCAGTCATCCTCAGGCGTTGGGTCAATGCGCAGAATATATTTCTGAAAGAGGCTTGGAAACTGAGGAGGCGGTTAACACCGCTCTTGCAGCGCAAGCTGTTTCAGAAAACGGAGATAATTCTGTTGGTGTTATTTGTAGCCTTGAAGCAGGTCACGAATACGGTCTTAAGCTTATTGACCGCAAAATCAATAAGGACAGTAAGAACACAACCCGCTTTGCAGTATTCTCCCGAATTCCCAGGGGCGAATCAATGGGGGATGAGAACTTCATTGTTCTTTTTACTGTTCGGGATGAAGCGGGCTCATTAAGTAAAGCAATTTCCGTTTTCGGTGATTGTGGTTATAACCTGAAAGCGTTAAAAAGCCGTCCCTCAAAGGATGTTATATGGAATTACTATTTCTTCCTTGAGGGTGAAGGCAAGCTTTCTGAGGAAGATGAAAAAAATATGCTCCAAAAATTATCTGAGGTATGTACTAATGTAAGATTAGTAGGCAGATATGGAAAAGAGCAGACAATTTAAGGATTTATTATGAAATTAACAGTTAAAACATCAATGGGTGATTACAATATAACAATTAAAAGAGGCGCAATAAGCTCTCTTTCCGAGTGTTGTAATACTGAGAAAAAAGCACTTATAGTAACTGATAGCGGTGTACCGTTTCAATATGCCGAGGTAGTTTCAAGGCAGTTTAAAGAGGTTGTAATCAAGGTTATTCCTCAGGGTGAGCAGAGTAAATGCTTTGATACATATAAGGAGCTTCTTGAGGTGTTGAATGAAAATGCTTTTTCAAGAGCGGATTGCATAGTTGCAGTTGGTGGCGGTGTTGTTGGCGACCTTTCGGGCTTTACTGCCGCAACATATATGCGAGGTATTGATTTTATCAATATACCCACAACGCTTCTTTCTCAGGTGGATTCCTCAATTGGCGGAAAAACTGCTATTGATTTTGGTGGCTATAAAAATACTGTTGGTGCTTTTTATCAACCCAAGGCGGTTATTATAGACCCCGATGTTTTAAAAACTCTTTCAAAAAGGCAGTTCAATAATGGCTTGGCGGAAAGCATTAAAATGGCTGCAACAAGTGATAAAGAGCTTTTTGAGCTTATTGAAAGCAACAATGCAGAGGAGATTATCGATACAGTCATTGAGCGCTCCTTAAAAATCAAAAAAGCAGTTGTGGAAGAGGATGAAAAGGAGCTTGGTCTTCGTAAGGTTCTCAATTTTGGTCACACTGCAGGTCACGCAATAGAAACTGCCGCAGGTCTTTCGGAATATCTTCACGGTGAATGTGTGTCAATGGGTATGCTGGCATTCTGTTCTGAGAATGTAAGAGAAAGGCTTATAAAGGTTTTAACAAAATATTATTTACCTACTGAATTTGATTTCTCAACAGATGAAATTCTGACTGCTCTTCGGCACGATAAAAAGGCAAAGGGCAACGGAGTGAATGTTGTGTTTGTTGAGGCAATCGGAAGCTTTGAATTTAAGTTTTTAACATTTTCCGAATTAGATAAATTGGTAAAGGAGGCGTATTCAGAGTGAAAAACACTTTAGGCAATAATGTGAGTGTAACTCTCTTCGGAGAAAGTCACGGTACTGCTATTGGTGCTGTTGTTGATGGCTTACCCGCAGGTATAAGTGTGAATGAGGATTTTATCTCTCATCAGCTTGATTTGAGAAGACCTGTTGGCAAAATTTCAACACCACGCAGGGAAGCAGATAAATTCAATATTGTAAGCGGTGTTTTTAACGGTAAAACAACAGGTACGCCTATATGTATAGTAATTCCTAACGAAAACACACAGTCAAAGGATTATTCAAAGGCTTATGGCAAAGCAAGACCCGGCCACGCAGATTATACTGCTTTTTGCAAGTATAATGGTTGTGAGGATTATCGCGGTGGCGGTCATTTCAGCGGAAGAATTACTGCGGGTCTTGTTGCAGCAGGTGCAATTGCTATTGATTTGCTTTCGGAAAAGGGTATAAAAATCGGCACACACATTTCAAAATGTGCGGGTGTTGAGGACGATAGCTTTACAGAATACGAAAGCAATATAAGCGCCCTTTCCGATAAAATGTTTGCAGTTCTTAATGATAAAAAAGGCGAAGAAATGATAAAAAAAATTGAAACTGCAGGCGCACAGGGTGATAGCGTAGGCGGTATTCTTGAAACTGCGGTAATCGGCTTGCCTGTGGGTATCGGAGAGCCTTGGTTTGATTCTGTCGAAAGCGTTATTTCTCACGCTCTTTTCTCGATTCCTGCAGTCAAGGGTGTTGAGTTTGGTGCAGGCTTTTCCTGTGCAGATATGTTGGGTAGCAAAATGAATGATTGCTTTACTGTTACAGATGGAAAAATCACAACCAAAACCAATAACAATGGCGGTATCAACGGCGGAATAACAAATGGTATGCCCGTGATTTTTAAATGTGCAATAAAACCCACGCCTTCAATATCAAAGGAGCAGGAAACTGTTGATTTTATTAATAATGAAAATACTGTTCTTTCAGTTAAGGGCAGACACGACCCTTGTATTGTTCACAGAGCAAGAGTTGTTGTTGACAGTATAACTGCTCTTGTTTTGTGCGATTTACTATCACAAAAATTCGGTAGTGATTGGTTAGGTTGAAAATGGAATATGGTTGTATAGGTGAAAAATTAGGGCATAGCTTTTCAAAGGAAATCCATAATGCTCTTGCAGATTATGAATATTCCTTGAAGGAATTAAAAAGAGAAGAGTTATCCGGATTTTTCAGGAATAAGGATTTTAAAGCAATAAATGTAACAATTCCTTATAAGCAGGATGTTATAGAATATCTTGATTGGGTTTCTGATGAAGCCAAATCAATTAATGCAGTAAATACAATTGTTAATAAAAACGGTAAGCTTTACGGCTATAATACGGATTTTTACGGACTAAAAGCCCTTATAGAAAGAGAAAATGTTTCTTTAAAGGGGAAAAAGGTTATTGTTTTAGGTAGCGGCGGAACATCAAATACCGCCTTTGCAGTAGCAAATTTTATGGAAGCGCAATCAGTTTTTAAGGTTTCGCGAAATAAAAAAGATGGTTATATTACATATGATGAGCTTTATGAAGAATATAGCGACTGCGAAATTATAATTAATACAACCCCTTGCGGAATGTATCCTGAAACAGGTGCTTCTGCAGTTGATTTAAACAAGCTTCCTAAGGTTGAAGCGGTTTTCGATGCGGTTTATAATCCGTTAAAATCAAAGCTTGTTCTGGATGCAAAAAAGAAAAAAATAACTGCTGTCGGCGGACTTTATATGCTTGTTTCTCAGGCGGCATACGCAGTTGAAAGATTTATTGATGCACCTGTTGATAATAACAAGGTTGAGGAGATTTTCCAAAATCTTTATAAGCAGAAAATGAATATCGCTCTTGTTGGTATGCCCGCAAGCGGAAAAACAAGTGTTGGCAAGGTGCTTTGCGAAAGGCTTAATAAAGCATTTGTTGACAGTGACGAGGAAATTGTTGAAAGAGAAAAAAGAAGCATTCCTGAAATATTCTCACAAGAGGGTGAGGGCTATTTCAGAAATGTTGAAAAGAATGTTATAAAAGATATTTCAATGTTGAATTCTCAGGTGATTTCAACAGGTGGGGGAGCGATTCTTAATACCGGAAATATAGAAAATCTGAAAGGTAATTCAAGAATTTATTTCCTTGACAGACCCTTGAAAATGCTCATAACCACTTCCGACAGACCTCTTTCAAGCAACAGAGCAGATTTAGAAAAGAGATATAACGAAAGATATGAGCTCTATAAGGCTTGCGCGGATGTTGTGGTTGATGGCTCAAAAGCAGTTGAAGAGGTTGCAAAAATAATAGAGGAGGATTATTATGAATATTCTTGTAATTAACGGACCAAATCTTAATATGCTCGGTATAAGAGAGCCCGATATCTACGGCAAGGAAACATATAATTCTCTTGTTGAAAAAATTAAAAAATATGCTGAAGAAAAAAGCATAGATGTAAATTGCTGTCAGTCAAACCACGAGGGCGATCTGGTGGATGCAATTCAGAAGGCGTTTGGTGTTTGTGACGGAATTGTTATAAATCCCGGTGCCTATACCCACACAAGCATTGCAATTTTAGATGCCTTGAAGGCGGTTAATATTCCTGCGGTTGAGGTTCATATTTCCGATGTTGATTCCCGTGAGGAATTCAGAAAAATAAGCTATGTAAGAAATGCTTGCTTTGAAACAATAAGCGGAAAGGGTACTGACGGTTATCTTCTTGCAATTGATGCTTTAATAAAGAGGGTGGCAGAATGAATGTCACAATAAAACCGGGTGTGGCTATTGGTGAAATAAATGCACCACCATCAAAAAGCTGTGCCCACAGGCTTCTTATATGTGCCGCTCTTTCAGAGGGGAAAAGCGTAATTGATAATATCGGAACAAATGATGATATTATTGCAACAATTTCCTGCCTGAAGGTGTTGGGTGCAAATATTGAAATTATCGGCAAAAAAGCGATTGTTTACGGAATAGATAGTAAAAGACGAGAAGAGCATATAAGCCTCTTTTGTAACGAAAGTGGCAGTACCTTGAGATTTTTAATTCCTTTGAGCCTGTTGTTTTCAAAAAACGCTTCCTTTAGTGGCAGTCCAAGGCTATTAGAACGCCCTCAGAGTGTTTATGAGGAGCTTTTCGGTGAAATGGGGTGTTACCTCAAAAAAAGCGGAAAATGTCTTGAAGCAGGCGGTGAGCTTAAAAGCGGTGTGTATAAAATACGTGGTGATGTAAGCAGTCAGTTTCTTACGGGGCTTTTCTTTACCTTACCGCTATTAGCCGGTGATAGTGAAATAATTCTTACAACACCTCTTCAGAGTGCCCCTTATGTTGATATAACAATAGATGTTTTATCACGATTTGGTGTTGAAATCAGAAAAACATATAAAGGCTTTTATATAAAAGGTAATCAAAAGTATTTACCCCAAAGCACTTCTGTTGAGGGCGATTGGTCCAACTCTGCATTCCTTGATGCCTTTAATCTTATAGGCGGAAATGTAAAAGTTAACGGAATGAATGAGGAAAGCTATCAGGGTGATAAAGTATATAGAAAATTTTTTGAAGAATTAAAAGCCGGCACACCAACCCTTGATATAACTGATTGTCCTGATTTAGGCCCTGTGCTTATGGCTTGTGCAGTTCTTTGCAATGGTGCAATCCTTACAGGTACTAAGCGACTGAAAATTAAAGAGAGTGACAGAGCAGAGGCTATGAAGGCAGAGCTTTCAAAATTCGGTGTTGAAATAATCGTAAATGATGATGAAATAATCATTCCGAGGGCTGAAATAAATGCACCGGCCCTGGGCCTTAATTGTCACAATGACCACAGAATTGCAATGTCACTTGCGATTTTGTGCAGTAGGGTTGGCGGAGCACTTGAAAACGCCCAATGTGTAAATAAAAGTTACCCTGAGTTTTTTGATGATATCAAAACCCTGGGCATACAATATGATATCACTTAAAAGATAGGAGAAATTAAAAATGAGTATGAATTTCAAAAGAAAGCTTCCGATTCCAATGGAGATTAAGGAGCAGTTTCCTTTAACCGCCAAAATGGCAGAGCAAAAGGATAAAAACGATATAGAAATAAAAAAGGTTTTCACAGGGGAGTCTGATAAGCTTATTCTTGTAATAGGACCTTGCTCAGCAGACAGTAAAGAGCCTGTTCTTGATTATATTTCAAGGCTTGCAGAGGTAAGAGAAAAGGTAAAGGATAAAATTGTTATTGTCCCCCGTATTTATACAGGTAAGCCAAGAACAACAGGCGCAGGCTATAAGGGTATGCTTCATCAGCCCGACCCCAATGAAAAGCCCGATATGCTTCACGGCATTATTTCAATCCGTGAATTACATATGTGTGCCCTTCGTGATTATGGCTTCTCCTGTGCGGATGAAATGCTTTATCCTGCAAACTTCCGTTACCTTTCCGATTTGCTTTCCTATGTTGCAATCGGTGCTCGTTCAGTTGAAAATCAGGAGCACAGACTTGCTTCGAGTGGCTTTGATATTCCTGTTGGTATGAAAAACCCCACAGGTGGCGATATTTCTGTTATGATGAATGCTATCACTGCTGCACAGAGCAGTCACACCTTCCTTTACAGAGGATGGGAGGTTGAAAGCGACGGCAACCCCTATGCACACGCTATTATGAGAGGCTTTGTTGACAGAGATGGTCATAACATTTCTAACTATCACTATGAGGATTTGTTGAATCTTTATGATGCGTATGCAAAATCAGGACTCAAAAATCCCTCCTGCATTGTTGATGCTAACCACGCTAACTCAGGTAAAAAATTTCTTGAGCAAATCCGTATTTCCAAGGATATTCTTTATAGCAGAAATCATAACGATGATATCAAAAAGCTTGTTAAGGGTATTATGATTGAAAGCTATATTGAGGACGGATGCCAGAAAATCGGTGACGGTATCTATGGTAAATCAATTACCGACCCATGTCTTGGTTGGGAAAAGACAGAAAGACTTATCTACGATATTGCCGAACAGGTATAAAAAATTAGAACTGATACATTTTCGGATGTATCAGTTCTTTTCTGTTGTTATTTAAAACTCACAAAACCAATTATTATTATCAAGCGGACCGCCCGTCATAAGCTCGGGTGCGGCATTTTTGATGTGTGTAAGTGTTCTGATAAGCCCGCCATTTTTAATGTGAAGCTTTTTAATCAGTCGCAATGGGAAGGCAAGTGCCTGAGTGAATACTGTGTAATAAGCAGTGCCCTCGGGATATTTAACCAGTGAGCCGTCAAGAATTGAACGGAATGCACCGAAAACCATTTCAGTTACCTTAACATCACCAATTTCTTTAGCGGCTTTTTTGTCAATAGCCTTGCCAAAGGAAATAAAGTTGAAAATTATTGCAGCCTTTTTTACTGTTAATTTATCAAGCCATTTGAGAGCGGGTCTTGCAACAATCCATATTTTACTTGCTTTTTCAGGACTAAGACCGATTGCTTCAACAACTGCTAAAAACTTATCCTTTTCGTTAACTGCCGCAGATTTGATAATATCACTGAAAAGGGCAGTAGCGTGATTTTTAAGGTGGTCGTTTGTGTATTCAACGCCATTGTGTGTGAAGCTTTCAAGATGCTCTGTTTTAATATCAATTCCGTCAGAGTAAACATCGCAATAGCAAATAGGGGCAGGGTAGCCACTGATCGAGCCAACGTTGATTTCATAAAATGGGTTGCCCTTTTCGGTTTCAACTCTTCTTATGTGGTGCATATGAGAATGCCCTGTAAACATAAGCGGAAAGCCGAAATCTGCAAATCTTGTTATTTGCTCCATTTTATAATCAACCGAGCCCTTGCCGTTTATTACCTTGTCAAACTCTGTTAAGAACAGGTGATGGTGTTGCATACCGAAAACAACATCGCCACGTTTTTTTGCTTGCTTGGTTTGCTCTTCAATCCAGGCGAAATGCTCGGGTGAATAGCCTGAACCGCGACCAATTCCGTCCTGGTCATCATCAAGGCAGAAAACTGTTACACCATCGCAAGGTCTCACGATGTATGATACCTTGTCCTGATGGGTGTGGAATTCTGAAATTGCTTCATCGGGACCGAAATCCTTATAAAATTCGTGAAGCTCGCTTACACCAACAGTTTCAACATCGTGGTAAATGTTATCACCCTCGTATCTTCTCGGGTTTCCGTCACAGCACCAGTCGTGAGTGGCAGTAATAACATATACGGGCATTGTTTTTTTGAATTCATAAAGAATTTCTCTCATTTCCTCATGAGAAACTCTTTCGCCGTCATTGGAAAGGTCGCCTGCAATAAGGAGAAACCTTGCATCGGATTTTTTTATATGCTCAAGAGCAGCAAGTATTGTGCCACGGCTTAACGCCAGCATTTTCTGGTCAGAGCCTGCTCTTCTTTCATAAGCCCTTCCACTGTTGCCGAGTGTCTCGGAATAATAATGAGGATCGGCAATAATAGCGAATTTTGTAAGATGGTTGTTCATTTAATCACCATTTAATATGTACAGATTTTGCACCTCTTGTGTAGGTCATTGGGTCAAGAATGTTATCCTTTGCGGCACTCTTCAAGCCTTCCTCAAAAGCATCTGTCATAGATTTTGTGGGGAATTTAATTGTGATATCAAGGTCAATCAAGATCGGAACACCTGCATTGAAAATCTTAAAGCCTGTAAGCCACCAATGCTTTTCGGGACCTCTTGAGAAAACATATTCATCCTGATTATAAAAATCAAAGGACATTTCAAGGTATTCATCCTCTGAAGCACAGTCATACTGCATTATTTTATCGGTTTTGTTATAAATACCGATTTCTGCACCTGCAGTAATACCATACTGACCCTTCCAGATCTGAATCATCCAATCCTTGTTATTGTAGTTGAAATAGATTCTTTCTGTGGAATAATACATACCTGTTAAGGGTGCGCTCATATCATAAATAACATTAAAGCCGAAGTTCTTCTGCCAGGGCTCAAGTGATGAATAATAAATACCTTGCTTTTCATCATATTCAAAGCCACAGGCGTTAAGAATTTCTGTTACTTTATTGGGGTCTTCTGTTGCAAATAATAAATCCTGAACCTGATGAATGGGAGCTTTTTCAACAGGTTCCTCCGTAACAGGCGCCTGAGTTGTTGAAGGAGCTTTTGTAGTTGCAGGTGCTTTAGTTGTAGAGGGTGCTTTAGTTGTTGTGGTTGTGGTTGCACCTGTGATTGCTTCTGTTGTTCCCGCAGTTGTACCTGCGGTAGTACCTGCAGTTGTTCCGGCAGTTGTCTGAGTATCAGAAGCAGTGTCTGACGGGGGAAGGATAACTGCACTGTTTGTTGCATCATCAGTGTAAACCACATCGTTTGTAATTGTTGTGCTTGGGGTTGTTGTGCCCTCATCCTTAATTAAAATTGATTTTGCAAAATCAATAACACCGCAACCTGAAAAAATAAAAGTGATTGCGAGAACGAGTGCAAGCATAGAAAATATTCTTGCATACTTTTTCATAGGATATCTCTCCTTATAATATTATACAAAAATAATCATAACACAAATTCTGACAAATGTCACTACTTTATATATAAAATTAAAGAATTATTAATTCGTTGACAAATATATTTATTAAGATATATAATCTAAGTAATTTATTAAGCTTTGTGGTGATTAAAATGTATGAAAATCTGAAGGCAGAGGTTTGCTCTGCAAATAAAGAATTACACGCTCTCGGTCTTGCACCTTTTACTTGGGGTAATGTTTCTGCAGCGGACAGAGAAAACGGTGTTTTTGCAATTAAGCCCTCAGGCGTTGCTTACGATAAATTAACTCCCGATAGTATGGTAATTGTGTCGTTAAAGGATGGCTCTGTTGTTGAGGGTGATTTTAACCCATCATCAGATACACCAACTCATTATTATCTTTATAAAGAGTTTCCCAACCTTAATGCAGTTGTCCATACTCATTCGGTCAATGCATCTGCTTTTGCTCAGGCAGGCAGACCAATTTTAAGATATGGCACAACTCATGCGGATTTTTCATATACAGAGGTGCCTTGTACCCCTGCATTGACTGAGGAAGAGGTTAAAAGTGAATATGAACTGAATACAGGCAAGGTTATTGTGAAATACTTTAAGGAAAACAATCTTGATACCGATTCAACTCCTGCAGTTCTTGTTCGCTCTCACGCACCATTTGCCTTTGGCGAAACCGCATCTGATGCAGTTCACAATGCGGCGGTGCTTGAAATTGTTGCAGAAATGGCAATGAAAACAGAAATTATCGGCGGAAGGGTAGAAGAAATTGACGGCTACCTTTCAGATAAGCATTATTTCAGAAAACACGGTAAGGATGCCTACTACGGCCAGAAGTAATTATGACTGATTTTACTCATTTGCATCTTCATACAGAATATAGCCTTCTCGATGGCGCTTGTCGCATCGGGGAGGTGGTTTCACTTGCAAAAAATCTCGGGATGAAGAGCCTTGCAATTACTGACCACGGTGTTCTGTATGGTGCAGTTGCATTTTATAAAGAGTGCAAAGCGCAGGGCGTTAAGCCCATTATCGGTTGCGAGGTTTATGTTGCGCCTCGTTCAAGATTTGATAAGGTTCACGGACTTGACAGCGACCGCTACCACCTTATTCTGCTATGCAAAAATGAAACAGGATATCAGAATCTTCTGAAGCTGGTTTCATCTGCCTGGGTTGACGGTTTTTATACAAAGCCAAGAGTTGACAGAGAAATTCTCGGAAAATATAACGAAGGTCTTATTGCTCTTTCAGGCTGTCTTTTCGGTGAGGTGGCTCAGAAAATCCTCGCAAGAAATATGGATGATGCAAGGGATACTGCACTTTGGTATAAAAATACCTTTGGTGACGGCAACTATTATCTTGAGGTGCAGAATCACGGAATGGTTGAGGAAAAAGAGGTGCTTGACGGCATTGTTTCCATAAGCCGTGAATTAAATATTCCTATGGTTGCTACTAACGATACCCACTATTGCAAAAAAGAGGATGCAGATGTTCAGAGAGTTCTTATTGCAGTGCAGACAAATAAGGTTGTGGGTGAGGACAATGCCCTTGATTTTCAGAGTGATGAATTCTACCTTAAAAGTGGGGATGAAATGCTTGAAGCATTCCGCGATTACCCTGAAGCCATTGAAAACACTGATATTATTGCAGAAAAATGTAATTTTGATTTTGAGTTCGGTGTTACAAAGCTCCCTCTTTTTGATATTCCCACCGATGACCACAGAGCATATCTTAAAGCTGAATGTATAAAGGGTCTTGAAAATTTATTGGGAATTATTCCGCCCTACTATAAGGAACGCCTTGATTACGAGCTTTCCGTTATTGATGAAATGGGCTTTAACGACTATTTCCTTATAGTTGCAGATTTTATAAGCTTTGCAAAATCTAAAAATATTCCCGTAGGTCCCGGTCGAGGCTCTGCGGCAGGCTC
>JAZMZY010000045.1:0-55322 GCA_045586265.1 Acutalibacteraceae bacterium
CTTTGACATATCTTATCCCCTATAGCAATTATTAAAACTGCAATTCCTCTATAGCACTCATCATTTCTTCTGAAATATTACTTTTTTCTTTTTCACATATACATCCAAATTCACAAGCATTTATTTTTTGGAAGTAGCTATATATATCCTGAGTAAAACTTTCGGAAAATGGGTCTACCGCTATACCCAACCCTTTTTTTGCTACCTCGCCAGCCATAAAAGACTTGTTTGCCACCAATTGCGGAAGCTTAAAAATAACCCCGTCATAATACTTGTTACTCGTTGCCGGCAACATTTTCTCCTCACAGTAAATATTGTGGATTATATCCGTATTTTTCAAAAACTCATATTTTTCTTCAGGATTGTATTCTCCGTGAAAAAACACGTTTTCGATTTTATTCTTTAAAACGTAGTCTTTTAAATTGCCAGCTGTTTTCTGTTCTCTTCCGTAGTAATGCAATTCAAAGCGTTGGTCTTTAGAAATTTTCTTTATTATCTCTAAATTAATCTGCTCTTCTCTCAAAAAGCCCCAGAAGCCTATTCTGAGCTTTTCAGAAGATGTTTTTTGTAAATCCATATTTTCGGATTTTTTAAAATCTTCTGAAACAATATTGTGAACATATTTTATTTTTTCACTATCAGGCAAATACTTTTTAAAGCCCTTGCTGCTTACAAATGTTGCCCTTGAATTTTCCACCAGCCTTGAAACCATATGTTTGTAAAGCTTATTTTTTTCGTAGGTACAATCTCTGTAATCGTAAATATAGTTACCTTTGAGCTTTTTTGTCATCAACAAATCGTACATTAAAACTGCAGTAACCGATTGTAATACAATTACAATATCATAATCATTTTTCAGAATAGCTGTGACATATTTTTTGAATCTGAAAAAATTTTTGAGTTTTGAGATTTTAGAAACCTCATCCTCTTGATAGCACTTAAACTCATAAAGCTTAAGACCTTCAACAGATGTCAAATCTTCTGTCTGCTCATCTCTGTTCCAATAAATCAGATGAATTTCGTTTTTTTCTCTGTTCAGGTTTTTCAGATACAAATCCAGATAGGGCATATATTTAATTTTTGCGAAACCTACAATTAAAACTTTCACAAAACCACCTTTTATTCTGAAAGAATCTTCAACAGTTTAGCAATAAAATCTTCCTTGCGAAAATATCTATCGTAATATTTGCGGGAATTTTTTCCTAATATTTCTCTGTCTGCACAGATAAGCTTCTCAATGCACGATACCAAGCCATCAACATCCTCTGCAGAGGCTACAAAGCCACATTCAGCCTCCTCAATTATTCTGGCTGCTTCACCATTTAACGAAGCCACAACCGGCTTGCCTGCCGCCATATATGACTGTATTTTTCCGGGAAATGACATGGAGAGAACTTCATTATCTGAAAGCGTAACAATTAAAGCATCACTCTTTGCGTATTTTTCAGGCAATTCTTCTATTGAAACTCTTCCATGAAAAATCACGTTTTTTAATAGCAGACTTTCAACCAGCTCCAACATTCTGCCAACACCTGAACCATCACCGTATATATGAAACTGCACTTTCTTTTCTTTTAATTTTTGTGCTGCATACAAAATTGTTTCAATACTTTGAGTTGTTCCTATATTTCCTGCATAAGTAATATTTATAATATCACCGTTAGGCTCGTTGGACGGATAAAATACATCTTCTGCATACTGCGGAATATATTGTACTGTATCGGAATCAATATTTAACACATCTTCAAAATAGTCTTGGAACATTCTTGATGATACCGCTATTTTATTCACTTTATTATAGATTCTTTTTGCAAGTCTTTTGTAGTACGAATAAATCAGACTACCCTTTTTTATTCCACCCAATGTAAGACTCTCAGGCCATAAATCAAGGCAATACAAAACTACTTTTTTTCCATGCTTTTTCTTGTATTTCAGTGCTGCCTGAGCCATCATCACGGGAGAAAGCTGATACACAAATACAACATCATACTCTTTTTTTATTTTTGAAATATAAAGCGTTGAAGCTATGGAATATGCATAATAGTTTAAAAATCTGTAAAGTGGGCCTGTTTTTCTGCCTATGGTAAAAACTCTGTGAACATTTACGCCGTTTATTGTTTCATCTTTATGTTCTCCATTTTTATAGCCTTCATATATTTCACCCATTGGGTAATTGGGAAAAGAAGTAATAACATCAACCTCATTACCTTCTTTTACCAAGGCTTCGCATATGTCCGCTATTCTGAAAGGTTCAGGAGCATAATACTGGCATATTACTAAAATTCTCACCAAGTCACATCCTAGACATTAACTTCTTCTTTTTCTTCGTCCTTATATGCTTCATTCTGAGGTTTAAAGGTAGGTACAAGCTCTTTTACAATATCAACAATCTGTCGATGTGTTGCACCTTCCATTATTTCTCTCATATAACCGATTTTGTTAAACAAATTCTCTGAATCAAACTCCATAGGCCTTGCAACATAAATAAGGTCGTTTTGAGTTTTCTGAATACCCTCTTCGCTGATAAGGAGCTCCTCATAAAGCTTTTCACCATCACGGAGACCTGTATATTTAATCTCGATATCTACTCCGGGAACATGACCTGAAAGTCTGATAAGATTTTCTGCAAGCTCACGTATTTTAACCGGTGAGCCCATATCAAGAATAAAGATTTCGCCACCATTAGCATACGCACCCGCCTGAAGTACAAGAGAAACCGCTTCAGGTATGAGCATAAAATAACGAATAATATCAGGATGAGTAACTGTTACAGGGCCACCATTTTCAATCTGTTCTTTGAAAAGCGGTATTACGCTACCATTTGAACCTAAAACATTACCAAAACGAACCGCAACAAAATCTGTTTCAGATATTTTATTGAATGACTGTACAATCATTTCACAAATACGTTTTGTTGCACCCATTACGTTGGTGGGGTTAACGGCTTTATCTGTAGAAATCATAACAAAGCGTTTTACACCATATTTATCAGCTGTCTTTGCAAGATTATATGTACCGAAAACATTATTCTTAACAGCTTCCTTAGGACTGTCCTCCATAAGAGGAACATGCTTATGAGCTGCAGCGTGATAAACAAAGCTGGGCTTAAATTCCTCAAAAATTTCACAAAGCCTTTTTTCATCTCGGATTGAACCGATAAGCACCTTTAAATCAACATCCGGATAATTTCTTCTGATTTCCTGTTGAATTTCATATGCACCGTTTTCAGCAATATCAAAAATGATAATTCTTTTTGCAACGCCACTATTTGCAACCTGACGAACAAGCTCACTACCGATTGAGCCACCGCCACCCGTAACAAGAACAGTATGACCCTTGAGCAACTCAAAAACTCTGGAAAGGTCGGGCTTAATCTGCTCTCTGCCTAAAAGGTCTGTGTAATCAACCTTACGAAGCTGTGTTGTAAGACTTTCGCCCTCTTTTTCCACAGTAACACGAGGCAAGGTTTTAAGCTTACAGCCAGTTTTATTGCATATATCAAAAAGTTCTTTTTTGTTTTCGCCACCAATTAACGGAACAGCAATGAAAATTTCATCAATGTCAAGCTCGTTAGCATATTTTATAATTTCTTCTCTTCCGCCATAAACCTTAACACCGTTAAGATATTCACCTTGTTTCCTCCTATTATCGTCAATAAGAGCAACAACATTATAGCGATTGACATTGTTCACGCCTTTAAGCTCACTGATAAGTCTTATTGCCGCACTACCTGCGCCAATTATCATAACTCTTCTTTTTCTGCCGTTTTCTGTGTTTTTAGGAGCGAGTATTTTAGTTCGCCATAAATTATACGAGATAAATACCAAAGCCCTGCCTAACACAAGTAAAACCAGAGAAATAACAGAATACAAGGTCATAAATGTAAGAAATGAACGTGTATATTTAAGCCAGATATACACAAAGGGTATCATAACGATAACCTTAGAAACAGCAAAAGCTCCCACAAGTGTTGTATAGTCCTTTGCTACAAAATATTGCCACATTCTGTTGTAAATTTTAAACACCGCGAAACAAATGGCTGTTATAACTACATCGGCCAAAACAATAAACCAAACATTATTGTTAAACCACTTCGGAAAAAACACCGGAGCATCAAATTTCAAATATGTTGCAAGAGAAAATGCAAGCCCTATAGAAATCAAATCAAAAAGAATAAACAAACCCTTAGTGTGTTTTTTCGCAAAAGCAACTATCTTTTCAACAAAGCCGTTCAAAACAATCCTTCTTTCGTTTTATTTTTATAAAAGCGCAACACTGCGCAATTTAACCAATATAGTTTAACATAATATCTGCATTTTTGCAATATTATATCATCATATATTTTTACATAATAATGTAATAAATGACAATTATTGCATTTACTTTGCGTATATGTTAAAATTATGTAAACAACTGAAAGGAGAGCGTGTATGAATAACTGGATGAAAAATTTATCTGACAACACTCTTATTTCAGAAATTAATTTACCCGGAACTCATGATAGCTGTACCTGTCGTGTGCAATTTGCTTTTCTTTCAAAATGCCAAAAAATGAATATTACCCAGCAGTTGAATGCAGGTATTCGCTATCTTGATATCCGTGTTGAAAAGGATGGAGAAAAATTAAAGCTTGTTCACGATATAGCGGACTGCAAAAACCCAAAAAACAAAAGTAAAAAGCTATTTCTTGATGATGTTATAAACGATTGCAAAAATTTTCTTTCTCAAAATCCTACTGAAGCTATTTTGTTTTGCTACAAGCGTGATGACGGTGCAAATCAGGAAGAAACCTTTGACACTTTTTTTAAAAACCATCTTGAAAACGAGTCGGTTTGGTACAAGGAAAACCGAATCCCCACACTCAAAGAGATTCGCGGAAAAATTGTGCTTTTAAATCGTGATAATGTTGATAAAAGCAACGAAATTTACACCGATTTCAATACGGGAATCAACCTCTCAACCTGGGTCTATCAAAAAGAAAATGTTGAGAGAATTTATGAAACTGCAGAGCTTCTCAGCCGCAACGGGTCAATAACGGGAAAAGCCTTTACTGTTCAGGATTTATACGGCTTGACACCTCAAAAAAAGTGGGATTTAGCGGTGCTCCCCTTCTTAAAAAATCCGCCTGAAGCTAATAATATTTTAATCACATTTTTCTCTTGCGGAAGCCTTTTTTACAACCCCAAAAGAAGTGCAGAATATATCAACAAAAGGCTGGCAGATGTACCTCTTGAAAAAGGCAAAAAATATGGTTGGATAATCTTAGATTACCCAACCGAAAAGTTCATAAAAGAGATTATTAACTCTAATTTTTAAGGCGGTTTTTACTGCCTTTTTATTTGCCAACGCAAAAATTCCTGAAAACCTCGTTGACTATTGTTTCCGTTGCTTTTTCGCCTGTTAAAACGCAAAGATTTTCAACGGCACAATCAATGCAGACATTAGTAGCATCAGGGGTTATACCCATTAAAAGACCATCAAGAGCTTCCGTTAAATGCTCAACCGCTTTCACAACACAACCCCGTTGCCTTTCAGTAGTAATAAGGGGGGCTGACGGGTCAAAGCCTGCAGTACCCACAACCCTTTCCACCATAGCGGTAAGCTCATCCATACCCTTGCGGTTTTTAGCGGAAATTTCAACAATATTATCATCTTCAACAAGTGCTTTCACATCTTCAGATGAGAGCGCTTTTTCTTTATCTGTTTTATTGATAATTACAATAGAATTTTTCTTTTTGCAAAGCTCAAGAAGCTCTTTATCATCATCCGACAAGCCCTGCTCTGCATCAAGAACCATAAGCACAAGGCTTGCTCTGTCAAACCGCTCCTTTGCTCTAACAACACCGATTTTTTCAATCTCATCATCTGTATCGCTTCTGATACCTGCAGTATCCGCAAGACGAAGGGTGATGTTACCCAATCTTACGGTTTCCTCGAGCACATCACGGGTTGTGCCCGCAACGGAGGTAACAATTGCTCTTTCTCTACCTGAAAGGGCATTTAAAAGTGTGGATTTACCCACATTGGGTCTGCCCACAATAGCGGTATCAATACCCTCAAGAATTGCCTGACCTGCATCAAAGCCATCAAGCAATTTCTCAAGACGATATTTAACAGTTGAAAGGGTTTCGGTCATCTGAGAGTCAGAAAGCTCGGGAATTTCATCATCAGGATAATCCACCCAAGCAGCAAGGAATGCCGCAGTTCTTGCCAGTTCATCCCTGCACTCACCAATTTCTCTGCTCAAGGCACCATCAAGAGCATTTAATGTTGCTGCTCTCGCCTCTTCACCTGATGCAGAAATAAGCGACATAACCGCTTCCGCCTCAGATAAATCCATTTTGCCGTTAAGGAATGCTCTTTTAGTAAATTCGCCACCCTCGGCGGCAACCGCACCTGCATTAAAAACCGCACGAAGCACCCTTTGAAGAATAAAAAGACCTCCGTGACAGCTTAATTCAACAACATCCTCACCTGTATAGCTTTTTGGAGCGCGGAAAACAAGGGCAACCGCATCATCCAACTCTGTTTCTCCATCGTGAACCTTGCCATAGTAGGCAGTATAGCCTTTTGCATCTGTTAATTTTTTCCCTGAAACAGCAGAAAAAACCCTGTCGGCAATTGACAGAGCATTTTCTCCCGATAATCTTACTGTTCCTAAGCCTGCCGCCGCCTGAGCGGTAGCAATTGCTGCAATAGTTGTACTCATTATTTTTTCCCCGTTGAACCAAATCCGCCTGCGCCACGGTCCGTTTCATCAAGCTCTTCAACCTCAACAATTTCAGGCAATTCTACAGGCTTTATAACCATCTGAGCTATTCTCTCAAAGGGTTGAATTGTATAAGGCTCTTCTGTAAGCTTGACTATACCAACGCAAACCTCACCACGATAGTCACTATCAACAACACCTACGGAATTGAGAAGTGCCAGGCCATGCTTAATTGCAAGACCGCTTCTTGAATGAATAAATGCTGCGTAATGAGGGTCATCAAGCCCAATTGCAATGCCTGTAGGAATCAAGGCTTTTTCACCCTTGTTCAATGTGATTGGCTCATCAATACAAGCATATAAATCAAGTCCTGCGCTACCTTCAGTTGCCCTTGTAGGCAATTTTGCGTTTTCTCTGACTTTTTTTACTTTCAACATTTCCATAATTATCTCCAAAGTCCGCCTGTTTTATCTTCAACTGTGCTTATAGCCTTTATTCTGTCAAGCTCGCGTTTATAGAAATCACGCTCACTTTTTGCTTTTGCCGCATCCTCAAGATATTCCTTAAGCTGTAAACGAAGATTGTCTGTTGTGTCGCCATTTTTCTTTGCTTCATCCGCATACTGCAAAGCAACAAGCACTGCCGCCTGAGTTGTGGAAACACGGGCACCACGAAGAATATCTGCCATTTTCAAATCTATTTCGTGAGCCAATTCGCTCATATATTCAGGAGCTTCATCAGAAACGATTCTGTATTCCTCTCCTGCAATTCTGAGCTTATGGGTTGTTTTGTTCATTTTTACCATCCTTAAATTTCATCAAAATATATCAGGTAAAATTATACATTGTTTTGGATTTTTTCGCAACACTACATATTGTAAAAATTCATCACTCGTACACAATTTATCTGTTGATATTTATGCGAATAGTTGGTATAATTTATTCAAATATCCAAAATTATACGAAAGGAAAAGCTATGGACTATATTCCTGATAACAATCCAAACAACCCAAGAGAGCCTTATGGGGTTAACCCGCAGAAAAACGGCAATGCTAATCAAAGCCAAGCTCCGTCACCTGCTGATATCTATAACGCAACCGCACCCTACGGAGTCCCCAATTATCACTATGGTGCACCCCAGAGCTTCTTTAGTCCCCAATATCTTGAGGAGCAAAGGCAAAAAATGCTTCAACGCAAGCAACACGAAAAGAAAATCAAAGCCCTTGGTACTGATACAGGTATTATTCTTTTAATTGTCTTGGCACTTTCTTTTTCATTTTCATATTTGCTTTTAATTCCCGCTTTCTCTGAGCTTTATGAAACCAATCTGACATTTGCATCTGCTTTCGGAATATTCTACTCTGTAATCTCTGTTGGCGGCGCGTTTTTCATCGGCTCAAGGCTTCTGAAAAAAAACGGTTTTTCAAGTACCGTTCCTTATGCTGTGCCTGAAGACAAAACCAAGACCCTTTTATTGATTTTAATGGGCTTCGGCGGTTGTCTTCTTGCTAACTTCATCACCAGCTTTTTAATAGCTTTCGCTGAGGGATTTGGTATATATTCCTCTTACTCAGCTCTTCAATATCCATCAAGCACATCAGATGTGATAATGATTTTCATAAGCTCGGCATTGATACCACCGCTGATAGAGGAATTTGCCATTCGAGGCGTTCTTATGCAGAGCATGAGAAAATACGGCAACCTTTTTGCAATTGTAGCCTCTGCTCTTGTTTTCGGAATATTCCACGGAAATGCCGTGCAGATGCCATTCGCTTTCCTTTGCGGTCTTGTTATCGGCTACGCTGTTATAGCTACCGAAAGCCTGTGGACAGGTGTTATTATTCACGCTCTTATGAATGCTATGTCAGGCATCTCCTCTGCTCTGACATATTATTTCGACGAATACACCTCAAACACATTCTTTTATATTGGCTCTGCCGCAGGAATTATTGCAGGTATTATCGCTATAATTATCTATTTAACACGATATAAGGAAGATAAAATATTAAAGGATGATTGTTGCTTCAAGGAAGCTACATTAGGTGAAAAAATGATAAAATTCATTACCGCACCTATCATAATCATAGCTATCATTCTCTATGTTATTCAGGCAGCAACCCAATTAACCACAACCCCTCCCGTTTATTGATATGAATAATACAGAATTTATGAACGAGGCATTACGCCTTGCAAAAGAAGCCGCAAAAGATGGCGAGGTTCCCGTTGGTGCGGTGGTCACAATTGGTAACAAAATAATCGGCAGAGGACGAAACCGCCGTGAAAAAGGCAAAAATGCCCTTTGTCACGCAGAAATTGAAGCAATAAACCAAGCCTGCAACCGTTTGGGTGGCTGGCGACTCTGGGAGTGTGAGCTTTATGTTACTCTTGAGCCCTGCCCTATGTGTGCAGGTGCCATTATAAACGCCCGAATCAAAAATGTTGTGTTTGGTGCCTATGACAAGAAAAACGGTGCTTGTGGATCGGTTCTTAATCTTTTTGACTCGGATTTCAGCTTCAAACCGCTTTATTTTGGTGGGTTTATGGAAAATGAATGCGCTGAAATTCTGAAGCAATTTTTCAAAGATATAAGAAGCAAAGAAACTAAAACTATCACAGACAATCTTAAGGAGAAAAACAAAATGGAACGAATTGACAGCTTTAATGTTGACCATACAAAGCTTCTGCGCGGTATGTATATATCAAGAATTGACGGCGATGTTATCACCTACGATATAAGAACACGCCGTCCCAATATAGAGGCTGTTATGGAAAATGGTGCTATTCATACCTTTGAGCATCTTTTTGCTACATACGTAAGAAACACCGAACAAAAAAACAACATCATTTACTTCGGACCTATGGGTTGCAGAACAGGCTTTTATTTCCTTACAACAGGAATAACTCACGCCGATGCACTCAAGCTTACTCAGGAGGCTCTCGAATTTATTGCAGGCTTTGAGGGTGATGTGCCCGGCGTAAGCGCAATTGAATGCGGAAACTACCGCGACCACGATTTAGAAGGTGCAAAAAAAGAAGCAGCCGACCAGGCTGAAATTCTCAAAAGCTGGACAACTGCGGATATGATTTACTAAAAAACGGCGGACGTGTGGCGAAGCCACAGCGATATAAATCCTGGCGGATTTTCGATATATCTGACGATGCGATATACCTTTGGTGCGATATGTGCCGACGGCACGCGAAATAAGGATTTATATCATATCGCATTTGCAAAGCAAATATATCGCAATCGGCAATATGTCGATTATATCGCATTTTGTGCAAACAAAATATATCGCACAAGCTTGCTTATATATCGCTAATATTAATTTCAGTTTCGGGCAAAGCCGATTATATTTTGGGAAGTTTCTTTTTTTCGTTACTAAATCCCAACATATAGTCGGCTGATACATTGTAAATCTCACAAAGTTTCTTTATAATGTGAGTTGGGATTTCAGTTTCTCCCGACTCCCATCTTCTGTAAGTTGTTGTTTGCTTTCCTAACATTATTGCAACTTGTTCTTGTGTCCAATCTGCATCTTCACGCAAATCTCGTACTCTTGGGTACACATATACACTCATAGTAAATCTCCCTAATTCAATACTATTTGCCATAAGTGTAACAAATCACACAAATTCGTGTTGCCAAAACACAATTCTGTGTTATAGTGAATTCATCTCACAAGGTTGCTGCGATGCGAATTCAAGCCCAAAACGGAAAGGTGTAAAAGCTTTTCCGCTTTGGGCTTGTTATAATGTTTGGAAGCGAAGCTTCCCCTATTCACTCTCACTTTTAACTAAACAGAATTTCTCTAAGATTATCTCCAAGAATACCCTTCTTTGCCCCCTCAGTAATGGGGAGTTTTTTTATTCTTTCAATTGATTCTTTTATCATTTTTGCATCTTTATATGGAGTATCAAGACCGAAAATGCTACGCTTCGGACCTGTCTGATAAATCAGATCACAAAGCTCTTCATCTGTTAAAGACCAGGCACCTCTGCGGGTATTGCCAAGCTCGTCCTTTTCCATAGCAATGCTTGTCCACCCTGCAAAAACGTGGTCAATCTCGCCTCTTGAATTATTGTTCATTACAAGGAGAGCTTCCCTGAAAAAGCTGTAACCGCCCATGTGCTCCATACTGAAACGGAGCTTTGGGAAATTATAAGCAACCTCATCAAACAAAAGCATCTGATAATCAGCAATTCTGTGCCAATGAAGACCTGTGTGGAAGGATAAGAAAAGTCCTTGCTTTTCCGCTTCTTCATACACCTCAAAAAGCTCTTTTCCTGCAACATTCACCTCTTGTGCGGCAGGGTGAATTTTTATTCCGTAAAGACCTAAATCCTTAATTCTCTTAATCTGGTCGGTCAGGTCTTTTCTGTCAAAATCAATAGTACCAAAGCCAACAAGATTCGGCTCGTTTTTGAGCACCTTAGCAGTCCATTCACAAGGATTTTGGCCTGTTGTATGGGCGTACATATCCATCTGATGCCAGAATGGTGAAAAGCAAACAGCACCCTCAATTTCACATTCATCCATAATAGATTTCAATGTGTCTATATCTCCATTGGGCTTTGTGTTTTTCGGAAAAAGATGTGCGTGGTTTGCAAAAATTCTATAATCTGACATTTAACTCACCTCAAACTAATTTAAAATCATCATCAGACATACTGTCCCAATCGATATCTTCATCCTCGGGAACATCTGCATAATAATCCCATAATTGTTCTTCCTGCTCTGCTGTCAAAGGCTCTGCTGGTATTTCGCTTATTACCTCAAATTTTCTCGTTGCGCTCCAAAGGGATGGAGTTATACGGATTGTATAACCGCAACAAGAAGGACAAAGCCATTCTGTCATTGGTAATTCGGGCACACCGAAAGCCGCAAGAATACTCATCATTACACCACCATGTGTAATAATCGCTGCAGTTCTTGTACCGGTTTTTATCATACCATCCACAGTTTTTGCAAAGCAATCACAAACACGAGTTGCAAATTCAGAGTTACTTTCTCCATTAAGAGGTCGGGCATCCTCGCCTCCTGAAAGCCACTGTGAAAACTCCTCATAACGCTCTAATTCATCGGCAGTACGGCCTTCAAATTCACCAAAATCACACTCTTCAAAGCCTCTCATCTCAATAGGTGTTTTGTCAGGGAAAAGGATTTTGGCAGTCTGAACACAACGCTTCAAGCCACTTGTAAAAACAACATCAACAAGAGGGTAATTATATTCTTTTTTCATTACCTGAAGCTGGTTTAAACCTTCCTGACAAAGCTCTTCGTCAGTCTGCCCTATGTATCTGCCCTCAATATTTCCTTGAGTAAGAGCATGTCGAATTAAATGTATTGTATAAGTTTTCATTGATTTCTCCTGTAAGATAGTGTATATTATTATACAAATAGTATAATTTTATGTTTTTCGGGGGTTATGTATGAATACAAATTTTAATAAAAGACTTGTTGATTTGCGAACAGAAAAAGGCTTGAGCCAGAAGGATGCCGCAGCAGATTTAGGTGTTTCTCAGGCACTTTTATCACATTATGAAAAGGGAATCCGTGAATACAGCTTGTCCTTTTTATGCAAAGCCGCAGAATATTATAATGTTACCACTGATTACATTTTAGGCATAACCGATAGCCGATATGGGCTTGATTCTTCTGAGCTTGAAGACAGAGAAGAGGACTCCGTTTTCAACACAAACTCCATTTACCGCGCCGCAATTATGAGCCACGAGCGAATGAATGCAGGCTCCTCTCAAGGTGGCACCTCGGCAGATATTCTTTATGCCACAACAATTTACAGAACCCTTCACGCCGCTGCCCAGAAGGGTTATATTCCTAAAAGATGGTTCTCTCTTCCGCCTAAATATGCACAAGCTCTCAGCCTTGCACTTATGGAATCATATCTGGATGATTTTCCCGAAAAAACTGTAAATGCAAGACGCTACGGCGGCCCCGAACCCAAGAGTATCGAGGCCGTCATAAAAGGAGTTGAAAGTCTTTTAAGCAAAATGGCTAACTCAATTAAGCTTGATAATTAACCCTTCAGAACTTCTTTATACATTTTAATGTATTCATTAGCGGATTTTCCCCAGGAATTATCGCTTTCCATAGCGCGCTTAACAAGAATTGCCCAGCCCTTCTTATCCTGATACCCCTCAACTGCGCGTCTGATAGAGTGAAGCATATCGTGAGCATTATAAGAAGAGAATACAAAGCCGTTACCCAAATTATCGCCACTGTCTGTAACAGAATCACGAAGACCGCCTGTTTCACGAACAATCGGGATTGAACCATAGCGAAGAGCAACCATCTGTGAAAGACCGCAGGGCTCGCTCTTGGAGGGCATAAGGAACATATCGCTACCTGCATAGATTTTCCTTGCCAAATCGGGAATAAAGCCAAGGCAAAGACCCACTTTATCGGGATAACGCTGTGCAAGACCTCTGAAGAACTCTTCATACTGATAATCGCCTGAGCCTAAAACAACAAGCTGAATATCTGTTGTGGCAAGCAACTCATCAAGAACCTGTTTACAAAGGTCAAGACCTTTGTGAGAAACAAGTCTTGTTACCATACCCATAACGGGAGTATCTTTTTTCTCCGGAAGCCCTAAAAGCTTCTGGAGTTCTCTTTTATTTACTGCTTTTCCGCGCATATTATCAACGGAATAGTTCTTGAAAACATCCTTATCTGTTTCAGGATTGTAGTTTTCAACATCAATACCATTAAGAATACCGCGTAATTTATAGCTTCTTTCACGAAGAATTGTATCAAGACCGTGAGAATACCAGGGGTCAAGAATCTCCTTTGCATAAGAGGGGCTGACGGTTGTAACCGCATTGGCACACTCAATACCTGCCTTCATAAGATTAACTGCGCCATCATATTCAATAAGGCTCTTATGAGCGTGGTCTATACCAACAACATTATCAATAAGCTCTTCTCCATAAACACCCTGATACTGAATGTTGTGAATGGTAAGAACTGTTTTGATATTTTCGTAACCGGGCTGATTAGCATACATTGTGCTGTAATAGAGAGGAGTAAGAGCAGTCTGCCAGTCATTACAATGAATGATATCGGGCTTGAAATCAATATGAGGAATGATTTCAAGAATTGCTCTTGCAAAGAAAGCAAATCTTTCCGCATCATCATAGAAGCCATAAAGAGAATCTCTCTTGAAATAATACTGGTTATCAAGGAGATAGTAAATCACTCCACCTGCTCTTGCTTCAAATATTCCGCAATACTGTCTGCGCCAGGCAACAGGTACGGAAATATTTGTTATAAATTTCATTGAATCCTTAAGCTCTTGCTTAATGCCGTCATAAAGAGGCATAACAACTCTGCAACCGATAAGCCTTTTTCTCAAGGCCTGCGGAAGAGAGCCTGCAACATCTGCCAAGCCGCCACTTGCAATAAAAGGAAGGGCTTCACTTGCAGCATATAAAACTTTCATATTATAAACCTCCGTTAAGATTTTCAGATTGAAACTCCTGCCATATCAAAAATCGCTTTAAAATTATCTATAACGCCTGAAGATAAAACAACTATAACAAGTAATATGAGAAGCACAAATGGTGCACCTAACTCAATTATTGTTTTAATCATCTGCTTTCTCTTCATATTGCGCAGTTCATTTTCAAGGGCTGAAACTCTGTTCTGCAATTCACTGATTATTGCATCTGCATCATAATCTGCTTTTGCTTTTTTTACATTTCCACCCTGCTGAACAACCGTTGTTTTGTGAGGAGCAGAGAAGGTCGCTTGTTGAACCTCTTTTTCAGGGAAACGATTCCGGATTGCCTTAACTCCATTCAGAACTGCTTCATTTCTTTCAGGCACATCCTTCCCGATAACAGCATCAAGCCACCTCAGCTGTGCTTCGGTAGGCTCCTGAGTGGCATCAAAAACATTTAATTGACGATTGCAAAAAGAACAAACCCTGCAATTTATATCGGTTATTTTTCTTTCAACAAAATCCAACTCATCGGTTTTGCAACCGCAAATGGGACAAACTGCCATACTGACACCTCACTAAAAACCGCAAAATTTTAAATAACGATTTCCTTACCTACGAACAAGGGATAGCTCTTATCACCGCTAAGAGTTTTCTTGGGAGTGATAACTGTATTTTTATCCATAATTACACAGTTAAGCTTTGCATCCTCGCCAACAAAAGCATCCTGCATAAGAATTGAATTTTCAACAACTGCACCCTTCGCAACTCTGACACCACGGAAAATGATACTGTTTTTAACAGTACCATCAATCTGGCAACCATCTGCAACAAGGGAGTTTTCACATTTCGAAGTAATGCCGTAAATAACAGGCATATCGTTACGGACCTTTGTATAAACAGGTGCATCTGCACGGAAAAGATTCTTTCTGCAATTTTTCTCAAGGAGAGCCATATTTGCATCAAAATAGCTTTCCATACTGTCAATTGTTCTTGACCATTCATCTACCTTGTAACCATAGATATTAAGATGAGAAACATTTTTCTGAATAAGGTCTTTTTCAAAGCTTGTATAGGCATAGCTTTCTGCATCGCCAATAAGTCTTTCAAGAAGAGCTTTTCTTATAAGAATGATATTTGTTGAATAGTTAATGTCGCTTTCAGTCTTAACATCAATACCCACATTTGTAACTTTGCCGTCCTCATCAAGAGTAAGAGCCATTGTTTTTTCAAGCTTGGGAGCCTTACCGTTTGCATAAGCAATTGTAATATCCGCATTTTTCCCTGAATGGAAGCTGAAAAGCTTGGATAAATCCATATTGCAGACAACATTGGAGTCCATAAGAAGAACATATTCCTGCTTTGATGCTGCAATAAATTCCATTATTCTGTTAAGTGTATCAATTCTGTCGCCACTCTCTGTTGCACCGGGAGTAAAGGGAGGAAGCATATAAAGACCGTCAACCTTTCTTGAAAGGTCCCAGGGTCTGCCACTGCCAACATGGTCCATAAGAGAATGGAAATTGCTGTTTGCAATAACGCCAACCTTTGTAACACCACAGTTTACAAGGTTTGAAAGAGCGAAGTCAATAAGGCGATATCTTCCGCCAAAGGGGACTGAACCCATGGTGCGTCTTGCTGTAAGCGCACCTAAAGATGAATCATAAGAATTGGAATAAATAATTCCGAGAACATTTTTCGGCATCATACTGTTTCGCCCTCCTTAACATCTTCTGAAATCATTGACTGTGCTTTAACAGTTGCGTTTTTACCGACTGTTACACCTGCACCAACAACGCTGACACCCCAATTTTCAAGGTTATCACATTTTTCGGGATTTTCACCAACTACCGCACCCTCTTCAATGACTGCATTTTCCGCAACCATTGCATACTGAACAACGGCACCTTTTTTAATTACTGCACCGGGCATAACAATTGAATAATCAACAAAAGCACCCTCTTCAACAGTAACATTGGAGAAGAGAACCGAATAATCAACTTTACCCTCAATTTCACAACCCTCTGCAGCAAGTGAATTTTCAATTACTGCTTTGTCGGAAACATACTGGGGAGCTGTAACCGCACCTCTGCCATAAATCTTCCAGCTATTATCTGATAAATCAATGTTTGCCTTAGGATTAAGCAAATCAAGGTTTGCTTCCCAAAGTGAATCGATTGTACCAACATCCTTCCAATAGCCATCAAAGCCATAAGCGAAAAGTCTTTCGCCTGCTTCGTGCATTGCAGGAATAACATTTTTACCAAAGTCGTTTGATGAATCAGGGTCTGCCTCATCATCAATAAGATACTGACGAAGCTTCTCCCATGTGAACATATAAACACCCATTGAAGCCTTGTTGCTCTTGGGATTCTTGGGCTTTTCTTCAAAGGCGGTAATTCTGCCGTCATCATCAACAAACATAAGACCGAAACGGGATGCCTCTTCCCACGGAACCTCAAGCATTGCAATTGTGCAGGCTGCATCCTTCTGTTTATGGAACTGAAGCATTTTTGCATAGTCCATTTTATAGATATGGTCACCTGAAAGAATTGCTACATATTCGGGATTATATCTGTCAATAAACTGAATATTCTGGTAAATCGCATTAGCTGTACCCTTATACCATTCTGTACCCTCAATCTGTTGATAGGGTGAAAGAATATGAACGCCACCATTTGCACGGTCAAGGTCCCAAGGACCACCGTTGCCGATGTAATCATTAAGTTCAAGAGGTTGATACTGTGTGAGAACACCAACGGTATAAATACCGGAGTTCACACAGTTTGAAAGGGGGAAGTCAATAATTCTGTACTTACCGCCGTAGGGAACGGCAGGCTTTGCAATGTTTTTTGTAAGAACGCCAAGACGGGAGCCCTGACCACCGGCAAGAAGCATTGCAATACATTCATTCTTTTTTGCCATTGTTGTTACATTCCTTTCCTATATATGAATTATTTTTTTGTTTTTTTTACTGATGGCTTTTTATCACTCTTTTTCTCAACAGGCGCTTTTTTCTGCTTAAAATAAAGAGTTGTCATAGGCGGAAGAGTCAATTCAATATATTGCTCATATCCGTGCATTTCACCATCATTTGTTTTATAGGTTTTCTTTATTTTTTCACCCGAACCGCCAAATTTCTGGGAGTCGGAATTGAAAACAAGCTCGTAGCCTTCACCCTCGGGAACACCGATTTTATAATCCTTTCTTAAAACGGGGGTGAAATTGCATACCGCAATAATCTTTTCATCCTCTTTATCCGTTCTTACAAAGGCTATAACAGAGTTTGTGTTATCATCACTTACAATCCAGTTAAAGCCTTCCCAGCTATAATCAATTTCCCAAAGAGGAGAGTTCTTTTTATAGAATTTATTTAGCTCTCTCGTGTAATCCTGCAACCAAAGGTGCATTTCATAATCAAGAAGAAGCCAATCAAGACCTTTTTTGTAGTCCCATTCAATAAACTGACCGAATTCGCTACCCATAAAGAGAAGCTTTTTACCGGGATGGGCATACATATAACCTAAAAACGCTCTTACACCTGCAAATTTCTCGTTATAATTACCCGGCATTTTATTAATAAGTGAGCATTTACCGTGAACAACCTCATCGTGTGAAATGGGAAGCACAAAATTTTCACTGAATGCATAGAAGAAGGAGAAAGTAATCAAATCGTGATTGAACTTTCTGAATATTCCGTCAAGTGAAAAATATCTTAAAATATCATTCATCCAACCCATATTCCATTTAAAATTGAAGCCGAGACCACCCATATAAACAGGCTTTGAAACCATAGGCCATGAGGTGCTTTCTTCCGCCATCATCATAACATCGCCATGCTCTGTGAACACAGTTTCGTTAAGCTGTTTAAGAAAAGCAACTGCTTCTAAATTTTCGTTGCCGCCATTGGCATTTGCAATCCAATGGCCATCATCTCTGCCATAATCAAGATAGAGCATTGAAGCAACTGCATCAACCCGAAGCCCGTCAATATGGTATTCATCAAGCCAGAAGCAAGCGTTTGATATAAGGAAGCTCTGAACCTCATTTCTTCCGAAATCAAAAACCTTTGTTCCCCACTGAAGATGCTCACCCTTACGGACATCTGCATATTCATAGCAAGGTGTACCATCAAATTCTGCAAGACCAAAGGCATCTTTGGGGAAATGGGCGGGAACCCAATCCACAATAACACCAATTCCTGCTTTATGACACTGGTCAATAAAATATTTAAAATCATCAGGTGTGCCGTAACGGGAGGTTACTGCAAAATAGCCTGTTACCTGATAACCCCAGGAGCCATCAAAGGGGTGCTCCGCTACCGGAAGAAGCTCAATATGGGTGTAGCCCATATTCTTCACATATTCAACAAGCTCCTTTGCCAGATCACGATAGCTTAATGTGTTACCATCCTCATAACGCTTCCACGAGCCCAAATGGACCTCGTAAATGTTAACAGGTGAAGAATAAACACTTGACTCCTTGCGTTTTTTAAGCCAGGCACTGTCATTCCATTTATAATTACCCTCAAATATTTTTGAGGCAGTTCCGGGACGGGTTTCCGCATGAATCGCATAGGGGTCTGCCTTATATAGCTTTCTGCCTGTTCTGGTATAGATAATGAACTTATATGAATCGAAATTCTTTACACCCTCGGCATAAACCTCCCATACACCGCCATCGTTAAGGCGATACATAGGTGCGGCATCTTCACTCCAATCATTGAAAGTGCCCGTTACAAAAATACTTTCTGCATTAGGTGCCCAAACCCTGAAAACATATTTGCTGTCTTCCACTTTATGTGCGCCTAAAAACTCCTGAGCTTTAAAGTTTTTACCCTGATGAAAAACATATAGCGGGAAATCATTGTAGTCATTCTTCTTTTTCACTTCTGCACCTCACTAACACGATACTACGGCTATGTTACATTACATCAAGTTAATAATATCAAATAACAAAACTCATTTCAAGGGGATTTTGATATATTTTGTTAAAGCCAAGTTAAAATTTACCAAATACATTTGGTAAATTTGCACAACATTTTTGTGAAAATCGTTATGAAAAAAGATGGTGTGTTGTTGATTATTTAAAAATACAAATATTAATCATTTGTAAAAAATAAAATTATTGCATCATTTTTCTTTTTCAGAAAAATAAAAAACAAAATGGTGGTATTATATTCAACTGTATACTTAAACGTTTAACTATTCAGGGTGAAAGGAATTATACAATGGATTACAGAGAAATGGTGCATAAGCTAATTTCCACCTCTCTGATTCATCGTTACCACATAACAAAATCTGCCCAGAAAGCAGGTCTTTATTATGGTCAACCGATGATATTGGAATATATTAAAAATAACAATCTTTGCACACAAAAAGAGCTTGCCGACAGCCTGCATATTTCCCCCGCAAGCGTTGCAACATCAATAAAAAGGCTTGAAAAAAGTGGTTTTGTCAAACGCTCTGCAGATAAAGAGGATGTAAGAAAAAACAGATTATCTTTAACTGACGAGGGGTTGAAAACCCTGACAGACTTCAGAAACATCTGCGATGAGACAGATAAAGAAATGTTTAAAGGCTTTTCCGAAGAAGAATGTCAGTTGCTGTGCAATTATCTCCAGCGATTATACAACAACCTTGATACGGAAAACCTCACAAATTGTCAGATGAAAGCAGAAATCGAAAAAAATGAAAAAAATTCAAAGGAGGAAGCAGGAAATGATTAAAAAGCTTATGAGTTATGCAGGTAAATATAAGGTTTATGCTATACTCTCTCCACTTGCAATTGTTTTAGAGGTTCTTATTGAGGTTATAATACCTCTTCTTATGTCAGTAATTATTGACTGTGGAATAAGCGGTCAACCCCTTGAAAGCAAGGATAGCTTCATAGCCGAAATTCTCATTTCCTTAGGCTTTGGAAATAAAGTCGGAACAGACCTTATCGTTTCCGTTGGTGCACTAATGATTATTATGGCTTGTATCTCTCTTGCTTGCGGTGCGGCAGCAGCATTTTTCGCTGCAAAAGCAGGTATGGGCTTTGGTGCGGAATTACGCTTCGGAATTTTCAAGAAAATTCAGGATTATTCTTTTTCAAACATTGATAAATTCTCAACCGGCTCACTTATTACACGAATGACAACCGATATAACAATGATTCAGAACACCTTTATGATGGCGGTGCGTATGTTTGTGCGCTCTCCCCTCATGTTCTCAATGGCAATTGTTATGGCATTCAGCATAAACAAAAAGCTGTCCCTTGTTTTTATGTGTGTTGCCCCTGTTATGCTTTTCCTTATTCTTTTTATTGGCGTAAAAGCCCATAAGCGCTTTAAAAGAATGTTTAAAAAATACGATAGATTCAATACATTTATTCAGGAAAATCTCATTGCGGTAAGAGTTGTTAAGGCTTTCGTCCGCGCCAAACACGAAAAGGACAAATTTAAAATTTCCAATGACGAATTGAAGGACGCATCAATCTTTGCAGAAAAACTTATAATTTTTAACGGTCCGATAATGACTGTTTCTGTTTACACCTGCATAATTCTCATTCTCTGGATTGGCTCAAATCTTATTTTAGACGGAAATATGTTCTTGGGCGACCTTATGAGCTTCATAACCTACATCCAGCAAATCTTTATATCTCTTTCATTCATTTCAATGATTTTCGTTATGTCTGTTATGTCGAAGGCTTCTATGGACCGTGTTTATGAGGTTCTCACAGAAAAGCCTGATATTGACGATGAAAATGCAGACGAAAACCTTACTGTTTGCGATGGTAGTATTGAATTCAGAAACGTTTCCTTCAAATACAACAAAAACGCTAAACGCGAGGTTTTAAAAGATATAAGCCTTGCCATCAAATCAGGGGAAACCATTGGTATTATCGGCTCAACAGGTAGCGCAAAATCCTCTCTCGTTCAGCTTATTCCAAGACTTTATGACAGTACCGAGGGTGAAGTTCTTGTTGGCGGAAGAAATGTTAAGGATTATAAGCTTCATAATCTTCGTGACAATGTTTCAATGGTGCTTCAGACCAATTTGCTTTTTTCAGGCACAATTGAAGAGAATTTACGGTGGGGTAATGAAAATGCAAGCATGGAGGAAATCCGTGCCGCAGCAAAAATTGCTCAGGCAGACGATTTTGTTATGAGCTTCCCTGATGGTTACCAAACGGACCTGGGTCAGGGTGGTGTTAATGTTTCAGGTGGACAAAAGCAACGCCTTTGTATTGCCCGTGCGATTCTCAAAAACCCAAAAATTCTTATTCTTGATGACTCAACAAGTGCAGTTGATACCGCAACAGACGGAAAAATCCGTGAGGGTATGAAAAACCTTTTACCCGACACAACAAAAATAATAATCGCCCAGCGAATCAACTCTGTCCAACACGCCGACAGAATCATTGTTATTGACGATGGACAAATAAATGATATAGGCTCTCACGAAGAATTGCTTTCAAGAAATGAAATATACAAAGAAGTGTATGTTTCTCAGCAAGAAGGCAAAATGGAACAATAAGAAAGGAGGAAGTCAGATGGCAGAAAAACAAGTTAAGCGCCCTAACGGCAATGGCCCCGGTCCCGGTGGCAGAATGAAATTTGAAAAACCTAAAAACACCAAAAAGACTCTTTTAAGACTTCTTTCTTATGTAACTCAGAAAAAAGCCTTACTTGTTGTTGTTTTTATTCTTGTTCTTTTTAGTTCCTTGGCAGATATTATAGGAACATATCTTTTAACACCTGTAATAAATGAAATTGGCAATATGGTTTCAACAGGTAGCAGAGATTTTTCGGTAATTATAAAATATCTGATAATTTTAGGTATCATTTATATTTGTGGTGCTGTAGGGCAATACACATATTCACGCCTTATGCTCAATGTTTCTCACGGCACTCTCAATGCCTTAAGAAAAGACCTCTTTGAGCACTTGCAGGATTTACCCATTAAATATTTCGATACCCATACTCACGGAGAGCTTATGAGCCGTTTCACAAATGATGTTGACACCATTCGTGAAGCAATCAGTCAGGGGCTTATTCAGACAATAACATCCCTTGTAACTGTTGTAGGTATTTTCTTTATGATGCTCTATATCAGCCCTGCCCTCACCTGCCTTATTATCATTATGCTTGTTGTTATGCTTAACATTATCAAGCTTATCGGCGGACGCTCTTCCAGATATTTCCGCCGTCAGCAAATGGCGGTTGGTGCAGTAAACGGCTATATTGAAGAGCTTATTGAAGGCTTAAAGGTTGTTAAGGTTTTCTGTCGCGAAGAAAAGGCAAAAGCAACTTTTAATGAAATTAACGATAATTACAGAAAAGCCGCAACAAACGCCCACACCTTTGCAAGCATTTTAATGCCCATTATGGGTAACCTTTCGTATTTTAATTTCGCGGCAACTGCTGCTTTAGGCGCATTTATAATTCTTAAGGTTGGCACTACTGCCACAGGCGGTATATCAGGCTTGTTCCTTGGTGGTGCAGCAGGTGTACTTTCCATAGGCTCTCTTGCAGCATTTCTTCAGTACACAAGGCAGTTTTCTCGCCCTATAAGTATGATTTCACAGCAAATGAACAGCATTCTTGCCGCCCTTGCAGGCGCAGAGAGAATTTTTGAAATTATTGACGAAGCTCCTGAAGAAGACAATGGTTATGTTACTCTTGTTTATGCAAATGTTGATAAAAACGGCAATGTAACTGAATCCGAAACCCGAACAGGCACATGGGCTTGGAAGCATCCCCATTCTGCAGATGGCAGTGTTACCTATACTCTTCTTAAGGGTGATGTTCGTTTCCACGATGTAACCTTCTCTTACGATGGTAAGAAAACAGTTCTCAAAAATGTTTCTCTTTATGCAAAGCCCGGTCAGAAAATCGCTTTTGTAGGCTCAACAGGTGCAGGTAAAACCACAATTACCAACCTCATTAACCGCTTCTATGATATACAAGAGGGTAAAATCACCTATGATGGCATAAACATCAAAAAAATCAAGAAGGATGATTTGCGCCGTTCACTTGCAATGGTTCTTCAGGATACTCACCTTTTCACAGGCACAGTTGAAGAAAACATCCGCTACGGCAAGCTTGATGCAACTCACGAGGACATTGTGAGAGCCGCAAAAATTGCTAATGCAGACAGCTTTATCACTCGTCTTCCTGACGGCTACAACACAATGCTCACGGGTGACGGTTCAAACCTTTCCCAAGGTCAGAGGCAGCTGCTTGCAATCGCCCGTGCGGCAGTTGCAGACCCGCCCGTTCTTATTCTTGACGAAGCTACAAGCTCAATTGATACAAGAACAGAACGCCTTATTGAAAAGGGTATGGATAAGCTTATGGAGGGCAAAACTGTTTTTGTTATTGCTCACAGACTTTCAACAGTCCGCAACTCCAATGCAATTATGGTTCTTGAAAACGGAGAAATTATTGAAAAGGGCGACCACGATACTCTTCTTGAAGAAAAAGGAAAGTATTACAAGCTTTATACAGGACAATTTGAATTATCCTAAAATTACTAAAACCATCCGCATTAATTTATGGGGATGGTTTTTATAATTTATTACAAAAATTAAGATTTTGTAATAATTGTTGTGTTTTCTGAAAAAAGGTATATAATGTACAGAGTAAATACACTCTTTAAGAAACACAAAATTAATTATTATTGCGTGGTATATATATGGAACATATTTTAAAGTCGGAAAATGCTTTGAAGAGGCTTGAAAAAATCCGTGACTTTTTGTTAAGCGAAAAATGGATGCTGGTTCTTTTCATAATAACCGCTACATTCACTACTCTTCATTCATTCTTTCCCCAAGCACAATATCATATCCTCGGCTCCATAGTTATGGCTTATATTACAGGTGTGGTTTTTGTATTGAGCGGTGATATTTTTGCTATGCTCATCCCCGCAATGTTTACCTACTGTATCGGCATAAGGTGCTATAACTCATTATCAACCTTCGGTGAAGTCTGGTGGCTTGCAATCCCCTTGGTTGCAATGGCGTTATTCAACATAATTGCTTATTTCAAAAAGCCAACAATCAAAGGCTCTCAATTTCTGCCAATGCTTCTTGTTTCTATAGCTGTAACAATAGGCGGTGTTGGTGTTATTTCTGTTAAGGATTATTTTGGCGGTGCGGCTATTTATAATATGCTTGGCATCGGCTTCGGTATGCTTCTGATATACTGCTTCTTTTATTCGAAAATCAACACCAATGACAAATATCTGTTAATTGAAAAGCTTACAGATATGATGGTTGTTATCGGTTTGTTCCTGTCTTTTATGGTGTTTATTCACTATGTGGCTAACATTAACACTGTAATTGATGTTGGCGGTATTTTCTACATCAGATGGCGTAATAATGCTTCAACCATGCTTATGATGGCAATGCCCTTTACATTCCTTTTAGGTAACCGAAAGTCTTATGCAGTTATTCTGGCATTTATTTTCTATGCGGCAACTCTTCTGACAGGCTCCCGAGGCGGTATGATTTTCGGCTCAATTGAGCTTGTAATGTGCGTTGTTATGTACATACTTTATGACAAACGTCGCAGACTGGCATATCTTATCATCTGCGGATGCTTCGTATTTATCGCACTTACTTATTTACCCGAAATCACCAGCTTCCTGAACACTACCATTCAAAGGGTTTTCAAGGTTCTTAACGAATTTCTTTTGGGCGGTAAGGATACAGAAACCCGCGTTCGCCACTATGCTCGCGGTATTGAAGATTTTCTTAACCATCCCGTTTTCGGAACAGGTCTTGGTAATATGACAAACCGGGATATTTTCAAAAACAAGCCCGGCTCACTTTGCTGGTATCACTGCGAGCCCATTCAGATTGCAGGCAGCTTCGGTGTTGTTGGTATAGTAGCCTTCGTATATCAGTTTATCAAAAGAAATCTGTTAATATGGAAGCACGCAACACTTTTCAATATGACAATTTTTCTTTCTTACATAAGTCTGGAATTAATGTCATTGGTAAATCCCGGTATTTTCTGTCCTATGCCGTATCTTTTGCTTGTGGTAATATATATGATTGTTGTTGAAAAGTGCAACGATAATGAGCCACAGATAAAGGTGCCGATTTTTAAAACCTTCCGGCGCAAGAAAAAATAAAATATGATATTACAAAACAACAGACCAATCAAAATGATTGGTCTGTTGTTTTTATTTATTATCTGTTAAATGTTATCGCATTGATAAAATATATCTTTACCAATATTTTTGGTGCTATCGGGGAATTGCACCAAAGTGAGCTTATCGCAATCGCTGAATGCCCTATCTGCAATTGTTATTGTGCCTTCTTTTACTTTATATTCGCCTGTCAGAGAATGTCTTGCTCTAATGAGATGATTGCCAATATACAATGCTGATTTATCCCAATTCTTTCTGTTGTTGTAATAGCCTGTATCATAAAATGCAAGGTAGCCTATGCTTTCTACACTATCAGGAATTGTAATTGAAGTGATACATTTGCAGCCCCTGAAGGCAGACCAGCTTATGCTCTTTACACCTTCGGGTATAACAAGCTTTTTAGCCAATTTCTCATTAACATATAAATTATCTGCAACACTGAACGGATTAGACTCTTTATCCGCAAAATAAATATTACACCAAGCCGCTACATCAGTTATATAAACAGAATTAAGTCTATTACAAAAAACAAAAGCTCCATAGCCTATACTCTTCACGCTGGCAGGTATAGTGATTGACTCAAGGCTTTCACAACCCCAAAAAGCACTGTAACCAATATTTTTTACTTTTTTTCCTAATGTTATAGTTTTTATACTTTTGCACCAAAGGAAAGCATCTTCACCTATTTCCTTTACGCTATCCGGAACTGTTATGGATTTGAGCTTTTTACAAAATGCAAAAGCTCTTGCTTCTATGCTTGTTACGGCTTTACCAATAGCAACTGATGTTAGTCCTGTGCAATCCTCAAAAGCAGAAGCACCTATAATTGTTACGCTGGCAGAAATTGTTACAGCTTTTAGATTTTTTCGGTTTGAAAATGCATTATCGGCAATGGTTATAGTGCCATTTTTCGCTTCATAATCACCGTTTAATGAAGTTTTTGCTCTAATAAGATGATTACCCATATATAATGCAGATTTATCCCAATTTTTTCTGTTGTTGTAGTATCCGGTATTATAAAAAGCAAGATAACCTATAGCTTTCACACTATCTGGAATTGTGATAGAGCTAAGACCTGTGCAGTTTTTGAAAGCATTCCCAAATATAACCTTTACACTATCAGGGATTACAATTGATTTAAGCCCTTCGCAATTTAAGAAGGCATCATATCCTATATTAACAACACTATCAGGAATTGTTACCGCGGTTATCTTATTCTGTCCGGAAAATGCTTCATCTGCAATAGTTACTGTTCCGCTTTTAATTTTATAAGCACCTTTTAAAGATCCTTCTGCTGTTATAAGATGCTTTCCGATATATAACACGGAGTTACCCCAATTGCTTTTATCTTTGTAATATGCTGTATAACTAAAAGCCTGAGAGCCAATTTCATCTACTCCATCAGAAATTGTAATTGATTTAAGAGCGCTACAACGATAGAATGCACGAGGATATATAGTTGTTACACTGTCAGGAATTGCAATAGAAGTCAGGCTCTTGCATCCGTAGAAAGCACCATCAATTATACGTGTTACACTATCCGGGATTACTACAGATTTAAGACTTGTACACCAACGGAAAGCATATCCGCCTATGCTTGTTACACTGTCAGGAATTACAACTGATGTAATCTCCTTGCAATTTTCAAAAGCATTCCAATCTATTCCTACCACAGGCAGACCATTATATGTATCAGGAATAACAATCTTGCCTTTTGCTGAAGCTTTACAGTCACTAACTACATATGAACACTCATCGTTATAACTGCGCTTAAAGGTCAAATCGCTTTTGCTTGCTGCACTTGCAGTTAACGGCACACTTGTTATTATGCTTATTACCATCAATAATGATAAAATCAGGCTTACTGACTTTTTCATAAAAACATATCCTGTTTATATCTTTATAATTTCTTTGAGTCTTATATCGCTTGATGCAGAGCCTATCATAATTTCAAACTCTCCGTCCTCAACAACCCATTCCATATTTTTGTTGAGTAACCTGAAGCTTTCAAAATCCAGCTTAAACTCTACAGTTTTGCTTTCCCCTGCTTTAAGGCTTATTCTTTCAAAGCCTTTGAGAAGTTTCAATGGTGTTACAACAGATGAAACAACATCATTTATATAAAGCTGGGCAACCTCATCGCCATCAACAGCACCGATATTTTTAACATCAAATGTTACTGTATAATCTGTTCTGCCCTGCTTTTCAATTTTAAGGTTACTATATTCAAACTCTGTATAAGAAAGACCGTAGCCGAAAGCGTATCTGGGTCCTCTTTCGCCCTCAAACATCATTTCGGTGTGGTTGGGAAGAATTGAATAATAGCAAGGAATTCTGTTGGAATCTGCAGGGAATGACACAGGAACGCGACCTGCAGGGTTGTTTTCACCTAAAAGAGTTTCAACAATTGCTTTTGCTCCAAATTCGCCACCAAACCAGGAAACAAGAATTGCGTTTGAAGCTTTAACCTCTTCTGTCAAATCAATTGCTCTGCCGTTTTCAAAAACAAGAATCAAAGGCTTGCCTGTTTTTGCAATCTCAAGAATAAGCTCTCTCTGTTTTCCCGGTAGCACCAAGCTTGAACGGTCGTGACCCTCACCACTTGTGAAGTTATTGTCGCCACCAACAAAAATAACAAGGTCGCTTTGCTCTGCAGCTTTAACTGCATCCTCAATGCTTCCGCTTTCATCCTCATCATAAACCTCAATAAGATGGGGCTGACCGTCTTCCATAGCAACCGCTTCAACGCCTTTAGGAATGCCACAGCCTGAGCTCTGAAGAATTGTAACATCATCGCCCAATGCCTTTTTAAGCTCCTCGCAAACGGAATTCACCTTATAGCCATAAGGAACAGAGGAATAACCGCCGATTCTTTGTCTGTTGGAGGAAGGGCCTACAACTGCAATTGTTTTATACTCTTTTTTCAGAGGTAAAATGCCGTCATTTTCAAGTAATGTCATAGCCTGACGAGCACCTTCAAGAGCAATGATCTTATGCTCATCGCATCTGATAACCGCTTTATAATGCTCTTCGTCTGTATAAGGATTTTCAAACAATCCAAGTTCAAATTTAACCTTAAGAACATTCTTTACAGAATTATTTATAAGCTCTTCGGAAACTCTGCCCTCTTTAATGAGGTTCAAAAGGGTTTCTTCCCAGAACTCAGGAGTATAGTCGAGACAGCCCTGCATATCAAGGCCCGCATTAACAGAATCGCAAATAGCATCAACGTGGTTTGCAGCGGTTCTGTGAGCAGTAACAAGTCTTGTAATAGACCCCCAGTCTGCACGGACATAGCCTTTAAGACCATATCTGCCCCGAAGAATATCTGTAAGATAATATTTTGAGCTTGCAACAACCTCACCATCTATACAGTTATAGCAAGACATCACATTGTATGCCCCTGCTTTAGTAATTGCCTTTTCAAAAACGGGAAGATAGCATTGTTCAATTTCTCTTTTGCCAACTCTTGCATTTGCACAGTTAATTCCGTTTTCAGGCATACCATGTGTGCAATAGTGCTTTGGTTCGGTTAAAACCGCATCGTTTCGTGAAAATTCACCATTTTTCTGCTCACCTGTAATAATGGAATAACCCATTTCAGAACAGAGATATGTATCTTCACCGAAGGTTTCCTCCACTCTGCCCCAACGAGGCTCCCTTGCAACATCAAGGTTGGGAGCGAGAATTTCCTGCATACCTAAAGCGCGGGTTTCCGAACCGATTGCTTTACCTGTTTTATTAACAAGCTCTCTGTTAAAGCTTGCACCAAGACCAAGCGGAACAGGGAAAATTGTTGCACCGGGGAAAGAAATTCCGTGGAGCGCCTCACCTGTAAAAATACAAGGAATACCAAGTCTTGTTTTTTCTACAAGGTATTTTTGAAATTTGTTGAAAACTGCGGGGATTGTATAAGAATCGTGAATGAAGCCTATGCCTCTGTCACCTACTGTTTTCTCGAATTTTTCATATTCAACATCAGAGCTTTCGTGAATGCAACAATGGTTCAATGTACTTGGAACCGTTGCATATTCAACACCGCGGAGAATATCAATCTGGGCTACTTTTTCTTCTAAAGTCATTAAAGATAGTAAATCTTCTGCTCTTTCTTCGGGAGAAAGAGCAGAATTTTTATATTTGTAAGCCATAGTACACCTATTATTTTTTTATTTTCATTGAGATATCAAAAGCTGTAACAGAGTGAGTAAGAGCACCGATTGAAAGAATATCTACACCTAATTCTGCAACGCTTCTGAGTCTTTCTTTTGTAAGATTGCCGGAAGCTTCAAGAAGAGCTTTTCCGCCAACAATTTCAACCGCCTGCTTCATTGTTTCGTTATCCATATTATCAAGCATAATAATATCTGCGCCAACTGAAACTGCTTCTTCAACCTCAGCAAGAGTTCTTGTTTCAACCTCAATTTTTACTGTGTGACCGATTTTCTCACGGAGAGCCATAACTGCCGCAGTAATACCACCCTTTGCATCAATGTGATTATCCTTAAGCATAGCGCAATCGGAAAGATTATATCTATGATTTCTTCCGCCGCCACAGGTTACTGCATATTTCTGAAGAGAACGAAGACCGGGAAGAGTTTTTCTTGTATCAGCGATTGTTGCTCTTGTGCCCTCAGTCTGCTTTACACATTCATTTGTAAGCGTTGCAATACCACTCATATGCTGAATAAGGTTAAGAGCAGTTCTTTCACCCTTAAGAAGCTTAACCGTTCTGCCCTTGAATTCTGCAATAAGGTCTCCGTTTTTAACCTCATCACCATCTTTTTTATACAGAGTATATGAGAATTGGTCATCAAGAAGCTCAAAAACTCTCATTGCAATTTCTGCACCGCAAAGCACTCCATCTGCTTTAGCAACAAAATATGCTTCACTTACTGCACCCTCGTAAAGAAGATAGTCAGTCGCTACATCAATATAGTTTATGTCCTCTGTAATGGCATTTTTAATTAAATCGTCAATGTAAAACTGTGGTAAAATCATTTGTCAACCTCCTGAAGAATTATATAGGCTATTGTTGCAAGGGAAAGAGCCTCGCAATAATCTGCAGTTACTGCAAATTTACCATTTTTTAGCCTGTTAAGTATATTTTCAATTCGTTTTTTACCTTGGTGAATTGCGCCCTCATCGGGAATTACGAAATATGCTCTTTGCATAATATCGCGAATTTCCGTTCTTGTTCCTTTAGGAAGAGGTGCTCCTGTTCTGTCTGCTTCCTTTTCCTCGGGAATTGTCACTTTATAAAAGCCTGCTCTTATGCAACGGGATATGTCCTCTGCAGCTTTTCTTCCGAAAACAAGAGCTTCCAAAAGAGAGTTACTTGCAAGACGGTTTTTACCGTGAACACCCGTACAAGCACATTCACCTGCAGCATAAAGCCTCGGAAGAGTTGTTCTCGCATTCAAATCCACCTCAATACCGCCCATAAGATAATGCTGACAGGGGAAAACAGGAATCAAATCCCTTGAAATATCAACACCCTGACTTAAACATCCTGCATAAATACCGGGGAAGCGTTTTTTCAGATACTCTTCACCTTTATATCGGATATCAAGGTAGAAATTATTACTGCCAAGTCGCCTTGACTCCATAATAACAGAACGGGAAACTACATCTCTCGGAGCAAGCTCGAGACGACTGTCATATCTGTCCATAAACCGTTCTTTATTGCAATTAAGAAGATATGCACCCTCACCTCTTACGGCTTCACTTATGAGAAACTGTTCTCTGTTTGCTCCATTGAATGCTGTGGGATGGAATTGAACATAGCTTAAATTCTTGATTGATGCGCCCATTTCGTAAGCAAGGCGTATTCCGTCACCGGTTGCAACCGAAGGATTAGTTGTGTATTTATAAACTCTGCCGATACCACCTGATGCAAGAAGCACGTAATCGGCATAAATAGTTTTAAACTCGTTGCCACGCATAACTTCAACCTTAAAGCCGTTTTTAATCCGGCTCATTGAGGTTACCATTGTTTCATCTGAAAGGGTTACATTAGGAAGCTTTTCAACGGCAAGCACCAGCTTGTCAACCATTTCCTTACCCGAGGTATCTTTATGGTGAAGAATGCGTCTTCTGCAATGTCCGCCTTCAAGAGT
Organism: Acutalibacteraceae bacterium; assembly: GCA_045586265.1. Classification (GTDB taxonomy): domain Bacteria; phylum Bacillota; class Clostridia; order Oscillospirales; family Acutalibacteraceae; genus DTU089. The sequence continues at coordinate 31,425 of JAZMZY010000045.1, forward strand.
TTTTATTAACTCACCATTTTCATCGCGGTCATATTCAACCCCATATTCAATGGTTTTAAGCACATCTGCAGGACCCTCTTCAATAAGCTGAGTAACTGCTTCAACGTCATTTGCTCTGCCACCTGCAACAAGAGTATCTTCAATGTGCAAATCATAACTGTCATTCTCTAAATCAAGCACACAGGCAATTCCGCCTTGTGCCAGGGAGCTGTTTGACTGATGCCTTTCCTTTTTGGAAAGCATAAGAATATCAATATCCTCAGGAAAATTCAGAGCACCGTAAAGCCCTGCAAGTCCGCTACCGACAATGACTACGCTATAATGTTTTTTTAATTCGGAAAGATTCATTTTCTTACCCCAATTCAAGCATACGATTTATACTTTTAAGCGCTTTTTTTCGTAAATCTTCGTCTAATTCTACTTTTTCTCCACCCTCACCGATTATTGCTTTATAAACATCCTCGAGAGTGATTTTTTTCATATCCTCGCAACAGAGCTTTTCGGGAGCAAGTTGAATAAATCTGTCGCCGTTTTCTTCATTAATGGCAAGATAATCAACAACCCCACGCTCTGTTCCGATAATAACTTTTCCTTTTTGGGCTTTGGCATAGCTTATAATTTCACTTGTTGCGCCAACCATATCCGCAAGCTCAACAACCTCTTTTGGCGATTCGGGATGAACTGCAAACACTGCATCTGGATGCTCTGCCTTGCACTTTAAAACATCATCTTTTGTAAGCTGAGCGTGAACGGGACAGAAACCATCCCAAAAAATAAACTTCTTTTCAGGAATGCTTTTCTGAACAAACGAACCTAAATGCTGGTCTGGAATAAAAAGAATTTCATCGGCTTGAAGTTTTTTTACAATTTTTATTGCGGATGAACTTGTAACACAAACATCGCATTCTGCCTTTAAAGCAGCGGTTGTGTTAATATACGCAACAACCTCTGTTTCAGGATTTTCTTCTTTGAATTTTCTTACTCTTTCAGGAGCAATCTGCTCTGCCATAGGGCAGGTTGCAGTTGCAACAGGAAGAATTGTTTCGGTTTCGGGAGAAAGAATTTTTACACTTTCCGCCATAAAACGAACACCGCACATAACAACTCTTTTAGCTTTTATCTCTGCCGCTTTCTTGCTCAAAAAGAAGCTATCACCAGTAATATCTGCAATATCAATAATATCGGGCTCCTGATAGGTGTGAGCAAGTATTACCGTACCTGTTCTCTTTTTTTCTTCAATTATTTTGTTTTTAAGCTCTTGTGTGTTCATTACTTCACCCTCATAGTTTGTAATAAAAAAGTAATTAATCAAACTTATTCATTTTAATTATACCACTATTTTGCCACTTGGCAATATAAAAAATTCTAAAAAAACGCCTTAATTTACCCTTGTTTATGTTAATATCACAGAACTTATTGTTAAATATTTATTTTAGTTGAAATACTTGCACTTTTAGGTTATTATGTTAATTAAGATTTCATATATTTTCAGTTTGAGGAGGATTCCCCAATGAACAGTTACCTTGAAAAAGATTTTGAACTTCTTAAAAATGCCGACAGTGAGCTTTTTGAGGCATTTGAAAAAGAGCAGGTTCGTCAGAGCAGAAACATTGAACTTATTGCAAGTGAAAACTACACCTCTGCAGCAGTTATGGCTGCAAGTGGCAGCATTTTTACAAACAAATATGCAGAAGGTTACCCCTCTCGCAGATATTACGGCGGTTGCGAATATGTTGATATTGCAGAAGACCTTGCTATTGAAAGACTTAAAAAGCTTTTTGGTTGTGAATACGCAAACGTTCAGCCCCATTCAGGCTCTCAGGCAAACTTTGCGGTTTATTTTGCACTTCTTCAGCCCGGTGATACAGTTCTCGGTATGAGCCTTGCAGATGGTGGTCACCTTACCCATGGTTCACCTGTTAATGTAAGCGGTTCTTACTTTGATTTCCAAAGCTATGGTGTTGATGAAAAAGGCTTCCTTGATTATGACGCTCTTGAAAAGAAAGCAAAAGAATGCAACCCTAAGCTTATTGTTGCAGGTGCATCTGCTTATTCAAGAATTATTGATTTTAAAAGAATCCGCGAAATCGCAGATTCAGTAGGCGCACTCTTTATGGTAGATATGGCACATATCGCAGGTCTTGTTGCTTCCGGTATGCACCCCTCTCCCGTACCCTATGCACATGTTGTAACCTCAACAACACACAAAACTCTCCGTGGTCCTCGTGGCGGTATTATTCTCACAAACGACGAAGAAATAGCAAAGAAAGTAAATAAGGCTATTTTCCCAGGAATTCAGGGCGGTCCTCTTATGCACATTATCGCTGCTAAAGCAATTTGCTTTGGCGAGGCACTCAAACCCGAATTCAAGGAATACGGTAAAAAAGTTATCTCCAACTGTAAAGCACTTGAAAATGCACTTATTGCTCAAGGCGTTGACATTGTTTCAGGCGGTTCTGATAACCACCTTCTTCTCCTTGATTTGAGAAGCCTTGGTATTACAGGTAAAGAGCTTGAGCATCGCCTTGACGAGGTTCATATTACAGTTAACAAAAATGCTATCCCCAACGACCCCGAAAAACCCTTTGTTACAAGCGGTATCCGTATCGGTACTGCCGCAGTTACCTCAAGAGGCTTTGAGGCTCAGGATATGATTGATATTGCAGAATACATTAAGCTTGCTGCAACAGATTTCGAAAACAGCAAAGATTATATTATTGAAAACGTTGCAAGAATCTGCGATAAATACCCTTTATATAACGATTAATAATTTTAAGCAACTCTCTTGGAGGGTTGCTTTTTTATTGACAAAAACTAATTGAAATAATATACTTGTTGCATAGGCAGGTGTTATTTATGAGTGGCAAAAAATTATATATTTTAACCTACGAGCATGGTGGTTATGTTCTGTGGAAAGACGTTGTTAAACCCCGTTTAAAAACGCTTTTCGAATGGCTTGAAAAATACCCGACTTTAAAAATCGGACTTGATTATGAATCTTTCACATTCGATGAATTTTCAAAGGAAGACCCTGAGGTAGTTGAGCTTATAGGAAAGCTTCTGGAAAAATACCCCGACAGAGTTGGTTTAGGTGCAACTACATACGGTCAGCCTTTAGCGCTCACCATTTCCGAAGAATCAAACGCCCGTCAGCTTCTTTATGCTGTAAGAACAAATCTTGATTACTACGGAAAAACACCCTCTGTTTATGCTATTTCCGAATTTGCTCTTCACAACCAGACTCCTCAGTTAATTTCTCAATGCGGATATGAAGCGGCTATTTTACGCTCTCATGTAATGGGCTATGGTTATCCGAGAACCTTTGACTGCTCCTGGGGTAAATGGATTGGTAAGGACGGAACATCCATACCTGCAGTTCCCACCTACGAAAAGCAAGGTCGCGGTTTTAACTGCACTACCGTTGATAACTGGATTTTTTCTCGTTGGCCCGTTGATTCCGAGCTTTATTCTCCTGAAGATTTTGAAAAGATGTTTGAAAAATATGAGCCTCTTTTAGCTTCAAGATATGATGACTTAACCCAACCTATTGAATCCGTTATTGCTCACACGGTAGAAAAAGAAAACTATCAATATGTTCTTCTTGAAGATATTCCCGAAATATACGGCGAAGCAACTGAAGAAATGCCCACAACTGACAACGATTTCCATGTTCAGATGCCTTGGGGTTATTGCGGTAACGAAATCTTCAATGGTTGCCGTCAGGGCGAGGTAGATGCTGTTCAAGGTGAAAAGCTCAATGCTCTTTCAGTTATGCTTGGCGGAAAATCCCTTCAGAAAAAATCCGAATACGCCTGGAAATATATTCTCGCCGCCGAGCATCACGATGTTACAATCTGCGGTCTTCTTGACCTTTCGAGAAGATTTATTCCCACCTCCCTTGAAGCCTCAAGGGAAGTAAAGGAAGAGTCCCTGAAATTTATTGCTTCAAAATTTGCTCACAAAAGAAACGAAGCTCTGCTTGTTATAAACAATCATTCCTTCCCCATTGACGAATGGATTGAGGTTGCAGTTGAAAAAAGCTTTTCCGTTTTTGACAACACAAAGAAAATCGAAAGCGAAATTGTTGAAAAGGGTAACACAAAAGCTCTTCGTGCTCATATTCAGTTGCCCCCCTTTACTGCCAAGAGCTTTGCTCTTATTGAAGAAAAGACTGAAAACAAAGCTCTCTTTGATTGGTCTGAAAATGATGGTGTGCTCACAACACCAAATTATGAAATCAAATTAACCGACACAGGTATTGCTTACATAAAGGACATCAAAAACGGTCAGATGCTTTGTAACAACGGCAATGGTGAGCTTTTAAGAGGCTTTGTTGACGATGTTGATTGCATAGCAAAAGGCAGTTGGGAAATAAGCCTTTCCAACCTTGGTGCTGTTGCCACTCAAAAGGGCAAAATCGGCTCAATCCCCTATGAATTCAGGATGAGCTTCAACGGAACCGAAAAGAGAATCGATTGCAAAGCAAAATTTGAAATGAATGGTGAACGAGTTGGCAGAACAGATATAACTCACGGCAAGCCTGCACCTCTTACAGTAAACGGGCATCACCACGAGGATAAAATATGCTTTGTTATGAATGCTTCTCTTGAAAAAGACAGAAAAATGTTCAGGGATTTGCCATATTCCATTTCCGAATGGAATGGTGCTTTGAGAAAAACCGAGGAATATTGGTACCCTGATGACAGAATTATTCTTGATGAAGATGTAACTGCAGAAGAATCCTTCAATTCAACAACCTATTATCACGGTATTTATTGGGTTTCCCTGAAGGATGCTGAAAATGGTATTGCAGTTTTCAACAAGGGCTGTATGGGTGCGGCAGTTTCGGGTAACAAATTACATATACCGCTCTTGTATTCCAATGAATATTTGTGTGGTGACAGAATTCTCAACGGACAGTTCGAGGATGAATTTGCTTTATATCCCTTTGAAAGCAAGCTTTCCGAAGCAGAGCTTCACAAAAAAGCCCTTTCTTACGCTTATTCTCCCTCGGCGGCTGTTTTATCAAAGGGTAGCAGCGAATTAAGTGAATTAAATTATGCAAATATCAATACCGAAAAAGGAAATGTTATTCTTACCGCGCTTTACCCCGAGGGAAACCATATTTTAGCCCGTTTCTGCAATTTCTCTGATGAAGAAGAAACCATTTGCTTCAATATGGGTAAAGAAAAATACGAAACAGATTTATTAGGTAAAGAAATGAAAGAATTGGATGATGAAATCACATTCAAGCCTTGGGAAATCAAAACAATAAAAATGAAATGACATAAAAAGAGTTAACCACATATTCGGTTAACTCTTTTTATATTCCACTGTCATTTGAACCTTAAGGTTACAAAATTATTACGATTGACAAAATTTTATTGCTTTAGACCAAAATTTGTGGTATTTTGAAATTGAACCACAATATAAAAAGGAGTGGAAATTATGAAAAAGTTTTTAAGTTTAGTTTTAGCGGTACTTATGATTTTCTCTGTTATGGCACCCATAACAGTATTCGCTGAAAAAGGACCATATCCTTTCGACTCAGAAAACGGAGATATAGATTTTTCTGAATTTTCTTCACTTTTCTTAACAGATATGGAAACTTACGAAATGGCGACCTTATATCCCGAGTCACAATCTATATTTGACTCTGACATTTTCTCAGGTGCTTCCTATGACCTTGAAACCAACACCCTCACACTTAACAATGTAAAAGTAAAAAATGCAGTTATTGATGCTTATGAAATGGGCGATGATTTCAAAATCAAGCTTATCGGTCACAATGAGCTTGCGGGCATTTCCTCTTCTGGCTCAACAAGAGGCTGTTCTGTTACCATAACCGGTGATGGTGAGCTTGTTGTAAACAGAACAGGTACGGGTTATGGCATCATTGTTCAAACATATGGAACTGCTTCAAAAATAAAAGTTGATAAAACAGTTAAGCTTAAGGCCTATGCTTATGCTAATGCTGAGGCAGATTTTCAAATGCCTGCTATGGCTGTGTATGGCTCAACAATCAAAGATTCCGCAAAGCTTATTCAACTTGGCGGAAAGGTTGTTGCTAAAGAGCCCGTATATGATGAATACACATTAGATATCTATGAGCAAATCGAGGCATACGACTTAGAATGGAATTGCTACGATTGGTATGAATTAGGTTTAAAAAAAGATGGCGCATATTATATTGCCGATGAAGAGTATGACGAAGACACCTATGAGTCCACAGGTAAATATCTGGTTTATTCTGTTACTTATGATGAAATTATTGACTGCTATGTTCTGAACGAATATGCGGATGGTAAAGGGATATCTCTTGACGGATTTACTGTTGTTACAGAATATGAGCCAATGTATGATGATGGCTTAGGCTTTTATATCGGCTACACAGATTACCCCGATGAAGAAGACGATTCTTACAAAGCCATTTTCTATCCTGATTACACTGATTACTTTAACGTTTGCATTGATAAAAACGAAAAAAAATACGGCTTTGAGCAATACGATTATGAAATCAATGATGACGAGATCACCATTGAATCCGGCACAGATACTTATGTTTACAATTTAATTGAGCACCCCACATACGGTACTATTGCCATTTACGATGACTCCAGAGACTCTCTCAAAGGCCTAACACCGCTTAAAATAGATGAGCTTGAGCTTGCTGATTGCTACTACACCTCCGATGTGGTTATAAACAACGGCGGTTCCGTTACAGAGCCCGGGAAAATCAAAAACATCAAGGCTTCTAACACAAATCAAGGGGTAAAAATCACCTGGTCTGCATCCTCTGTTGCAGAAAAATACAGAATCTACAGAAAAGCAGAAGGTCAAAGAAATTTCACCTATCTTAGCACAGTCAGTGCAGGTAAAACATCCTTCGTTGATAAAACCGCAAAAAGCGGCAAGAAATACACCTACACAGTCAGAGGCGTTAACTATGTTGGTCTTGGTGACCTGAATTCAACAGGTGCCACCATTACCTTCTACGATGCACCCGTTGTTGATATTAAAAACATCACAACAGGCGTAAATCTTAAATGGGCTAAGGTATCAGGTGCAACAAAATACAGAATCTATCGCAAAACCTCAGGCTCTTCAGAATGGACACGACTTGATACTGTTACAGGCACCTCCTTCACTGATAAAACTGCAAAAAGCGGAAGAAAATATTACTATTGTGTAAAAGCCGGAAAGGGCGACACAATGAGCGGCTACAATATAGAAAGCAAATATTTCCTTTCTGTTCCTGAGCTTTCTTCTGCTAAAAACACCAAAAACGGCGTAAGGGTTAGCTGGGAAGAGGTTAAAGGTGCTGACCGATACAAAGTGTATAGAAAATATGGCAACAATAGTTACGAGTATATCGGAACAACTGAAAAAGCATACTATACCGACAAAACAGGAAAATCCGGCAGAACATATACATACACAGTAAAAGCTGCCAAGAGCCAGACCAACAGTGCATATAACAAAACAGGCTTAAAAATCAAGGTAAGCTGACCAAACTATAAAAGCAAAACAACAATAAATTTTATAACCCCGATGAGCTTTTGAAATGCTCATCGGGGTTATCTCTTTAATTATTCCTTCTCGCTTGTTACTGCTTCCTTTTCTTCAACAGTATCAGCATCTTTTTCTTTATCCTTCAATTTTTCAAAAATACGGTAGTTAACCTTACCTATTTTTGTTGTGGGCAATGCATCTGTGAACTCAATTTCCTTGAACTGTGCATTTTTTGCAATGTTGTTTTTGCAGAATTCTTTGATTTCTTTTTCGATTTCTACAGTTCTTTCAACACCGCTCTTAAGAACGATAACCGCTTTGGGTGCTTCCTCACGAACCTTATCCTTAATACCAACAACAACGCTTGATGCAACATATTTACATTTGTTGAGTATGTTTTCAAGCTCTGTGGGGTAAATATTATAACCATTAGAGATAATCATTCTTTTAAGACGGGAGGTAAAATGAAGAATTCCGTCTTCAAGGTAACCAAGGTCACCTGTGTGAAGCCACTGTGTACCATCAGAGTGAGTTCTTATAGCATTATCAGTTTCTTCTTTATCGTTAACATAGCCAAGCATAACAGTTGGACCATTAACACAAATTTCACCGATTTCACCATCGGGAAGCTTTTTGTTTGTAACAGGGTCACAAACTCTGATATATGTATCAGGATTGGGAATACCGATATTGTCAATATCCTCGGCACCATAAGCAGTTGCGGTAAAGAATGCAGTTGCCTCGGAAAGACCATAACCGATTCTGATATGAGCCTTTGAACCGCAGGAACGGAAATAATCAATAACCTTAGCTCTTAAATCGTCACTTAAATAGTCGCCACCGCTGAGAATGACCTTAACACTCTTGAAGCTGTCGGGACCGAGATTTTTGTTATTGGTTATAGCCTTTAACATTGTGGGAACTGCAGGAACAATTGTGGGCTTTTTCTTTTTGATTGTTTCATTAAGCTTCTTAATGTCAATTTTGGGAATAAGAATACATTTCATACCCAGGCAAAGAGGCGCATGAATCGCAACACAAAGACCAAATCCGTGGAAAATCGGAAGTGCTGACATCATTGAAGCACCGGGTCTTGCCTCGGGACAAACATCAATACATTGAATTGCAAGGGCATTAAAGCAAAGGTTTGAAAGCACAATACCCTTTGATTTACCCGTTGTTCCGCCACTGTAAATAAGAACTGCAGCATCATCTCTGTTTCTTTTAACAGATGGTGCAATTGTTCCGCATCCCGAAACAAACTTTTTCCAGGTAATTGTATCTGAAGAATATTTCATATTCTTTCTGCTCTTAAGGTTATAAAGAGTTTTAAGAACAGGCGGCATACTCATACTTACTTCGCAAACAACAATATTTTCAACGCAAGCATCCGCAACGGTTTTATAGGAAACATCTGTTGTGAAAATAAGGCTTGAATTTGTAAGATTTACTGCATTTCTGATTTCGTTTACATCGCTCAAAGGATGAATAACGTTTGCAACCGCACCGATTTTATTTATTGCATAAATAAGAAAAATTGCCTCAGGCATATTCGGCATACAAATTGTTACGCTCTCGTCCTCAACGACACCTAATTTTATAAGTGCGTTTGCAACAATATTAATATTTTCATCCATTGCTTCAAAGCTATAAACCGTATCAAAGAATTCAAGCGCAGGTGCATCCGGTTGTTTATCTGTCATTTCTTTGAGAAGCTCATAAATTGAACCCTCACGGTAGCACATATGCTCATGCATATTGCCGTAATGTTGAAGCCAGGTTTTTTCTTCCAAGGGTAAATCTATTAAAGACATAGCCTTCATTGTTGAAAAATAACTACATTTTGTGCCCATTGTGGACCTCTTTCTGTCCTCTTAACGAGAAAATTTTATACAAAAAAATGATGTGTAAACTTAATTTAAATTTTTAAAATCAAATTATCTCACTATTTGTGTAGTTTGATAATATAGGTTTTTTCCAACAAAGTCAAGCAAATCTGTAAAAAAACTCTAGTTTTTCGAAACATTAAACACTTGTTGAATTAAATGTTGAATTTTTATTTATATTTGTGAACAAAGGGTGAATAAAAATAACAGAACCACCCGAAAGTGATTCTGTTTCTTATATGAAAATATTTATTTTTAATTTATCGCTGATTCCGTCCTTTTATCAACCCTGTTCCCTTGGCAATTTATATGTATAATAGGTCTTATTGGTTTTGGCATTAATAACCTCAACATTCACTCCTATGTCACCTTCAAGAAACATCTGGTAGGAATAAGCCTGGCTTGCAACTCCCTCTGTGCAGTCGTATGCCATAACCTCCCACATTTCCTTATCAATATATATTTTTAGATTGCGAAAATCCTCATCAAATTCAACTTCTCTGATAACTTGGTACGTATCAAGATACTCATAACCGGAATAGATTGTAGCAATTTGATTATATTTATCCTTCAGCAGATTATTATATTGCGATTCAGAAAACACCAAATTATAGCTTTCTCCATCTGCAGATTGATTAACTTTTGCTCCATACTCTTGCATTTCTTTTAAAAATAACTCTTCATCAAACTGATAACCGAAAACGGTGTTGCTTTCAAGCTCTTTTTTATCTATATCAATATTAACAATCTTGGCTTTTTCTTTTTCACCTGTAACGTTATAAACTGCAATTACAGAACTGATTGTAATTATATACGGATAAGTGGAATGATCTGCGATAATTCTACCGTCATATACCACCCGGATTTTGCTGTTTATATTTCTATAAATTCCTTCAAGCGATATTTGATTAAAGCCATTGATTTTTTCAGTTTCGTTTTCAAACGGTTCAACTACAATTCCATCTCTGCCAACTTCAACAACAGTAGCATTAAAAGCTTTTAACGAATTATCGTATATCGAAGAAAGACCGATTAATGTTCTTAAATACTCCGATTCATTTTTCGTGTCACCTTCCATATAATCCCAAAGGAAGCTTGATAAATTATGCTGAAAGGGCACAACCTCTATAAAAGCATCATTAATATTGTAATCGGAAAGAATCAAAGGAATTTCGTCATCCGTTGCAAATTCTTTAAAATCCATAATTTTCTGAGGGTCAACAGGATTTTTATTTGAAGAAATATACCATCTATAATTAGAATCACTCAATGCAGTAACATAAACGGTCAAGCCCTCGGAAGCATCAAGCCCAAAAAACTGTGGATACTTTTCTTTTAGCTTTTTTATTTCTTTTTGAGTAGTAAATTTTGAAACAATAATAGAAGTCGGTCCGTCAGCACCACCTATTATTCCTATTGATGAACCGTTGCCTTTATTTTGAGATTTTTCGTAAACCACCTCAAGCACATCAAATTCTGCTCGGATTTTGCAATCTCGTCTGTTTTCAAACCAATCCTTAGGAATAGAGAAGGAAAACTCTGTGTTTGGTCCCTTAGAGTGACAGTAGGTAGAATAGCGTCCGCCAATCCCTGTCATATCATACACATTTATTTCCTCACCTAATTCCAGTCCACCATCAAATTGAGAAGAATCCAACACATAAATCTTGCCTTCATCGGGTACATCCTCATAAGTTATATCAAAGGTCAGGGTAAGCATATCATCCTTGCTATCCACTTTTTTTAATCTGAATATAACACAATCGTTATAAACCTCTTTATCCCTGACTTTATACACTCCATCTCTTTCAAGCATTTTATCTGTTATTGCGCTTGAGCCCAAAAAATAACCAAGCTTAGTTTCATTTGCACTTATAACATTAAAGCCATCTTCATTTAAAATCTTATCAACCTTAGTATTTACAGGATTACTGATAAAGCATATTGCTACAACAGTAAATAAAACTAACGACAAAATTACTATCCAGAATGCAGGCTTTTTATAATTAAGTACAGATTTAATTCTCTGCTTTACTCCCACCTCACCGAATGCCAAAGGACAAGCCATAATCATTCTTCTTTGAACACTGCAGGAAACTAAGGTTTCGGAATAGCCCTTCTTTTCGTCATTGGGCATATTTTTAATTACCTTTTCATCGCAAGCGGTTTCAATATCTCTGCAAAGCAAAATATATGCAACCCACATTACAGGGTTAAACCAATAAACCGATAAAAGAATGAATCCTAAAGGCTTCCACCAATGGTCTTTACGCTTCAGATGTGCTTTTTCGTGTAAAGAAATATAGCTTATCTGTTCATCAGTAATTCCTGACGGAACATAAATTTTAGGCTTGAAAAAGCCTAAAATAAATGGTGTATCAATATTATCGCAATAATAAATGTTGTCATCAAAAAGAAGAGATACACCAACCTTTTTACGCAATCTGAGATAAGAAAACATACCATAAAGGAGCATAGCAAACAAACCAACAAGCCATACATTTGACAAAATAGTTGTAATATCTGCAAAGGTGTTTGTTGGCACGGTTACACCCTCATAATATTTACTGCTTACTATCTCATTGATATTATTATCTATCACAGGAACACCCGATTGAACTGTAAACGGGCGCCCTGTTGATGAATTATTTACCGAAATAGTCTGAGAGCTTGGAACAAGGCTTAATGCACTTTCAAATGAAAATGGACAAATCAGTCTTACCCCAACCAATGCCCATAAAAGACAATTTATCCATTTAGGTGCTTTCTTTAAAAGCAGCCTTGCAACCGCAACTGCCAAAACAAGATAGCTTGCAGTTATGCTCATATTGAATAAATCTATAAATATATTTGCCATTTTCATACCTCCTCAAAGGAGTCCAGCATCTTCTTTATTTCTTCAAGCTCCTTTGCAGTTGGCTTTTTTCTGCTTGAAAAAGCGGCAATAAAAGCAGGTAAAGAGCCTGCGAATGTTTCGTCAACAAAATTCTCACTCTGTATTGCATAAAACTCATTTTTTGAAATCAACGAGGTAACAACACTGTTCTCAGTTTTAAAAATTCCTCTTTCGCAAAGCTTTTTCAAAACCGTATATGTTGTTGTTCGTTTCCAATTAAGCTCCTTTTCGCAAAAAGCAACAAGCTCCTTTGTGGTTAAAGGTTCATTCTCCCAAACAATGTCTGCAAAACGAGCCTCTACCATACCTAACTTTATTTCTGCCATAAAAGAACCTCCTTTGACGTGTCTATTCTCAATAGACTACACATCCAGTCTATCATCAATAGACAGATTTGTCAATGCTTTCATAAAAATTTTGAAAATCTGTGAAAAGGTGTGATAATATATGCCTGAATTTTAATTAGTGTAAAATAGTGAAATTTTTAAAGTTTTTGAAAAATAATTTGGTGGTGGAGTTAATTAAGCAAATGGTACAATAACAGGAATAAAAATTATATTTACTTGTTTTCGAAAATGATATATGGTATGATTTTTTTGTAATATATTATGGCGATTAAAAAATCGAGGATGAGATTATGAATGCAGAAAATAACTTGGTGATTTTTAAGACAGATGATAATCAGATATCTGTCGATGTTCGTTTTTATGATGAATCAGTTTGGCTTACATTAGACCAAATGGGAACACTTTTTGAAAGGGATAAATCTACCATTTCAAGACATATAAAAAATGTGTTTGCCGAAGGCGAGCTTGAAAGAAATTCAGTTGTTGCAAATTTTGCAACAACTGCCTCAGATGGCAAAGAATATCAGGTCGACTATTATAATCTTGATGTTATTATCTCTGTCGGTTACCGTGTGAAATCACAGAGAGGTGTTCAATTCAGACAATGGGCAACCAAGCGTTTGAATGAATATATCCGCAAAGGCTTTACAATGGATGACGAAAGGCTTAAAAGCTTAGGCGGTGGCGGATATTTCAAAGAGCTTTTAGAAAGAATCCGTGATATCCGTGCTTCTGAAAAAGTGTTTTATCGTCAGATTTTGGATATCTATGCTACAAGTATTGACTATGACCCTACTGCAGAAATCTCGGTTGATTTTTTCAAAAAGGTTCAGAATAAAATTCATTATGCTGTTCACGGTCAAACTGCAGCAGAGGTTATATTCAACCGTGCTGATAGCGAAAAAGAATTTATGGGGCTTACCACATTCAAAGGAAGCAGACCTCATCTTAGCGATGCAAAAATTGCCAAAAACTATCTTGATGAAAAAGAGCTTCGTTCACTGGGTCAATTGGTTTCAGGTTACCTGGATTTTGCAGAAAGGCAGGCTGAACGGGAGCAGACTATGACAATGAAGGATTGGTCGGAGCATCTTGATAGAATTCTTACAATGTCAGGTGAGCAATTGCTTATTGGTGCAGGTAGTGTTTCACACGCTCAGGCAATTGATAAAGCAACCCAAGAATACAAAAAATATCAGCAAAAAACTTTAAGTCAGGTTGAAAAAGATTACCTTGACACAATTAAAATGATTGAAAGCAAAGCGGATAAAGGCTGACGCACTTGATTAGATTAGCTGAAGTTATAAACCAATACAAATAAAGGGTATTTGAGATAATGATTAAAAACGTTATTCATATTTTTGGAGCATCAGGCTCAGGAACAACAACTTTAGGTGCGAAAATCTGTGATAAATTAGGTTATAAACTACTTGATGCGGATGATTATTTTTGGTTACCTACAAATCCACCTTATATACAAAAACGCCCAAGAGAAGAACGATTGAAACTTTTAAAAAATGATATCGAAAGATTTCAAAATGTTGTGATATCAGGTTCAATTGTTGGTTGGGGCGATGAGTTAATTCCTTTGTTTACATTGGCAATAAGAATTGAAATGGATCAAACATTACGAATAGAAAGATTGAAAAACAGAGAAAAAGAACTCTATGGTTCCCGAATAGAATATGGTGGAGATATGTACCAACAGCATATTGATTTTCTTGAATGGGCAAGAATGTATGATACTGGTGATAATAGTATCAGAAGTAAACAGTTACATGATGATTGGCAAAATCTGCTTTCATGTGAAATATTGTGTTTAGATGGCGCAAATGATTTGCAAGAAAATTTATCAACAGTTTTAATTAAGAATAAAAATGATTAAAAATGTGAAGAGTTAATATGAGAGCAGGGAAATTACTCCTGCTCTCATTTTTTCTTGCCCATATAAAAAAAGACGCCGTTCTGACGAGCAGCATCTTTATTTTGGTGCAGAGAATGGGACTTGAACCCACATGAACTTGCATTCACTAGAACCTGATGGTAACAAGACCTGGGTGATAAGCCACAAACCCAGTAGAATCAAGGGTTCTCGGCTTTTTGATTTTTCAAGTTTTCGAACTATCTGCATAATAATATAGAAAAATGGCTTTGTCAAGCAGTTTGTGGCAATAATCAATTTGATTGCTTTGATGCTTTTTTACAGATAGTTTTCGGCTAATTTAACATCTGATATTAAATTACCGAAACTTTCGAGAATATCATCCCCGTTTTAAATATTTTATCTTTACCTTGCTTACTATCTTGCGTGTTTGATAAAATGAAAGTGTGAAATATCAATAATTTATTGCAATTATTACATTGAATATAATAAACTTTACGTGGACTTTTCTTGTTTTGGCGGATTTATTATTTTTCTAATACTTTGTAATTTTTCTTGGATTTCGTCCACTTTGTTAAAAATTCCAGATGAATTTATAGTAGAACGAATATCTTCAATATCCTCTTTTGCCGCCTCACAGCATCCAGTATGAAGTTCTGTATAAATCATATACATAATATCTAACATTTCATCAAGGAAATTTATATATGCACAGTTGCTAATTCTACACGATAGTAAAAATGAGTCGTCTGTTTTGACCCCCGTTTTGTTTTTCTCAATGATATTCATGTTAAGTATATTTCTGTATAAATCACAAATTTCATGTTTGGCCTGTAATAAAAGAAGTGTTTTTTTTCGGTTATCACAAGAGTTATCCTCTTGTATTTGCTCCATTATACTTTTGACCTCTATCAATTGAGGTATGGCAACATTGTAAAATTCGTGTACCAATATATCACGTTTTTTCTTAGTGTTTTTATTGCTTCCGAATCTTGATATTATAAAGCATACTGTTTTAATTAATAGAAAAATTGTTATACCTATGAAAATAGAAAGAATTAAGTCAGCATTCTGGCACTGAACGATATCTTTAACAACACTGTTGGATACATTATTCTTAACGTATGTTATTATGTAACAACTTAATGGTGTTTTATCAAATAAAACACCCACAAATGTTGAAACAATCATATCACGAAAATTTGCAATCGAATTACTAACTGCGTCGCTGATTTTAACAAGTTCTTTATATGCAGGGTAACTGACATAATCTATTGATTTTATTAATTTGAATAGTTTCATATTATTCCTCTCTTTAAGTCATTTGAAACTAATACCAGATAAATCATTTATTATTTCGCCTGCTTTTTTATAGTCCTTATGTTGATCAGCGAATCTGGTACTTAAAAAATCGAATTGAATTGGCATAATGCAGTCCCAGTTGTAACCTACACCTGAAAGATAGGCATCACAAGCTGATTTTAATGTTACATCACAATTAATGTATGTAGCAATTTCTTTGATGATACAATTGCAATTAAAACTAATTAACACACGAGATAGGTGCCATTTCCTAGACAAGTTTTTAAAATCTCTTCTTGAAAATTCTCTGTCACCATACTTGGCTTTTAAAATTGAACTTATTTCTGTAATACCACGATTTTCATACTTGAATTTGGTATCACTATCGGGTTTATAATTAGATATTTCTTTTGTTCTGTCTACTTCCTTCAATTCACTAAATTTTCCAATTAGTTTATAAAGGCCTATAAGTGCATTTTCTTCACCAAAGAAACCATAACCACATGTGTAAAAATGCGCCTCTTGCTTTGACATATCAGAGCGCAAATATTTTTTTGACATTCCTATTACCTCTTTCTTGAATTTCTTGTTGGAGCAGAATGTTGAAATATGCAAAGACTGTGTTCTTTACCTGTTTTACATTTTGACTCCATCTATATATGACAAAAATCGACAAATACTTCATACTTTTTTCAAATTTTTTATAGTTTCTCTGTTTTCACCAAATACCACCATTATAATTTGTTCAAAATTACCTAGAAACATATATGAATCCAACCCGAGAGTGTGGATGGCGATACACTCTCGGGTTGCATTTCTTTTATATCAATGGTAAAATTATTGTATTGGCATTGGAAAACTTTTGTAAATATATGAATTGGTGTAGCAGATGATTAAAAACGTTATTTTTGATTTAGGTAAAGTTCTTATAGATACCAACCCAAGTGAATATTTACGCAAATATGGATATGACGAGGAGAAGTATCAGGCACTCTTGGATGCTATTTTATATGATTCCCTGTGGAGTGATATGGATATCGGTAAATACGATAGTTGCAAAGAGATTGTTGAGATATATGTTGAAAAGCATAAAGCTCTGGAACCTGAAATCAGACAATTCTTTTCTGAAGAATGGATGGAGTTGTATACTCCTTTTGAAGATGCACTTGCGTTTTATAACGAGATTTTTGATAGCGGTTATGATATTTACATACTGACTAATTTTTCAAAAGATGGCTATGAGGTTATAAGCAACAAGTTCGACTTTTTCAAAAAAGCCAAAGGTAGTGTTGTTTCCTCGCATATTAAAATGGTAAAACCCAATCCCGAAATATATAAGTATCTTTTAGAAAAATATGAACTTAATCCCAATGAATGTGTTTTTATAGATGACTCTGCAGCTAATATAAAAACTGCAAATGAGCTAGGAATACACGGCATTGTTTATACAAATTGTGATAAGTTAAGAAAAGATTTTGAAGAGGTAATATTAAATGGATAATTGTGAGTTGCTTCATTTAATTAAAAATAAATACCTGTCCCATGATAAAGAAGATGTACTGAAGCATGTTGAGAATGTGGCAGACATAGCAGTTGAGTTGGCTAAAATATACAAGCTCGATATTGTAAAAACAACCCTTGCTGCTTTACTTCACGATATCAGTGGAATAATGACTCCGCAAGAAATGTATGACTTTGCTAAAATGCGTGGTTTGGAAATAGACCCAGCAGAAGAAAAATACCACGCTCTGTTACATCAAAGGGTTTCAAAAATCATAGTGCAAGAAGAGTTTGATATAACTGATTCGGATATTCTGAATGCAATTGAATGTCATACAACATTAAAGAAAAATGCAAGTATGTATGATAAGATTATATTTATTGCAGATAAAATTTCTTGGGATTCAAAAGGCATACCTTTGTATGATTATTTATTAAAAAGTTGTACTACTGAAACATTAGACGAGGCCTGTTATCTGTATATTAAATATCAATTTGATAATAATTTGTTAGTTATGCCTCATCAATGGTTAATCGAGGCTTATGAGGATTTGAGGAAGGCTTAAATGGATAAGAACCTGATTAAATCAGTTGTTGAAAAGCAAATGAATACAACAGTTAAGCAAATCCGTGCTGTTGGTAAAGGTGCAAGCGGTAGTGTTTATCTTGTTCGGATCACAACTGAACCATACCAAATTGCAGTTAAAACAAGTATGTTTTATGATGCAATTGGCAAAGAACGAGAAATGCTTGATTTCCT
This sequence comes from Acutalibacteraceae bacterium, assembly GCA_045586265.1. GTDB lineage: Bacteria > Bacillota > Clostridia > Oscillospirales > Acutalibacteraceae > DTU089. The sequence continues at coordinate 49,510 of JAZMZY010000045.1, forward strand.
TTCTGCAAGAGTTTCGTACAGAGTGCCGAAAACTTATTTTTTACATCAGGAAAACGAAACTGTGTTTCTTGGAATGGATTACATAAAGGGTATGAGTGGTAAGAGTAAATATCTCGCATTTATCCCATCAAGAAAGAAGCTGAAAAATAGCATAATTGATGCTCTTATGAATGCACAAAGCGTACATAACGATAAATTCGGTAAATATGATAATCCTGCTTATGATACTTGGGCAGAGTATTATAAAGATTATTTCGTTGATATCTATGCTTTCACAAAACAGAAGTTTGAGAAAAATGAGATTGAAGCTGAGATTATGGAAGCGGTAGAACTGATTAACAAGAATTTTGACGAAATATTCAGTGCTACAAATAACATACCTTGTCTTTGTCATGGCGATTTCTGGATGCCGAACCTAATAATTGACTTTTGGAAATCCGAGCTTGCAGGTGCAGTTGACCCATTTGATATGTTATGGGCAGAACCCGAATATGAAATTTTTTGTTTAACACTCGGTTTCGGTGAAAAGCTGAAGCTATATGAAGAATATAAAAAGAGAAATTCAACCACAAAATATTGTGATTTAAAGGTTGAACTTTATGCCCTGTGCAATGAGCTGAATTGGTATATTCTTTTAGGTGAAATGGGACACGATTACCTGATGTACCGTGCAAAAAGATTGATAAAAATTATGAAAGAAATGGGAATGTGAGTTTTAATATGGAATTTATAAATAGTGAAAATATAAAAGAACTTTCAAACCCCGGTGTTGTTTCAAGGCAACTTATAAATCCTGAAAATTCAAAGAGTGAAAGAGTTACAATAACAGAAGTTCATCTTGCGGTTGGGGCAATTCAGCCAAGACACAAACACGACACAGCAGAGCAGATTTGGTATGCTATTAAAGGTAGCGGAAAATTACTTCTTGCAGATGATAAAGAAATGATTTTCAAAGCAGGCGATGTTGTCAGATTTGCTGATAACGATATACACGGGTTACTGAATGATGGTGATACTGAATTTATATATATTTCTGTTACTTCACCACCGATAGATTTCGGATATGCCTATAAAGAAAAGAAAGAATAAGGTGATTTTTTGAGTAATATAAAGGCGGTTCTGTTTGATTCTGGCAGAGTTTTGAATGGTCCGGTTACAGGACATTGGTTTATGACACCAAACTTTTGGAATTATGTAGATAAAACAGTGTTTGAAAGTATCGAATCAAGCAAAATTCACTTTGCTTTTCGTAAAGCGGATGAATACATAAACACTCAAAAACTCATTACTACTAAAGAATTTGAACTCGAATGTTTTATTAAGTTTTATGAGATTTTTTCAAACAGTCTGCCTGAATTGAAATTGACAAATGATAAAATCTATCTTATTGCAAATGATTTGGTTTATAATCCCGATAAGTATGTTTTCTATGATGATGCTTTGAAAGTGATACCCGAGTTGTCTAAAAGATATAAATTAGGTATTGTTTCTGATGCTTGGCCATCATTGTTAGATGTTTATGATAAAAATAATTTCACACAATACTTTGATTCAATAATAATTTCATCAATTATAGGCACATCAAAACCAGACAGTACAATGTATGTAACAGCGATAAAAGAATTAGATGTAAGCCCTGATGAAGCGGTTTTTATCGATGATAGTTTTAAAAACTGTTTGGGTGCAGAAGCAGTTGGAATACAAAGTTACTGGTTGTGCCGTGATAAAAAACAATATATATTGAACAAAATAAAAAGCATAGGTAAAAAATACAGAGTTATTAACAGTTTGTATGATTTGAAGAAGTATCTTTGATGGAATTTATTTGTCTTGTGATGAGAGTGATTTGATATGAATAAAGAAATTAATGAAATCTTAAAAGAGCGTTTTGCAAAGGATTCACTTATATCTATTGCAACTGTCGATAATACCGGCAAGCCTTGGGTTAGAACAGTTGATGCAATTTACATAGATGGTGCGTTTTACACTATAACAAATGATACTACTAATAAAATGAAGCATATCAACGAAAATCCGGTTGTAGCAATTTGTGGTGAGTGGTTTTCAGGACATGGCAAGGCTGAAAGTTTAGGTTATATCCGCAATGAAGAGAACAAGGGTTTTGCTAATAAATTAAGAAAAGCTTTTGCATCGTGGTATGATAACGGTCATACAAACGAAAATGATGTAAATACCATAATATTAAAAATTACTGTTACAGATGGTATCATTTACAAAGACGGAAAAAGATTTGATTTTTAATTTTATGTCCATATAAATCAAGAAAAAAGATTGATTTATTGTTATCATATTTCAAGGGTGCAATATGAACGATTTAGAAATAGTTGTTACTACACAAACATACATAAAATTACATCATAACGATGATGATTTCAGTATTGAGAGTATATGCAATGCTATAGGATATTCACGTCGTCAGCTTGACAGATTGTTTAAGAAATTTTTGCAGACAACTCTTTATGAATATGTAAATGCTATTGTCTTAAGTAAAAGTGCAGAGAAGCTGATTAACACAGATGATAATGTGCTTGATGTAGCTTTAGACAGCCATTTCACTTCCCATGAAGGGTATACAAGGTCTTTTGCAAAACGGTTTTCTGTTACTCCTGATGAGTACCGTAAGAGTCCGATTGCGATACCTTGGTATATTGGTCACCCTGCAAATCATTATCATATCTTGAAAGAAGGACGAAAAATGGAAAGCACATCAATCTGTACTGTAATACCTGTAAACAGACCGAAAAGAAAATTGATTTATATGCCCTCAAAATCTGCAACAGGTTATTTATCTTATTGTGAGGAAGCAGGTTGTGATTGGGAAGGCCTTCAAAACAGTATTCCTGAAAAGTTTGATACAGCAGCAATACTTGAGTTGCCTGAATTTTTACAAGAAGTAGGATATAGTAATATCGCTTCGGGTGTTGAAGTTCCTTTGGATTATTCAAAACCTTTGCCTGAAGGATATAAAATAGCAGAACTCCCTGAATGCATATTACTTTATTTTCAAAGTGAACCTTTTGAAAATCCCGATGATTTCGGTATCTATATCGGTCAAGTTTACAAAGCATTGGAAAACTACAACTTTGAACGCTACGGTTATAAGCTCGCAAATAATGTTGCACCGACTTTTAATTTCGGTGCACAAACCGATGTAGGTGCAAGAATTGCTGTTCCAGTAATAAAAATATAAAACACAAAGGAATCTGCCGTTTGTTCGCAATTGTAAGGCGAATGTGAAGAGTTAAGGCGAGAGCAGGGAAACTAATCCCTACCCTCATTTTTTCTTTCCTTGCCCATGTGTAAAAAACTTTACTGCATAAATCAAAGAATAACAGAGAAGAAGTATTAAAGTAAAGAATGACATAAAGCTAACACCGAGAGCGAGTTGCTCTCGGTGTTTTTGTGTGTCTTAATCATTTACTTCAATAATCTTCAATGCCTCTTCTGCAGAGATTATTCCTTTGAGATACTTATCTCTTGCTTCGGTTGCGTTGTCATTCCAATCGTAAAAATCATCATAAGTCAAACCTTTTTTAGGCATATATACTTTACCATCGTTGCGTTCATATCTGCGGTACATTTTTCTTTTGTTCCTGTCATATGCTTCAACAACCTTATCATCAGAAACTATTTTTTTGTGTTTCAAACTCGGTGCTATTTGTTTGCAGGTCAAATTATTTTTCACAATACGGTCACAGTATTTTGTTGCTTTGTTTGTTTTGGGTACAAAGAAACGACCACAACATTCACAGCGTGTTACAGTAGGCTTTGTATTTAAAAATTGCATAGTCAGGAAAACGTAATAATCCACCAATGACTTGAAGAAATATCGTGATGTCAGAGTTCCTACGAAGGTTAATTCCTGCTGAATCTTTAATGTTGAACGGAAGTATAGATCAGTACCTTCAACAATTGGATTTTTAATATACATGTTAATGAACAAGTTGTTTAAGAAAAAGTTATAATCAACAATCGCTCTTAATTGTTCAGGAATTATTTTAGTTGCTAAATATTTGTACTCTGCAGAATCATCATTTATCGGCAACGAATCCTGTATCGTAGTTCTCAAAAGCAAGCCTTGAATAGGTTGCTCTTTTTCTAACTCAATCAGTAAATTATCGACCAGTGAAATGAAGGAATCAAATTTTTCTTTTTCCTCTGTTGTCATTTCGTCTTTGCCTTCTAAATCTATTTGGTCTGCCATCTCCTGTAAAGTATCAACAACCATAGTATAAGGTTTAAAATTTAATTCTGAAAACAGTATCACCTCATCTTGAATTCTGGTGGAAGGTAAATCTTCTGCACCGGATTCTGAGATGAGGGTTCTTTTTATATAACCATCTTCTTCTAATGTAAGATAAAGACCGAATTCGTGTTCGTGAATTTCCATAGTACTCCTTTTTGTGTAAAAGTAAACTTTTGCTTTTTTTATGGCATTTACTTTCTCATTCTGGGCATCAAAATCCTTGTTACAATTATATCACAGACAGGCGAAAAAGAAAAGCCTGTCACGACAATTGAATAAGCCGGTCAACAGGATATGTGAGGCGGGTGGATTGAGCGATGACAGCGGAAGAAATTCCGTGCCGATGGAGAAAGGCGCGAAAGTGCTCTCGAAAGAGAATCGGCAAGCCTACCACTCTCACGAAACGCGCTGTACGCCCATTGTAGTGTGAATAGAATTTTATCGGGAGCAGCGCAGGAACGATGTTGACTTAGAAGGCAAGCATCGAAACGAGGAAGGCTTATGAACTTTCTCTCGTAAGAAGGAATCGTGAGAAGATGCTATATACACTATGAAACAAATGATCATAGTGTGCAAATTGAAATGTCCCTGCTTTAGCTGGGGCAAGCAGAGCAGTCGGCTATCCGCCGACTGCAAATTACGGGCAGTAGCCCGAACCCACTTAAGAAACGAGGTGCATTATGCAAGAAAACCGAAAGAGAGATAAAACTCTCACAGTCCGACTTACAGAGTCGGAAAAGGCGCTCATTGAAAAGAAAGCAAAGCGTGCAAATATGAATCTAACAGAATACATAATTGCAGTTTCTAACAAGAGCAAAATCAATGTTTCCGAAGATACCAAACCCTTGTTGGTTGAGCTTAAACGAATCGGTAACAACATAAATCAGATTGCTATGAAGATAAATTCAGGAGCGTTAAGCTCATATAACTTCACTTAAGTGATCAATATGCAACGAAAGATTTATGAACAAATGCTGGAATTGGTAGGTAAAAACTGATGGCAACTTTTACATACATCAAAGAAACCAACCAAAGCATTGCAGCTATGAAAGGCTTGATATCTTACTGTACTCAGGACAAAAAAGTTCGTGATGTCATCAGCCAAAGAAGATTGGTCAGTGGAGTGAACTGTGATGGTGAAAATGCCTTTACTGAGTTCATGGTAACGAAAAAAAGTTACGGCAAAGTGAAAGGTACTAACTTCTATCAGTATGTTCAATCCTTCTCTCCCAGCGAAGATATTACGCCTGAGCAGGTGCATAAAATCGGCTTGGAGTTTGCTGAAAAAGCGTGGCAAGGTCACGAGGTTTTAGTTACAACTCACTCCGATGCTGACCATCTTCATAACCATTTCGTTATCAATTCCGTTAGCTTTGAAACGGGATTGAAGCTCAACCAACCACCCAATACCGTGGTTAAACTTCGAGGTTTGAATGATGAGCTTTGCAAAAAGTATGGCTACTCAATTCTCGAAACTTACACAGGCAAGGGCGACAGTTTATCACCAAGAGAGTATCGAGCTGCTGATAATGGTCAGAGTTGGAAA
>JAZMZY010000046.1:0-53756 GCA_045586265.1 Acutalibacteraceae bacterium
CTTGAAAAGCTTGGTGACAGAGCCAAGGTGATAGGCAGACAGCTCGACATCCTCAGGCAGGAGCTTGCAGAGACCGAGCAGGAGCTTGTGAAGGAAGTCGACTACACTGAGCAGATGGATGCCCTAGGCAGAAAGCTCGATGAGATAGATGCCTGTTCATAGACACAATAAGCGCTTTGCCTATGAACAGGCGCTTTGTCATGACAGTGCACAGCGAAGCTTTTCAAGAGCTAACTTTTCTATCCTACTTACATAGCTTCTCGAAATACCGAGAATTTTTGCAACCTCTCGCTGAGTCATCGGAACATTATTACCGAGACCGTATCTCATAACGATTATTTCCCTTTCCCGCGGGGTTAAATTATTATTTATGTATGTATATGCCTTACTGACCTGAATTTTAAGATCAATATCGTCTGCTATCGTGTCGTCGATTTTAATAATATCCAAATACGTCAACGGATTTCCATCCCTGTCGGTATCAATGGTATCGTTCATAGAAACCTCGCTTGCAAGCTTCTTACGTGAACGAAAATACATCAGTATCTCATTTTGTATACATTTAGCGCTGTAGGTTGCAAATCTCGCACCTTTGCTGTATCGGAAGGAATCAACTGCTTTTATAAGACCGATTGTGCCGATTGAAATCAAATCCTCAATATTGACTCCCGAGTTTTCAAACTTTTTTGCAATATAAACCACAAGGCGCAGATTATGCTCAACTAAAATATCTCTTGCCCTTTGGTCGCCATTGGCGTTTTCCTCTGTCAGCCTTTCCTCCTCAGCCTTTGACAGTGGTGGCGGAAGGGTCTGAGGACTGTTTATGTAATAAACTGTGTTGAAGCCCGATTTTTGTAACAACCTTGCTTTGAGTAATCTTAATTTAATTATAAGCTTTTTTATCATTCTCTTCTTTCCCCATTTCAAAAATATTGTTGTTTACAAGTGCTTTGTATTCCCCTGATGAAAGGGGCTTGCCAATCACCCCTATTGTGCAGAACTCCGTTTTATAAACTCCTTTTTCTGTGGTAAGCCTGACAAATCGGGGAACAAATGACGGCAACAATCCCTCCCCCGTTACTGCACTGCAGGGCACAAGGCGAAAGACCTTATGCAAGGATTTTGGAATATTTCCATAATCCTGATTTTTAAAAAACAGTAGCTCCTCTCTGCTGAACACAGGCGCAATTGCCGAAAGCTCTGCCACAACAACGGGTCTTCCGCTCAAGCCATCCTGCAAGGAATTGCCCGTATCAACAATAGCGGGAAGAGTAACGCTCATATTGTTATATGCAATTTCCAGAAGGCATTTACTACCCTTAAGATTATGCCTTGAAATAATATAATCACCAATTAAAAACACACCGTAAACAGAAAGCACACAGCCCACAAGGTAAGTGATGCTCATATCAAAATAAACAATGCCGTTGTAATATAATATATTCCTCGGCTTAAAGGCTATTTGCAAGGCATAAACCGCCCCACCGAAAAGAAAGCTTACAAGAAAAAAGCCCATATATGCTTTTATGAAAGCTTTCACATTTTTCGGAAGAAAGGCAACACCCACTATAAGCCCTGCGGTAGCAATTTTATAAAGCAAGGAAAGTGCGATATTCATATTCTCCCAAAAGATTATCAGCGAGCTGAAGCCACCCACTAAGGAGGCAACCGTAACCGCCCATTTATTAGTGGGGATTTTGCAGAAAACACGGACTGCAACAATTAAAATATATGTAATGAGAATATTCAAAGCCACAAGCACATCTGCATAAATTGTCAATGCCCCACCCCCTTTTTCTATATTATATATTTTGGGCAACAAAACTTTTGTCGCTAAAGGTCGGTTAAAAAACTTTTCATTGACAAGAGAGAAGAATAATTTTAAAATTAACACAGAAACATTCAGAGGTGAAAAGAATGAAGGTTTATAAAAATTGCAAGGTAGTATTCCCACAAAAAATCCGCGACTGCATTGTGCTTACGGATGATGGAAAAATTATTGATATAGTTGATAGATACGAGGAAAGGGAAAATGATATGGTCACAGACTGTGGCGGTATGTATCTTTCCCCAGGCTTTATCGATGCTCATGTTCACGGTGGCGGAAATAAAAGTGCTATGAGCGAAAATTACGAGGATATTATAGCTATGGCAGAGGCTCACCTGAAGCACGGCACAACCTCAATTGCTCCCACCACCCTTGCCGCACCCATAGACCAGTTGAAAAGGGTTGTTCTTTCTATAAAAAAAGCAAGTGAGGAAAGCAAAAATGCAAATATTCTCGGTGTGCATCTTGAGGGACCATATCTTAACTTAAAATACAAGGGTGCTCAAAGTCCCGAAAATATACTTAACCCCAAGGAAAATCCACCTGAGGAATTGCTTGATTTATGGAACAGAATTCTCATAATGGGTGCCGCGCCCGAGGTTGAAGGCGGTTTTGAATTAGGCGAAAAGCTCAAAAAAAGAGGAATTGTTGCCTCCGTTGCCCACAGTGCCGCAAGCTTTGAGCAGGTTGAAGAAGCGGTAAAGCACGGTTATAGTGATATTACTCATATTTACAATGCTTGCACCTCTTGCTTCAAAACAGGTGTTTTCAGAACTGCAGGTGTTGTTGAAGCAGGGCTTGTGCTTGATGAAATTACCACACAAGCAATTGCAGATTTAAGGCATCTGCCAAAGGGCGTGCTTCAGCTTATTTATAAATCCAAGGGTGATGAGAAAATGTATCTCATTACCGATGGACTTGAATTTTCCGCAAGCGACATAAAAGAAAATACCGTTTACACACAGGAAAACGGTATGAGTGTTATATATGAAGATAATGTTATGAAGCTTTCTGACCGCTCTGCTTTGGCAGGTAGCGCAAGTGTGCTTTCTGACTGCGTGAGAAATATGTATAAAGAGGTGGGCGTGCCTCTTTACAGTGCAGTGAGAATGGCAAGCTTAACTCCTGCAGAGGTGATTGGTTTCTCTGACAGAAAAGGACAAATTGCCAAAGGCTATGATGCAGATTTGATTTTGTTTGATGAAAATGTTGATGTAAAAATGGTTAGCACCATTTGAGCTGCCAGTCGTTAGAAAATTCGGAATTCGGAATTAAGCTTCGTAAGGAGTAAAAACAGAAATATAAAGTTGATGTATGGGGTACCTGCCTTCAAAGGCGGGGGACCATCTTGAATTTGTAAACACTTTAAGCATAGTACCAAGCGAGCCAAATATAAATTTTGCAAATTAAGGTTTGGCGGAATGGTGGGTGGTTTTTGACGCGAGACCCCGAGCGTCATTTCACCATAGGTGAAACTGTAACAGACTAAAAGCTTTGAATTTATATATTCTGTGGTACAGGCAAGCCTGTACCTTACGAGTGCATTATAATTAAATCTTACGATTTAACGACGCTCTACACTCGCGTCGAGAACTCTCCACCACCCGACCAACTGTATTTAAATATGGTTTATTCATCACACGCTTAAAACCAATTTAAAACATATAAAAATCAAAAGGCGGTCCCCCTCTCTTCGAAGAGAGGTAGGAACTCGCCTTTACATTTTTGCTCTACAGCATATTTTTGCGTTTTGCGCTCTGCACTTTGCGTTTTGCACTTTACATGTCAAAATATTCAAGTATGCCCTTATAAATTCCCTTTGCAACATATTTCTGACCTGTTGCGGTATTCAACAGCTCAAAATCGCAATCCGCCTGAACCTTTGCATTGGATGAAGGAGTTATAACGGCACTTGTGTTGGAAATGAAGCCGCATTCCACCAGAACCGCAGGGCAATTTTCAATCCTTATAACTCTGAAGGGATAGAAATGAAAGCCTCTGTCTCTCATAGGGTAGCCCACCTCATTTTTGAGAGTTTCGGTAAGTTCTTCTGAAATTGCTTCCGCTAAGGGTGCGGAATAATTTTTATAATAGTAAACCGAAGAGCCGTTAGCAGATTTTGCATCCGAAGCATCAAGGTGAATTGAAATAAACATATCTGCATCGTTTTTCATCGCATTTATTCTGCGCTCTTCAATTTCAGGAGCAGATGCACTGTTATCCCTTGATAAAATAACCCTTGCGCCTGCATTTTCAAGATATTTTTTCAATTGCAATGCAATTTTATATGTAATAGCACTTTCATAAACCCCTGTGCCCGACCCTGCTCCCGGTTGATTTCCGCCGTGACCGGGGTCGATTTCAATTGTTCTGCCTTTAAGCTTGTTTACAGGCTCCTTCACAGAAATCACAAGGAGATTATTTTTATCATAATTAACTGAATAGCCGTAAAACTCCCCTTCCTCACGGAAATATATACGCAAGGTGGCAGTTTTATTTTCACTGTTCACAATCCACTTGCAAGATTTAATAGTCTCGCTTTCGGGGAAGGTCAATTTGCCCTCGGCAGACTTGGTATATCGGAAGGTAATATCCATATGCGCCCCTGTAAATTCACCGTCTGCAACATTGAATTCGCGCCCATCATAACCGTTTTCGTAGCTCTGAGGACTGATTGTTACATTAAAGGGCACACGCCAATCAAGAGCAAGATACATTTTAGTGCTATCTGCTTCATACTCTATGTGGTCGCGAAGGCTTATATTATTATATGGCATTTTATAGCCTGTGAAAACCTTCACCTCATCAGCATAAATTCTTCTGCCTGACCCTAAAATATAGAAGCTTTTACCACTTGAAGCATCTGTTACGGGACCTGATGTAACATAGTCATAGGTCCCCTTGGGCAAGGGTGAATACAAGGGGTTTGACCTGTCATTCACAGGTGAGGAGGGAAAGGTTTCACCGCAATAATCCGTAACCTTACAGAACTGAACACGGGTTGAGGAATTGTGCTTTTCAGAGGGTGTAATTTGTGTTATTTTGCCAAGCGTCCAGGAAGGGTCAATATCAACCGCTTTTGCAAGGGCGGTTTTCACATCTGCCATAGTAACACTCCCGTCTGAATTCATATCTGCTTTTATAATTTCTTCTTCGGTGGGAATTTCCATACCTGAAGCAATTCGCATTATTTTTCGGACATCAGAAAGGGTGATTTTTCCGCTTGAATTCATATCGCCCTTAACACTTGCGCAAATGCAGGTAGAGAATGGTGCAAGCACCGAAAGCACAAGCACCATTGCAATTATTGTTTTTAATATTTTCTTCATCAATTTACGCTCCATAGGCTTCTTTGAGGGCGCCTCTTGTTCCTGAGCCCACAAGCCCGTCCACATCAAGCTTTTCATCTGTCTGGAACTCCATTACTGCAGAAAGAGTTGTTGGGCCGAAGGAGCCGTCAACATCACCTTCCTTAAGGTAATCTAATTTATAGAGATACCATTGAAGCCAACGAACACCTTCACCACTGTCGCCCTGACGAAGAGTAACATCAGGCTCTGTATAGGGACACTCTTCTTTTTCGGGTTTATCAGGTTCTTCGGGGGTCGGGTCTGAATATGTACCGATTTTTATGTAATCCTTATGAGCATACCCCGTTATTGCTTCGCCGTTAAAGGCAAGGCTTACCTTATACCAATCACCCGAGGAGCCGAGAATTGTTACCGGGTAGCCGTTTGAAACCTGCACTAAAATATCACCTGAGGTGCTTGCAGATTTTCTTATGTTAAGGGAACCCTCTGTTATACTTACATAACCGTTTTTAGCAGTGGCTTCACCCTTGGTTGTAACAGAAATTACCGAGGAATAACCCGCAGAATAGAAGGTTCGGCTATTAGTTTCTGTATATGCCTTGATTTTATATTTATATGTAGTTCCGCTATCAACTGTGGAATCTGTATAAGAGGTGGTCCTTGTTGAGCCGATTCTTTCATAGCTTCCCGAAACGGAATCATAGCGGTATATGAGATACCCCGTAGAGCCTGCATCATTCCATTTAAGCTTAACAGAGCTTTCACTTTTTGAAGCAACCTCAAGCCCTTTTGGAGTATTGGGAGTTACGGTTGCATAGAAAACAGAGCTGAATGAAGAAAAAACATATTCTTCATCTGCATTCACATAATATGCTCTCACCTTATACCTTGGGAAATCGCCTTCAGAAAGGCTTGTATCTGTATAGGTAGTGTTGCTTGTTGTTTTTATTTTTTCATAGTCTTCAGAGGATTTATTATATTTATAAACCTGATATTTCTGTGCGTTGTCAAGGCTTGTCCAACTGAGAGTAACAGAAGAAGCCGTATATTCGGGAACTGTCACAGTGGGCTTGGACTCCTTGAAATAATCCTCTTTTGTATAATCTGCGCCGGGCAAATTCTTGAAAACAGGAATAGAGAAAACCTTTTTATTTTCAATAATCCCTGCCGAAACATAGGCATTGTATGTGTTTTTTGATTCAAATGCCGCCGCCCTTACATTTGCCATATATTCGTGGCCGTAAAGGGTTTCCGAATCGGGATTTACATTGAATTTCTGCAAATAGCCTGTGAACTGTGTATCCCCAAAGGAATCATAAATATACTGTGCACCATAATATATGGTTTTATATGGATTTGTCCAGGGTCTGCCATAGGAGGTGTAAACAGATGTGTCACTCTTTTTAACATAGCCTGACCAGGTTGTTCCGTTGACCCTGGCTTTAACTCTGTAATAGCTACCGCTTGCGCTGATATAGTTAAGCTCTGTATTAGACGGAATTGTTACAACCTGAGTGCTTGATGCAGATGCTTTTTTATACATTTTGGTTGAGGTGGCGGTTTTCATAAAACCATTTGCCCATTCAAGACCATCGGAAGCACCTGTATATGCACCGATGTTATAGTAGTTATAGATACCATTGTAGGGCGAATTTTTACCGCTTGAACCACCTGCATTTGAGGATGATGTTGAGCCAACCTCCTGCACCATTTTTGATGCAAGATAGTAAGGACTCATTCCGCTATCCTTGGCTGCCTTGAGAATAACCTCTGAATAAGTAGGAGCTTCTCCGTCAAGAGTAAAGGTTTTTGTTTCCCCAAGTGCGTTGAGATATTTAATTTCAGATTTATACATCCAGGTGTTTTCGAGAATTGCCTCAATGCCTTCAATCGTATAACCGCCATCACCATAAGAAGTGCTTTCAAACTGGAAAATATACTCTTCTGTAAGGAAGTTTCTCGGGTCCATATAATATTTAACCGCTTCCTCAGAAGCGCTTACCCAATTGGGCCCCTCCTGAATTACACCCGAACAAGAGCTGCAGCTGCATTTAAAGGAGGACTGAACAACGCTTTCTATAAGCTGCTTTCTGTGAGGGTCGCGCTCACCATCAATACTCTTCTGCCAATCAAGACCCGTAATCATAGGAACAAATTCCCATTCGGGATATTTTTTGTGAAGCTCAGCAAGGTACTCAACATAGGATTTTGGAAAGCCTTGTCGCAAAAGCTTTTCCTCATAGGTTTCAAGGTCAATGGCATCTGCCATAATGAGATTTACATCCTCAAGTGTAACAGAGCTATCCTTATTCATATCGGCGGCAGATTTCTGAGCGGATGTAAGCTTTTGCATCCTTGAGGTATATCTCAGAGCAAGGCGTGCGTCATCAGAGGTGATTTTGCCATCGGCATTCACATCACCCAAAGCACCTGCCGCTTTAACCACGGGAACTATTAAATTAAAAGAAAGAACAACAAGCATTAATGCTATGAGTTTAAAACATCTTTTCATAGTTACCTCTTTACTTTTAGTTCAGGACTATATTTTGACCTTTTATCCCATAATATACTGTTATTCTACCATATATAGCAGATTTTTTATTTCTTTTTTGGAAATTTGAGTTACATTATCACCAAAACAAAATGAATATGAAAAAAGGGCAAAGCCTTGCCATTGCTGACCTTTCAACACTTGTTCATATTGCCTTTTCAAAATATTTACATTTTCTTTCCATTCATTTTTACCCGTGCCTGCAAAGGAATCCTGCTTTCCGCATTTATAGGCGGCAAGACCGCAAATCAGCTTCACTTTGCCCCCCTCAGAAAGCATTTCCCATTCCTGCACCACTCGGCTAAAGGGCATTTCTTCATTTTCAAAGCCATAATAAATCTGCGGTATCAAGAAATCAACAAACCCCTCTTCCCTGCACCATTTTTCAACATCACAATAAAAGATATTTTTGCATTTTTCAATATCTGCCGAGGGGCTTATACTGAAAATCATATTATTGCTTTTCGCTTTTACAAGTGAATAAACCGAGCTTATGAGAGCATTCACATTTTCTCTGCGCCATTCGGCAAGGGAAAGCCTTCCGCCATTTTCTTTATATTGCTTATATAACACCTTGTCGTTTATGCTACTGCTTTCAGGGTAAAAATAATCATCAAAATGTATTCCCGATACCTGATACTTTTCTGAAATTTCTCTTATGCCGGAAAGCACAAGCCTTCTGCTTTCAGTATGTGCAGGATTCAGAAAAATCCCCTCTTCGCATATTATAAGAGAGTTTTTATCCGCCTTACAGAGCTCCCTTGCAGGTGAATTTTCCGGTAAATTTTCAAAGGAACTGTCATAGGAAATTCTGTAAGGATTAACCCAGCAATGAACAGAAATGCCATAGCCTTCCGCCATTTGCAAAAATATTCCAAAGGGGTCATAGGCAGGTGTTCGGGCATTTGCAGTAATATATTCTGACACAGGGAAAATATCCGAATTATAAAAGCTATCGCAAAAGGCTCTGCATTGGTAAAAAACCGTGTTGATTTTGCTTTCAGTTAAATTATTCAACAGCGCTTCAATGCTTTCTCTGTATTCATCCTCGCTCTTCCCTTTAACAAGTGCACCGATTTCCGAATAAGTGAGCCAGACGGAATAGATTTTTTCATTTTCTTCATTTTCGTTTTTTTCTTCAGTAGTTATACCTGTAGTGTTTTTTATTGATTGTGTTTCTTTCACTTGCTCTCCTTCGGCAACAAATAAACCTATAACAACTATAATCAAAGCAAATAAAAAAACCAAAACCCTCTTCATAAAACCACCATTCAGAATATATAAAAATAACGCGAAGCCCTATCATCCCTGTTGCCCTTGGGCAATAGGGAGGGGGACCGCCCTTTGAACAACTTTATTTAAAAATATATTTATTTCGTGCCTATTGGTTGATTTTAAAATAAACTTAATCGGGGTGGTGGTGGGTTGCCCCGTAAAGATTACCCTTTGTTATTGAGAGCAATAATAACTAAACTAAACAATTAATAATTCCCCTCATCAACGATGTAAAGAGGGAGCGTGGCTACCTACCACCATTCCGCCCCAACTACATCAACATAAAAACACCACCTGTAAATTTATACAGATGGTGTTACTGATTTATTCACTTTTCAATTATCAGAGCTTAAATAATCATCCTCAAGGGTATCTATGCCGTAGCCCTCGTCGTTATAAACATTTCTTGCCTTTTTGAGCACCTTGGTGTTTTTATCGAGAATTCCCTGCTCTTCCTCACCCTTTTTACTGTAAAAAGCAACAACGCAAATAAGCATTATCATATTAAGAAGGAATTGGAAAATGCAGAGAAGCTGTGCGATTTCATCCCGTGCAAAAATCTCAGAAATACTTTCTCCAAAGGCTGTTATACGATATTTGCCAACGGCATAATTCATAAATTTAAAGGCATTATAAATTATGCTCATCACAAGGGAAAGAAGCTGGGGAAAAAGAAGCCTTGTATGCTCTTTATCCCTGATAAAATACCAAAGGGAAACTGCACCGAAAAGGAAGCCGAATGAGCCTGCAGTTGATAAAAGGCTCATAAATAATCTTGCAACAATCCCCCCAACGCTCTGTGCAGGTATTGTCATAACAAAATTTTCGGGCACAACCTTTATATATCTTAAAAGCAAGCAAAGCAACAGAAGCAATTTAAAAAGTCCTGAAAGCTTTTTCCTTTTTCTGTTTCTGTATCGCTTATGGCAAACTGCCTCGCCGTTGAAGGCAATATAGCCTGCAATAACAACAGCATAAAGGCACAGATTTGAAAAGCTTGTGGCAAGCTTTGAAACATCGGGCAAATTCCCCATTGAGCCAACCGCCACAAGAATATTAGCCAGAAGGAGCATTCCCGACAAAACGGCTAATATTTTAGCTGAATTTGATAAATAACTTGATTTTGCCATAACTGCGCCTTTCATTTTCCTTAAAAAATCGGCGACACATCGTGCCGCCGAAAATCCTTTGAATTAAAGCTCTTTATTCTGTGCGCCAATAGCCAACTGCTCTTTAGCAAGCTTTTCCATTGACTCTTTATCGCCTGCCATAGCAAGCTTTGAAGCTTCTTCACGACGAGCAAGAAGCTCCGCATACATACGTTCTCTCTTTTCACCACTAAGGTCATAGAAGAGAATAGGAACGATACCGAGAAGACCTGTAACTGTTGGAATAATTGTTGCCATAGCGAAAAGACCGAACTTGGTGTTATCTGTCTGTGCCTCGCCTCTTGTGTAAGAAGAAATATCGTAACCGATAAGCTTCTTAAGCTGGAGAGAAAGAGCAGAGTTTGCAATGCTTGCAAGCTTCTTTGTAAGGTCACGGGCAACAGAAGTCATAGCCTCTGTACGATAACCGTTCTTCCATTCACAATAGTCCATAGACTCGTTATACATTTCGCTGGGAATAACTCGACGAACACCCCAGAATACCATATAAATAGCTTCCTTGATTGCCATAACGAAGAACATGGGCAGAACCTTTTTATAAATACCGTTATGCTTACCGCCTATCATACCGATAAGGAATACAGGAATATCAAGGAGTGGCTGGCTCTTTGTACCCAGGAGGTAGAGAGTTTTTGTTGAGAACTTTCTTCTGAACCAAGGAACAAGTGAGAATGAGAAGGGGTTAATGATAGCACCGGGAATACCTGCAACCATTGTCATTGACGCGAAATTAAGAACGTCAATATAGTAGTCGTTGATGCTACCGCCGACACTGAAGTTTGAAAGAGTTTCTGAAAGAGTAAGCAACAAGATGGGCTTGTTGTTAACAACAGATTTAAGACTCTGAACAACACTTGGTGTTTCAACAGACTGAAGAACACGCTCACGGGTCATAACGCAGAAGATAAGGGATGCAACACCGCTTACAATTGCAGTAAAGTTACCCATAAACATAAAGGTTGAGGTATATGAAAGGTTAATAACCTTATTACCGATAAGGTCAATTAAAACAGTAAGAATCTGCTGTGGAAGCTTTTCACCCAATAGACCCGAGAAAAACTCCGCCATAGTAATCAATCGCGTACGGTCAACAGGGTGTGGCGTTATGGTAGCCAGCATACCTGTTTTTGCAATAGCACGGAATGTACCTGCACCCTCACGGACAACAGCAAGAATGAAATATGTAAGGAACTTTGTCATATCCCTTGCGCCCTTGCCCTTGAAGAACATAGGAAGAAGCCAATAGAAGCAAGTACCCAATGTGCCGGGAATACCGAGACCTACAAGATAGGGCTTGAATTTACCCCAACGGGTACGGGTTTTTTCAACGATTGCCGCTGTAAAGATATCGTTGATAACATCCCAGAAGCCGTTAAAAACACTAACGATTGTCTGATAGTCAAGGTCAATCTGAAGAATACTTGTGATGAAACGGTCGTTAAAAGAGTCAATATTGAAGCTCTGGCACATATCGTAAACAACATACCAGATTGTTTCCTTCATACCGACATATCTTCTGTTTTCATAGACATACTCACGGGAAGCAGCGTCTATTTCCGGCGTTTCAACAACATTTGTTTTTTCGTCTGCCAAAAGATACACCTCCGTAGGTTTTGTGTTAAAACACAATGACATACTTTAACACACTACTAATAGAGAAAGTATAACACAACCGTAAAATTTTTTCAACCTATTATGCAATTTTACCCATTGTAAGAAATATCAAAATAAGATGAGGTTTGTTGTGCAAGTTGCTAAACAAAATGCAAAATGCAAAACGCAAAGCGCAGAACGAAGAGGAAGCTTCGCTTCCAAACATTTTTAGCTGCCAGATGCCGGTTGACAAAAAAACAAAATGTGTTACAATAATGAACGGAACTTTTGTTCCCTTAGGAGCCATCCTATACGGTATGCGGTTAGCCCTTTCATTTATGGGAGGGTATTTGCCCTCTCTGTTTGAGGGGGTGATGCTATGGAATATTTAACAATAATTGTTATCGTCCTTGTTGTAGCTACAGGTTACATAATAAGCATAAAAAAATAACCGCCCCACTCCGCTAAAGTAGGCGATTATTTTTTCACTATTTTTTCGGGGCTAACCGTCTACAGGGTAGCTCCTTTGTTTATTATATTATATTCCAAATAAAACAATTTGTCAACTGCAACGCCATAAATCAAAGTATTTTACCAAGAAAGCTTTTCAGTCTTTCGCATTTTGGATTATCAAAAATTTCTTCGGGGGTGCCGTCCTCCTGAATAATACCCTCATCCATAAAGATAACTCGGGTTGCAACCTCTCTTGCAAAGCCCATTTCGTGAGTAACAACAACCATTGTCATACCCTCTGCGGCAAGTTCCTTCATAACATCAAGAACCTCGCCTACCATTTCGGGGTCGAGAGCGGATGTGGGTTCATCAAAGAGCATAACATCGGGCTCCATACAAAGAGCACGGACAATTGCAACTCTCTGCTTCTGACCGCCTGAAAGCTGGCTGGGGTAAGCGTCTGCCCTGTCCTTAAGACCAACTCTGTCAAGAAGCTCGAGAGCTTTTTTCTCTGCTTCTTCCTTGCTCTTTTTAAGAATTGTAACGGGAGCGCTTGTCATATTTTTAAGAACAGTCATATTGGGAAAAAGGTTAAAATGCTGAAAAACCATACCCATTTTCTGACGGTGCTTATTGATATTTGTTTTAGGAGCAGTAATATCTGTTCCGTTGAAGATAATCTCACCATTTGTGGGAATTTCAAGAAGGTTAAGAGAACGAAGGAAGGTGGATTTACCGCTACCTGAGGGCCCGATAATAACAACAACCTCGCCTTTATTAATCTCGCAGTTAACACCATCAAGAGCCTTAACCTCGCCACCATTATAGTGCTTTTTAAGGTCGGTTACTTTAATAAATGCATTATCGCTCACTCTTCCTCAACCTCCTCTCAAGCTTTCCTACAAGGGATGAAAGAATCATAACCATTACAAGATAAATAATTGCAACTGTGAAAAGCGGAATAAAATATTCAAAGGTTCTGCCTGCAACAATGTTGCCTGATTTCGTAAGGTCAATAACACCAACATAACCTGCAACGGATGTTTCTTTTAACAAAGCAATAAACTCGTTGCAAAGTGTGGGAAGAACCGCCTTGAACACCTGAGGGATGATTATGTAGCGCATTGTCTGGAAATAGTTGAAGCCAAGGCTTCTGCCTGCTTCGAACTGACCATGGTCAATGGACATAATACCTGCACGGAAAATTTCTGCAACGTAAGCACCTGAGTTAATACCGAAAGCAAAAATTGCAACAGGAACACCGTCTTCAGAAGAAACAAAAATAACAAAATAGCAAATCATCAACTGAACAACAACGGGTGTGCCACGGATTACAGTAAGATAAACCTTACTGATTGCATTTAAAATTAAAAGAACAATATAGCCCACACCACCGTGAAGCTTCATTGATTCTTTATTTTTGTCAAAGGATGAACGAACTGCAGCAATAACAACACCGATAAGAATACCCACTACCAAAGAGCCTGCGGTAATTTTCAAGGTATTCAGAAAACCATCTACAATAAGCTCCCAACGGGCATCTCCGAAAACGAATTTGAACTCATTAATTAAATTAAAAAACCAGTCGAACATACTTTAACACCCCTTTCTGTCAAAAAACAAGGGCGGAGAAAATCCGCCCTCTTAATAAATTCAGTAGAAATTATTCTGCAGGAATGTATTTTTCGATAACTTCCTTAACAGAACCGTCAGCGATAAGCTCTTCAAGAGCACCATTAACTTTTTCTTGAAGCTCTGTGTTTTCTTTTGCAAAGCAGATAGCATAGTCTTCACTTGTGTATTCTGTATCAAGAACTTTAAGACCATCGTTAGCTGCTACATAAGATTTAGCGGGCTCGTTATCGATGATAACGCAGTCAACCTTATCTGCAAGAAGAGCCTGAACTGCAACTGCACCGTTGTCGTAGCAAGTAACTGCATCTTTACCGTAATCATCGGAAGCGTAGATATGACCTGTTGTAGAAGTCTGTACACCGATTTTCTTACCTTCAAGGTCATCAATTGTCTTGATATCGCTATCTTCTTTAACGATAACAGCCTGAATACCTGTTGCATAAGAAGTTGAGAAATTAACCTTTTCAAGTCTTTCGTCGTTTACTGTAAGACCAGCCATACCCATATCATATTTGCCGCTCTGAACGCCGGGGATGATTGAGTCGAATGCAACGTCAACAATTTCAAGTTCCATACCGAGTTTGTCAGCAATAAGAGCTGCGATTTCAGCATCGATACCTACGATTTTGTCGCCCTCAACGTATTCATAGGGAGGGAATTCTGCATTTGTTGCCATAATGAGCTTTTCTTTTTCGCCACCATTACCACCGCAAGCTGCGAAGCAAGCAATCATAGCAATAACAAGAACTATGGAAGCAACTTTTAAAAACTTTTTCATTTTAAAAACCTCACAATAAATTTTTCCGGAAGATTTATATACCGCTCTTCCGTTTGTGAATGAATTATACAACTATTAAATGGAAAATGCAAGGAATTTTTGAAAATTAATTCACAATATACAGTTTTTTATGTATATTTTTGCGATTATACATTTTATCAAAGGAAAATATGCGTTCAGGGTATATACAAAAGTGCAGAAATAGTGTATAATTCAGAATTAGTAAGAGGAGTGCAACTCTTATCATCCCTGTTTTGTCGAAGACAAAATAGGGAGGGGGACCGCGCTAGCGGTGGTGGGTTGCCCCATAAAGATCACCCTTTGTAAAAGTAACGTAACACTTGATGGATTGCCCCTAAAGATTATCCTTTGTAGAGGTCGTGCAATAAATATGAAACCAACCCCCGAAATAATCGACCGAGCCCGTAAAATGCGAAAAGAGCCCACCGAAGAAGAAAACAAGTTATGGCATATACTGCTGAAACATATTAAGCCACGATTTATAAGACAAAAAACTATTGGCTACTATATTGTAGATTTCTATTGTCCTAAATTAAAACTGATAATTGAAATTGATGGAGAACAGCATTTTTGGAAAGAAAACGAAGAATACGAAATAAGACGAGAAAAATTCTTTACTGATTCAGGTTTCAAACTATTGCATTTTTACAATAGCGACATAAATAAACACATACGCGAAGCCGAACACACAATCACCACTGCCTGCAGAGAAAGAGCAGAAGAATTGGGATTGAGTGTTGAGGTGGAGTTTTAAGAATAATTCCTTTCATCAACGATGTAAGGAGGGTACGGGGCAACCCACCACCGCTGACGCGGTCCCCCTCCCTATTTCATCAAAGATGAAACAGGGATGATAAGCTTTGCACTACTTTTATTTTTTGTTAGGAGAAAACCATGAAAAAAATTATATTTCTCACCCTCGCCCTGCTTTTAATAATCATAACCCTCCCTGTTGCAACCGCGCTCAACTACAACGGCTTTGTTTATGTTGACAACGGGGACGGCACCTGCAGTATTACAGGCTACAATGATTTTTATGCAGAAGATGTTGTTATTCCCTCAAAAATTGATGGACTTACTGTTATTTCAATTACAGGCTTCCGTCAGAAAAACTCAATAAGATATGTAAGCATTCCCTCAACTGTTACAGAAATCGGGGATCTGGCTTTTTATAGCTGTAAAAAGCTTTATTCCGTTGCAATCGGCACAGGGGTAAAAACCATTGGTGAAAAGGCATTCAACGGTTGCGTTGAGCTTACAAGTGTTAATCTGCGAAACACAGAATACCTTGGCGACTACGCCTTTTATGGCTGCTCTAAGCTTGAATGGGTTGACTGCGGAACTGCTCTGAAGCACATCGGCACAAGAGCCTTCTGGAGCGATAAAATGATTAATTACATAAAATTCGCTCCCACTCTCGAAACCATTGGTGATTATGCCTTTTCCAACTGTGAGCTTCTGCCCTCTCCTGTTTTCCCCGATTCCTTAAAATCCATCGGAACAAGTGCATTCAGCAACTGTATTGCTATTGAAGCTCTTACCTTCGGCACAGGGGAGCTTGAAATCGGTGCTTATGCCTTTGAAAACTGCACTCTTTTAACAGAGGTTACAATACCCGAAAATGTTACTTATATCGGCAGAAATGCCTTTGCCTTCCGTGAAACTGACAGCACAGTATTCACCCACACAGTTAAAATCAACTGTCACTTAGGCTCGGCAGGTGTTGATTACAGTGTAAGGAACAACGCACCCGTATATATCATTGAGCTTGACAGAACAATCAATTCCTTCGGTGATGTTGATGGTGACGGCACTGTAACAACCAAGGATGCCAAAAGAGCACTTCGCCTTGCAGCTAAAATGAATAAAAAGGTTACAGATGAAATGCTGCTTTTAGGCGACCTTAATCAGAACGGCAGATTTGATGTTGAGGATGCCAACATTATTCTTCAGAGAGCTGCAGGAATTATCTGATTATCTCTTATTTATTTTTCACAACAAAGCCTTCAAAGCCTGCTTTTTTAAGCTTTTCAACATAGCCTTGGGCATTCTTTTTGCTTTTGAAGGCACCAACCTGAACACTATACAACGTTTCGTTTTCTGACGAAGCGTTGTTTTTTTCTTCGGGACGGTCAAGACCGTCCCCTGCATTGATATTGTAATAATCGCAGATACCCTTGGCAATTGCCTCTCCTATTGCTTTTGTGTTATTTCTTATGAAATCCGAGCCCTCCTTTGTGTCGTGGAACTCGCACTCACAGTAAACGGTAATACCCTTTGCAGAATTTATTTCATAAAAATCGGGCTTTTCAATAAGTCTTTCCGCACTTTTACCGGGTGTGATGGGTGCAAGGCGCTCAAGCACTGCCTGACCCACCTTTTTCCTTTCACCTGATAAATTATAGAGAAGAATCTGTGTACCGCCCGTAACATTATGCTTTGCGGTTGCATTTGTGTGGATTGCCACATGCAAATCCGCACCGAAGGAATTGCTTTCCTTAACTCTTTCATACATATCAAGATTATATGTGCATTTAACCGAAAAGCCTTTTTTCTTAAGATAGCTGACACAGTATTTTGCAATTTTATGGCATTGCTCCTTTTCGTTTGTGCCACCTGTGGCATAGGTATTGCCTACCTGATTACTGGGTGAAATATAAATTTTCCTGCTCATTTCTTCACCTCTTCCGCTTTTCTTACATCACAATCTGTGCAATAGGTCATTGCTCTTTCACTGTCGTTGATGCCCTCTGTGGTAGGGTCAATAAGCACACCAACAAACGCAAGAATATTAACCGCCATTGTAATTAAGCCCATAATCTCGTTTTCAGTTATTTTCGGCACAACATCAAAGGCACTTAACATCTGATACGCAAAGGAAACAACAAGTGCCGTTGCAGACAAAACAAACGCTTTATTTTTTAATCTTGCCTTTAAATTAATTTTCATATATTACCCCCATATTCACTTGGCAGAAATTTTAAAAGCTCCTCATATTTGTGCTTCACTTCACCATTCCCGCCATATTTTATATATTTTTCACCTGCGGCGATGCGCTCGGAAAGTGGCATTTCGTGAGACATAATTGTAAGCCTTTTAATAGATAAGTAGTTATCGAGAGCGTGCTCGCTCTGCTCCTCAACCCACTTTTCCCATTTGCGAATAAATTTATAAATTTTAATTGCAGTTGCTATAATCACTCCGAGAGCAGTAAGCAAGGATGCAATCAGGAGTATTTTATCAGCCATCGGATTCACCCCCTTAAACTCTATATACTGTTCCACGCATAAGGAAATCGAAATTGCCATAATATTCGTGGGTAGAATCGTTATAGATTATTGCATTTGTTGTTTTAAGTATTGGCGCATCAATAGTTGTGTTACGTAACTCTTCAACAAGCACATCAAAATCGCCTTGATATTTTTTACCTGTGTGATACGCAACATAATAATACGGTTGTTCAACAGTCAGAGGATTTGCATTTTGGTAATTAGCACAAAAATAAATATAGTTATAAACACCATTGCAATGTATTACGAGATAAGGATATGCCTCTCTATCAATATTGAGTTTTTCATATATTCGACCTATATTGTTAGTAAACAAAGCCACTATATCGGTATCTTTTGAGGGAATACAGGGGAATTTTGCATCTGCCCCATCTATTTTCCAACCTGCGAAATCACCATTTTCGCTGGTTGGTATTCCGCTTGGTGCATTTACTGAATTACCATCTTTAACCGAAACAACCTCATAGGGTTTCCCATCAACCATAAATTTTACTGTATTATCAAGGGGTTCAATGCCACCGCTTGAAATATTAAGTATCGCTTGTGGCATATCTGCAAGGAGAATTAAATCGGTTGTGCTATTCTTTTTACGAATGGCATTACCAATTGCCGTTAATTTCTCAGTAAGAGCCATTTTCAATACCCCCTATTAATTCATCAACATACTTTTTACTTGCAAGACCTTCAAGAACCTCTGCAAACTGTGTTAAAAAACCATTAACTGTATTAGCATTATAAACCTGCTTTTCGTCAAATGTTTTCCAAATGCCATCGCCATCAGGTTCGGTCACAAGCTCAACATCTGAATCGCCACCCTTGTATTCGGAAACAACCTCGGGTGATGTGGCGCAGGAGTATTTACCCCAACATTCACCGGCAGGGTCGGAAACAATCGCTGCACGCACATCAGTAATTCTGCTTGTATCGAGTGCTAAATCGGGATAACAATTGCCTTTTGCGATAACCATTGCACCCTCACTGTTATCGTTACCGAATTTACCACCGTACCGAGAATTGAAACACTGTCCCTGAGATTTATTTCATCTGAATAAACGCCGTTATCTGCACTCTTGTATTTATATGTAACAACGGGGAAATTTTTATTATTCAGGGAGCTGTAATTTGTTGTTATATGATAAAGAATATTTGTGCCCGAGGCGGTTTTATTCCCAAGCTCATCACAACGGTAAAGGCTCTCAACAGAAATTGTTGGTGCAGAATAATTCAGAACATTGATTTTCTCGCTTTTTGTAACAGAAAAGCCTCTGCTGACATATTCGGGATTAGAATTCATAAGCACCGTGTTATCGTCAATGGTTGCAGGAATAAAAACATAGTCCTCAGGATCCTCGTTCTCTTCATATCTGCCCTTAACAAAAAGGCGCTTGAACCAGTTGTGACCCACACCACCGGGGTTGCCCGTAAAATACATACGAGGCTTGAAATCCTCTCGTGTTGTTCGGTTGCAGGTGGTTAAAAACTGTATCTGCGAAAAGGTGAAATGTGTGCATTCCTCAACGCCGATAACATCATATTCCTGACCCTGATACTGATAAATATCATTTTCCGTATCACAGTAGCCCAGCCTTATTCGTGAGCCGTTCGGGAAAATAAACGCTCTTTCATCACGCTTGTACCGTGCAATTCCGTTTAATTGGGAAAGCATTGGTAAAAGATGATTTTCCCGAAGCTCAGGCAAGGTCTTTCGAAGAAGCAAAAGCTTCAAGCCACTGTATTCAAGGGCTAATAAAATAAACTTTGTTCTTAACGCCCAGGACTTCCCCCCGCCACGAGCCCCGCCATAACCGATGAACCGCTTCTGACTTTCAAAAAACAGCCTCTGCTTTTCATTAGGGGGAGAAATAATTAACTCTTTCATAATTTTCCTTTCTTTGTAAGTTGCCGGAATAGTCGCCAGTCACCAGTCGCCAGATGCCAGATACCGGATTCCAGGGCTTCGCAAGGAGTAAATATAGTAAAACAGAGTTGTTGTATGTGGTACCTCTCTTCGAAGAGAGGGGGACCACCTTTTGATGTCTATATCATAACAACAAGGTTTCAAGCGTGCCAAATTATAAAGAATTATAATAAAGTTGGTTGGGTGGTGGAGAGTTCTTGACGCGAGTCCGCGAGCGTCTTTTCATCGCAAGATGAAACTGTAATAAACTAATTGCTTTAAATTTATAAATTTTTAGCAAATAGCAGATAGTCGCCAGTCGCCAGATGCCAGATGAGAGTTGACATTTTTCTATATATGGCAAACCCCGCACTCCTCACTCCTCATTCCTCATTCCGCATTCCGCATTCTGCATTATTTACTAAACTTTTCTAACTCTTTTTCAAACCTGATAATAATTCCTTCATCACACCCGCCGAAGCCATCGTTTTCTGCCAAAAGCTCATAAAGCTCCTTAAGTGCACCAACACTTTCCTTTAAGAACTTTGCATCAACCTCGGGCTTGCCCGTAGCCTTGAAATTCTTTCGCGCCTTTTTGATAATATCATCAATCAGCGCACTCATATTCTCCGTAGCGGATGAAACACATTTCAAGGTCTTGTCTGTATTTTTATTCTCATTTTCTTTTTTATTCGCCATTTTCCCTCCTGAAATATGTAAAAGTATTGCGAAGCCTATCATCCCTGTTTCATCTTTGATGAAATAGGGATGATAATTATTGCACTATCTTCACCAATTGCGAATTTTTAATGTTCGGAAGCGAAGCTTCCCCAAAATTCCGCATTCTGCACTCTGCATTCTGCATTTATCGTAGCCCTTTCTCATACAACTCGTTAACTCTTTTATAATGGATACAACGCTTTCCGCAATCGGAACCGCAAACATTGTTTTCAAACATACCCTTTTCTTTAATGTTTTTAAAAAAATGCTTGTCCACCGTGCCGTTTATAACACCCTCACAGGCGATGTAATCCCTTCCTTCCCCTTTATAAAAAGGGCATTCAACTAAAACTTCAATTGCTTTTGGCATATAAAACCTCCTTTAAAATCACAAGAGCGTAGCATCCCGCTCTGCGCTTACCAAACATTCGTTCGTTTTGATTTGTGCCCATTATAGCCCTATTTCCCACTTCTTGCAACCCAATTTAGAACGTTTGTTCGATTTTGTAACCTTGCACAAATTCAACACAATAAAACTGAACGGTTTTAACGAATTTCAAAAAAGCGAAAATTTTCGCGTGACTTTTTGCGTTTTATTGTCATATACGGGTCTTTCGGCATATCACAACGCTTCTCGCCTTAATATGTGCAAGCAAAAATTTTCAAAAAAACAAAAGTGGGTTGCAAAGCACTAAAATCTATGCTAAAATTCGAACAAATGTTCTTGTTAAAAACCAATCAGCCTGATTATAAAAATGTAGGGAAGGGTCTTGACCATTCCGCATTCTTTAGCGACCGCTACCGAACGCAAACGAATCTACCCAATATAAAAATAAAAAAAATAATTATTAGTACAAAAATAGTAGTAAAAAAAGATACGATAGAGGAATAAGTAAAGATACAGGAACGAAATAGTTTTTGTGGCGATTTTTTTGCTTCATTTTCGGGGTGGTTTTGAACATTTTCAGGCTACTTCTGAACATTTTTTGAACATTGGATATTCCCGTTTCTTTCCCGTTTTTAAGCAACAATAATTTTCAACTTATAAAAAAGGAGGTTTTTAAAATGTCAAGAAAGAGTTTTTTGGTGTACTTCGATTGGGAAGCACCCTTGCAGGAATTAACAGATGAGGAATTAGGTGAATTATTCAGAGCTATATTTATTTATGCTAAATATGGTGAAGAATTTGAGTTTGAACACCGTTCACTGAAATTGGTGTTTGGTTTTATAAAAAGCGCACTTGAGCGAGACAGAATTTCTTATGAGGAAAAATGCAAAAAGAATGCAGAAAATGGTGCCAAGGGCGGTAAAAAGAAAGCGGAAAACAAACAATATGAGGTAAACGCCGATATAAGTTGCCTGGAGCTTTTAAAAACTCTCTCCCCATCTGAATAAACAAAAAAAGAGCCGTCCCTATCATCCCTGTGTGGCTTTGCCACATAGGGAGGGGGACCGCCCTTGAATATCTTTATTTACTGATATATTAATTTCGTGCCTATTTGTATATTCAGAAACACACTAAGTCGGGGTGGTGGTGGGTCGCCCCCTCGCCTTTCCCCTTTGTAAAAGTATCGCAAAGCCCGTTCCGCATTCCGCACTCCGCATTCACCTTTTCACTATTTACTCTTACCTATTAACTAAAAAAAATCGCCGTTCCGTCAGGAACAGCGATTTCAATGTTATTGAAACAAAGCTTATTTGATTTCAACCTTTGCGCCGGCTTCTTCGAGCTTAGCCTTTGCTGCTTCTGCATCATCCTTAGATACAGCTTCTTTAAGAGTTGTGGGAGCACCGTCAACCTTAGCTTTTGCTTCTGCAAGGCCAAGACCTGTGAGCTCACGAACAGCTTTGATAACAGCGATTTTATTTGCGCCAACTTCTGCAAGAACAACGTCAAACTCTGTTTTCTCTTCAACTGCAGCTGCTGCTTCTGCGGGAGCTGCTACTGCAACTGCTGCTGCAGCGGATACACCGAATTCTTCTTCTACAGCGTGTACGAGTTCGGAGAGCTCGAGAACTGTAAGTACTTTTAATTCTTCAATAATAGCAGTGATTTTTTCAGATGCCATTTTAATTTCCTCCATTTATTAGCCGTTAGGCTTTAGATTTTAGTTTTTAATTTACTTGAATTAATTACAGCAATTATTCAGCTGCTGCCTCTGCTGTGGCTTCGCCACTTTTGTCAACAATAGCCTGAACTGCACGAGCGAATGCAGAAATAGGAGCGTTGAACGCATTGCAAACAGTAGCAAGCAAAATTTCTCTTGAAGGAAGCTTTGCGAGACTGTCGATTTTTTCAAGAGAGATAACCTCGTTATCAAGGAAACCGCTCTTAATAGTGAAGTCCTTGTGAGTGTTAGCAAATTTAGCAAGGATTCTTGCAGCAGCAACGTAATCATCTGTGGATGTTGCGAGAGCTGTTGTACCTGCGAGGCAGTCAGAAAGACCTGCAAGCTCAGTATCTTTAATAGCGAGCTCAATCATTGTGTTCTTTGTAACAGTGTACTCAACACCTGCTTCACGGAGTTCCTTACGGAGAGCTGTGTCATCAGCAACGTTGATACCCTTGTAGTCAACGAGAACACCTGCACATGCACCCTGAAGTCTCTCAGCGATTGCAGCAACTTCTGCTTTTTTTGCTTCTAAGATTTTAGCACTTGGCAAACTAATTCACCTCCGAATAAATTAATTTATTGCCTTTTTGCTTTTTTGTTTATTAATAATGCCCTTCCCGCACAGCACGAGAAGGGCACAAAAACTCAATAAAATAATATCAAGAATTAATGCATTCCTCGGCAGGCGGTCGAACCATTAAACAAAATTTGCACCTGCTGTCTTTAGAACAGCACAAGTAATATAACACACTGATTAAAGTATGTCAAGTATTTTTTTATTCTTCTACAGAACCTGCTGTAGCAAGCTTTGCAGCGTTAACACGAACACCGGGACCCATTGTTGAAGCTACAACACATGAACGGATGTAAGTACCTTTTGTTGCTGCGGGTTTTGCCTTAATAACTGCATCGAGAAGAGCCATAGCATTTTCAGTGAGCTTTTCTGCACCGAAGGAAGCCTTACCGATGGGGCAGTGAATGATGTTTGTTTTATCAAGACGATACTCGATTTTACCTGCTTTAGCTTCTTCAACAGCCTTTGCTGCATCAGGAGTAACAGTACCTGCCTTGGGAGAGGGCATAAGACCTCTGGGACCAAGAACCTTACCGAGACGACCAACAACACCCATCATATCGGGAGTTGCGATACAAACGTCGAAATCCATGAAGCCGCCCTGAATCTTCTCAAGAAGGTCCATATCGCCAACAACATCTGCGCCTGCAGCCTTAGCAGCTTCAGCAGCATCGCCCTTTGCGAAAACAGCAACACGAACATTTTTACCTGTACCATTGGGGAGAACAACAGCGCCTCTGACCTGCTGGTCAGCGTGACGGGAGTCAACACCAAGACGAATGTGAATTTCAACAGTTTCGTCAAATTTTGCACTTGCAGTTTTTGTTGCAAGCTCGAGAGCCTCGTTAACTTCGTAGAGCTTTGCTTTGTCTACGAGCTTTGCGCTCTCAACATATTTTTTACCATGTTTCATAATTACAATTCCTCCGTAATCAATCAACAACAGTAACGCCCATGCTACGTGCTGTACCTGCAATCATAGACATAGCAGTGTCGATGTTAGCAGCATTCAAGTCGGGCATTTTCTGCTCTGCGATTTTTCTTACTTGCTCTTTTGTGATTGTTGCAACCTTAGTTTTGTTAGGAACGCCTGAACCGCTTTCAATACCGCAAGCCTTCTTGATAAGAACTGCTGCAGGGGGAGTTTTAGTAACAAATGTGAAAGAACGGTCAGCGTAAACTGTGATTACAACAGGAATAATGAGACCCATATCATTCTTTGTTCTCTCATTGAATTCCTTTGTGAATGCCATAATGTTTACACCGTGTTGACCTAAAGCAGGACCAACAGGGGGTGCCGGGGTTGCTTTACCGGCGGGAATTTGCAATTTGATGAAACCTACAACCTTTTGAGCCATTTTTTGCACCTCCAAAATTCGTGGTATGGCGGAATAAGAAGCTCGCCTTATTCCTCCCACACGCAACATAAAATTTTATGTCGCATATAACAGAGTACATTGCCTCTGATTACCAATTTAATGATTGACGTTGAATTTTATTAGTCAATCGCCTTTGTTACCTGACTGAGCGGAAGCTCAACAGGTGCTTCTTTACCCATAAATGAAACAATAACGCGAACTGTACTGTTAGCAATGTCAATGCTTTCAACAACACCTGAGTTACCTTCCATAAGGCCTTCAGTGATAGTAACAAGGTCACCCTCGCTGAACTGAACCTCAGTAACTGTGTTGATGATGTTATCCTCGCCCTCGGCGGTCTTTTCAAGTCCTAATTTTTCAACCTCTGCTTTAGTGAGAGGAACAGGACGACCATCGGGACCAACAAAGCCTGTAACACCTGTTGTGTAACGGATAGCGTGCCATGTTTCATCGGGCACCTTGAGAACGTTTTCCTCGCCCTCTTTATCGCTGTATTCAACTGCAAGCTTAACAACAACATAACCGGGGAAAATTTTGCGCTCTACTTCAACAGTTTTGTCGTTTTTAACCTCAACAACCTTTTCGAGCGGAATATTAACACCTAAGATTTTGTCGTGCATTTTGCGGTTTTCAACGATTTTACCGATATTTTCCGCAACCTTATTCTCATAACCGGAATAGGTGTGGATTATAAACCATCTTGATTCGCCTGACATAGTCTACCTCCGAATTATACTAAATTTAAGTAAAGAATCGGATTATTCCTTTTCAGTCGTTTTTTCTGTTTCTTCCTCGTCAGCGTGGTCGTGACCTTCGTGGTCATCTTCTTTTTCTTCGTCAGCATTTTCAGTTGTTGTTTCAGTAACATTAACCTTTTCAACAAGCTTGTCAAGACCTGTTACTGCACCTGAAACTGCGAAGTCGATAATCCAGATACCTGCGCCAATAACAAGGATAGCAGCAAGAACAATACCTGTGCTTTTAAGAACCATCTGGCGACCGGGCCAAACAATTTTCTTAGTTTCGCCTCTGAGGTCTTTGAAGAATTTAGCGATTGCTTTGCCGATTTTTACAAAGAAATTGCCAACCTTCTTGATAGGATTAGTTTTCTTTTCAGCTTTAGAGGTATCTTCCTTTTTGACGTTTTTCTTTTCGTCTGCCATGGTGTTACCTCCTTACTTTGTTTCTCTGTGGAGAGTGTGTTTCTTGCAGAATCTGCAGTACTTTTTCATCTCCAACCTGTCGGGGTTGTTTTTCTTTTCCTTCATAGTGTTGTAATTACGCTGTTTACATTCTGTGCAGGAAAGTGTGATTTTAACTCTCATAACGGCACCTCCAATTTTTGATTAGCCTCCCTCTCGCCGGTGAAAAGGGCGAATCCCTTCTCTTGCCGAGAGAGCCTTGAACCGCGTCAAGATATGCAATTTTATTTTCGCACATCCTAAAATCAGGACGCAAAAAAAGAACCCTCTTTGAGAGGTAAACGGATTATAGCACACTTGTATATATATGTCAACTGTTTTTTGTAAAAAATGCAAAACGCAGAGCGCAGAGTGCAAAACGAAGGGGAAGCTTCGCTTCCAAACATTATATAAGCTTCGCGTTGCTTTTCATTTGTTCTGTGCACTTTGCACTTTGCTTTTTATACTTTACATTTTACATTTTGCATTCTGCACTTTGCATTCTGCGTTCTGCATTCTGCGTTCTGCATTCTGCGTTCTGCGTTCTGCACTAAAAAAATTCAACCCTCTGTCTCGCGACAAAGGATTGAACTTTTTGGAAAGAGAAAATGAAATTGTTTAGCATTAAATGTCTTGATTATTATATAACATACCATTATTGCAACATTTTCACAAAAATGTGAACAAATTGTTAACAAATCAAAAAAACAACAAATTTTAAAAGTATTGCAAAGCCCTGTCCGCTTGCGGATAGGGATGATAGGCTTCGCAATACTTTATATTATCTGCTAACCGCTATTTGCTAATTGCTATTTGCTGAACAATGTGCTATTATATATACCATTATATATAATACACGCACAAGGAAGAACACTATGGACATTTTAAAAACTTTACAAAACGAGTTTTCTGTCAGCGAGCACCACATCAAAAACATCGTGGAATTAATTGATGACGGAAACACAATCCCCTTTATCGCCCGTTACAGAAAAGAAATGACAGGCTCCTGCGATGACCAGAAGCTTCGTGACATTAACGACCGCCTCACCTACCTTCGCAATCTTGAAAAGAGAAAGGAAGAGGTTCTTTCCTCTATTGAAGAGCAGGGCAAGCTCACCGAGGAAATCAGTGAAGCTGTTGCAAATGCGGTAACTCTTGCAGAGGTTGAGGATATTTACCGCCCCTACAAGCAGAAAAGAAAAACAAGAGCTTCTGTTGCAAAGGAAAAGGGTCTTGAGCCTCTTGCAGAGCTTCTTTTCTCCTTCACCCTCAAGGGTGTTGACCTTCTTGATGTTGCCAAGGATTATGTTGACACAGAAAAGGGTGTTGAGACTCCCGAGGATGCTCTTCAGGGCGCATCTGATATTATTGCAGAAATCATTTCCGATTCACCCGAAGCCCGAAAGGTTCTCAAGGATTTAATCAACAAGCGCGGGGTTATTGAATCTGTTACAAAAACAGAAGAGGACAGCGTTTACAGTATGTATTACGAATACTCTGAGCCCGTTTCAAAAATCCCCTCCCACAGAATTCTTGCTATTAATCGTGGTGAAAAAGAGGGCATTTTAAAGGTAAGCATAGGTGTTGAGGAGGAAACCGCATTAATGCTCCTTGATAAGCTCTTCATTAAAGAAGGCAGCTCCTCAACAGAATTCTGCAGAGAAGCCGCCAAGGACAGCTATTCCCGACTTATATTCCCCTCTCTTGAAAGAGAAACCCGTTCAACCCTTACTGAAAAGGCAGATGAACAGGCAATTAAGATGTTCGGCTCTAACCTGAAGCCCCTTCTTATGCAACCACCAATCAAGAATAAAACTGTTCTTGCAGTTGACCCTGCTTACAGAACCGGCTGTAAATTGGCAGTTGTTGACGGCAATTCAAGAGTTCTCTTCACAGGGGTTATTTATCCCACTCCCCCTCAGTCAAAAATCGCAGAATCTGAAGCTAAGGTTCTGGAGCTTATAAAGAAATTTCATATCGACTGCATTTCAATCGGTAACGGTACTGCAAGTAAGGAAAGTGAAATCTTCATTGCAGACACAATAAAGAAATCACCTCACCCCGTTTCATATATGGTGGTTAACGAAGCAGGTGCATCCGTTTATTCTGCATCAAAATTGGGCGCAGAAGAATTCCCTGATTTTGACGTTTCAGTTCGTTCTGCAGTTTCAATTGCAAGACGATTACAAGACCCTCTTTCAGAGCTTGTTAAAATTGAGCCAAAGAGCATCGGCGTTGGTCAGTATCAGCACGATGTTCCCCCTGCAAGGCTTGAGGAATCCCTTTCAGGCGTTGTTGAGGACTGCGTAAACTCCGTTGGTGTTGACCTTAACACCGCTTCAGTTTCGCTTCTTAAATATATTTCAGGTGTCACAAGTGCAACCGCAAAAAACATTGTTGCATACCGCGAGGAAAACGGTGGCTTCAATGCAAGAACAGACCTTAAAAAAGTCAAGGGTCTCGGACCAAAAGCCTATCAGCAGTGTGCAGGCTTCCTTCGTATTCCCGGTGGCAAAGCTCCCCTTGATAACACAGGCGTTCATCCCGAAAGCTATGATGCGGCTAAAAAGCTTCTTGACCTTTTCGGCTATTCACAGAAGGATGTTGCAGATAAGGGTGCATCAGGTATCAGTGGCAAGGTTCAGGAATATGGTCTTCAGAAAGCCTCAGAGGAATGTGGCGTTGGTACTCCTACTCTTGTTGATATTATGGGCGAGCTTGAAAAGCCCGGCCGCGATATCCGTGACGAGCTACCCAAGCCAATGCTCAGAACCGATATTATGGATATGAACGACTTGCGCGAGGGTATGGAATTAACAGGCACCGTTAGAAATGTTATTGACTTTGGTGTGTTTGTTGATATCGGCGTTCATCAGGATGGTCTGGTTCACATTTCACAGATTTGTGATAAATACATCAAGCATCCTTCAGAGGTTCTCAAGGTCGGCGAGGTTGTAAAAGTAAAAGTCCTCTCAGTTGAACCACAGAAAAAGAGAATTTCTCTTACAATGCGAGGTCTTCAATAAAACAAATGCTCAACTGTTTACAAATCTTTTAATAGAATATATAATATAAATGAACAAAGGAGCTATCCCGGTGACGGTTAGCCCCAATGAAGTTTACGAAAAATAACCGCTAACTTTCTCAGGGTTGGGCGGTTATTTTTTATGCAGAATGTAAATGTAATTAACGGATTTATCCTTTTTGCAAAATGCAAGATAAAATAAAATTAAGAAGATTAAAATTGATGTGCTCTGAGCCTTCCTTCAAAGGAAGGTGGCGCAAAACAGCTTGTCTGTTTTGTGACGAAAGGTTCTTTGTTGCGAAGCAACATTTCACCACAGGGAACTATAAAGCAACTGTTGTTCTGAATTTATATATTCTGTGGTACAGGCAAGCCTGTACCTTGCGGTTCACTACAGTTTCACCTTCGGTGAAATGACGCTCCACACTCGCGTCAAGAACCACCCACCATTCCGCTTAACTTTATTTTGTAAAATTCATATTTGGCTCGCTTGGTACTATGCTTAAAGAGTTTATAAACACAAGATGGTCCCCCCGCCTTTGAAGGCAGGTTCCACATACAACAACCTTATTTTTCTATCTTTATTCCTTGCGAAGCTATTAAAATGTTTGGAAGCGAAGCTTCCCCAACGTTCCTCACTCCTAACTCCTAACTCCTAACTAAAAAAAATGCGTCCTTTCGGACGCATTTTTTTACATTCCAAGCATTGATGCCATCATGCCTTTTTTCTTTTCCTTTTTGGGCTTATAGAGAGGGGGATTTTCAAGTCTCATTCTTGCACTTTTGCTCTTCTGAAGATATTTGATAATCTCGCAAACGGGCTCGTTCATTGTCTCGCTGAAATGCTCCTTTGCAGCATCAACAAGCTCAGGGTTATCTGCAAGAGAGCAGCCTAAAATTGTAACCGCAACGATGCTCTGAGTATCGTTTGTTCCATCCTCATAAATATCGTTAAGAAGCTTAAAGAGCTTTTTCATTTTTGCAGGGTCATTTTCACGGATTGTGTCAACAACTGCTGCATTACCGTATTTGGTAAAGAAATCCTCTGCCAAAAATTCGCCGTAATCCTCAAGGTTAGCCTTGTACTGCTCACGAAGCTCGGGGTAAACTGTTGTAAATCTGCTACCTAGAGTGTTTGCGTCATAAGCGAGAACACCGCTCTTTGCCTGGCTTCTTGAAACAGGTGTGGGAGCTTTTTTGCCACTGTGAGCAGGCTTGTGTGAGAAAAGCTTTTCAAAGGTTTCGTTATATTCCTGGCAGATATATTTAATATCCTTTTCGTTGAAGGTCTCCAAATCAAGAAGGCTCAGGGATGCACGGGGCATATCGTCATCGGGAGTGTCCGCCTGATTTTCCTTAGCACAGAAAAGACCAAGCTTTCCGTTTTCATATTCAAGACGGATTCTGCCTCTTTCACTGCGATACATAATAATTGATTTTCCGTTTACCTCTTCAACAGGAAGTGCAGGCGGGAAAACACCATCGGGGTATTCGGGACGGAAACCATATTCAGTGGTTTTATCACCTATACCTTTTATAATAAGTTCAAGAGCATTGTTAAGTTCAAGCATTTAAAATACCTCACATATTTAATATACAATTATATAATATAGCATATTGTTTTCAATTTGTCACTACCTATTTTTAAATTCGGAATGCGGAATGTTGGGGAAGCGTTGCTTCCAAACATTATAAGCTTCGCGCTACTTTTACATTGTTGTGTGGCACAGGCAAGCCAGTGCCTTACGGGTTTGATGGTTTAAATAAGATATGTCAGACAGGGTCGTAACCGTAAGGTATAGGCTTGCCTATACCACAGAATAAACTACAATAGCGCATTTTTATAATTGCGTCGCAGACCCAAGACTTTCAATTTTCCATTTTCAACTTTCCACTTTTATAATAGCCGTGCGCAGCACCCAACACTCCTCACTCCACAAAAAAACCACCTCAAACGAGGTGGTTTTTAATAACTATTTAACTTGCGATTAAACTGTTTCTTTTTTCTTTCTTGTGAGAACGAATGCTGCAGAAGCTGCTACGCAGATTGTTGCTGCGAGAGCGATACCTGCATCGCCTGTTTCTTCAGAGCCCTGTGAAGAGCCTTCAGCAGTTGTTTCGAGGTTTGTTGTTTCCTCTGTGGGTGGCTCTGTTGCAGAAGTATCGGGAGCTGTTGTGTCATCCTTACCGAAGAGACCTAAAAGGAAATCAATAATTTTATTGAGAAGGTCCTCAAGGAAGCTGAAGTCAATTCCGAGACCATCAAGAATCTGCTGGAACATATCTGAGATATCAACATTACCGTCAACGAGCTGTTCGATGATATCTGTGATTTCAGCATTACCGATAACGTTTGCGATAGCATCTGCAAGGTCTGCAAAGGTTACGCCGTTGCCGTTAAGCAAATCTCTGATAAGGTCAAGAAGAACATTGATATCGTCTGCAGTAGTACCTTCGCCGCCTTCTTCAACAGCATCTGTTGTTTCAGCGGGAGTTCCCTCGGGGAAGAGGAAGCTTACTGCCATATTCTCTGCAAGAAGAGTTGATTTAACATCATTTGAATCGTCACCATCATCGGTGCGGAACTCTTCTATGTAGAGGTTAATTGCTGTGTCTGTTTTGGTTGTGTCAAGAACACTG
Source organism: Acutalibacteraceae bacterium (assembly GCA_045586265.1). Classification (GTDB taxonomy): domain Bacteria; phylum Bacillota; class Clostridia; order Oscillospirales; family Acutalibacteraceae; genus DTU089. The sequence continues at coordinate 31,435 of JAZMZY010000046.1, forward strand.
AATGTTACGAAGAAAATATCTCTTGCAGAATTCTTTGTAACGCCGTTATTTGAAATCCAACCGAATGAATATTCACTGTTGGAGCCGGTTTTGTAGCCGTTAACGGAAATACCGTTGAAGAACGCATTGAAGTTACCGTCTTCATCTTCTGTGCCTGCAGTGCCTGCATTAACAACACTGAGAACCGCAGGGTCAAATGCGAAATAGAGGTTAACACCGGTGAGCTTTTTAACTGCGGGAACCTTAACAGCTACTGTGAAGGTAGTTTCTGTGATAACATCGGTTCCTTTGTTGTCGCTGTCATACTCGCCTTCCATAACTCGGGTTGCGAGTCCGGGGTCAGCAACTGCCAAACTCATCGGTGCAAGACTGATACAGATGAGTAATGCAGAAAGAAAAATCGCAAGAACTTTTTTCATTAAAATCTTCCTTTACTTGAAATTGAGGGGAAAATCCTCTGCCACATTAAGCGCTCTACAACAAGGCATAGTTATAGCAACACTTATAGCCTGCATTGATTATATTACAAACGGCACACAAAGTCAATAGATTTTTCGCATTTATATTATTTATAAACGATATTGTTTTTGCAGATAAAAAGAGTCAAAAGCCCTTGTATATCAAGGATTTTTGACCCTTTCGTTATTTTACACAAAATAATGCCCGGTTTTTGTACAACATAAAATGCAGAATGCAGAATGCAGAATGCAAAATTATCAGGGAATCTTCGCTTCCAAACGTTATAATTGCGTCGCAGACCCTACACTCTGCGTTTTGCGTTTTGCACTTTGCGTTATAACTCTATTTCCTCTATCTTACCATTAAATCTTTCAACAGACCCAAAAATCCTCTCTTCTAATTCCGAATTTCGAATTCCGAATTCCGAATTTTCCTTCGCCGGAAGCAGGAACACACCTATTGAGCAGCTCTCACCTATTTTCTCGGGAATCATTTTAACTGTTCTGCCGTTAATTGTGCGCCTTGTGAATTTGCATTTTCTGTCGCAGTATTCACAAATCCATTCTTCATCCTCAAAGGGCAACGGGGGATTTTTGAGGGTGGGAACTCTTGTTGTCAAAGCACCTGTGGGGCAGGAATTAACACAAGCACCGCAGGAAATACATTTACTTTCACCCAAGGGCAAATCAAATGCACTCAAAGGAAGTGTGCCGAAGCCACGACCGAAAAGACCAAGGTTTTCAGTACCGCTTATTTCCTTGCAGGCTCTCACACACTGACCGCAAAGAATACATTTGTTGTTATCTCTCACAATAAAGGGATGGCTCTTATCCTTAGCATATTGCCTTGTTTTGCCGGAAAGCTTCATTGAAAAGGCACCATAATCTCTTGCATAGGGCAAAAGCTCACAGGAATAAACCGCAGAACAGCCACATTCAAGGCATCGTTCCGCCTCTTTCATAGCCTCTTCTTTTGTAAAAGTAAATGCAGCCTCGTCAAAATTCTTATTTCTGATATCTGCATCAACAAGCTTGATTTCTGCTCTCTGAATTTCGGGCGTACCCTTTAATATTTCAGGGTTAAAGCTCTTGTTCACAGAGTAATCGGGAAGCTCGGGCGGAACGCTTATGCCCTTGAACCAACAATCAATGCTCCTTGCGGCATATTTACCCCCTGCAATTGCTTTTATGGCAATATCGGGACCCTTATTGATAACATCACCTGCGGCAAAAATGCCCGGGAGAGATGTCATAAATGTTGTTTCGTCAACAGCGATTGTTGATTTTTTTGTTAATTCAAGAGAATCAATATCACTGCCTATAACCTGTTGACCGATAGCAGAAATAACCGAGTCACATTCTATAATTTCCGTTGCGCCATCAATAGCAACGGGACTTCTTCTGCCACTTGCATCAGGCTCGCCAAGCTTCATTTTCTGCACTTTAAGACCTGTAACCTTTCCGTTTTCGCTGATAACCTCAACAGGTGCAGAAAGGAATTTAAACTGCACGCCCTCTGCTTTTGCATCACGGATTTCGTCAGGCTCTGCAGGCATTTCATTTTCGGTACGGCGGTAAATGAGATTCACCTCTTCTGCACCAAGTCTTACTGCTGTGCGAACTGCGTCAATAGCAGTGTTACCGCCACCAACAACGCATACCTTCTTGCCTAAATCAACCCTTTCGCCATCAGCAACTCTATAAAGCACATCAATGCCACCGAAAACGCCCTGAGCATCCTCGCCAACGCATCTCATAGATGATGCCTTCCAAGCACCGATTGCAACGAAAACCGCATCAAAATCACCCTTGAGTGACTGAATGGTAAAATCTCTGCCAAGCCTTTTGTTATAATGGATTTCAACACCCATTTTCTCAATATTTTCAATTTCTTTTTCAAGAATATCCTTAGGTAATCTGTAAGCGGGAATACCGTAGCGAAGCATACCCCCACCGTGATTTTCGCCTTCAAAAATCTCAACAGAATAGCCCTTTATTGCAAGGAAATATGCGCAGGAAAGTCCCGCAGGACCTGCACCTATAACAGCAACCCTTTTGCCGTTTTTATCCTGACATTCGGGAATATAATCCATAAAGGAATCTGCCGCAAAGCGCTTAAGAGAGCATATTGAAACTGCGCCCTCAAGGTGAGCACGGCGACATTTTTCCTCGCAGGGATGAGGACAGACTCTGCCTATTGATGCAGGCAAGGGATTGTCCTGCTTGATAATTTCAAGAGCCCTTTTCTCTTCACCGTTTGCAATAAGACCAACATAAGCCTGAATATCCTGATGGGTAGGGCAAGCCATATAACAGGGCGCCTTGCAGTCACCTGCGTGGTCGCTCATAATAACAGAAAGAGTCATTTTTCTGCTTTTTTCAAGGTCGGGGGTGCTTGTGGTAACGCGCATACCCTCGGTAACAGTAGTTGAGCAAGCACGAAGAGGCTTTCTTATACCCTCAACCTCTACAAGACAAAGACCGCAACCGCCATAGCTTTCAAGCTCTTTATTATGGCAAAGGTGAGGAAGATAAATTCCGTTCTGAAGAATATTATCAAGGAGAGTTTTTTCGGTATCTGCAAGGTATTGCTTACCATTGATTATAATATTTACCTGACTCATTCTTCACCCTCCCCTGAAAGAATTTCTATTGCACCGAATTTGCAATTTTCAATACATTGACCGCAACGAACGCAAAGCTCATTGTCGATTTTATAAGGTGCTTTAATAACACCGCTTATTGCGTTTACGGGACATTTTCTACTGCAAAGGGAACAACCCTTACACACTTCCGCAACAATATTATATCTTATTAAATCCGAGCATTTTTTTGCAGGGCATTTTTTCTCATTTATATGTGCCTCATATTCCTCACGGAAATATTTAATAGTAGTTAAAACGGGATTGGGCGCAGAGTTACCCAGACCGCAGAGGGCACCTGTTTTTATAGCCTCGCCCAATTCAACAAGGGTTTCAATATCACTTTCCTGACCCTCACCTTTTACAATTCTCTTAAGAATTTCAAGCATACGGGTAGTACCGATTCTGCAGGGCACACATTTACCGCAGCTTTCCTTGCTTGTGAAATCCATAAAGAATTTTGCCATATCAACCATACAGGTTTTTTCATCCATTACAATCATACCGCCCGAGCCCATAATAGCCCCTGTTTTTGCGATATTTTCATAGTCAATGGGAGTGTCAAGAAGATTTTTCGGTATGCAACCGCCTGAGGGTCCGCCCATCTGAACAGCCTTAATCTGAGCATCATCCTTTATACCACCGCAGATACCGAAAACAATATCGTTAATGGTAAGACCCATAGGCACCTCAACAAGACCGCCACGTTTAACTCGACCTGCAAGGGCAAAAACCTTTGTACCCTTACTACCCTCAGTTCCCATTTCTGCAAATTTATCGCCACCGTTTTCAATAATCCAGCTTACATTTGCAAAGGTTTCAACATTGTTGATATTGGTGGGCTTACCACGAAATCCCTTTTGCGCAGGGAAAGGTGGCTTTGTTACGGGCATACCTCTGTTACCGCCAAGAGAAGCAAGAAGAGCAGTTTCCTCACCGCAAACGAATGCGCCTGCACCCATCATAATGCGGAAATCAAAGCTGAAGCCACTACCGAAAATATTTTCACCTAAAATGCCCTTTTCACGCATTTCCTCAATAGCAAGGTTAAGGCGCTTAACTGCAAGGGGGTATTCTGCACGGACATAGATAATACCCATCTGTGCACCAACCGCAATACCCGAAATCATCATACCTTCAAGCACTCTGTGAGGGTCGCCCTCTAAAACTGCTCTGTCCATAAATGCACCGGGGTCGCCCTCATCCGCATTACAAACAATGTATTTTTCATCACCTGCTGAATTTTTAGCAGACTGCCATTTGATATAGGTGGGGAAGCCTGCACCGCCACGACCGCGCAAGCCTGATTTTTTTATCTCTTCAATTACGCCCTCAGACCCAAGCTCAAGAGCCTTTTTAAGAGCAGAATAACCACCGTTTTCTATGTAAGAATCAATGCTTTCAGGGTCAATTTTACCGCAGGAGGAAAGAACAATTCTCTTTTGACCCTTAAGGAATTTAAGTTCATCTTCCGTAAGGCGATTTTCACTCATAAGAGTACCGCTTTTAGCAGATTCTGCAAGTGCAATTGCACTGCCTTCGTCAAGTCTGCCGTAGAGAATACTCTCACCATTACCAGTTATAACCTCAACAATGGGCTCTGCAAAGCAAAGTCCGTTACAGCCAACCTTTTCAACCTTAAAATCAGTATTTTCAAAGGAAGCCTCAAGACCCTTCAAAACAGCCTTTGCACCTGAAGCAATACCACAAGAGCCGTAGCCTAAAAGAAATCTCATTTCTTTTCCCCCTCTCTTATGGAGTTGATAATATCAGTTACCATATCGGGAGTAAGCTTTCCGTAAGCAGTGTCATTAATCATCATAGCAGGAGAAATACTGCAGCAGCCAAGGCAGGCAACCTCTTCCCATGAGAAAAGACCGTCCTCGGTCACATCCCCCTCTTCAATACCAAGAACCCTTTTAACAGTGTCACCAACACGCTCAGCACCATTAACATGGCAAGCCGTACCCATGCAAACCATAATTCTGTATTTGCCAACGGGCTTAAGGCGAAAGCCTGCATAGAATGAAGCAACGCCCATAATACGAGCAGAGGGAATTCCGCTTAATTCAGTTATAATTTCAACGCTTTCTCTTGAAATATAGCCATCAATAGCCTGAACATCCTGAAGCACTGCAATAAGGCTTTCCTCAGGATTTTCATGCTTTTTGAGTATCTCATCAATCCGGCTTTTACTAATAGCCACAAAACCATCTCTTTTCACTTAATTTAAGGTTAAGATAATTACCCTTTATTTTACTATATTACTTTAAATCTTTCAATAGAAAATTTATAAAATGCAAAGTGCAAAACGCAAAACGCAAAGTGTCGGGTGCTGCGCACAGCAGTTATAAAATTTATTCTTTATTATTTTTTCTTTCTTCTTTATTCTTTCAATTTTCAAAAGAATAAAGAATAGATAATAAATGCCGCCAAGATTATAATGTTTGGAAGCGAAGCTTCCCCTTAACTTTGCACTTAGCACTTTGCATTTTGCACTTAAATGTGTTAATATACCCTCAGGTGATATTATGAAAGATTACAACTACTATTTATTCGACTTTGACGGTACTCTCTGCGACACAACCGAGGGTATTTTCAATTCAATTATTTATTCTCTTGACTGCTACGGCATAAAGGAAACCGATATTGAAAAGCTCCATTATTTTGTAGGTCCTCCCCTGTTTGAAAGCTACAAAAAAATATATAATGTTTCTGATGAGGATGCACAATGGTTAATTGATAAATATCGTGAGCGTTACAGAGAAAAAGCCGCAGAGGAATCAAAAATCTATGATGGTATAAAAGAAATGCTTGAAAGATTAAAAAAGAACGGCAAAAAAATTGCCGTTGCTTCTTCAAAGCCACTTTATTTCGTTGAGGAAATTTCCAAATATCACGATATTTATAAATACTATGATTTCATTTCTGCAGAGGATTTCAAAAACAACCATTCAAGCAAAAAGGATTTAATCAACGCCTGCCTTGAATTCTTTGGTAATCCCCCGAAAGAAGAAATAATTATGGTGGGTGACCGTTGCTACGATATTGATGGCGCAAAAGCGGTAGGTCTCCATAGCGCAGGGGCAGTATATGGCTTCGGCACTGCGGAAGAATTAACCGAGTCAGGAGCGACATATCTGCTTAATGCACCTGAAGAATTGTATTAAATTCAAGATGCCAGTTGCCAAAAGCCAGAAGCTTTGCAAGAAGTAAAAGTATTGCGAAGCCTATCATCCCTGTTTTGTCGTAGACAAAATAGGGAGGGGGACCGCGTTAGCGGTGGTGGGTTGCCCCGTAAAGTTTACCCTTCGTAAAAGTAACGCAATTCCTATCATCCCTGTTTTGTTGTAGACAAAATAGGGAGGGGGACCGCGTTAGCGGTGGTGGGTTGCCCCGTAAAGATACCCCTTCGTAAAGGTAGTGTAATAATATGAAACCAACACCCGAGATAATAGACAGAGCCAGAAAAATGAGAAAAGAACCCACCGAAGAAGAAAACAAACTTTGGCACATTTTACTCAAACACATAAAACCAAGATTTATAAGACAAAAAACTATCGGTTATTACATTGTTGATTTCTATTGTCCAAAATTAAAATTGATAATTGAAATTGACGGCGAACAACATTTCTGGGAACAAAACGCAGAATACGAAATAAGAAGAGAACAATTTCTGAACAATTCAGGTTATAAACTATTGCATTTTTACAATAGCGATATCAATAAACACATACGAGAAGCCGAACACACAATTACAAATGCTTGCAGAGAAAGAGCAGAAGAAATGGGATTGAGTGTTGAGGTGGAGTTTAAAGAATAAGTCCTCTCATCAACGATGTAAAGGAGCAACGTGGCAACCCACCACCATCGCAAGCGGTGGTCCCCCTCCCTATTCGGCAAAGCCGAACAGGGATGATAGGCTTCGCAAAAATGGTACAAATAAAATGATATTCGAATTCTTTTGAAGTCGAATATCATTTTATTTTTATGTTAAAAACACGTCCCGCAGGTTGTATAGCCTTGTGAATACAAGCTATCAAGCGAACCACTGTAGCTTTTTTTATTGCTTTCGTTCATTCTGTTTATATGATAGCAAGATGTTTTATGAATTTTCTTTGTATTGGTATTAAGAATATACTGACTTGAAACAACACTCTGTTGTTTTGTGGTCTCCACCTGTTTTTCAGTAGTTGGAGTTACCACCACAACAGACTTTTTAGTAGTTGTTGCGCTACCGCCCTCTGCCCAACTTCTACCCGTAGAATAATCAATTTCAACGCCCGGTTGAACGTTATAGCAATAAACATTAAAGCAGATTCCCTCACCATCATCCTCAACAGAATAAGCCTCCATCTGCACACCACTTGCCACAAGGTCGCTTCCGTTATAAATGGGTGTAACTCTGTATGCAACGTGGTTATTTGTTTCGCGGATGTAGTCCGCAACCATATTTTCAAAGGGTAGCATACCCTCAGTGTTCATATACCTTGTGCCTGTTATCAGATTTCTTTTATTTGCGTTTTCTGCAGAAAGTTGCCAACCAAGTAAATGGCAACGGTTGTAGAGATATTTTCCCGAAACCCAATCATACTGCGCCTGAACCCAACCGCTGGGCTTAACAGAGCTGATACTGCCCCTTTCCTCATTGGGCTTTGGCATAATCTCTCTTCCGCAGGATGCAACCGCACCACCGCAGCGACCCAAAGAGTCAAGGGAAGCGTAGGTTTCGTAGCCCTTTACAGTCAACTCATATTTATTGAATGACGGAACATTGTCATTTATAACAACATAAGGTCTGCCCGAATATGCAGGAATTTCTGATAAAACAGCCTTACTGTTATCATCACCAACGCTTTGAGGCTTGTTGAGCTTTTCAGTTTCCTTTTGGGTGGTTTTATCTTCAACCCTTTCGGTAGTTTCTTTAACCGCCGGATTATTAGTTATTGCTTCCTCGGTATCGCTTTCTGTTGCAAGCTCTTCAAGAGTTGTAATAATTTCCGTTGTAGTTTCAGTAATATTTTCAGAATTCTCACCTGAAAACGCAGGAATCAGAATCGCAAGCAAACCAAGAACCACAACAATTATTTTGGTCTTCTTACTCACTTTTTTACTTTTTTTCATTGTAATCACCTTGAGTAAATTTCTAATGTAATTTTATCGTGAGAATTTCCTCTGAATTCCTCTTTTTTTATTTTCTTAAAGCCCTCTGCCTTAAGATCAACAGAGAAAAATAAATCTGCAGGGTATTTTCTGTTCCAGTTAAAAACATAGAAAGCCTCAACATTTTCAGTTACAATCTCTTTGCCCTCAACAAAGCAGAAATCCTCCTGATTTGCATTGTTTAAAAAATCATCATCGACAATAATATTTTCAGTATTCTCAAACTGTTTGGCAGAATAAGAATTCATCAATAGCCTTGCACCACTTGTTATTTCAAGCACCTTTTCACGCAAAACGCAGTCCATACTCTGCCTTTTACCACAAAAACTCATACCGCCACTTTTGTCCGTGCAAAGTATAATATTCAAACCAATCACTCCTAATAATAAAAGTAACGCTATTTTTATCATCCCTGCATTAATTGCAATGTTGACAAATCTGTAAAAGAATAATATAATATAAGTACAAAGGAGCTATCCCGTAGACGGTTAGCCCCTAATATCAGTGAAAATAATCGCCAACTTTAGAGGAGTGGGGCGGTTATTTTTTTAATGCTAAAATCAGTGCTAATATAAGTACAATTGTAATTATGGTTGCATATTCCATCAGCATCACCCCCTCATATAGAGAGGGCAAATACCCTCCCATAAATGAAAGGGCTAACCGCCTACCGTATAGGACAACTCCTAAGGGAACAAAAGTTCCGTTTTTATTCTATCATACTTTTCAAAATTGTCAATTATTTGTTATCAACAATAAAGCAAACACACGCAGAGCCTTATATAATATTCGGAAGCGAAGCTTCCCATTCAATTCCGAATTCCGAATTCCGAATTCCGCATTACTTGAACGGAACGCTCAAGTATCCCATTCATCTTCGCAATCGCCACACCATAATTCACTATAGGCACGCCCTGCTCTCTTGCAAGGCTCATTCTGTGCTTCATTTCCTTTTCATTAAGAGTGCATCCTCCACAATGAACAACGAGAGCAAACTCTCTCAAATCCTGCGGAAATTCACCGCCCGAGGTAAAACTGAATTCAGGCTCTGCACCTGTAAATTTTCTAATCATATTGGGGATTTTAACTGTACCGATATCGTTGCATTGTCTGTGATGAGTGCAACCCTCGCTTATGAGAATTTTGTCACCATTTTTTATATTACTTAAGCGCTCTGCACCTTCAATAAGAGTTGAAAGCTCGCCCTTGTATCTTGCCATAAGAATTGAAAATGAGGTAAGCATAATATCATCAGGCACAATTTCTGAAACCTTACCGAAAATCTGCGAATCGGTTATAACCAATTTCGGTTTTTTAGCAAGTGACTGCAAGGTGCTTTGGAGCTCCGTGTCCTGACAAGAAACCACAATGCAATTTGCATCCAGTAAATCACGTATTGTCATTTGCTGTGGCAGAATAAGTCTGCCCTTGGGTGCAGCTTCGTCAATGGGAATAACAAGCACAACAATATCGCCCTTTTTCACTAAATCAGAAACAACATATTTTTTCTTTTCGGTAGTCCTTGCAAGACTGCCGATTTTTTCTTTCAGTTCAAAAATATTGATATTGTCAACTGCACTTACATAAATTTCATTTTCGTTTAAATTTGCTTTTTCTGTAAGCAATTCGCTTTTATTAAAAGCAACAATATAGGGAATATTTCTCTTTTTAAAAGAGTTTATCAACTCCTCGTCACCCTTTGAAAGACCTTTGACGGAATCAACAACAAGTATTGCAACATCGGTTTTTGCAAGAATTTCATTGGTCTTTTCAACTCTCTTTTCACCGAGGGCACCCACATCGTCAAATCCCGGTGTATCAATAATCACAACGGGACCCAAAGGCAACAATTCCATAGCCTTTTTAACGGGGTCGGTGGTTGTGCCTAAAACCTCGGAAACAACAGAAAGGCTCTGCCCTGTAACCGCATTTACAAGGCTGGATTTCCCTGCATTTCTCATACCGAAAAAGCCTATATGCACTCTTTCAGCAGAAACAGTTTCATTCAAGCTCATAGATTTTCACCTGCTAAATTAAAATCTGAAATCTCGTCTGTTGGAATTCTTAATATCTTTTATATTGCTTTCGGCAATTTCTCTGACCTTATCCTTAGGAATTTTCTTCAATTCCTCTTCAATAAGCTTGTAGCCGATTTCTTTGGTTTTATCTGTTGCATAGTCTTCCATATATTCAGTAAGAGTCATAAGTGCATTGGGGTGACAGCAGTTAAGAATCTGACCTGATTTGCAAAGGCTCATAAAGCGGTCACCTGTTCTGCCCTCTCTGTAGCAAGCGGTGCAGAATGAGGGAATATGACCATTTTCCATAAGCCAACGAACAACCTCGTCGAGAGTTCTCTGGTCAGAAACATCAAACTGCTCGGAATCGTGGGGGCGCTCTTCCTCTGTGTAACCGCCAACAGAGGTTCTTGATGCACCACTGATTTGTGAAATACCGAGGTGCAACGCCTCTCCCCTTACCTTTTCGCTTTCGCGGGTGGAAATAATCATACCTGTGTAAGGAACAGCAATTCTGATACAAGCAATAATCTTCTTGAACATTTCGTCACTGATGCCGTTGTCAAATGTGTCGGGGTCAATGTCATCTGCTCTCTTAAGTCGAGGAACGCTTATGGTGTGAGGACCAACGCCATGCACTGCTTCAAGGTGTTCTGCGTGCATAAGCAGACCAACAAATTCATACATATATCTTTCAAGACCGAAAAGCACACCAAGACCAACGTCATCAATACCGCCCTCCATAGCTCTGTCCATAGCCTCGGTATGATAATCATAATCGTGCTTTGGTCCTGTGGGGTGAAGCTCAAGGTAGCTTTCCTTGTGGTATGTTTCCTGGAAGAGAATGTATGTACCGATACCTGCATCCTTAAGCTTTCTGTAGTTTTCAACAGTAGTTGCAGCAATGTTTACATTAACTCGTCTTATTGCACCATTTTTGTGATTAACGCTGTAAATGGTTTTGATGCACTCAAGTATATATTCAATAGGGTTGTTTTTCGGGTCCTCGCCTGCTTCAATAGCAAGTCGCTTGTGACCCATATCCTGAAGAGCAATAACCTCTGCCTTAACCTCTTCCTGTGTTAATTTTTTACGGGCAATATGCTTGTTTTTCAGGTGATACGGGCAGTAAACACAACCGTTCACACAGTAATTTGAAAGGTAAAGAGGTGCAAACATAACAATTCTGTTACCGTAAAAATCCTGCTTAATCTGATTAGCAAGCTTATACATTTCCTCAACCTTTTCGGGAATATCACAAGCAAGAAGCACCGCCGCATCTCTGTGAGAAAGCCCTGTGCAATGAAGACCGTTACCCTCTTTTTTAGGCTTTGCCTTTTCAAGAATACTGTCAATAAGCTCAACATTATTCTTGTTTTCCTCTGCATATTTTATAGTTTCAAGAATTTCACCATCATTGATAAATTCCTCTGCTTTGAGTGATTTAACATCATAAATTGCCATAATAAAAATTCCTTTCAGTAATTTTTAAGTTAGGAGGGAGGAGTGAGTAGTGAGGAGTGTCGGGACCTGCGGTCAGCATTATAAAATGCACTATCACAGTTTTTTCTAAGGTATAGGCGAGCCTATACCTTACAGTTACACCCCTATCTGACATATTCACTTAAACCAAAACACCCGTAAGGCACTGGCTTGCCTGTGCCATAGAAAATGTAAAAGTTATGCGAAGCTATTAAATGTCTGGAAGCGAAGCTTCCCCTACACTCCTCACTACTCACTCCTAACTCCTCACTAATATTTTTAATTTCTGATAATGTCCCCTTTTGCAACAACAACCTCATACCCTATACTTTCCATTTTCTTTTTCAATTCAGCTATATGAAAAGCATTTTCCACACCGGTATTCAGTTTGTTATTATATAATTCATATTTTTTCCTTGCATTTTCGGGCGACAAATTCGGCATAACAACATTTGCGCCTGAGAGAATTCCTTTTTCTCTGCCGTCATTTTTAACTGTACCCAGTGCAGTTGTAGCAGGTAAGAGTATATCAGGGTGAATTAATCTTATAATCGAAAGCAGGTAGCAGGTCAAATCAGCATCCCCTGCGGTTTCATTCTTGAAAACCGTATCTTTATGTGGAATGAAAGGCCCTATTCCACACATATGGGGCTTAAATTCTTCAATAAATTTCAAATCCTTTGCAATATGCTTTGCAGTCTGGTAAGGTGCACCCACCATAAAACCGCAACCTACCTGATAGCCTATTTCCTTAAGATTTTCAAGACATTCCATTCGGTTTTCAAAGGACATATTTTCGGGATGAAGCTTCTCGTAAAGCTCTTTATCTGCAGCTTCGTGACGGAGTAAATATCTGTCTGCCCCTGCATCAAAAAGCCTTTGATAACTTTCCTTACTGCGCTCACCTAAAGAAAGGGTAACTGCACAGTCGGGGAATTTCTTTTTAATCTCGCCGATTAAATTGCAAAGGATTTCATCGGTATAGAATCCGTCTTCCCCACCCTGCATAACGAAGGTGCGAAATCCCAATTCGTAACCCTCAACACAACACAGTATAATCTCTTCGGGTGTCAGGCGATATCTCTGACAATTTTCGTTACCGCCCCGAATACCACAGTACAGGCAGTTGTTTTCGCAAACATTACTTATTTCAATAAGTCCACGAATAAAAACAGAATTATCGTAAACAGATTTGCGAGCCTGTTCTGCATTTTCCTTTAAATATTGCGCAATTTCAGGAGAATACCCCTCAACCAACTTCTCATACTCGGCAAGTGTAAGAGAATGAGTTTCTACAAGCTTTTGCGCAATATAAAAAACATTACTCATCGCTCATCACATTTGAAAGCACAGTTTTTGCGCTTATTCCTTTAAGATTTCCGATTTTGCCGCTTAAGGCGGAAATCACGTCCTGAGGAGCATCAATAGCAACACTTATAATACTGATATCCCTTTGCCGATAAGGAATCCCCATTCTGCCGATAATATATTCACCGTAATTGTGCAAAATTGTATTAAGCTCTGAAACAGATTCACCATTTTCAACAATAATGCTTATAACACCAACTCTTGAAGACATAAAGCTCACCTTTTCAATTTGTAAAAGTATCGCAACTTTTATCATCCCTGTTTCATCTTTGATGAAACAGGGAGGGGGACCGCGACAGCGGTGGTGGGTTGCCCCGTAAAGATACCCCTTCGTAAAAGTATCGCAACATTTAACTTTCTTCAAACAATAAAAATTACCATACCTGAAACAAGGTACGGTAATTTAGCAAATAGCAATTAGCAATTAGCAAATAGCAATTAGCAAATAGCAATTAACATTTAGCACTTTGCGTTCTGCGTTTTGCACTTTGCGTTCTGCGTTCTGCGTTTTGCACTTTGCGTTCTGCACTTTATTCCCGTCCCTTATTTTCAGGAGAACATTCCCCTTCACGTCAGGTACATTTTGTAGCTTTATTATACAATATATTTTTAAAATAATCAATGAATATTTAAGAAACATAAGTGAAAAATATAGCCAACAAATAAAATATTTGCGAAGCCTATCATCCCTGTGCGAAGCATAGGGAGGGGGACCGCCCTTGAATATCTATATTTACAAATATATTTATTTCGTGCCTATTTATTATTTAAAAAATTATTTTAATCGGGGTGGTGGGTTGCCCCGTAAAGATTACCCTTTGTTATTGAGAGCAATTGCTAATCAAGAAACAAAAACTGATAATTTCCCTCATCGACGATGTAAAGAGGGAACGAGGCAACCCACCACCGCTGACGCGGTCCCCCTCCCTATTAGCCTAAAGGCTAACAGGGATGATAACAATAGCACTAAATTTACTTACAGGAGGCATTATGGATTCAAAAAACTACCAACAATTAGTAAGCAATACCACCCCAAAATCCCCACTCATAAAGGATTGCATTTTTGCCTTTCTTTTTGGTGGGTCAATCTGCTGCTTCGGTCAGCTTTTAAAAACAGTTTATACAAATATGGGTTTAACCGAAGACGAGGTAAAGCTAGCCGTTCCCACAACAATTATTATAATTACTGCCATTCTCACAGGCTCGGGTCTGTTCGCTAAAATTGCCAGATATGCAGGGGCAGGTACTGCCGTTCCCATTACGGGCTTTGCAAACTCCGTTGTTTCCCCTGCAGTTGAATTCAGCGCAGAAGGCAAAATTCTCGGCACGGGTGCAAAAATGTTTAACCTTGCAGGACCTGTTATTGTCTATGGTTGCTCTGCCGCCAGCCTTTACGGTTTAATCTATTTTATAACAAAAAGTTGACAGGATTTTGTCCCGTCAACTTCTTTTACTTTATCAAAAGCTCTTCATCATTAAATTTATTATACAATTTATTTAAAGTCCTCTCGCAAAGCTTTTCAATCAATAAAAATAAAGCATTGATTTTCAAAAGCTTAAACAGGTATTGTCTTACAAGATCTATTGCCGAACAAACAAAATAAATTGCAACCGAGGACCCCAACACCAAAAGAATCATTATAAGCGGATTATAATTCACAAAACTCTTTGCAAAGCCTTCAAAAACATCTGCCCAAACAGGCTTTGCAACGTGAATCAGATACACGCCCAAGGTTGCCGGTACAAAAGCAGCAATAATTTTTCTGAAGGGCTTGGGAACATTCGTCTTTGCAGTGGCAACAAACAAGCCTACCGATGCCAGAAGAACTGTTGGGGAGTTAATATCAATCAAGCAATTTTGCACTTCCTCAAATTTCTGTGGGAGTGTTGTAAAGGTTTCAATAATAAATTTATTTAAAAGTGCCAAGGCCGCCATTGAAACAAACAAAAACCAACCCTTGCATTTATTGATTTTTGAAACAATGTCATATTTTCTGAAATATCCGCCTAAAAGATAAACCAAGCTAATCCATATAACACTGCAGCCTTCACCTAAATGGAATGGGTCAAATACAAGTGAAAATCCGCAATAAATAAGCAATGTAGCAATAAAAATGAGTTCCATTGTAATTTTTTTAGCGTTTTCAATAATCACATTAAGTACGGGACTTATTATACTCATTCCTATGTATGCCGAAGCATACCAATACCTCTTTGTCATAATAGGAAAGAAGGAAAAAGCAACGTCAAATCTATCCATTGATGTTTCAGGGAAAAAGAAATAAAACAACAATGTAAGGGTTACTGAATAAAACAAGGTCTGTGCCCACAAAGATGCAATTGTTGAAATTTTCGTTCTCTTAGCAGATAAAAAATAACCACTTATCAGGGCAAAGCAATCCACACAACAAATACTTGCGCTTTCTATAAACCAGGCAACCCAATAATTTGCACTACCGGGAACTGCAGAATCCAGAACACCACCCTGCCCAAGCACATGTATAATCACTACCAAAAGCATAGAAAATACACGCAGAAAATCCAAGCCATAATTTCTTTCCTTTACCACTGCTATCACCTCACAGTCATAAGATGGATTGTAACACACCATTTTTTAAAAGTAAACCCAAAGTGTTGATTTAATTATTCGTATGTGATATATTCTTTAGAGTGAATGGATTCGAACCAGATAATTAAATTTTTAACAAAGGGGTATTTGACTATGAGCAGAAATGCAATTTACGGTGCAGGCTCACTCGGCACTGTTTTAGGCGCATATATCACTAAAAACGGCGGTCAGGTTGACCTTATTAACAGAAACAAGGCTCACGTTGAAATTCTCAACACAAAGGGTGCAAAAATCATCGGTACTGTTGATATGACTGTTCCCGTTAAGGCTATCACTCCCGAGCAGATGGAAGGCAAATACGATGTTATTGTGCTTCTCACAAAACAGCTTTTCAATAAAGATGTTGTTACAATGCTCAAGGATTTCCTCAGCGAAAACGGTGTTATCGTAACTCTTCAGAACGGTATTCCCGAGCCCGGTATTGCAGAAATCGTTGGTGCGAATCATACAATGGGTTGCGCAGTTGAATGGGGCGCAGCACTTATTGAACCGGGCGTTTGCGAGCTTACATCTGCACCCGATAGTCTTTCATTCCATATGGGTAAATTAGATGGCATTACAGACGAGCAGGTTAAAATGGTTAAAGACCTTCTCGAGCTTATGTGTCCCGTTTATGAGGAAGAAAATCTTATGGGCGCTCGTTGGTCAAAGCTTCTCATTAATGCAACATTCTCAGGTCTCGGCACAGTTGTTGGTGGCGTTTTCGGTGATGTTTCCGAGAATAAGGATGCGCAGAAGGTTGCTATACGTTGCATGAAGGAATGCATTGATGTTGGCCACGCAACCGGTACAGAATTTGCACCTGTTCAGGGTAAAAATATTGTTGGTCTTTTCTATTACAAGGGTGCTATTAAACGTGCTCTCGGTTGCATGCTTCTTCCTATTGCTATGAAAAAGCACAGACTCATTGAGCCCTCAATGCTTCAGGACCTTAAGAAAGGCAAGCCCTGTGAAATTGATGCAATCAACGGCGTTGTTTGTGAGTTCGGCAGAAAGCATAATATACCCACTCCCATTAACGACAAAATAGTTGAAATCATCAAGAAAATCCAAAACGGTGAATTAAAAGCCGAAAAAGCAAATATCAGACTTTTTGATGATTTACTTTGATTTTCAAAACTCTGCAACCCTTTAAAATGTTTCAGCATTTTAAAGGGTTGCGTATTTTTTTGCCATCTTTACAAATAATATAATCAAAACTTATTTTAAGGAAGATTTTATGCCTGAAAGAATAGGAAAATTTACAATAAAATTAACCAACACACCCTCAATTATCGGCTATGGTGCAGTTGTTGGCAAAAAGGAAGCAGACGGACCATTGGGGCAATATTTTGATAAAGCCTACAATGACGCTTTTTTCGGAGAAAAAACCTTTGAAAAGGCAGAAACAAAAATGCAGAAAATGACTATTGAAACTGCAGTCAAAAAATCAGGGCTTTCAAAAAAGGATATTCAGATTGCCTTTGCAGGTGACCTTCTCAACCAATGTATCGGTTCATCCTTTGATATGAGGGATTTAGGCTTTCCCTTTGCAGGGCTTTACGGTGCCTGTTCAACAATGGCTCTCTCCCTTGCCCTTGCAGGAATTTTTGTGGATTCAGGTGCAGTTAAAACCGCCCTTGCCGCTGCATCATCTCATTTCTGCTCGGCAGAAAGGCAGTACCGCTACCCTCTTGAATATGGCGGTCAGAGAAGCCCTGCAAGCCAGTGGACAGTTACGGGTGCAGGTGCGGCAGTTGTTGCAGAGAACAAAGAAAATACCCCTCACATAGAGCAGGTTATAATCGGCTCTGTAAGGGATTTAGGTATAAAAGATGTCAATAATATGGGCGCCGCTATGGCACCTGTTAGTGTTAAACTAAGACCATACAAAACAAAAAGGTATGGTCTTTCTACACAAACAATTTTAAGAAAGGATAACACACTAAACAACAATGAATGTAACGTTTGCACAATCGCATAAATGTTACATTCATTGTTGTTAATATTAGCTCACAATTATATCAACTAAAAATTTATCAATAATATTAATGAAATACATCGTTTAAGTATACTTGTTATTTAAATACTGTTATTTTCAATATTATTTTTGGCTTTTTCAAGCACCTGAATTCGATTAAGATGTATAGTTTCCCAAAAATTCTCATCAAAAATTTTATTATTAACAGCTACATTTTCAAAACATTGTCGTATTTTTAGATATAAATTCTTTGCTTCTCCATAATTACTATTCTGCAATGAATTCAAGCAATCAATTAAATATTCTATTATTTCTCCCAATGTATCACATGAATACCAGTATGGATTTACGCGTGGCTGTTGCCTTGCTTCATAAACCTGTTTCATTTCAATAAAAAAATCATAAAACTTATTGGTTTTTTCACTGATCATACTTCCTTCATGGTCCGCAAAAGCACCGGAAACTTGTTCGAAAGCCGACATTACAATTAAGATTCGTTGGGCTAGAAAATTCGACTTAGGATCTTTTTTCATATCTAAAAGATCAAAATATTTAAATTCACTTTCAAATACAGATATATATTCCTTGATGGATAGACTTAGAGTAAACACCATCACCATATCTGCATAACACTCAGAAAAGAAAAAAGCAATATCATTAATAATATTTGTTAAAGTTGTTTCACTATTATTCCCGGTAATAAGTTTTGTTTTCTGAAAATTAATAGTTTCAAAGAGTTGGTGTTTTTGTAAACTTGTTAGTTCTTTGTGTTCTTTTAAATAAGCAGCTATAATTTTACCTAGTATTGAAGGGTCTTCTAACACGGTTTCTAACGATGCTTTTACATCGACTTTAAGATATCTCAAATATCTAGAGTCGATATCATTAATCCCAAGACCAAAGTATATATGACTGGAAAACTTATCATATACAGTATACTCAGGAATATACAAGTTAATTGCTGTTTCAATAGCCACACAATTAATAAAATATTTTATTCTTTCTTCTCTGCACCTATGCTTATCAGTTAACAAATGTGCTACCTCATGAAGAATTGATGTCATTATTAAAAATGGATCACTTATTGAGGTGTAAGGCAACTCAATATATAGAATACTATCACATGGTGGATTATCATCAGGAATTATAGGCATTGTTTTTATTCGACGACACAACTTTGGAGTTGTTAAACAAGCAAATCCATCTGTTTCCTCAGGCCGATTCGGAGAATATTCTATGTTTTGTAAATATGTAGAGACCAAATTTGAATATGCATTATAATACTCTATCATTCGAACACTAAAGTTATACGTTTTAGGAAGATAGCCTATTTTTTCCGTAAAAAATGGTTCTGATTCAACTATTTGTTCATTTAGTTCCTTACATGCTCGCAAATATTGTAAAATTGATTTTTTGAATGCAAATAAATCTTGATTGTGTTGCTTGCTAATATGCAACCACTTACTTAACACAGAAATACTATCAATCAATAAATAACAAATATCGTCTTGTATATCACTATAGCTCATATTTACCATTGCGTTTACCAATTCTAACAACGGCTTTTTCCATCCATAATCATAATCCTGTATATCGTTTGCAAGTCCATCAATAATTTCATTGCATACGTTAGACAGTTCCTTAGACTTTGGCATTGTTTTATTAGTAACAATATACTCTTCTGCGATTATTATCACAAAATTTTCAAATGTTAAATATATATCATCACTTGGATTATAATATTTTTTTAAAAACTGCAATAAATTTTTTGTAGTAACATTTTTAAGACTAATTAAGAAATGCCTATTGCTAGAATTGTAAAACATTTTTGCGGTTGGAAAAATGTTTTGCAAAGTTTTATAAACCTTTTTGTTATAAAGTTTTTTTGTTGGTATGCCCATTATATTTACTGTGGAAATTAACTCTCCATTTGATGATACTTCGAGTAAACTTTCATTCTCAATATATTCTTTAGAATTATATATTGTCAATATATGGTTAACCCAACTCGCATTTTGCAAATAATTACTTAAAAATGTTAGTGTTTTTATTTCAGATGTTTTTACTAATAAAACAAAATCACATAGATCTACTGAATAATAAATTAGATATTTAATGCTAAGTAATTTTTGTTTTCTTAAGATTTCTCTAATTTTTTTGTTAATGGAACCCACGGTATGAAATTTTATCTCTGTATTTGTAAAAAGCAAAAAAACGCCCAAAAAAAGAGAATCATCGTTCCAAAAATTCTTTAATAAAATATCATCTTTGGTTGTTTTGTTCTCTCTAACAATATACATTGAATTATAAGAAAAATCACCATTTAATGTTTCTGATAATTTTTTGCTGTCTATTTCTATTATGGAAGGAACGGAAAATCCATCAGTACTCCTAACTTTATATGGCAAAGTGAAATCATAATGCTCAAAAGAAATATACGGCAGCAAGGGGTCGTCCGAAACATGTTTTATGTCATCTATAACACTTAATGGTTTTTTTACATTCTGGGTTGTTTTGCAAAACAAAATATTTCTAATATCAAACATCGTTACTATCATCCTCTTCACTTATACAATAGTATTTTAATGTATCATTAATAATTGTATTATCAAAAACTTTAAAGTTATAGTTTATTATATTATTGCAATAGGTTTCCAAAACTAAGTACACTTCTTCCTCCACCTCATACAGTTTAATCATAGTCTTCTTTATTTCATCTGTAAAGTCCTTGATTGTTGATTCGTTTTCAGATTTATATTCTGATACAAAAGATAGCAATAATATTGAAATATAGCTAATCTCGTATTCTTTTTCTTTTTCTTCTTCTTTAGTGAAAGGTCTACTACTCCGACAAACACATATATGCTTTATTTTTATTGCAAAAGCATAAAACAAAGACATGATCTCTTTGGTATAACTTGATGTAGATTCCGAATTTGAAGAAGAATACTGTATTTTTTCTATTACTGATTTTGCTGTCCAACAGTCCGTTCTTTGTGATAAAAAAACTACTAAGGCAACTAAAATATTCTTCTTCAAAGTGTCTTTGTCTTTTAAATTTTCGGTGCTCTCTTGTTTTTCTGTTTCAACAAACAACTCCTCAATTAAGTTTACCACACTTTGAACAAAAAAACCTCTATTTTTTTCTATATATTCTTTATTCGTATTAAACGAGTTGTTAAATACTTCTAACAAAAAATGAATAGGATTGAAATCCGAATTATTATTAAAAGCAATTACTGTTTTTATTACCGAATAACTTAATGGGGTCCAGTTGTCGCTTTCGCCTGACGACAAACTATTAAACAAATAATAACCTAAGTTATATATAATGGTATAATGTAGTTCTTTTTGTAAAACGGTTTTTGGGTAACCACTCTTTCTATGACTTAATTTTATATCGATGTATTGTTTTACTTGTTTTTTTACATTTGCAATGTTCGAAAAGAAACAAAACAGTATATAAGTATGTAACAAGATGCCAGATAATAATATCACTATTTGACAAATTGCTAAAAACAATTTATTAGCACTTTGTGCATAAACCAAAACAAAACAAGATATTAAACATAAAACAAATAACATTTTGTGTTTTCTTCCAAATTTTGCTTCTATTATGTATTCAGTTAAAATATTAAACGATCTTTTTCCAAAAAACAAAGAAAAACTTGATAAAATGATATTCATGTACGAAATCGCCGATAGTTTTTCTAGAAACTTGGTAGCTTCAAACCCATGAGCATCTAAATTTGTTAGTATTTCGCCATATAATGCACTTGCTTTTTCAATCACATTAACATTCAAATCAAATAAGTCATATACTAGATACATCAAACTAATAATGAAGAAAGTAATAGCAGGGATAATTATAATGCGTCTAAGATGATATTTAACTAGTTCCATAACATTAAATAATACTTTTTTTATTTTTTTCAACATACATCCCATCCTAAAACAAAACGGATTTCCAACAATCTTTATTTGCTGAAAATCCGAATATGATAAAATATACTAAACTCTATTTTGTCTTTTATACTCTTGATAAGACAAAGCTCTATGATTCCTAGGACCAATATTTTGCGGAACAATTGCTTTTTCATTATCCTTTATTGCATCAGAATCGTGAACACAGGAGCTTGGAATAGAAAGATCTGAACAAAAATTTGCACTACAATTTTTCCTGTTTCTGCTTGCTAAATAACGATTGTTAGCATTAGACAATCTACTCATCAACCCACCTCATGTCAAGACATAATAACACCTTGTATATTATATTCAGTTTCCGCAAAAATGTCAAGAGAAAAAACAAAATTAACAAAATATTCATATTCTTCGTTTTTTCATCTTTTTTAGAAATTGTGTCAAATCTAGTGTTTTCAGCAATAATACTATTTTCAACACAACATTTATTATTAAAAATTTTGTAATTAACAATAGTTTTACTATTATTTAATTCTTTGAACACTTATAAAATTGTTAATTCACACCTATTTTTATTTCAACTTTAGCTTTATTAGTGGATTACATACAACTTCTTATGCTTTAGATGTGATATAGGATTTCTAAATAATATTTATTGCTTCATATTTTAAATTATCCTTA
>JAZMZY010000047.1:0-51176 GCA_045586265.1 Acutalibacteraceae bacterium
GTTAATATGTTTAATGCTGTTACTTACTTGGATGGTAGAAATACCAAAGAAATTGATTTCAGACGTGCAGATAAAGAATTGATAACGGTATAATTTATGGGGTTGCGGAGTGCAACCTCTTTCTTTGTATTATGCAGTAAAATTTTTTACACATATGAATAAGAGAAAGTTGGGTAGTTCACTTATTTTTGTGTACTACCATGCTCTATGTTTTTGATATAATTGAAAATGCCGAAATCAGAATTTTCTGCTTTGTGTATCAAAGTACATTTCGAAACCTAAAACTTGTTGCTTCGGGTCACAAGTTTTGTTCCAAAACAGGCATTTTGTTTCTGTATTTTTGGTATTTTGTTTTATTTTTCCATCCGTTTTTGCGGAATTTGGCTTGCATTATCTATTCAAGACGCGACTTGTATAAAACAGCAATTGAAAAAAACAGACAAATGGTGTATCATTAAGGCAACGAAAATTAAATGCTTGTTATACGGGTGGTAATATGAGGAAAAATTGTGCTTCCGGGCTTAAAAAGAGAACCAAGGTATTTTTAGGAATAGTCATTTCGATTATTCTCATAATTGCTCTTGGTGTTACCAACATTGTGCCATATTTTGCAGTTATTCCCGATATGGTTAAGGTTGGTGTTGACTACATAACTCTTCACAAGGATAAGGATGCCATCACACAGAGTGAGCTTTTAGTAAATCTTGAAAAAGTGAAGAATTCTGAACATCCATTTGTACTTGCTGATAAGAAAGCGTTTGATAACATACGCAAGGAAGTTAAGAACAACAGTTTCAATGACTATACAAAAGCCCTCTACACCTCTGTTATTGACAATGCAGACGCTCTTCTGGATGAAAGCATCTACCCTGTTTTAGAATATACGCTTGATGAAGAGGACAGCATTCTCCCCATTTCACGAGAGGTTATTAACCGAATGATTATTCTCGGTTATGCCTGGCAGGTTACCGGTGAAGAAAAATATGCCACAAGAGCTTGGAAAGAATTAGAAAACGTTTGCTCCTATGAAGACTGGTGTCCCTCGCATTTCCTTGCAACAGCAGAGATGGCTTTAGCTGCTTCTATCGGTTACGATTGGTTCTTTGATTATCTTAATCAGGAGCAGAAGGATTTACTTGCAAGCACAACATGGGAATATGCCATAAACCACGGACTTGACGACAACCATTGGTTCACCTGGTCTAAAAACAACTGGAACAGTATTTGCTACAGCGGTCTTGGTATTGCATCGATGGTATTTTCTGAGGTTAATCCCGAAAGAGCAACCGAATTTCTTGAGATGTGCTATAAAAACATGCCTATTGCATTCGAGAACTTCACACCCGACGGTGTTTATGCAGAGGGTCCTCGTTACTGTCAATCAGGAATGAATTCCATTGTATTTTTCATTGCTTCATCAAGAAATTTCTTTGGTTCTGATTTTGGTATGTCTGAAATTGCAGGCTTCAAGGAGCTTGGCTACTTCCCTGTTTACATAACTACACCCACAGGTATGTTTAACTTTGGCGATAACAAGGCAGAGCAATGCTTCACCCCTGTTCTTCATTGGTATGCAAACGAATACAATGCACCGCTTTTAAGTGCATACCAGAAAAATGATGCACCTGAAGAATTTATCCAAAATGATTCAGCAGACACTGAAAGAAACGGTAATGGCAAGGAGAATGCCCTTTCCTCACTTTGGTACAACAGAGAGTTTGACAAGAAGACTGTATCCTTCGAGAATGAACCTCTTTGCAATTATCTTGCATCTGACGTTGGGCAACCGCTTGTTCTTATGAGAAGTGCATATTTAGATAAAAATGCAACCTTCGCAGGTATCAAGGGCGGTTACAACTTTATAAACCACGGTGACCTTGATATCGGCACATTCGTTTTTGATGCCTTAGGCGAGCGTTGGGCAGAGGAGCTTGGCCCCGGTGCTTATGATGCGCCAAACTATTTCCTTAACACCCCTGCAGGCGGAAGATGGAAGAACTATTCAAAGCGCGCAGAGGGTCAGAACACTCTTGTTATTAACCCCAATATGACCCTTGATGACCAATACGTTCTTGCAGAATGTGATTTTGAAAGCTTTGATGAAACCAACGAAGGTGGCATTGCAGTTCTTGATATGACCGATGCCTACCGAATGAATGGCGCAACAAAGGTTGTAAGAGAATTTGAATTATATGACAATTGCTGTCTTGAAATTACCGATACCGTCAAATGCCTTATACCATCTGAGATTTATTGGTTTATGCACACAAAAGCAGACATTGAAATATCAGAGGATGGAGAGACTGCAATACTTACCATTAACGGAAAACAAATGAAAGCCACACTTAACGGCGAAGGTGAGTTTTCTGTTATGAAAGCAGAGGGTCTTAAAGGCAAATATGAATATGATGAAGATTATAGCGATATAAAGAAGCTTACAGTGCATCTTGAGGATGTAAAATCCGCTAAAATCATCGTTAATTTTGAGCCTGTAAAATAATAAAAAGAAAACTGTACAACGACTCCAAAAGGTTGTTGTACAGTTTGTTTTTATTCACTTAAAAAATCGAAGGATTTTCTTCCGCTTACAGAGTGCTTACCATTGAAAATATCAACAATTAAATTTTCTTCTGCTCCCATTAAAGCATAAATTCTTTTTATGCTTTCGTGGGCTTTTTTACTTGCATCAATGGGGAAAATCTTGTCCTTTTCACCTGACTCAATAAGAAGCCTTCTCGGTGCAAGAGAAGAAGCGAAATCATAAATTTCCCCTGTTCTCAGAATATGGGGAATATAGTTATCGGAACAATGCCACATTGAAAGAATACTGCTTTTAAAGCTATTAACATAACCGCTTATAACAATTTTCTTAAAATCATTACAAAGAACGGCTGAATAGAGAGCCGTAAGACCTCCTCCTGAGATACCCATTATGCCAAGTCTTTCATTATCAACATTGCCTTGCTCCAAGAGGATTTTACCGCAACATATTGCCTGAAAAACACGCATAGTTGCAGTTGTTAAGCCATAGGGCAACAGATGATGAGAAAGCTCATCGCAGGAGCTTATATAAAACGGCTTGATTAAATCCTTATTAAGCCTTGCTTCGCCAAATCCGAAAAGTTCGGGAGCAATAACCACACAGCCTTTTTTAGCAAGCAGGGCTGCAAATTTTTTTTGATAATTATCGAAATAATTAAAATGCTTTTTATTACCCTTTTTTGAAATATTAAGAATCTGCCTTACACCGTAGCCGTGACCGCAAAGAGCCACAACACCGGGTGCAGAAGCTTTCATATTATCGGGAGTAAGCTTATAGAAAAGCATTGTAAGATTTTTTGCAATTTCCACGGAATATTTCTGCAAGGTATATTCAGGGTAAACCAAGGGCTTACCAACCTCAACAGGCTTTAATGACCATATTTTATCAGGGATGTTATTCAGACTGAAAATGCTTTCGGCATTTTCCTTAACCCATTCCCCTGTTTTTAAAGCATCTTCCCTTGTGGCCGCTTTTTCATAAGGGCTTTTATAAATCTCATTATAAAGCCCTTTCATAAAAGCATCGGGAGAATACTGACTTTTTCTCATAACGCACCTCAAAATCAGAAATCGAGTTCACCGATCAGCTTAACGTTTTTACTGTCTGTTCCAAGGAAAATATTGTATTTCTTATCTATCTTCCATTCCTTGTTTTCAGAATTATAGAACATAATATCCTCATAAGGAATCTGAATTTCAACTTTCTCCTGCTTGCCTGATTCAACGCTTACACGCTTAAAGCCCTTAAGAAGCTTAACGGGTCTGTCCTCTTCTTCGTTTACTGAGGAAGCATAAACCTGCAGCACCTCATCACCTGAAGCTTCACCAATATTTTTAAGAACAGCAGTAACCTTGAAGGCATCATCGCCCTTTTCAACACCACTATCACAAACATCAAATTCAGTATAGGAAAGACCAAAGCCGAACTGATATTGAGGCTCAATCCCCTCTTTATCAAACAATGTATAGCCGTGATAGTAGCCGTAATTAATTTCACGTTCTTTATCTGCAATGTGTAAAAATGAGGGATAATCCTCATCGTTATATGCAATTGTAAAGGGTAGCTTACCGCCGGGGTTAACATTACCGCTAATTACATCTGCAAGGGCGTTTCCACCCTCAAGACCACTATAGAATGAGAAAAGAATTGAATCTGCAAGGTCCGCCCATTCCTTGATAACATAGGCACTGCCACCCATTATATTAACAATAAGCTTTTTATCTGTTTCAGATAATGCTTTAATAAGTGCAACATCCTCTTCGGGAATATGCAAATCAGCTCTGTCACCACCTGAGCCCTTGGGTTTTTTCTTAACATTACCAAGGTTTACAAGGAATTCGCCCTCCTGAAGCCAGTCACTGCCAACGCAGGCAACAATATATTCTGCATCCTTAACCGCATTCTTTGCTTCAGTAGTATCGCAACCATTATATACGCTTACATTCTCTTCACCGAAGCGCTTTTTCAAGCCCTCGTAAGAAGTGATTGCATAGGGACTGAAAACATTACTGCTACCGTGGTCGCCAACATTGACCTTATCAGCATATCTGCCTACAACAGCAATTTTCTTGCCCTGTGCTATGGGAAGGATTTTGTTTTCATTTTTCAGAAGAACAGTACCCTTACCTGCAACCTTACGGGCAAGCTCTGTATGCTCCTTTGAAAGTATAACTGACTTGGGTTGAGCATTATAATATGGAAGGGTTTTAATAAGAGCTTTAAGAATTCTTCTTGCACTTGTGTTTATATCTTCCTCTGTAAGCTCACCCTTTTTCACTTTATGATTTAAAACAGAATAACGGAAAAAGTAGGGCATTTCCATATCCATACCTGCTTTTACGCTTCTGACTGCATCATAAATACCATAGAAAAAGTCTGAAAGAGAGAAGCCCTCAAAGCCCCATTGGTCACGGAGAATATCAGTTAAAAGCTCCTTGTTTTCACAGGCATAGGTACCGTTAACCTTGTTATATGCACCCATTATGGACATTGCGCCTGCATCAATACACCTTTTGAAATGAGGAAGATAAACCTCGTGGAGAGTTCTTTCGTCTGCTCTTGCATCCACTTTAAAGCGCAAATCCTCAATGCTGTTGAGAGCATAGTGCTTAGGACAAGCGATAATGCCGTTTTCCTGCATAGCTTTAGTAAGCGCAACACCCATCTTACCCAAAAGAAACGGGTCCTCGCCATAGGTTTCCTGAGCTCTGCCCCATTTGGGATGACGAAGCAAATTAATGCAAACACCTGCATAAAGGTTTGCACCCAAAGCACTTGCTTCCTTTGCCATAACCTTGCCGACCTCATATTCGAGCTCATCATCAAAGGTTGCACCACGAAGCATTGAAACAGGGAAGCAGGTGCATTTACCCATAACAATACCACGGGGACCATCGGTAAAAAGAACGGGAGGAATCCCTAATCTTTTACAGCCACCTGCAGGGTAAGCCTCTGCATTATAAATTCTGCCCTTAGGAAGATTTTTTACAGTAACGCCCATAGCATGCCCCTGCATAAGACGGATTTTTTCTTTTAATGTAAGCTCATTCAAAAGCTTTTCTGTAACTTCATCAAGCGTTTCCTTAACAGGATTTTCTTTGTAAAGCTTTATTGCGGTTTTAAAGTTCATAATTATCTCCTTTCAAGCCATCAGATTATGCTTTCCTGAAGCTCTCTTTCCTGAGATTCTTCCTTCTGCTTTCTGTATGCAGTTAATTTCTCTTCAAATTCGTTTTCATCAAACTTAAAGAGCATCATAGGAATAGCCTGTAAAATAAGGCCGATTGCACCAACTGCAGTAAGCATAAAGAAGATACCATTGAGAAGTGCTGTGTAGTTTACACCATCAATAACATTAGCCTGAACTGTTGATGTAATAAGGGGCTTTGTAACGTTTTCTGTGATAATTTCCATTTTTTCTGCATTGTAGCCGAGGAAATCAATAACTTGAAGCACAACAACGTTAAAGAGAGCAACAGAGAATTTATAAAGAAGACCCTTGAAGGAATAAACCGTTGCTTCAAGGCGTTCACCCTTTTCCATTTCAATACTGTCGGTAACATCGGCAATAATTGAAACAAGAAGAACAAGGCTCATACCAACGGGGAAGTTAGTAAAGAAGCGAAGAACTGCATACAAAATAAAGCCGGGAATTGTGTTATAAGGAACAATATAAACACCGATAATATAAATGATTATATTTGCTGCAGCACCAATAAAGGACATCCATATCCATAAGGTCTTCTTTGACATCCTTTTAAGACATCTGGGAACAATCATCATAGAAAGCATATATGAAATACCGCTCATAACAGAAAGTATTGTTGGCAATATTGCAACTGCATCAATGTTTGGATTTTTGCCTACAAGCTCATAAATAAAGTTATTTATTTCATCCATAGGAAGAATACCTATGCAATTCCATCTTGCAAAATACGAAAGAAAAATTGCGCCGATGTTTATAATACCGTTAAAGAATGCGGCAAGTAAAAGAAGAACAATTCTTTTATCCTTGAGTATGATTTTAATATTCTTTGATGCTTTCTCCTTCTTAGGCTTGATGTAAACCTTTTCCTTCATTCCGAAGAATGAAGCCATAATAAGAGCACCACCGATAATAGCGAATATCAACGCTGAATAGAAATAACCCATATCGGATTTATCCTTCATTCCGTTACCTAAAAGCCCTGCCATTGTCCAGATAAGAACAGAGGGAAGAACTGTACCGAAGGAGCCGATTGTATTTGATATTGAAACTGCTTTAACTCGGCTATCCTTCTGAGGGAAAACAAGAGGATTAAGGCTGTTTCGTGGAATATCAATAGCAGTAAATGCGGTAATATAAACCATATACATAATAAGCATATAAATAAAGTTACCTGCATTACCCAGATTAGTTCCGTCAGATGTGATAATATCCCAGCTTGCAGGGAAATTAACGGGTAAGAACAATAACGCAGTTGTTATTGCAAGAGGAATGGGAACCCATAAGAGATATGGTCTGCATTTACCCCATTTAGTTCTTGTTCTTTCAACAATCTGCCCCATCATGGGGTCATTGATTGCATCCCATGCCTTTGTTCCGAGAAGAACAATAGAAACAAGACCCATACTGAGCTTAAGAACATCAGTCATATAAAAGTTAATTACTGTATAAACTGTGCAATCAATAAAGAAAATTCCCAAGGGCAAAATCGAAAAAGCAAGAATTTCTTTAGTTGAAGCATTTTTTAAATCAATTCTTTTTCCCATATCCATTCTCCTATATATTCTTAAGATAGCCTTCAAAGGGTTCGTTTATAATCGGTACGGCTCTGACTTCAAGGAATGAAACCTTACCGAAATCAGTAATTGTAAGAAAATCTCTGTAATAAGCGTTTTCTTTTATTACCTCGTCATTTTCTATATAAACTGCTCCGCCTCTGCTACCTGTCAGGCTCATTTCACCTATTATTGTTTCAAGCAAGGCTTTTGCACTTATAAGCATATCCTTATCATAAAAATAATCGCTTAATGACCTATGCTTAAAGGGTAAAGCAGATAAAATATCGTTTATCTCTGAAAGTAATTGTTCACATTCCTCCTTATTACGAAGGAAGGCTGCAAAATTGCTCATTTTTGTTTTTATGAAGGAATAATCAACTTTTTCGTCAATTTCAAAGCCCTTGTACTTTTCAGATGCATCAATCTCAATATCTGAAGCGCTTTCAACACCTGATTTGCTCTTTATGTGCTTTGCACACAGAAGACCGCCTACCTGAGTATCGTTAAGAGCAGTGCCACCGGGACGAGCAAGACCGAAGGTTCCTGCCGCCTCACCTATTACATAAAGCCCTTTTACATCGGTTTCGTAATTATTATCGGTAAGAACACCGCCATTGTTATGCTGAGCACAAACAGCAATACGAAGCATCTGAGTGTAAAGGTCAATGCTCTGTCTTTTATAAACATCAATAGCCTTTGGATTTAATTTTTCAAGGCGTTCAATTGGAGTTTCGCCAAAGGCGTTGTTTTTGAAAAGATATTCCCTTGCTTCATCACCAAGTAAATCCTTCGAAAAGCCTTCGGGATTTTTGGTGTAATCAAGGTAAACTCTTTTGCCATTTTTAATTTCATTATGTACTGCAATATCAATCCTTGAGGAAAGCTCTGCCCTTTCATAGCTGAATGGCCATTGATAGCCTTTAAGAAAGATATTGTCGAACATTTCCATTTTATCAGAAAAATAAACATTTAAAAACTCGGCTTCGTTGCCGTTTTCATCCACGCTCACAAATCTCGGTACAACCTGCATAAAGCTACCGGAAACATTCCATCTGAAATCAACCGATGCCATTCCGTACTGCCATTGGGAGAAATTGCAGAGCCTTACACCTGCGTCCAGAAGAACACCCGTCATACCATGCTGAGATTCAGGATAAACGGAGTTTTCATAAATGCAGGCAGGTGCGCCTGTAGCACAGATGATATTTCTGCCGTAAAAACCTTCGAAATCATTTGTTTCTGTATTCAGAACAGTAATACCGATAGCCTTATTTCTGTCTTTTAATATTTCAATAACCTGTCTTTTGTCGAAAAGTGGTGTGTGGTTTTTATTTATAACAACTTCTTCTAATCTTTCGGTCATAACCTTTGAGGTTAACGGACCGATTGAGGTTGCCCTTACGGTGTTATCATGGTCGGTTTTATAACCGGGAAAGCCACCGAATTCATCCTGAGGGAAGCCTACCCCGTAATCACACAGTCTTAAAAAGCATCTGCTGCTGTGAAGAGCCTGAAGGTACAGCTTTTCACCGTCGCAGGAGCCACTTTTAAAAATATCACTTGCCATTTTATAGGGGCTATCCTGAGAAAAGCCATCCATAGAAAGCTTGTAATAGGTCTGCTTATCGCTACCTGTGTTTCTTGATGTTCCGCTCAGGCGGTTTTCCGTAACTATGGCAAGGTCAGTTATATTCTCTTTATAAAGCCAGTCAGCAACGCTGAAAGCCGCAGCGCCACTACCGATTATTATTGCATCATAAATTTTTCTCATAAAACTCTCACATTAAAGCCGCCGTCACAGTCAATAACTGTGCCTGTGCAGAAATCAAAATTCCCCTTTGCAATTGAAAGAACGCATTTAGCAATATCCTCAGGCTGACCCATTCTTTTAATTGGTGTCAGACCATCCGCAATCATAGACTCATATTTTTCTTTAACCTTTGCGGTCATATCCGTTTCAATAATACCGGGCCTTATTTCTATAACGCTGACACCATATTCTGCAAGACGAGCTGCAAAAAGCTTTGTTGTCATTGAAATGCCTGCTTTTGAAATGCAATATTCACCGCGATTAAGCGATGCGGTATAAGAAGACATAGAGGAAATATTTACTATTCTTCCGCCTTTATTTTCAATGAGAAGAGGAGCAAGCCTTTGTGTAACGAAAAACGTGCCCTTTAAGTTAATATCAACAACCTGAGAGAAATCCTCGGGAGTGATTTCAAGAATATCCTTTCTCTCATTTGGTGCAACACCTGCATTGTTTACAAGCAAATCAATTGTTCCGAATTTTTCTTTTACCTCTGAAGCAAGATTTTCAATATCAGCCTCAGATGAAATATCGCAGGAAACAAAATGCGCCTTACCGCAATATTCTTCTTTCAAGCTTTCAATTTCTTCACTTATCTTTCTTGCAGAAACAATAACTGAAAAACCATTCTTAAGAAGCATCTTTGCAATACCAAGACCGATACCTCTTGTTCCGCCTGTTATAACAGCAACCATTTCTCTCACCTCTTACTTACCTAATACGTATTTCTGATAGTAAGGCATATAAACCTCGCTATCTCTTATGGGGCAACCTGCAACAGTTCCTGCCCTCATAAGAAGTGAGCATTTACTGCATTTAAGACAAACCTTGTTTTTGTCAAGTGTACCCTTTTCAAGGTAGTCTTTATAGAATGACGGATAAGCAAAGGTCAATCTGCCAAAGCCTGCAAAATCCGCAACACCACCATTTATAATTCTCTCTGCATATTCCATAGCAGAATCAGCAGGATATGTAAGCCCCGATGCTATGAAGCTTATTTCAGAAAATTCTTCATTAAGTGCTTTTGTAACATCATAAATTCTTTTAAGACCTTCTTCTCCGTCCTCGGGAGCATTCATACAAGGTCTGTTAATATGAGGAATGAGGTAGGGATTACCCAATGTAAGATTAATAAGCCTTATGCCCTTTTCATAAAGCTCTTTAATAATAAGCTTGGTTTCACTTAAGTCGATATTGCTATTCTCATCAACACCGAAGCCAAAGGGATAAGGGAAGCAATCGCAGGCATTAAGGCGTGTTGTAACAAACACATCCTCACCTACTGCTTTTTTTACTGCATCAATACAATCAAAGTAAAGTTTTGTTCTGTTCCGGAGGCTACCACCGTAAACGCCCTCACGCTCTGTTGCACTCAGAAGCTCATTGAAAAGATAACCGTGACAGCATTTAACGTCAATTCCGTCAAAGCCAACCTCTTTTGCAAAAACTGCTGCATTGTAATATTTATCGGGAATTGTACTGAGATAATCATCTGTTGCAACAATATAAGGCTGATTTTCCTTGCCGATTTCCCAGTGAGAATTGCGATATGCAACAATGGGCTCAGGTGTGCCGTTAGGCTTACTGAAGCGTCCGCTATGGGTCAGCTGAACAATAATAACGGGCTCAAAACCATTTTCTGCAAGAGAAACTGCCTTAATCTCTTTAACAAGAGCCTTGAAGGAGTCCTTTGTATTTTCATTCAGAAACAGCTGACGAGGATTTGCTCTGCCCTCATTGGTAACTGCAGTTGCTTCAAACCAGATAATACCGGCTCCACTTTTTGCAAAGCGAAGATATCTTCTGCGAGTGAGCTCATCAACACCACCATCAAAGGTACCGTCGCACCCCTCCATAGGATGAAATACCACTCTGTTGCATATTTCTCTGTTATGTATTTTCAATGGCAAAGAAAGAACTGTTTCCATAGTAAACCTCACAAAATCCATAAAAAAAGTTTATATATAAATTCAGTATATCAAAAACATTATAAATAGGCAATATTTTTATTTTACAGTAATTGAACCGAGCATTCCCCATCCATTTTGCGAAAATTGTCTTTATGTGTCGTTTTTTTCAGGAATCTATTAGTGGGGATATAAAGCTTTAATAGACTGTTCGTTTTCTTTGTTTATTGCAGTAAAGTTTTTTGCACATAGATAGAACAAAAAAGCAGAGTAGTATCAGATATTTCTGTGTACTACCCTGCTCTATTAATTTTACTCCCATTCAATATACTCATTAATAAATCTATCGAACTGCCAACTGGGACCGTCATATAATAATTGCAATAACGCTTCCTGCAGTTCTGCTTTTGAAAGCTTCTTTATGTATTTATAAAGCGCATCTTCAAGCTCTGCTTCCCGCTCTTCCTCTTCCTCGTAATATGCGTCTAATTCTATTTTATATTTGCGAGCTTCATCAGGAAAAGCCGCAAAGTAAACCGCTACCATATGCTTACAAATTTTGCTACCAGTTGCGAAGGGACAATTGCAGGTTGATGAACGAACCTTATTGAGATTAATATGCACCTTGTATGGCTCCGGCATACTACCCTTGACAAAGCCTTCAAACTCCATATCGTTCAGTTGAGTAAAGCACACTACTTTATTATTGATATAGTATTCATATCCACGATAAACAGATTTACCGCTTGAAGCTGTGAGCAAGCTCATATAAGCACGTCCTTCTTTTTTGGATTAAGTGATACATTAACATTCCTTACTTATCAAGTAACCAATCAACTGCATTTACAACCTTTATACCGTCATAGTTACCGAGAGTAAAGCGGTCAAGTGTTATTATAGTTTTGGGGTGGTTATCATTGATATTTTTTAACGGATTGATTTCTCGTTCAAATGTAGTTTCTTCCACCATTGAGGCAGTTACCTGATAGTAGAACACATCATCATTCTTCCTTGCTACAAAATCTATTTCGGTAGCATCAACCTTACCTATATTAACTGAATAGCCTCGTCTTATCAACTCAAGGAATATGATATTTTCAAGACTGAAGCCTAAATCATACCATTGTCTTGCAAGAAGATGACTGCGAATACCTAAATCAACAATATACATCTTCTGATTTTTCTTCAGCAATTGTTTTCCAAGCACATCATAACGCTCAACAGGATAAAATACATACGGCTCTACCAATGCCTGAACATAATCATCAACTGTATTCTGAGATACTTTTCTTCCGCTTGAGGTTATATAATCTGCTATGCTTTTTATAGATATGGGACTACCCACAGAACCGGCAAGGAATTTAGATATATTCCTTAATAAAGATATATCGTTAATCTTTCGTTTATTTGGGTCTGATTCTTTTCTTCTTTGGCGGTCTTCTATATCTTTAACAATTATTGTATTGTAGATACCTTCAAGATACATATTGACCTTATCTGTTTCGCCATCAAGCTGTGCAACATAAGGGAAGCCACCGTGCTTCATATATTCTGCAAAAAGAGCATCATTATCAGCTACACCTTTTAATTCGCAGAACTCTTTAAAAGAAAGTGGCAGCATATTGATTTCTATATATCTTCCCGAAAGTAATGTTGCAAGCTCACCGGAAAGAAGATATGCATTAGAACCTGTTATATAAATATCTACATTTGATTTAACATGCAAACTGTCAACAGCTTTTTGGAAATCGTCAACTCTCTGTATTTCGTCAAGGAAAACATAGGTCATCTTTTCGGGATGAAGGCGTTCTTTGACATAATCATAAAGCTTTCTGTAGTCTAAAAGCTCTTCGTACTCTAATTCTTCAAAATTGATATATATAATGCAATCCTCGGTTATCCCTTGCTCTTTGAGATATGCCTGATACATTTTCAGTAAGGTTGATTTTCCACATCTGCGAATACCTGTAACAACCTTAATTACATCTTCATCTTTCCATTTTTTCAACAAATCGAGATATTCTTTACGTTGTACCATTGTAACATCTCCTTTCGTTGTCATTATATACTATACCCTGAAACATGTCAATATAAAATGCCGAAATCGGCATTTTTTTGCAACTTACAACAAGTTTGTTCCGAAATCGGCATTTCTCATCCATTTTCTATGTGTTTTTTAGTATTTTTCCATCCATTTTGCGAAATTTGGCTTAATGCATCACTTTTTTCTATATTGCTGTATTGGGGAAGGCTTGAGGTTAGCCACTGATAAAATGGATTCAAAGAATTTCTATGCAATTAACCCTGCCTTTGATATGAAGAAGCCTAATAAGAGAAGATAAGTATTCGTACTACAAAAAGCGATGACGGAAGTCAATTCTCCGTCATCGCTTTTAAACACTAATGAAATTAATGAATATAATTTATTTATCTTCTATTCACCAAAGATTTGAGCTTCATTGTTTTTTCTTTTGTGCTTTGAAAGGTGATTGAGTGCAAATTTAATTATTTTTGCCTCTTTTGGGGTAGTCTTTATTGATTTCTTTGCTCCGATCGGATTGAAATGGAGCGTTTGCTCTCATCCGGCAGATACTTTCAGCAACTGTTGCGTAAAGGATTTTTGTACCTGTTTCGTCTGCGTTGTCATTGTAATTTCCTCCAAAAAAATAATGTGATTGTACGCTTCAAGGTGTTACCCTTAACCTTACAATCACATTATAGTTTGTTATTCACTTAAAAAGGTCACTTGACGGGAAACAAATTATAAAACATAGTTATAAAATGAATCACTCCACAAACAACACAACAGGTCCGTGCAAACCGCCTGATACATAATCTTTTGCGAAATCCAGCTCCGCATCAAAATATGGTGATAATTCTTCCGTTTTCCATTTATCAAAGTAATCGGTATGAACATACCAGTTGGCAGATGTATTAGTTACAACTATTTTCAGCTTATTCTCTTTATTAAGCACACCTGCAGGTATTTTTAATCTGTACGGTGGTGCTAAAGATGTTCCTAAAGGTTGGTTGTTGAGATAAACACCAGCCGTAAAGTGCACATCACCCAAATCAATTTCTGCTTCTTTTCCTACTTTTTCATCCGGAAGTGTAAATATTGCTTCATAAACACCGCTTCCTGAATAAGCGCTACCGATAAGATACGACCAATCACCAAGCTCTATGGGAACTGCTTTGTCAGAATGCTTTATGTTTTTAAATCCGTTTTCATCACAGATAAGCTCAATATCTTTGTAAAACAGGAAGTTATTATTAATGTGGAATTTATCGTTAAATACCTTTTTAGTTTCTGCACTCAGAACCTCGTCAGTCAGCAATATTACAGCGGTTTCTCCTATGGCAAGAGATATTTTTAAAATATCATTTTCTGTTTGTAAATGCTGTAATTTACCACTTTCCAAATCAAGCATATAGCCATCTGATGATGGCAAGTGAATGCTATAATCCCCTTTTTCACCGGCTTCCCGGAACAAACAGAACACTTCTGCATTTTCTGCCTTTCTGTGCATTGCGCGTAGGCCTTCGCCCTCAACTTTGATTACGGGATTGAGATTTCTAAGTTCATAAGAAACTCTGCCACCACATTCAATAAAACGATTCAATGCTTTTTGCGTGGCATCGGGAATGAATGCCCCCTCAGGAATGATAATGTGCTTGTATTTCGCTCTGCCGATGTTCATAGAGCCTTCGTCAGTTATTTCTCCTACCTGCAAAACATCATCGTCAACAATATCAAAATCCACCATCATATCTTCAAGATTTCTACCAAGAGTAGCGAAAGTTTTTGACAAAACCTCAGGTTTCAGACCGCCCTGAAAATCTGAAACAGGATAATAAAGCCCTGTTTCGCAGACACGCTCACCTACAGTTGCCATATATGACAATCGTTCCATATAGCGATTAAATTGGGGAAGGCAACGATAATACATCTGATTTTCCGTAAAAACAGGAAGCTCCTGTGCAAGAAGTTCTCCTTTACGTCCAAGAGGAAAATTAAACAGATTAAATATATTTATTCCTCGCACCGCCAGATAGCCTACGGTATAGCTCATTATATCATAAGTAAGCCCCGGACCTGCTACGCCGAAGATTTCACTCATTGCAAGCTTTGCGCCGTTCTGCGCAGCAGCAGATGAAGCATATCTGGGAAAAAAACCGTTATAGCCGTTCATTTCATCCTTGTTAGCTATTCTGTTTTCAGGATAGAGCTGCCGCCATATAACATCAACACCGGGAATATCAAAGCACCTTAGAGCACGCATCAGGTTGAAATTTCCGCCACCATCCATACAGCCAAGTGGGTCGTGGTCCTTATCCATATGACCTGTAAAAGCCATACCGTTATCATTTGCCCATTTTTTGCAAGGAAGAAGGAAATTCTTGCAGAACATACTGCTACACAAATCATACCAACGGTGCAATATATGAACGTTTTCTTCCGTTATAGCTACCCTTTCTGCAAGAAGTGGCAGATGAGGTAATATTGAATCACCATAGGTAGCTTCATATCGGTTTGCCAACTCTTTATTGAATGCTCCTGCAGGTGCTTTGGGCTCATCTGTAAATACGACTGTAACATTTTTATTGAGTGTATATTTTGCGTGAGTGATATTTATAAAATATTCTGTTGCATTTTTATTCAGCAAATCGGGGTAATTCCCACCGATTTCTTTTTCTGCAACATACTCGGTTACAACAGTATCCTCAGAGAAAATGTAACCCTCTTCAATAATTTCTCTATAATCGAGAAAAGTTGCAAGAACATCGGAACTTGTTTTTTCATACACCTCTCCTGCAGAGAAAGAGCGTTCATAACACTCCAATGTCTGACGAGCATATTCGGGATGCTCCTTCATAACCTTTCCACAGGCACCGCCTGACGGCCAACCGCCCTCATCATAAATCCAGCATTGCATACCAAGGGATTCCCCCTTTTTGGTAGCGTAGGCACAAAGCTCGAAATACTCCTTAGAAAGATAGTCTGGGGCAAGGTTTGTGGGCATACTGTCAGGACGGAAGTCCTTTGGTTCGGGAAGAATATAAAAAGCCCTTATGCCCAGATTCTGCATTTCTGCAAGCTGAGCATCTATAATTTCACGGGTGCAAAGGTCATTCCACACCCATATATACACAGGAGCATAACTAACATCAGGAGAGCTGAAGCTATTTATATTGAATTTATCATTATTATTCATTATTGCAACTCACACATTTCTATCGTATCTGTTCTGTTTTTTCAATTTATTTATAAAGCACTTAAGAGCAACAATCATTATTACATAAAGTACCGCAAGCAAAACAGGATACACACTTATTCCAAACAGTCCGCTTATAAGACTTACCATTGGGGGCGCCAGCATAACACCGATGTAAGCAAATGCTATCTGTGAGCCCATAATTGATTGCGATACCTCTTTGCCGAAATTATGTGGTGTAAGGTGTATCATATTGGGGTAAATAGACCCGTTACCCAGACCCACAAAAAACAAGCCAACCACAGTAGCTGCACCCGGCAAAGGAAGAAGCATAATTGCAATAGCAGGAGCAAGAATAACAGCACCAATGCCGATACGTTTCCATGTACTGATTTTATTAGAAAGTAAACCCGAAACAAAACGTCCTATAGACATACCTGCATAATATATAGTCAGAGCAAGAGCTCCATATTTTGCCTCGAAACCCTTTTCTGTTACAAGATATGTACTGCCCCATACTCCACAGGCATATTCAATAGCATTGGTTGCAAGCATAATAATCCATACATTACGAACTTCGGGCATTTTGACCATCTGCAAAAGAGTGAGGTTTACACCCATTTCCTCTTCCTTCTGTTCAGCAGATGCGGTCTTTTTCCAGAGAGGAAGAGATATAATCAGCAACAGAGTTATAACTGTCTGCACATAAAACGCATAGCGATAACCACCTCGCCAACCCACCTCACTTAAAGCCTGAGACATAAGATAGGGACTTAGGCTTACTCCCACACCATAAAAGCAATGGAGAAAATTCATATGACTTGCCTTACAATGAAGGGCTACATAATTATTAAGCCCCGAATCAATAGCACCTGCACCAAGTCCGAGAACAACTGCTAATGGCACCATAACCCAAAAGTATGGCGCCACAGAAAACCCGAACAAGGCCACTGCAGTCATAGCTGTACTGAAAGCCGTAACCTTGGCAGTTCCCAGTTTATTGAGAATTCCTGCACTGAACATACTTGATAACACAGTACAGCCTGAAATTATAAAAGTGAGAATGCTGACTGCTTCAACGGGAATGTTCATCTCTGTATGGATAGCAGGCCAGGCAGAGCCGATAAGAGAATCGGGAACTCCAAGACCTATAAATGCAATGTATATAACAACCAATAAAAAAGCCATAAACCCTCCGGATAATTTCGCAATATTGCAATTTTAAAATGAAATAATCTCACTATTTTTTTCTTTATTCCAGATTATTTCAACCTCAATCGGAGTATTTGACTTAATTGTTACCTGTGGTTTTTCCTTCTCCGAGTTACGCGCCTCGCAAATCAAAGTCAATTCACCATCTATGCCGAAGGGATATTTTTCAATACCATGTTTTTCTAACAGATTAACATGCCATGTAATTTTATTTTTTGCGGCATCAGGCTTAATACCAAAAACATATTCAAACAAAATTGAGATGGGTGAAATTCCGGTCCAGCCGACAAAATCAGCCATTGACGAGCTACCCTTCTCAAATTTACCCTCAACAAGTTCAGGCGCATAATTCTCATAAAGTGTTCCTCTGTTTTTGAAAACGCTTACAACAGCATCAAGATGTGATAATGCTATCTCATATGAAAGACCGTACCTTCCATATGCGTCAAGACCTTTGAGAACCATATAATTTGTAGGAGACCATACCGAACCGCACCAATATCCACCTGCAGGATTATATTCTGCGTGATCTTTTGAAAGCGTGGGAACACGATGAACGGTTTTGAATTCATTTTCATTGTTAAGATGTGCGATAAAATCTTCTTTTCTGTCTTCCGGAACACATTTTGCGAGAAGCGACCAAAACGCACCGATGTGCTTAACCTCATTAAAGGTATCATCATCCCTGAGATCATAGTAAAATTTTGTTTTTTCATCCCACAACTTCTCGTTGATTACCTTAAAAAGCTTTTCACTTTCCGCCATAAGCTCAGGTATAAATTCTTTTCGGCCAAGAATTTCTGACATTTTAATAAGAATATTGCAGGCGTTAAGCTCCTGCATACAAGCATCAACCCAAATCATATGACCGTGACTATAGCAAACGTGATACTTTTCATCAAGTCGGGGACAATTATCCATTCCGCAACCATATCCTGAAGAAAAATATGTGCCGTCACGCCATGTAAAATGCTCCTTCATCCATTGATGATAAGCTACAAGACACGGATAAACCCGAGCAAGACGCTCCTTATCGCCAAAATTAAGGAAATAGTCCCACTCGCACCATGCCAGCACCTCCGGTCCTGTTGAG
Organism: Acutalibacteraceae bacterium; assembly: GCA_045586265.1. GTDB lineage: Bacteria > Bacillota > Clostridia > Oscillospirales > Acutalibacteraceae > DTU089. The sequence goes on from JAZMZY010000047.1 coordinate 18,545, forward strand.
GACGGGTCATGACGTGCAAAGACATCGCAACCTGTTTCTTCTTCAATCTGTCGGCAAATAAAACCATCAACATGCTGATGAGAATAGAAATTATCAAGAGTTTTCTGAAATTTAAAAATTCTATCTGCATATTTACCAAACATCAGCATAAATGCAGAGTCCCACATAAATATACAGTCATTGAACGCAGCATCAATATAATTTGTTATAAACCCTGTACCTTTTTTAGGTTTTCTGAGGTTTGAGAAAGCAATTTCCCAAGCCTTCCAATAACAGTCGATATAATCGTTGTGGTCATTCCAAATTGGCTGGGGCAGTTTGCCTCTGACTGCGTCAAAAGCAGGAATTTCCGTATTTTCCACCTCTGCAGCAATGAAAGTATTTTCTTCCATTAATTCTTTATCGTCATATGTAATTTCATTGTTTTGTTTAAAGGGAACCATAAAAACACTCCTTGTTACACTACTGAGTTAATACTATCACACCGCAGATGATTTTTCAATTGATTACTTCAATCCTTTTGCTTTCACCGGAGAAATACGTGAGCCAAAGATGGTTCTTTAAAATGAAAAATCACAAGCATACCGAGTATGATAAGTAATAAAAGATACAAACAACGCCTACGAAGTGGAATCTCCCTCCTCATAGGCGTTAATTTATATTCGTTTCATCAATTTAAAATACTTTCCGTCTTCATCTTCACCGTCAAAAAGAACCTCAGTAAAACCGAATTTTCTGTATAAGTGCAGAGCATTTACATTATCTTTATCAACACCGATAGTCATTTCGGAAAAGCCCATTTCCTTTGCCTTGTTAATAAGAAATTTAAGAATTTCGCTACCGATACCTTGACCGCGATATTCCTTTTTCACTATCATTCTTGAAACATAAACTCGTTTACCTTGAATAGTGTAATCAGGGTCACCTGTATCTAAAACCAATGCACCCTCACCGATAAACTCACCATTGATTTTGTAAATAAAAACAAGACGATTACCCGATGCTATCTCCTCTCGCCATTTTTCAGCAAGGGGTTGAGCTTTCATATTCCATATATTTGAACATTTGTAATAGTCATTAAGCTTGAGTGGTTCGATAACTATATTTTTATATTTTTTTAAACTATCCCTGAATACATCAATAAAATTCATTATTTCAACAACCTCTTTAAATATTCATCCGATTCTTCTCTTGATTTAAAGATTATAATTTCTTTTTCTGCCTTATATTTTTCAATTAAATCATATATCTTCGGCAGAGTAGTTTTGGGAAATTCTTTTATAAAGGCTTCAAATTCGGGGTCTAATTCCGTTTCAAGCCAGGGCAAGTCATAGCGACCTTTTCCTATACGCTCTGTTGCGCCCTGAATACAAAGCTCAACAGGTAAATCAAAAAGAAAAACTGTGTCGCATTCTCTGAGCCGCATTTCAATTGTTCTGCCGTAATTGCCGTCAATTATCCATTGAGGCAAGGAAAATATTTCCTTTATGCGTTCATCAAATTCCTCTCTGGGAATATGGGTTTTATCAGGCTTATGCCAGATTGCATCAAGATAAAACAACGGTAGCCCCGTGCGTTTATTCAATTTTTCTGCAAATGTGGTCTTTCCCGACCCGGGACAACCTATTACAATTACTTTGTTCATATTTTTTCCTTACCTATTTATTCGCTTTTAATGTAACTGTTGCACCCCAGTTATTCAACACCTCAACGGAAGAAAAGCCAGCTTCAAGCAAGGCTTCTGTTTCGTGTTCTACAGTTAATGGGGTGTCATAATGATAAAACTCGTTATCATCAATACCTTGTTCCTTTTTAAGACGAAGCAGTTCGTTTCGGAAGGCTTTTTCATCTTCATCGGACAAGGCAAAATAATCGGTAAGTATAAAATATCCGCCATCTTTTAATGCTTTGAAAAGCTTTGTATAAAGCGGAATTTTTTCTTCTTTTGTGAAATGGTGCAGAGATTCAACCGAAACTGCAGCATCAAAGGCATTTTCATCAAAGGGAACATCAAAATATGAACCGCATATTAAAGTCAAATCCTTTTCGGGAAACTTATTTTTCAATGCATTCAGCATTGATTCTGTCAGGTCAATACCTGTTATTTTTGCAGATGGGTTAAGTCTGAAATAGTGCTCCAATTCCAAACCGGTACCACAACCCAAATCAAGAATTTGTGCACCAGCTGTATTTGGTAAACAATCGGCTGTAAACGGATAAAACACATCAGATGATTCAATATTAGTCATCATATGTTCATCGTAACCATCTAACCGTTTATTAAAAAATTCATTCATTTTTTCAAGCATAATTATTATCCTCTGTAAATTACATCTACTTCATCTTCACTCGGTGCTTCAAAGATTGAAGCAAATTTTTCAGCAAGGTTATAATCAACATAATAAGCGCTTGTTTCTTCAGCTAATACCTCACTGTTTCTTTTCTCTAAGCGTGCCTTCCAAGTTTCATCGCTGATATTAATATAATGAAATTCGCACTCTATATTTCGGCTATTGTAGAACTCACGTGCATAGTCCCGTTCTTCCTTCATCCAGAAGCCCCAATCAAGAATAACATTGATTCCGACCTCTATGAGTTCCAACGATTTATTGAATAAGTAGTTTTGTGTTCTTTCTACATAATCATCGTGCTTATCACCACAATGCTGCCCGAACAAAGCAAGGGTTATCTCATCTGTAGAGAGCAATACAGCGTTATTCTGAATACGCAATTGCTCTGCATATGTGCTTTTTCCGCTACAGATTTTGCCACAGATTAAAATTACTTTTGCCATAATTTCTCCTTAATCAAGATATTCTTTAATTACCGCCCACGCTTCAATAAGTTTTTTCACACTCCATCCGGCATTTGCGGGTGAGGTTGAGGGCAGACAAACAGCTTCTCTGTCGATAGTGTTACAGATGTACTTTTTGTAATACTTTTCAGCAGTTTTGCCGTTAACAAAAATCTGCTTGATGTCAGCATTCTCAAGTATCTCCGTAAGGTCATTTGCTACTACATTTTTAATCGAACTATCAGAACTGCCTGTTATATCACAAGAGGCAATCACATCCCACAAGGCGATATGATTTTCGTGCAAAAAGTTGCTTTTTTCTTCAATAGTTACAGGTGTATCAGTACCTATAACGGCAGAAACGACCTTCCAAAATCTGTTCTGCGGATGACCATAGAAAAAGTTTTGCTCACGGGATTTTACAGAGGGGAAACTACCGAGTATAAGCACTTTTGAATTTTCATCATATAGTGGTGGGAATGGATGATTCAGCATTTATATACTCCTCATAAAATCTTCTACCTGCTGTTTTGTTTTCAAAACAACAGTTTTATCCTTGTACTTTTCTGCAATTTCAGCATAATAGCTTCGTCTTTCCTTATTTCTACATCCGTATAAGGCGAATTTAAAAAACCACCAATTAAAGTCATTTTTATAACCTTCTTGTCTGCGTGATTTTGTTCGCTTTAAAGCACGGAAAAAGCAAGTAAAACGAGGTAGAAGAAGAAATATTATTTCATCGGCTTTTTCAAATCTTTCATCGATCATCAGATATTTATAATATCCGTCAATAATCCAATCGTTCTGTGCCATAAATCCTGCAACTTGTGGTAGAACAACTGAATCATCAATAGGCTTCCATTCCTTATCCCATTTAATCGAATCAAGGTGAAGAACTGGAATATTCTTTTTCTTAGCTATATAATCTGAAAGATATGTTTTCCCGCTTCCAACATAACCTAAAACTGCTATTTTCATTTTCCTTCACCTCCACATTAATTTTGGTTCAACTATGTTGATTTTCGTCTGTAACAATATGCAATATTTCCGTACTTTTGTTGTTCAAATATTCTTTAAGAAATGTAGGATATACCGTATGGTTGTCAAGTTCATCAATGGGTATCCATACCATATTTTCTCTTACGTCTTGAGTATAGCTGTCGCTGCTTAAATCTTGGTTGCCTTTAGCTTTCATAAGAAAATATAAAGCTATTTCGTGACAGTTCAGATCCTTGAAAAACTCACTTGAATCAGTGAAAAAGTTTTCGTGAATAACTGCTAAACGGTCAATCTCATAATGAACTCCCGTTTCTTCAAAAACCTCACGAACAACAGCATCCTCTGCTTTTTCACCCATTTGTACTCCGCCACCGACAGAGTAGAAATAATCAACCTTATCATTAGTTGCAAGCAATACACAATCGTTTTCAACAATAATTGCAGCCGCACGGTATCTGAACCAATTGTTTTCTTTTGTCAATCCACAATCAAACATATTTTATTTCTCACTTCCAAGCATTTTTCATTATCCACTCAACAGACTGATTCAATCCTTCAATAGTTTTTGTTTCTAAAACCACACGGCAGTTTTGCTCTTTGGCAAGATCAATATATTTTTCGATATCTATTTCACCTGTGCCGAGAGCAAGGTGGTTTTTTCTACCTTGAGCATCGTGCAGATGAATATGATTCAGGCGGTTTTTGTGTTTCATAATAAATTCTTCATCTGTACCGCCTATACCGTGATTATGTCCGACATCAAAAGTTAAAGCAAAAACGCTGCTTTCTAAAAGCAGTTCAGTTGCTTCTTTTTGGAAAGCCTCATATCCATCACAGTTTTCAATGCAGATTTTAATATCTGTATCACTGATAACAGTTTCACACATTTTTCTGAAATCAACAATACTTTTAAGATACTGCTCTTTGTATTCAGAAAAAAGAAGTACTTTTCTGTCAGGTAAGGTGAAATATACACCTTTTGCCATATGCATATTAAGTACTTTAATATCGAGTTGCTTTGCAATATCAATGGTATCTGCAACGGTTTTTATGTAAGCCTCTGCGACGTAAGGATTGAAATCACATACATTCAGATTTTCATCAAGGTGAATTGTATAATAATTGCCATATTTATCAGCAATACTTTTGAAATAATCCACATCAATTTTATCAAGCTGATATTGCGGCAGGTTCATATTAAGCTCAATAAAATCAAATCCTAATTCTGCACATAACTTTGCACATTCTTCAAGAGTGCTTGTTTCAATCAGCGTGGGCATACCGTAGTTCAATTTTTGCATAATTTCACCTTATTTCACAGCAAGTGTAGCAAAATACTGTGGATAGTATTTACCGATTTCGTTTCCGCCTTCTCTGTCACGGTCTTCATATAATGCTTTGAGTGTAAGTCCTGCTTTCAGCTGACCGCCAATCTGTTCATCTAACGTATGACTGAACTGTATTCCATCACAATTTGCAATCATTGAAACACGTTTTTCTTTCGTCATTTTAAGAGGATTAAACGGCAAAGGATTGACAACTTTTAACGGGTCGCTTTCATCAAACAAATAATCAATACCATTATCAAGACCTGCAAGTAATCTGCCACCCTTTTTAAGCACACGGTAACACTCGTTCCAAACGTGATAAACATCTTCAACATAGTTATTTGAAACGGGATGAAAAATCAAATCAAAACTTTCATCTTCAAACGGAAGAGGCTTTGACATATCACCCTTGATGATTGTAATGTTGTATCCTTCTCTTTCGGATACCATTTTTTCTGCTTCAAGCTGTTTGTCGGAATAATCAAACACAGTGCATTCTGCACCGAGTTTTGATAGTATGGGCATCTGCTGACCGCCACCACTTGCAAGTCCTAACACCATTTTGCCTTTCAACTCACCAAACCACTCGTGCGGAACGGTAATGCAAGGTGTGAGTACAACAGCAAAATTATACGCATTAGTTTTCTCATACTCTTCGTGGCTTATGGGCAATGTATATTCACATCCATCTTCAGCCCACGAATCCCAAGTTTCTGAATTTATTTTAGTATAGTCAAACATCTTATTACATCAAATTCCTTTTGTGTGTTCATCAAAATTAGCTTTGATAACTCGTCTTTCTTTGTCTGTTAAACTCCAGATATGAATACCTGTATCAGCGGTGTTAAAGAAGTTTATACAGTCAACAGGCATATTAAAAAATGAACGATAGAGCTGATTAATCATACCGCCGTGTGAAACAATGGCTATAGTTTCATCCTGCTCAGTTTCACTTAAAATTTTTGAAAGTGCATTTTCTGCTCTTTGTCTGAATTCAAGCTGAGATTCCTGTCCGTAAACTGATTTATCAATCGGTAAATCGGGAACTTCAGGATATTTTTCTCTTACAACTGCTCTGGGCAAACCTGCAAGAAGACCATTATTAAATTCCATCAAGTTCTCATCCAAAATAATGGGGATGCTTATTTTATCTGATAAATGTTGCGCTGTTTGTTTTGCTCTTGTTAATGTACTTGCGTATATTTTGGAAACATTAAAGTTCTCGGCAACATAATTTGCCATCGCTTCAGCTTGTCTGTGACCTCTTTCGGTTAATGGAAAGTCTGCTCTGCCTTCGTGAACATCAAGCAAATCTGCTTCGGATTCACCGTGACGAATTACAAGTAATTTCATAGTATCAAGTCCTTTTATAAATACTTCTGCATATAAACTGCACTTTGATACGTACCATCTTTAAGTTTATATACATTTGGTTTTTCGGACACAATTTCAAAACCAAACTTTTCATAAAGTGCTTTTGCTCTTTCGTTACCCTTAGTAAATTCCAACTCCATAAAATCTATACCACCACGTTCGGTTGCAGCATTTATAAGTTCTTGGAACATAGCAGAGCCAATACCCATATTCCAGTATTTTTTGCGAAGTGCGATTCCTACTGATGCTCTGTGACAAGTTTTCATACCTGTTTTGAATGTAACATCACATATACCCGCAATTTCATTGTTTACTTTGCAAATCAATACGAATGAATTTTTGGATTCACGAACACCTCTAACCCACTCTGCCTCACCCTCTACACTAACGCTTTCCCACTCTTCTTTATATCTTACGAGAAATTTAGTTTCACCGCTTACAGTAGCCATTAAATCAACAAGCTCAGCAGCATCAGAAATTTCAGGAGTTTTCAATATAGCTTCCACGCCATTTTTCAATATAACTTTCTTTTCTTCAAATATCATTTCAGCCCACCATTTTCATTTAAAAATAAATCAATTATTCTGTAACGATAAAAATTAGCCTGCCACTCCGAGCCACGATCTGTTTGTTCAAATTGATTCACCCACTGAAAATAGTGAGTTAATTCGTGGACGAGAGATGACAATATTGCTTCTAATGCCGTATCTTCACCAACAATTCTCGCTTGTTCTAAATAATCACCTGTTGGTATTCGAATATACGGCTCATCAAAAGTATCGAAACACCTAAAAGAGCCCCAAGCAATACATCCGTTTTGTAATGTTATTGTTTCGCTTGCTTTAACATAAATCGTAACTCTGATAGGGAAATCATATTTTGCTCGCAACCAGTCGGTAAATCTCTTAAAAAGGTTTTTCACATCTTCGTGTACATCTTTTTCAAAACGTAAAGATATCCCTTGTCTGACATTTACATCCTTATATATATTCTTATGTTTTTTTGATTTCCAGGGGTTCATTTCCTCACCTTTCTCAGACAACAAAACAGGCACCTCCGAGAATACGGAGATGCCTTAATTTACAAAAAGATAAAAACTATATCAATCGCAAACGGACAAAACGGCTCTCCTGTTTCGGAAATTAAGATTCATTGTCATTTTGTCCACCTGCCTTTCAGTAATTTAAACCTACTATATCACTCTGTTTGGCAAATGTCAATTGATTTAATCATTTATGATTACCAAAAAGGTCGTAATACAGCCAGAGAACAGTATATCTGTCCTTCAAGTCCTTGGCATAACCAAGGGCATTTTTTATTTTTTCTTCTCTGTAAAAATTATAGAAATAATCTATATCGAACCCTGCATTGCTCAACAAGCTTTTTATATAGGCTGAAGATGGCATTTGGGACAATATTTCTTTTATTTCATCCTTTTTCTGAAGATAAATATCGATTCTGTTATTCTTATAATTCCCTACCCTGTTCTGAAGGTCTATGCAACCCTTTGCACAGTCCTTGTAAATATCATTTATTGCTTTTTCATAATTCTCTTTGCTTTCGCGATAGATTTTATCGGGAAATTCGGAAGAAAGTATTTTTTCTCGCAACTCGGCTGTAACAAAGGTAGAATACGCCACATCTGTTCCGTGAGGCAGATAATCCGTTCCGTCAACAATTCCCGTAATTTCAAAAAAGTGTGACAGATGATGCTCGCTGCCCGATGCAGGTCTTGAGGACTCTGCAAAACTCATCATAATGCCGATTATGATAAGAGCTTCCATTAATCTTTTTATGCTTTCTTCATTCCTTTGAAGAATTGTATCTGCAACCTCGATTGTGCGTTCTATCTGCTCAAGGGTGAGATTATAAATATATTCGCAGAAATATTCATCATTTACGAGGTTACTCAATTTCCAATCGTTGAGTGCAGAAAATTTACCGATAATATCACCGTAGCCCGACCTTATCATATCAACAGGTGCATTTTTCAATACAGATGTGTCTGCAATAATTGCACGAGGTAAGCCAGCGGAATAAGTAACCTTCATTCCCTCTGTTATCATTGCCGCACCGTTTGATGCATATCCATCCATTGAGGGCGCAGTGGCAACTATCATATAAGGAACCTTGTTATAAAAGGAAACATATTTGCAAAGGTCCTGAATAACACCTGAGCCGATACCGATTACAAGGTCAATGCCCTTAAGCTCTGTCTGAACACCTGCAATTGCTTTTTCATCGGGAATGAGTATTCTGTTACCCGGAAATATTATTTTCCTGATTGATTTTCCTTTTAATGCGGTAACAGTATTCTCACCTGCTACGCCATAAGTATTTTCATCTGCAACAAGCAATATGTTTTGGTAATCTGCACATATATTGCTAAGCTGCTTTATTGCATTTTCTTCAATATATACCCACTCAATTTCACAGGTGTGCCTTTTTCCACAAGCGCGATCAACACCGGCAAGAAGCTTGTTTATATCAATCTCATTTCTCATAATTACCTCGTCAGATTGAAATTTATAAATGTAGGGTCGGGTCTTGACCCGACCGCCTTCAGTAATTCCAAAATCTTTATTTACGGGACGGTCAAGACCGTCCCCTACATTATAATAGAAAAACAACTTATCATCTGATTCTTATTCCTCGAAAACATCCTTTATTGCTTCGAGGTAGCCGTAGCCGTAAAGGTCATCGGGCTGGAGGTAGCTTGTTTCCGTCCATTCGTTCCAGCTATTCACTGTAATAAAGGGAGCTTTCATAACGCCCTTGCTCATAGATTCATCTGCAAATTCCTTGACCTTTTCACAGGCAGCTTTGAAATTTTCGGGAGTGTTGTTATCAATCACACCGGGGATGAATTTATTGAATCTTACATTGTTATCCCAACCAACAGAAATGTTTGGATAAAAGGGAATGCTCAATTTTTCTGATTCGCTCACAAGCTTACTTGTATATTCTTCGGTAACATCTCTGTAATCACCGTCAAGCCTTGCTGAGCAACCCCAGTTGTAGCTTGTTACAGAGTCAACCCCAAGATAATCGTATAGCTTATATGCATTGACATCCTTGTTTTCGTCATCATCACGAAGCCAATTATAAATACGTTCGCCCCAATGAACAACCTGAAAATGAAGACCCTTAAAGCCTGCCTCAACTGTTTTTCTGCGGAATTCCTCAATACCCCTTTTGCATTCCCGGCTTGTGCCGAAGGAACGCACAAAATTATCAATATCAAAAATCATATAAACAGGGCAACCGTCAATTGTATAATAATTCTTGCGACTGAAATATTTTTCAATGGTTCTGTCACAGATATCTGAGAAAATTTCGGGAGTAACAACACCGCTCCATATAACAGTTGAAAGGTCATTATCAGAATTTCTCTTATCCCAGAGGTGAGTTGCATTATGGTTTGCCCACATAAGACAGAATTTCATATTCTCGTTGTTACGCGCTTTTAAAAAGCCGTCATTCAGGCAGTTTTCAAGAAACGGGCGGTTATCATACCAATACCAATCGTAGATGAAAACATTTACACCATAGGAAACGGCACAGTCAATCTGCATTTCCATAACGCGACTGTCTGCCTCGTTCACATATCCCCAAGTGGGAATTCGGGGCCAACGGCAACCCTTATAGCCTCTGTCGGTCATTGCCTTAACAGTCTGCCACTCGCCATAGCCCTCAGGCCAGAAAATCCGTGTGCGAGGCTCATCCCCTGTGTATGATGGCCAGATAAATGCTGCTATATCGTATTTCATAGCTTTCCTCCGTTGAATTCAAGTTTCTAAAAACCATTATACCACCTGTAAAACTGAAATCAATATATTTTCAACTGTTGTTTTTATTTAATGCAAGTGATATAATTTATTAAGAAGGTTGGTGAGCAGAAATGGAAACGGGAATTGTATTTAACATACAGAAATTTTGCATTCACGATGGTGACGGAATCCGCACCTGCGTATTTCTGAAGGGTTGCCCTCTCAGGTGTATCTGGTGCCATAATCCCGAAAGCCTTGAAAAAGCACCAACCCTTTCATTTAGCAAGCAAAAATGCTCACTTTGTGGCAAATGTATTGATTTATGCTCTGCACGAAAAATTGAAAATGAAACACTTAAAATTGACCGTAAAAAGTGTATAACCTGTAGCAAATGCGTGGAAGCCTGCCTTAACGAAGCTAATGAAATTATCGGTAAGAAAATGACCACAAGGGAAGCTCTTGATGAGGTAATGAAAGACAAAATATTCTATGAAGCATCAGGTGGCGGGATTACAATTACAGGTGGTGAGCCGTCATACCAGCCTGAATTCACCTTAGAGCTTCTCACTCTTGCAAAAGAAAACGGAATTTCACTTACCATAGAAACCTGTGGTATCGGTTCAAGGGATTTCTACGAAAAGTGTGGGGACCTTGACACAACCTTTTTATATGACATAAAATGCATTGACCCTGCTCGCCATAAAAAGCTTACAGGCTCAGACAACGCTCATATTTTAGCAAATCTTCAATATCTTATGGATAGAAATGCAGATATTATTTTGCGACTCCCCTTAATTCCCGATTGTAACGATAGTGACGAGGATATTGAAAAGCTTGCAAGCTTCCTTAATAAGAACAAGGGGCGATACAGATATGCAGAAATTATGCCCTACCACACTCTTGGCACAGGTAAATCCGAAAAAATCGGCAAATCTTCCGCATACATTCACAATAACGCAACGGACGATGAAATAAGCCGTTGGATTTCACTTTTCAGTTCCCGCGATATAGATATTAAAGTATCAAAATAAGAGGTTTATTTATGACAAGCTTAGCTAAAATCGACCCTTTCCTTTACGGATATTTTCTTGACGAGACCCTCGAGCATGGCGAAAGAGTAGGTCTTGCTCTTCTTCACGCCTCAAAAAATCTTGAAATCAAGCTTTCCCGCCAGTTACTCCCTGAAACCGCATTTGTAACAGAAAGCGGTAGCTCAGGCTACTCCCCATCAGACGGACTTTGGTTTGATACTTATAAAATCGCAGAGCTTTCAGAGAAATTTCCCGAGCACAAGGATATTCTTGAACATTACATTGAAGAAATTAAAATCTTCAGAAGCAAATCACAAATGCTAAACTGCGAAGCCACCGATAAGCTTAACAATTCAGGGGCTGAATGGGGTGGCGGTTGGGGTGGGCACTCTAACCCCGATTATGGAAGAATTGTAAATTTCGGCACCGATTATATTCGCAAAATAATCGCAGAAAATCGTCATAAGCATCCCGATGAGGTTTGGTTTTATAACTCCTGCTCATATCTTCTTGATGCATTGGATATTTTTGGCGAAAGATACCGCGAACAAGCTCTTATAAATGCAGAAAAATGTGAAAATGCAGAGGATAAAGCATTTTATCTCAGAATGGCAAAGGCATTTGAAGCAGTACCGAAGAAGCCCGCATACGACTTTATGTCTGCTATGTGCTCCTTTATGCTCATTTTCGCTCTTGACGGCAGTGATTCCCCCGGTCGCTTTGACCAATATATGTACCCTGCATACGAAAAGACCGAAAACAAAGCAGAAGTAACCGACCTTCTTGACAGACTCTGGGATTATTTCCACGACCATCGCTCCTGGAATCTTTGCATTTCAGGTAGTGATGAAAATTGGAAGGATGAATCCAATGAGCTTACATATGAAATTCTTGCTATGGTGAGAAAGAAGAGCTATAATACCCCGAATCTTACTTGCCGGGTTCACAGAAATACACCCGACAAGCTCTGGAATGAAATTGCAGATACTCTTGCAATCGGTACAGGGCTTCCTGCACTTTACAATGACGATGTTGTGTGCTCTGCACTTGAAAGAATTGGTATCCCCCCCGAAGACAGTCACGATTACTGTATGAACGGATGCAATCAGATAGACATTTTAGGCAAAAGCCATATGGGTCTTGAGGATGGCGAGGTTATCTTTACAAAATGCCTTGAATTTGCTCTGCACAACGGTGTTGATACTATGACCGGCGAGATGATTTCCATTGAAACAGGCGACCCTGAAGCCTTTACCACCTATGAGAGATTTGAACGCGCCTTTATGGAACAGCTTGAATTTGTAACCTACAATTCCTGCAGTAGCGCAAACAGATGGCAGCATATGAGAGGCTTGTTTCAACCCCATCCCCTGCGTTCTTGTCTTATTGAGGGTTGCCTTGAAAAAGGCAAGGATTACAGAAACGGCGGTCCGCTTTACAATCACGGACAAATTTTAGCCGAGGGCATTGCAGACACGGGCGACAGTCTTTATGCTGTAAAAAAGCTAATTTTTGATAAAAAGAAATATACAATGGCAGAGCTTATTAATGCGCTTAATTCCAATTTTGAAGGCTATGAACAGCTTCACCACGATTTCAAAAGCTGTGAAAAATTCGGTAATGATATTGAAGCGGTTGACCAAATAACTGCCAAAGCTCTCAATTATTTCTTTACCATTCTTAAACGCAACAAAACATACAGAGGCGGTATATTCACAGGTGGTTGCAGTACCTTCAATCGTGCCGCCAACTACGGAAAGCAGACAGGCGCACTCCCCAACGGAAAGCTTAAGGGCGAGCCACTCCTTGCAGACAGTATCGCTGCAACTCCGGGACGAGATGTAAAAGGACCTACCGCCCAAATAAAATCTGTTCTCAGATACAACCACGCCGATGCTTGTAGCGGATTTGTTTTCCAGAATAAGTTTGAAAAGAAAATGTTCACAAGTGAGAAAGGTAAGGCGTCCTTCATAGCCCTTGCAAAAGCATATTTTGCAGGAGGCGGACAACAATACACAATAACTGTTGTTTCTCCCGAAGACCTCATAGACGCAAAGAAAAATCCCGAAAACCACCGCAACCTTATTGTTCGTGTTGGTGGTTACAGTGACTATTTCACAAGCCTTTCAGACGAGCTTCAGGATAATGTTATTGAAAGAACATTTACGGAAATATAAAACAAACATCGCATTACTTGAAATCACTCAGGTAATGCGATTATTTTATGTTGTTAATTGACCCTTCCGATTTTATCAAGAGGAATGTTCTCAAAATCGGGGATGGATTTTCTGAGCTTTTCAATATCTTTGATATTGTAATTTCCTGAATTCATATCAGCAAAAATCTCTTCTGTTTTATTAAGAGAATACATTCCATTATCAGAAATATCGCTGAATCTGTATGCAGAATCATAAACATCTCCGATTTCGCTGTTTCTGTTGAAAATAAGATTACCTTTTACTGTGCAGGCAGGGTTGGGTATATATTCCGCAGAATCGGATTTTGAAATATCATCTGTCAGTGTTTTATACTCGGGAAATGCATTCTGCCAGATTCCGCTCTGCCAAGGTGATTCATAAAGAGCATCCCACATATCACCGCTTCCGATATGAGCGTGAGTGAACCAACCATTATTCAATGCGCCATCTCTTGCTCTTTCATCAAAGTAAATTGCATTTTCACCTGAATTGACAATTATATTGTTTTCAACAATATTATCTCTGCCACCACCGATATGAATTGAGTTCCTCGGAATATTTATAAGCAGATTCCCGTAAATTTTCTGTCCTGAAAGAGCATCATCAAGATAAATTCCATCGGGCTTATGCTCTCCTGAGCCCACATTATAAATGCAGTTGTATCTGACACTGTTTCCGTACCACACCCAGCTTCTACCTGAATAAATTGCACCTGCATCATCAGAAAGAAGGCAAACATCGTGAATATTATTATATTCAATAATATGGTTGTTGCCTTTATATGTAATTGCTTCGTGAGGTGAATTTGCCATTTCATTATGTGAGCAGGAGTTACCGACACCTAAGAGAGTTACTGCAGGCTGATATGTCTGATAAATTTCAGACCAATGGTGAATATAGTTGTTCTCTGCCTTGCTGTTACCGGGTGCAAGAGCTTTGGTATCGCCACCATCAAGAATAATTCCACCCTTGCCTGTATGGGTAATTTCGTTGTTATATGCAAGGTTTTTGCTACCTGTCATAATAAGTGCATTACCTGCAACATTTTTAATCAGGCAGTTTTGAACAGTATTATTATTGCCTGTTACTACAATAGCATCTGACCTTGTTCCTTTTACGGTTATTCTGTCAAATATAAGATAATCTGCTTCTGCATTGATCACAGGCTTAAGTGATAAGGAAAGATCGATTTGCGCTTCTTCAATCCTTTCAGGCTTCCAGAGACAAAGCAAGCCTTTTTCCCGGTCAAGATACCACTCGCCCTCAGTTGAAAGTTCTTCAAGCACATTAAAGAAATAATAAGGTGCTTCTGTTTTTGTTCCGTAAAGGCTTACAAACTTGGGAGAAATTTCGCCCGTTCCAGCATTAAAGCTACCGATTGGTGATGAAGCATCCGCCCAGTCATATTTCCAATAACCGAACATCCACACATCATCAAGGGTTTTCCATCCTGCAATTCTTCCCGCAAGCTCGGAATCGACTTTGTAAACATCAGGCTCGGGATTGCGGATTTTATCCCAATCCTTAACCTCGGTAAGTGCACCGTCAGACTCTTTTCCAAGACCTGTTTTAACAACCTCCTGAGTGTAAAGAAAATCATTATCGGGATATCTTGCAAGAGCTTGCCTTTTATCATTTACGAAAAGCTCACAATAAAGCTCACCTGTATAATCACCATCATAGCTGTCAGCGGTATGATACGAGCCGATTGCATATATTTTACCCCAATCGGATTTTGTAAGAGAATACGGAGCTTTTGTCAAATCCAGAACCACAACATTTTTCTGTGCTTCGGGTGTAAGCCTTTCTGATATTTCGGGGTATTCCTTTGCGGATTTAAAATCACTGTGCGAAAGAGTTACTCCTCCATTTATAACAGCCTCACCATTATGTGAGCAATAGGTTATAGGGCAGCTCTTTGTACCCGAATCTGCTTTCATAAATTCAAGAGAAGCTACGCGGTATTCCCCTGCTTCAATGCAAACAGTTATTCCGTTTTTATTGGTTTTATCCGTATTTCTTACTGCTTCAATGGCTTTTTCAATAGTAAGGAAGGGAGCTTCTTTAGTGCCATTGTTTTCATCGCTACCATTGGTGCTTACATAAAAATCGCCTTTAATCATTTTATCAGCATCCCCTTTTTCGTATGTTGAAAGAACAGGTACAGATGCTTTATAGTCCTTGTAAACAAGGTCAAGTATATCGTTTTTATAAACCAAAAGAAGAACAACCGCCGTAACAACCAAAACCGTTGCAATTACCACAGCGATTACTTTTTTCTTGTTTTTTAAATTTGCCATTTAAACATCACCCTTATTTGCTTACTTTAAATCAATATTGATTTCATATTTATCTTCAATGAGAATATAGCTTGCATTATGCTTTTCAGCAAGCTTTAATATCTGTGCGTTATCGGATATAACGCTTTCCAAGGTGCAGCATTCATCATCTATACGGTTTTCAATGACATTTGCATATTTCTTTATTTCGGCAAAGTGATTCCTTATATAATTCTCACTCATTACAAGGCAGTAGTATCTGATGCCGGAAAGATATTTTTCTTCAAAGTCCTTTTGCCAATCAAACGGAATATAGCAACCCTCAACAATTAAATTCTGTTTGTTTTCAATTGCAGTCTTTATCATTTCGCGAACAATGGGCCATAAATATGATGTAAGGTCTGCATCATCACTTATGGGTGTAAGCTCAGTATTGCCACTGCGGATTAACCCCATTTTCAAATGGTCTATTGACAGATACGGATATTTGTATTTTTCAAGCAATTTCTGAGCAAGTACAGTCTTACCTGTATGGGATGCTCCTGTAATTAAAACAACCATTATCTCACCTGTAAATTCTTAATTCATCTCTATAAATTGAAGCTTATCGCTATATTATTTTTTCCAGAAGGTCTCCTACTGCTTTTGCCATTTATATTACAATCATTATCAAACAGCATTTTCATACCACTTAATCAAATTATTAAATTCGCCCTTAAAGTGATATGAACGACCATTTTTATTCAAGCCTAAATTTGAAAGCCCAAATTTATTTAATATACCAATAGATTTTTGGTTGTGTATGCTCGCATAGGCTTCAATAAATTT
This sequence comes from Acutalibacteraceae bacterium, assembly GCA_045586265.1. Taxonomy (GTDB): domain Bacteria; phylum Bacillota; class Clostridia; order Oscillospirales; family Acutalibacteraceae; genus DTU089. The sequence continues at coordinate 35,146 of JAZMZY010000047.1, forward strand.
CAAATCATTATTAATGTTTTCTAAAACAAATCCATATAGCTTCCTGAAAATCCCTTTACCCTGATACTCAGGCTTAAACTGAATTTCTTCCATCATAAAGGTATCCTCATTAATGTAGTATTGGAAATAACCCACAACATTTTCATTATCTTTAATGAGAATTATTTGTCTTTCCGCTTTCTGCAAACCACCACTTACAGCGCTATACCACATTTTATAATCCTCTTCATAGCTGTTACCCGTAGGAGCAATTATGGTCATATTACCACTTAAAATATCGAAAACTATCTGTGCATATAAACAAAAATCTGCCTTGTTTAAATATTCAAAATCGATCATAAAACCTCAACCTCGGTATCGTAATACTGCTCTTGAAAATGGATTGCAGCTTCTATTTCTTCCTTTGTAAATTTCATACCAACAGGTGCACCAACAAGCTTATCTTCAACATCATTATGTCTGTAGGCTATTGCGATAATCTCGCATTCATATTCTTTAACAGGCTCATTAACACCTAAAAGATAAACATCAAGCTCTTCACCATCACCACCGAGAACATCGGGAATATAGCCGTAGTTAATTGGGTATGTAAGTGAATAGTTCTCTTTCTTATGAACATATCCTATGGGTCGGTCAATGCCTATAACTACCCTTTTACCAAGATAAGATTTCACCTGTGCTTTTCGTTCTTCAAATGTCATAGCAGTCACCTAATAATATCATAATATAATAATTTTACCATTGATATAAAAGATTTGCAATATGGTAGATTGCAGGTTGCAAATATGCTTTTCTTATGCTACTCTAAAGGAACGAATACAAGGATGATTCCTTATGATATATGTAAATGATTTTATTTGCAATAATGATAATGATACAATTCAATCTACCATTGAAAAACGGAGGCAGAATATGGCTTGGTATGACGAAGCTGTTTTTTATCATATTTATCCCTTGGGAATGACAGGTGCACCTAAAGAAAATTCTTATGGTGAGCCTGTGCACAGACTTAACAAGCTCTTACCCTGGATTCCTCATATTAAGGGAATCGGGTGCAATGCAATTTACATCGGTCCCCTTTTTGAATCTGTGGGGCATGGTTACGAAACAACCGACTACAAGAAATTAGATTCTCGGCTTGGCACAAACGAAGACCTGAAAGCCTTTGTTAATGAGTGCCATGAAAACGGAATCCGTGTTATTTTTGATGGTGTTTTTAATCATACAGGCCGTGACTTTTTTGCGTTTAAGGATATTAAGCAAAACAGAGGAAATTCACAATACAAGGAATGGTATTGTAATGTGAATTTTTGGGGCAACAATTCATATAATGATGGCTTTTCCTATGAGAATTGGGGCGGATATGACCTTCTTGTCAAGCTTAATCAACGCAATCCTGCTGTTAAAAAATACATTTGCGATGTAATTCGTTTCTGGGTAAAGGAATTTGATGTTGACGGAATCCGTCTTGATGCGGCAGATGTAATGGATTTTGAATATATGAAGGCTCTTCGTCAGGTTGCGAATGAGGTTAAGCCTGATTTCTGGCTTATGGGCGAGGTTATTCACGGAGATTATTCCCGATGGGCAAATGACGGCACTCTTCATTCTGTTACAAACTATATGCTTCAAAAGGCACTCTATTCTGCCCACAACGACCATAACTATTTTGAAATTGCTCACACTATCAGGTATGTTGATAATATGACAGGTAACCGACTGAAGCTTTATACCTTCGTTGACAATCACGATGTTGAGCGCATTTACACAAAGCTAAAAAACAAAGCTCATTTTGTGCCTGTTCACATAATGCTTTACACCTTACCAGGTATTCCCTCAATTTATTATGGCTCAGAATTTGGTATTGAAGGCAGAAAAGAGCGAGGCTCTGATGATTCACTGAGACCCGCTTTGAACTTAGAAGATTACAAGGATGCAATCAATGAAAGCCCTTGCACAAGGCTTATTTCTGCACTTGGTAAAATCCGTCAGAACACCCCTGCACTATTCTTTGGTGATTATAAGGAGTTAGAATTACAGACCACTCATTTTGCCTATGAGAGAAGCTATAACGGACAAGCTGTGATTATTACTGTAAACAACAGTGATAATGATGTGATTATGACTCTCCCCTGCGGTAATTTCAAAGAATATGTAGGTGCATTATCAGGAGAAAAAGTGTCTGTAAAAGACGGCAAAATTCGGGTAAAGGTTTCTGCAAGCTATGGCGAAATATGGATTTCCGAAGGCAAGGCTTTTACAAAAATTGAACCTGTAAAAGCAGTAGAAATTGAGAAAACACCTGAGCCTGTTACAAAAGAAGACCCAATAAAACAAAAAAGCATAGAGCCTGCACAAGTACAAGAAGAAAAGAAACCTGAAGAAATAGTTGTGGATTGGAATAAACCCTATGAGGATATGACTATCGAAGAGCTTCAGGAAGCTATACTTGAGAAGATGAGGAAAAATGGTCCTGTAACGGATTATATGTTAGGCACAGTAAGAGAAAACACCCATCACGGCTCATTGGTAACCTGGGTAAAAAGCTTTAATTAACAAAGGGGATGTAAAAAACTTGTTGTTTTTTACAGCCCCTTTTTGCAATAGTTCTATATCTATTTAATTTTTGCGCTTTTTATATTTAAAAGCAACCACAATACCTAAGCCAAGAACCAATATGCTTATTCCAATCATCAACAAGGCTTCTGTTGAAAATGTAGCCTGCGGTACAGATTGAAGCTGACTGTTATCAGGACGGAAATCCCCCGCAGGCTTTTGCATCTGACTATCTGAGTTATTCTGTCCGTCAGTACCTTCACCATTTTCAAAGCCGGGTATCTGACCATTGAGGAAATTTTCCTGCATCTGAGGTCTTGAGCTGTTGCTGTTTTCACCAGAATTTTCTGACCGGGAAGTATCGGTTTGATTTCCAGAATTGCTTTGTGGCCTTTGTTTATCGCCAAAGCCACCTTTACCATTCTCTCGTTTTCATAAAGAATATTCTCCAGCCATTGATTTTCCCCGATTTCACGGGAAAGAAGCTCTGCATTGGCACTAACCACTGATACAGGTGTTTTAAGCTCATGACCTGCATCGGAAATAAACTGCTTTTGCTTTTTATAGCTTTCCTCAAGAGGCTTAACAATTTTTTTTGCCAGAAACTGAGATAAAAAGAAAAATATCACCAAAGCAATTGCACCAAAAATAAGTGTATATCTGAAAAGAGTTATTGCATTTTCGTTGATAACAGTGTTATCCATAAAAGCCACAAGTGTATAGCCCGATTTATCAGCCTTGTAAAAAGCAAGATTATTTATTGTGCCTTTGGTCCGATTGCTTTTGAACACTTTTTCTGCCAATTGTTCAAGGTCGCTATCACTATGAAGATTTTGCTGATTATTTTTAATCTCGATAGTTTCGCCCTCGTAGGTCATAGCAACTGTATAAAAGGTTGATAGCTGGAACATAGGCGACTCTGCAAAGCTCGATTCAAATCCGGGATTACCACCCGGCATAGGGAGATTTGGGGGTCTGACCTCTTCAAATGGCTGTGTGATTGTGTACATTTCTGTATGTACTTTGAGCATCTGTTCGTTTCGACGAGACATCTCAATGTAGCTTGAGGTATAAATAACGCCAAGTGTTCCCACCCACAAAAACACAAGAACAGACATAATGGCAGCAACAATTTTTCTTCTTGATTTTTTAAACATTGCCGCACCTCAATTCATATCCCACGCCTCTGACGGCTTTAATTTCTGTTTTCGCACCAACAAAGCCCAGCTTTCTTCGGGTAAACGAAACATACACTTCCACATTATTGTATTCAGCATCACTTTCAAAGCCCCAGATTTTCATAGCAAGCTGTTCACGGGTAAGAATCTGTGTTGAATTCATAATGAGATATTCAAGTATTTTATATTCCTTTTCACTTAATCTTACGCTCTGCCCGTTTGAAGCACAGGACAAGGTAAGTGTGTTTGTATCAAGAGCAATATCACCGTAAGCTAAAATGCCGTCACTTGTGCTTTGATTGCGTCTTCCTAAAGCGCGCAGACGGGCAAGAAGCTCTTTAGTCATAAAGGGCTTCGTCAGGTAATCATCTGCACCACTATCAAGCCCCTTCACCTTATCATCAAGCTCTGATTTTGCAGTAAGCATTAATATCGGCGTGGTAATTCCTTTGGAACGGGCTTTTTTTGCAATTTCATACCCGTTCATTCCCGGAAGCATAACATCAAGGATTACTATATCGTAAATATTACTTTCAATAGCTGCAAGTCCCTCTACCCCGTTATTGTGATGGTCAACATCATATTTTTCAAGACGCAGAAGCTCACAGAGTGCCTGAGCCATTCTTTTTTCATCTTCAATAAGTAAAATCCTCATAATTCCACCTCCGTTTCAATCCATTATACCACAAAATATTGAAAATGTATTGAAAAAATATCATTATGCAAAGGAATATTGAAAAAAGATTGAACAATAATTTACGGTTGTTGTTTTTTCTTCTTGCGGGTGATATAATTAAGCCGGCGACAAAACAAGGAGGGGTTTTATGAAATTTCTTGATAACAGCAACAAGCATTTAATGTCCGTTTTACCCGATATTATTTCCGAAAAGCTTAATAAAGAAGCCAACGATTTCAAGTTCATCGGTGGAGGAAGCTACGGCAAGGTTTATAAAGCGACCCTTTCTGATGGTCAGGTTATTGCAGTTAAAGGCTACAAGCTTCAGGAAATGCAACACGAGGAAGCACAACAGCTCACCCTTCTTTCGGAAAACACAAGTGTTAAAATGCCTCAGGTGCTTTTTACATACGAGGATGATAATACTGCAATACTTGCTATGAGCTTTGTTGAAGGTCAGAATGTTTTAAACCCACTGTTTTTGTTTAAGAGCAAAAAGCAAAAGCAAAAATTTGCAGATGATGTAATTGCAGGAATGCTTGAATGGCATAATGTAAAAAATAACAAATTCGGTTCTTTATCAAATCCTGCTTATGATAGCTGGTATGACTATTACAAAGAAGAAAAGCAAGCCCCTTGGCTCAAAGCCTTAAAAGAATTAGCCGATAACGGAAAGTTCAGCAACAAAAAAATGGGGCTTCTTTTTGAGGCAACAGAGCTTTTTAATAAATTACCACAAGAAAAAACAAAAGCGGTTCTTATACACGCAGACCTTAACATAATGAATATAATGGCAGACCCGAAAACCTTTGAGCTTTTAGCTTTCATTGACCCTTGTGGCAGTATCTGGGCAGACAAAGAGTACGATTTATACCAATTCCGCAATATGTGGGGCGACGCCTATGGTCTTTATGAAGCCTATAAAAGAAAATGCCAAGCCTCTCAGTTCACAGATTTCAGAGTTGCTTATTACGGGGCTATGCACGAGGCATCAATGAGGCTTAAGGGCGGGCATATTGTTCCCCTTTGGGAGGATTTGAATTTTTCACGATTAAAAAAAGAAATGAAAAAAATCGAAAAAGAATTATAAAAAATAGTGCCTATGAAACGGACTAAAGCTCCGCCTCATAGGCACTATTTATCAGATTGGCGAGGATAATAAAGCCGTCTTTTTCACGCCATAGTTTTAAGCATTTCACTTGTTATTTCATACTGAGTGGGCTTGCCGTTAATGTAATTATCAAGCTGCTCTATCATATAATCTGCCATTCTTTCGGTTTCGTTACCAAGGCTACCTGCAATATGAGGGGTTATTATTGCATTAGGGCACCAGAAAAGAGGGCTTGTAAACGGTACATTTTCGTTTTTGAGAACATCCACAACAGCCGTTCTTGAGGGGTGACAAAGCAAGCTCGTTGCAAGTGCAAATTCATTCACCTGGTCCCCTCTGCCTGTGTTTATAAAGGTACTGTGGGGCTTCATCTGCTTAAATAGCCTTCCGTTAAGAATATTTTTCAATTCTTTTTTATTTGCCAGATGATTGCTTATAACATCACAATCCTTGAAAACTGCTTCAATATCACACAAGGTAACACCAAGCTCATTTGCTTTTTCCTCTTTTACAAAGGGGTCATAGGCATAGACAGAAACATCGTAATCCTTCAGCTTTTCTGCAACTGCCGAGCCGATTGCACCAAGCCCGATTAAGCCGACCTTAGAGCCGTAACCACCTATGCAATTCTGAGTATGTATAAAGGAATATGGCAAAAATGATTTATATCTTTTTGCACCCTGAAAATAACCCTTTAAGGCTAAAACAATCTGTGAAACAGTATATTCCGCAACGGGAACACCATTGGCGGAAAATGCACTGAATAGCCTTATTCCGCAATCAAGGAAAGGCTTTGCAAAATACTGAACAGTTCCTGCACCGTAAAAGACCACCTTAAGCCTTGGCATATATTTTTTTATTTCGTCCTCGGTAAATTTCGGCATTCCCCATGTTGCAAAGGCAACTTCACAATCCTTCAAAAAATCCTTATAATTTTCGATATTGCTTTTATCAATTCTTGAAGAAAGCTCACCGTATGCACTTAATTTTTCTAAAACAGAGGGTGTGTAAACCTGCGAAAATTTGATTTTGTTTCCACTGAATAATGCGATTTTTATTTTAATCACCTCAATATTGTTGAAGTTTTTTTACATCTTTATAGAAACACTTTTCCTTTGAGCCTTTAACAAATTCAATAATAACTATACCCTTGAATTTCATTGAAACAAACTTTTTCAAAAGCTTATCAAGATAGCTTTTATCCTTCTTTTTAAAGCGTTGCTCACGCTTCAAATCACGATAACTGACATGAAAGTTCTCTATAAAATCAAAGGTTTTTTCGATTCTGTTCATATCATATTCAAGCCTTAAATAACGGGACTGAAAATAGGTTTTGAAATTTTCACAATTCAAATCATTTTTTAGTCTGATAATTGCTTCTGTGTTGTTATTAAAGGTGTTATCGTGACATTCGGGGCAAACAAGAAGATTATATTCCTTCGCTTTATCACAAAGGAATTTCAATTCCTCTGAAAGCGCCTTATACTCATCCTCTGTGAATTTTTCACTATCCTTTTTACCGAGCCAGATTCTTACAGAAGAAGCACCCATTTCGTTTGCAATTCTGCAAACTGCTTCCCACTCTGCTTTGTCAGAACATCCCGTTCTGTAATAGCTACCGTAGGAGCTTATTTTTATATTGTTTTCATCGCAAAGCTTTTTTGCAAGAATTGCATCTTCAAGGCTTTTGACGTGAACATCTGCACCCCATTCGATAAACCCAACCCCTGCATTTTTTGCAATTTCAACAATCTGACCGACTGTTTTATTTCTGAAGGTGACGCTTGCCACCCCTATTTTCAAGCTACCCATCAGATTACACTCTCCTGAAGCATTACTTTTCTATAATTTCAATATTGTGCTTATTATTTTCGTTTATATATTCACCATTTATGTAAAACTGCTCTGAATTGATGCTTACAGTAGCATTTTCCGGAACATAAAAAACAGTGTTCATATCCTGCGGAATTGTAAGGTTGATGATATAATTCCCGTCAGTTTTTTCATAATCCAATGTAATTAATCCTTTTATGCTCGGAACGGTACAGTTCAGCTTGTCTGACAATGTATATTGAGGGTCAATTTCAACCCTTTCATAGCCTGCTTCAAGAGGTGTGATGCCTGCAAAATGCTTGCTCATTATAACAAGGGGACCACCACTCCAGGCGTGATTCTTAGTGCCCCAAAACATATCCCAATTTTCCCAAAGGGTAGAATAATCTGCACTTATCATATCTGCATATCTATCCCTGATTCTGTTCCTTGCAAGGTCGTATTCTCCCATTTTGCAAAGTGCTTCAAGAACATAATATTCCATATAAGGACTTGAATTCTGAGTTATTGTGAGCACATTGGTAACAACACCATATTGCTCTTTATCTGCAAGACCCGACAAAACCGCAAGGGCATTTGCTCTGTCATCAGGCTCCTTCACATCGTCACTTTTGTAGCCCTTTTCAGTCCAAAGTGCCTTGTAGCCCTTTTCAATGGTAGATTTTCTACTAGTAATGAAAGTAATATCATCTTTTATTTCTAATATTCTTGCCATTTCTTCTAATGTAGAAAGAGCGTAATAATACCAAGCGTTTTCAATAGCAGTCATATCTGCCTTATCGCCCCAGTCAGGCCAATCCCACGAGCCTGTGCGATGAACAACAAGATTATTTTCACCCGTCTCCCAAAGCTTCAGGTAGTCAAGAGCTGCATCATAAACCGTTTCTATAAAAGCCTTGTCACCTGTATATTGGTAATAGGTGAGAAAGCCTACAATACCTGCAAGCTGTTGAACAGGAAGCTCAAAATAATCATCACTTATAGGCACAACTGTCTGCAAAACCTTTGTATCATCAATATGGGATAGCATCGCCTGGACGCCCTTTTGATAGAGCAGATAGGAATTACTGTCCATTGAATACATAGTCATAACCATTTCGCTTGTAACATCACCCCACCATTGTGCTCTTTCTCTGTCGGGACAATCCATATAATTATCACGCATAGTAACATAAAGGGTACGCAGAGATTTTTGCCACAATGAATTAAGGGCTTCGTCATCACATTTGAAATCCCCACTGAACTCACTGTTATAACCCGTTTCACGATATTTAAGAGAAATCACTGTAACGCCATAAGGGATGTCATAGGTAATGTGCTCACCGTTAAACCATCCCAAAGATTCAAACTCCTGCTCGCCCTCTCTGGTTACGTAGGTTGTTGAAACTGCACCAATGGGGGTATTTTCAGTTGTTACACGAATGGTTTTACCTGCAGGTGCTATGATTTTAAGATAAGGTGTAAGCTGTGCATTATAAGGAACATCTACTGTGATTTTTTCGCCAAGAATATTTTTGACAGTATAATTTTCATACTCTCCTGAATTTTCGTAATCTGCAAGGCCAAAATCCTTCAGGAAGGGTATGCCTCTCGGGTAAAGCTTGCCGTAAGCACCCTCGCCACCTCGGGCATATTCGGTGGCATTTTCCCAAGCTGTAGCATCATATTCCTCATTGAGCCAGTCGCCTATTTCTTCTCTTGCATCATAATAAACACTGTATTCGGGAAGACGGTAATTGGGTTGGTAAAGAGGGCTGTCGATATAAGCATCGTTTTTCCTTACTTTCCAACTGCTATCAGAAATTATTTTAACGCCGTCATTTTTGGCTTCAAAAATAAATCCACCCTGACCGCTACTGCTATAAGAATAATTCTTCTGCTCACCCCAGAACCATACCAAAGCACAAATTGAATTTTCGCCCTTTTTGAGATATGGTGCAATATCAATACTGTCATAATAGCTACTGTTTTTATCCGGACCGCGTTTGATGCTACCCTCAAAAACAACAATTTCTCCGTTTATATAAAGCCAATATTTAGAGTCGGCAGAAATATCTGCAACAAGCTCTTCGGGAACATTTTCAATGCTTACCTTTTTATTGAAGCACATCCACACATTGTTTTTTGTAAGGTTTTCCTTATCCCAAATCCATTCAGCCATCCAATCACTCTTTTCCTTTGTAGAAATCACCTGATAGTCAGGAGTATTGTCAGGTATATCATAATCGTTCTCATAAACTACGTTTGGATAATCCATCATAAAAAGTGGAGAAAAATAAGAAAAAACAACATTAACCACTATCAAAAGAATTGAAATAATTATCTGTATTTTTTTCATACAAATCCCCCTTGATATAATTTGTGATAATAATATTCCGTTTTATTCTTTAAACAAATCTGATTATACATCATTTATTAATAAAAATCCACCATAAATGTATATGACTTTTCATTGAAAGATTTGTAAATATATGTTATCATATTTTTATACTCAACGGAAAGCAAGGTTACTTTATGAATTATATTGATTATGTAAATATTAAGCAGGGCTCAAAATCCCTGCATCGTTTTTCTCAGGGTAACACACTCCCCCTTGTTCAAAGGCCCTTCGGCTTTGCGGCATTCAGTTTACAGACGGAAACCTCAAGAGGTAGCTGGTATTATCATCCCGATGACCGCTCTGTTGAGGGTATTCGCCTTACCCGTCAACCAAGCCCTTGGATCAGTGAGCACAGTGCATTTACAATGATGCCACAGATTGAGAAGCCCTATGTGGAATTTGAGGATTGTTGGTCGGGCTATGACCCTGAAAAAGCAATTTTACAGCCACATTATCTTAAATGCTATCTCAAAAGATCTTTTTGTGATTTTGAGCTTACCCCCACTGAATATGGTGCTTGCGTACGGTTGAGCTTCAAAAAGGATTTTGACCGCTATATTTCTGTTTTACCCGTTAAATACAATTGCGAATATGAATATGACAAGGAAAACAACCGCCTTTATTGTTGGACTGACTGTAACCAAAGCAAGAATAATCACGATAAAGGAAGACTAAAGGGCTATTATGTTTTCCAATTTGATACAGATTCTGTTGATGCAGATAAAATTCTCGTTGGTAACAGAGATACCTGCGACACAGAGCTTGGCCTTAAAGCATCAGGCGAAGGTACAGGTATTCATATCGCCCTTAAGAAAAAAGATGTTACCTTTACAGTTGCAACCTCATTCATAAGCTATGAGCAGGCATTGAGAAATCTTCAGCACGACTCTGTTTATGGTAGCTTTGATGAGCTTAAGAAAGAGAATGAGTGCATCTGGAACGAGTATCTCTCTAAAATTGAGATAGATGCAGATGAAGATACAATGAAAACCTTTTACAGCTGTATGTATCGTACATTCCTCTATCCTCATAAGGCTTATGAGCCTGACGAAAACGGCAAGCCAATTCACTATTCCCCCTGCGCAGACAAGGTGCTTCCCGGTGTAAGATACACAGACAACGGCTTCTGGGACACATACCGCACAAACTATCCCTTTTACTCAATAATTGCTAAAGATATTCTTCCCGAAATTATTGAGGGTTATATTCAGGATTATATTGATGGCGGATGGCTTCCCCGTTGGACTGCAGGCGATGCTAAAAACTGTATGCCCAGCACCGCAATTGATGCAGTAATTGCAGATGTTGCCACAAGAAAGCTCATATCAAAGGATTTGCTTGAAATCGCATTCAAGGGGATGGAGCATCACGCAAACAAATCCTCTGCTGTTCGTGCTTATGGCAGAGAGGGCTGTGAGGAATATCTTGAGCTTGGCTATGTGCCCTGCGATAAGTTTAACGAAAGTGTAAACCTTACTCTTGATGCGGCATACTTTGATGACTGCCTTGCAACAGTTGCAGATATTCTCGGTTATGAAGATAAAAAAGAATATTATCAAAAGCGTTCTAAAAACTACACAAACATATTTGACAGTGAAACAGGCTTTATGAGACCCAAGGATTCAAAGGGTAGCTTCAAGCCCGACTTTGACCCTGTAAAATGGGGTGGAGATTACACAGAGGCTGCCGCCTGGCAGACAAGCTTTGCAGTTCAGCACAATATTGATGGTCTTGCCGAGCTTCACGGCGGTAAGAATGCTCTTTTAAAGAAGCTTGACCAATTCTTCGCTACTCCTGCTGATTACAGAGTTGGCGGTTACAACTACGAAATTCACGAAATGACCGAAATGGCGGCTTGCGACTGGGGTCAATGCGCAATTTCCAACCAACCAAGCTTCCATATCCCCTATATCTACACATATCTCGGTCAACCCGAAAAGACTGAATATTGGCTTAAGAGAATATGTGCAGAGGGCTTCTCCTGGAAGGATGATGGCTTCCCCGGTGACGAGGACAACGGCTCAATGGCGGCATGGTATATCTTCAGTTGCTTAGGTATTTACCCCATAACCCCCGGCAAACCCATTTATACCAACTGCAAGCCTATTGTTGATAACATCAGAATCCTTGGTAAAAAGGTCGATTTCACAAAATTCGGAAATATTGTCACATACGATGAAATTATGAAACAAATCGAAGAATAAGAGGTAGATACAAATGCACAAAAAATTAGCTCTTACTCCCCCTATGGGATGGAATAGCTGGGACTGCTACGGTGCAGCAGTTAATGAAGAACAGCTTCTTGCCAATGCAGATTATATGGCAGAGCACCTTAAGGATTACGGCTGGGAATATGTTGTTTGCGACATTCAGTGGTCAGAGCCTACTGCAAGCAGTTATGCTTACCACTATTTTGCACCACTTTGTATGGATGAATATTCTCGTCTTATTCCCTCAGTTGAGCGCTTTCCCTCTTCTGCGGGTGGCAAGGGCTTCAAGCCTATTGCAGATTACATACATTCCCTCGGGCTTAAATTCGGTATTCATATTATGAGAGGTATTCCAAGACAAGCAGCTCATCAAAACACTAAAATCAAATGCGAGGGTGTTACTGCAAGAGACATTGCTCACCCCTCAAACATCTGCCCCTGGAACCCTGATATGTATGGTCTTTATACCGATAAAAAAGGTGCGCAGGAATATTACGATTCAATTTTTGAGCTTTATGCTTCATGGGATGTTGACTACATTAAATGCGATGATATTGCCAACACAGAAATGTTCCCCAATGACCCATATTCTGCAAGAAAAGAAATTGAAATGATAAGAAAAGCCATTGATAAATGTGGCAGGGATATGGTGCTCAGTCTTTCCCCCGGTCCTGCACCTGTATGGGAGCACGAGCATCTTGCGGCACACGCTAATCTCTGGCGTATGACAGGTGATTTCTGGGATGAATGGAGCAAGCTCCACGCTATGTTTGAGCGTTGCTATGCCTGGCAGGAATATGTTCAGCCGGGTGCCTGGCCCGACTGCGATATGCTTCCTCTGGGCAGAATTCAGCTTACAGAAGAATTGCCCGAATACAGAGCCCGTTATACTCGCTTCACCCACGATGAGCAGATAACAATGATGACCCTTTGGGGCATTTTCCGTTCCCCTCTTATGATGGGTGGCGAAATGAGAGAAAACGATGAATTCACTCTTTCTCTTCTTCAGAACAGAGAGCTTATTGATATGCTCAAAAATTCCAATGGCGCAAGACAGTTCAGGCGCGAAGAAGCTGACGGCAAGGGAGAAATTATCTGGACATCAAATGGCGAAAGCTGCAAATATGTTGCACTTTTCAATACTGATGACCAGGAGAGAGAAATGAGCTTCAATATTACCGACATATCTATGAGCGGTGTTAAATACAGTGTTTGGGATATGTGGAAGCACGAGGAATATACAGTAACAGATGGTGAATTTTCCGCAAAGGTAAATTCTCACGGCGCAAGACTATTTAAAATTACAATAAAATAATTAACAGGGGCTGTAAAAAACTTATCGTTTTTTACAGCCCCACAATTTTATATACTCCAATTATACTCAACTATTTCACCGTCAATTTCCCATTTTGCAGGCACGGGATTTTCATATACATCAACGGCTCTTATTGTGTGTTCATCCTGATAAACCTTATAAGCTTCTTTAAGGTCTTTTTTCTGTTCTTCTGTAAGATTTTTATTGCAGGAAACAAAAAGCGGTGTGTTGCTGTATGACAAAACGTGCAACCACTGTTTATTCTTTTCCCAAGGGATTTTATCTTCAAGAATACCTACACAGTCTGCATCCACCATATAGAAAGCCTCATTTTGTGCAAGGCGGAATGCAAGGGTATTAACACCATTCTTCCTTGTTGCTTCCCATTCTCTGCCACTTGTGTCGTTGCCTGTCCGGTTAAGCTCAACAAGACCTGCGCAAAGGTGGGAAATTGTATTGCAGCCTATAACATACATATCCCCTGCAGCTTCTTTTATAAGCCTGTAAAGGTCGAGCACAATTTCTGCATTGGTTTTTGTTCTGTCATAAAAATGCCAGTCGTCAATTTTAGTTATTGCTTCGTTAAGATCGGGACCCCAATCACCGAACAAATCAGCAGTGGTAAAATCGTGTTTTAAAAGCTCGTAGCCCCAACCCCTGATTCTTTCAATATCATTTTTAATGTATTCTTTTACAAACGGATGGGTGGGATCAAGATATTTTTTCTTACCCTTCATAAAAATTCGCATATCTTCAGTAAGCGCTTCATCTCTGTTGTGTAAAAGCCTTACCCATATACCCGGTCTTGCACCTGCTTTTCTGATTTCATCTGCAAGCTTTTTCATATCACCAAATTTTTCATTTGGCAACCAGGGTCCTTCGCAGGAATTTATCTGCCAACAGTCATCAACAACCTCAAAAGGTTTATTTTCAATACCATCTGCAAGCTCTGCCTGAACTTTTGCATCGGAAACAATTTCCTCAAAGCTACTTTTTCCGTATGCATAATACCAGTTATTACCACCATAAACTCTTTCCTTGGGCAATATAGGATTATCGCAAAGAACCTTGCAATAATCGTGAAGGTTTGAAAAAACATCGGCAGAATCATATTTTTTATAAACAAAGGTTGCAAGGTGAACTCTTCTGCCGTTTAATTCAACACCACAACCACCATTCCGGCAATCAACAAGTGCTTTAATTCCGCTTGTAGTGTATCTGAAGCTTACAAAAGAATTTGAGCCTGTTTTTATACCGAAACAAAACGAGCTTCGCTTATCCGTTGTAATAAAATACCAAGGCATATAGCGGTCAATATTACAAAGCTTTTTAAATTCAAGCTCTCCATAGCTTCTTTCCCACGCATCACCAAGCACATAAAGATTTTCGTCACTTACAAATGCCCAATCAAGCTCTATGAACTTAACTTTATCCGCGTTTGCTGTTACATACAAATCAAGAGTATTACCATTAACAACAGCTTCAATAACTGTATCGGCAACATCATTTTCACATATTATTTTTTTGCTGAAATCATTCAAATTAAACCTCATATTACCACCTGCAAATGCAATTTTTTCAAAACAACTATATCAGAATATAGGTTTCCTCTGCTTTTGTTTCAAAGGAAACTGTATCCCCTGATACATTATAAGGAATTTCAGTTTTGTCCCCTTTTCTTAAAACAGATTTAATATCGGAATGTTGAACAACACATTTTCTTCCCTTAAGGCTTTTAATTTCGAAGGAAGTAATTTTTTCGTTTTTTAGTTCTGCAGAAACAAGGAATGCGCCGTCTGCACGAAGATTTTTAAAGGATACGTCACTCTTTTTATTCCAACAAGGAAAAATTCTTATTATCCCCTCATAGCTTTGCATAAGCATTTCATTGATGGTTGCCGGTATCATTGTAAGATGCTCTATTCCACCACCATGATGACGGAAAAGCCTGTTGGGCAAGCCGAATTCTTTAATATTCTGACGGATACCCTCAATAAGAAAATCAGGATCAACACCTATTCTTGCACCCGCAGGAAGATATGAGTTCGAGCCGTTGTCATCAAGTCTTCTGTCATTTATAAAATAAGTATTTCTTGCAATTTTAAGAAGCTTTTCACCTGAAGAAAGACCAATCTGTGATGCAGGGTAAATGTGTTGAAGACCAACTGTGTTTTCATCTCTCCAACGAATACCGAAGCGAGAATACCTGAAGCATTTTTTACCCTTCTTGATAAAGGTCGGGAAATCACTGAAATTCTCTATAATATCTTCCCATAAAGCATATTTTTCAGAGTTAAGCCCTAATTCCTTCGCCATATCATAAACCCCGTTGAACAGCATCTTTACAAGTCCCATTGAGTTAATAGCGTTAATCGTATTGATCTGCCCTATATGAGTAAGCGCATTAAACCTCTCACCACGATAATAGGGAATTTCGTGAGCGGCATCACCCTTGATTATATATCTGCCCTTTTTCTTAACAAGATAATCCTCCCAGAATTTTGCAGTATTCAACACAAAATCATAGTAGCTTTCGAGTGCATATTCCTTGTCATATGTAGAAAACCAATGCATAAGAGGGATAATACAAGCATAAGCGGCGTGGCTTTTCTGACCAAGGAAAAGTATACCGTGCTCCTTGCAATCAGCCTGAGAATAAACATCCATAGCCTTCGGACCGAAGCTTACAGGAAAAGCATAACCACCGCAACCAAAAAGCCTTGCCATCCGCTTTGCTTCATCCTTCATATCATTAACGGGTGCCATATAGCC
>JAZMZY010000048.1:0-23737 GCA_045586265.1 Acutalibacteraceae bacterium
AACGTTATTCCTTATATCTGGTATGACTTTAATGAAAGAAAACAGAAATCTGTTATCCGTGTTCTTAAGGTTCGCGCTATGTTCGAAGATTACGGCAACGGTATTCTTAAGGATGCAGAGCTTGTTGAGGTTATTGATATAATCCGTAACGCAAAAGAAATGGCAGTAGCTTCGCCTAAGGTATTAGACAAAAAATCATATAAATCTATTAAAGATAAAGAAGAAAGAAAAGCTGCAAAGAAAGCATATCTTGCAGATAAAGAATTTAACGATGAAATTGAAATCGGTAAATTTGTTTGCGAAGAGCTTGATAAATTCTCCACACCTGCAGGTCAACTTCAGGTGAAAGAAAATATGAAGGTATATGCAGCAGGTCTTGATGCTCTTCTTAATGCAGATATTTCTCTTATAAACCAGGAAATTGCTATTGCAAAGGCAATGCCTAAAACAACTAAAGAAGAAAAAGAAATCCGCAAAACTGCAATTGAAATTGCAAAGAATAAGAAAGCTTCTTATAAAGCAGTTAAAAAGTATTTCAGCAAGGGACAGGATTTCAAACAGCCCGACTTTGCAGACCTCGATAAGTTCTTCAATGCAGAGGATGACTGCGATGTTAAACTTAAAGAACTCTATCTTGAAAAAAGAGATGCTAAAAAAGCAAAAGATTCTTCAAAGGTATTACAGCTAAAAGAAGATATCAAGAAAATTGAAGTAGACAGAAAAGATGCTCGTAAGTTCTCCAAAGAGGAAATGGACAAACACGCATATTTCAACCGTGCTGCAAAGGTTTATCTTGATGCAGAAAAGCTTATCAAGCAAAAAGAAAACTACAGTCATTTCGAAGAAATCGAAAAGATGTACGACGACGCTAAAGCAAGACTTGCACAATAAAAATGATTGGCTTTCTTAGGAAAGCCAATCATTTTTATATTAAAAGTTATTTCTTTTGTAAGGAGCTTTTTCATCAGTTAAACCGGCTAAATAATCCATACTGGTGTTAAGAGCAATTGCTAATTTCCGACACTGTTCAAATGTAAGGTGGCGCTTACCACTTTCAATTTTTGAATAATCGCTCTGGTCTATTCCGGTTAATATTTGAATTTTTATTTGTGTATACCCACGTTCTTTACGCAGTTCCTTTATTCTGTTCATCATAATCACCACTAATATTATGGCAATTTTCCCTATTGAAATTAGGGTGTAATTGACCTATAATATTGTTGGGGTGATAATAGTGGCAGAAATTTGTTTGGATTGTTGGAATAACTTAAATGAAACAAATCATTCAGAGAAAAGATATATTATGTCAGAAAATTTGAATTTATGCGAAAATTGTGAGGAAATGAAGCACACAATTATAGTTGAACGAAAAAGTTACTATTTACAGAAATATAAATGCATTTTGTTACCTTTTATTTTAATATACAAATTTATTTATTTGTTGTGGAGAATATTTATTTTACCTTATTCTATTTATAAATATAAAAATTCAGAGGATAAAGATTAATGATTGCAAATTCTTAAACTGGCATCTGGCGACTGGTAGCTGGCATCTAAAAAAGCCTTCCGTTACGGAAGGCTTTTTTGTATCTTATTCATCATCGTCAGCAAGCTTTGCTTCTGCAATAACCTTTTCTGCGATATTATTGGGAGCATCTTCATAACGAGCAAATTCAAGAGTGAATGAGCCTCTGCCTGCTGTTACGGAGCGGAGAGTGATAGCAAAGTCGCTCATTTCAGCCATTGGAACCTCAGCAATAAGCTCCTGAGTACCTGTTTCTTCTGCAGGACCCATACCTAAAACTCTACCACGGCGTTTGTTAACGTCACCCATGATATCGCCCAAATCCTTATCAGGAATATAAGCCTTAAGAGTTCCGATAGGCTCAAGAATTGTAGGAGCAGCTTCGGGAACTGCAGCTTTGAAAGCAATTCTTGCAGCCATCTTGAATGCCATTTCAGAGGAGTCAACGGGGTGATAAGAACCATCGTGGAGACAAGCCTTGATGCCAACCATGGGGTAACCTGCAATAAGACCTGATGCTACACATTCGCGTAAGCCCTTTTCAACTGCAGGGAAGAAGTTCTTGGGAACTGCACCACCAACAACCTCATCTGAATTGAATACGAATTCTTCCTCTCCCATATAGGGTTCAAAACGAATCCAGACATCACCGAACTGACCGTGACCACCGGACTGCTTTTTGTGGCGTCCCTGTTTATCAACAGTTTTGCGGATTGTTTCTCTGTAAGCAACGCGAGGAGCAGTAAGAGTAACCTCAACGCCGTATTTATTTTTAAGCTTGGAAACTATGCTTTCAAGATGCTGTTCGCCAAGACCCGAAACAACCTGTTCTTTTGTTTCTTTATTGGTGTAAAAATCCATTGAGCCGTCTTCTTCTTCTAATTTGTGAAGACCGGAAGCAACCTTATCCTCTTCGCCCTTCTTAACAACGTTAACTGCCATTGAATAGCAGGGAGCAGGGAAGTCAACGCCTGCAAGCTCTACAGGGTTCTTTGCATCGCACATTGTGTCGCCTGTTTTGAAGCCTGAAAGCTTTGTAACAACACCGATATCACCTGCAACGATTTCAGTAGCATCTTCTTGCTTTGCGCCCTTAACGAAAACGATTTTACCCATTTTCTCTTCTTCTTCTGTGCGAGCGTTGTAAGCCTTTGTAGCAGAAGTGATTTTACCTGAAACAACCTTGAAGAAGGACATTTTACCAACGAAGGGGTCAGCAACTGTCTTGAAGCAGATTGCAGCAAGAGGTCCGTTTGCATCGCAAGCGATATCACCTTCACCCTTGGGAGAGGGAGCAAGCTTTGTGATACCATTAAGAAGAAGGTCAACAGCCTCACCTGTGTAACCTGAGCAAGCATAAACGGGGATAACAGTACCATCTGCAACACCCTGAGAAAGACCTGCAACCTTTTCATCGTGAGTGAATTCTTCACCTTCGAAGAATTTCATCATAAGGTCTTCGTCAGCAGAAGCAACAGCTTCGATGAAAGAATTGTAAATCTCTTCGATATGTGCATCCTGAGGAATTGCAACCTCAGTAGCCTTTATTCCGTCATATTTGAATGCTTTGTTCTGAAGGAAGTTTACATAACAGTCAACAACACCGTTAACAACATAGGGAACAACAACGGGGCAGATAGCTGTGCCGTATTTATCCTGTAAATCGCCGAGAGTTTTATAGAAGTCGCGGTTTTCACCATCGCATTTTGAAACAGCAATAAACTTTGAAAGACCCTTTCTGCCTGCTATACGTAATGTTTTTTCTGCACCAACGTCAACATTGTGACCGCAGGAAAGAACGATAACTGCAGTTTCAGCAGCGCGGATACCCTCGCTTCTTGCACCTTCAAAGTCAAAAAGACCGGGAGTGTCAATAATATTAACCTTTCTGTCGCGCCATTCAATACATGCCATAGCGGAAGAAATTGAAACGTTTCTCTTCTTTTCTTCAGCGTCAAAGTCGAGAACAGTGTTACCGTCTGCAACTCTGCCGAGTCTGTCTGAAGCACCTGCTATGTAGAGCATTGCTTCTGCAAGAGTTGTTTTACCTCTTGCACCGTGACCCGCAATGGTCACGTTTCTGATGTTTTCTTTAGCATAAGCTTTCAAATAAATTCCTCCTAAAACGAGCAGAGATTTCTCGCTGATTGAAATTGTAAAATAATGCTACCAAGATATTAACAAACACTATGGCAACTTATATTTGGTATTTTAGCACATAAAATTCTTGTTTTCAACGATTTTTTTGAGTAAAATGCAAAGATTATTGATATTACATAATAAATAGTGCAGGTTTTTATATAATATGTAACGAATATTTTAATTTATAGTTTTTTCATTGAAAATTTTGAGCTTGTGTGGTAGAATAAATCCACAATGAGTATTTATGCTCTGTTGTTATAAAATGATTTTTACACATCACCTATGGAGGTCTACATAATATGGATGAAAATAAAGCTACAAACGGCTCAAACGAGATTAAGGTACCTGCTCCTCCTCCCGTAGTTCCTAAAAAGCAGCCGGAAAAAGATGTAAAAGAGAAAAAAGCTAAAGATAAAAAGCTCGAAGGTAAAAAGCTTACAGACAAAAATAAAAAGCTTTTGCTTCTTATTCCTGTAATTATTGCAATCATAGTTGTAGCAATACTTGTTGCTCTTGCACTTAAAAATACAGATAAATCGAAAAACGGAAATATGGACCCCGTTACTATTACCGATAACAATGGTGTGCCTGTTACTGATGCAAAGGGTGAGCCTGTTACTATGGTTCCTGTTATTGTTACAGATGCAGAAGGCGAATCGGTTACTGATAAAAAAGGTGAACCTGTTACTGTTGTTCCCGTTGTTGTTACCAAGCCAAGCGGTGAAGCTGTTACTGACCCCAAGGGTAACCCTGTTACCGTGGTTCCCATTCCTGTTACAAAGCCAAGTGGCGAGGTTGTTACAAAGCCTCAGGGTGAGCCTGTTACAATGGTTCCTGTTATTGTTACCGACCCCAGTGGCGAGACTGTTACCAAGCCTGCAGGTGAACCTGTTACTTTAATTCCCATTCCTGTTACAAAGCCAAGTGGCGAGGTTGTTACAAAGCCTCAGGGTGAGCCTGTTACAATGGTTCCTGTTATAGTTACTGACCCGAGTGGTGAGAATGTAACTGACTCCGAAGGCGAGCCTGTTACAAAGGTTCCCGTTGCTGTTACCGACCCCAGTGGTGAAACCGTTACTGACCCTGAGGGTGAAGCAGTTACCGTAGTTCCTGAAACAGAGATTCAAGAAGTTACTAATGAAAATGGTGAGAAGGAAACCACAATAGTATATCAAGATGTTACAGTAAACATTCCCGTTACCGGTGATAAAGGTGAAATAGTTACGGAAAAGGATGGTACTGTTGTTACTGAGCCAATTGTTATTACGCCTACACTTCCCGTTACAACCAAACCTACAACGACAACTCCCCCCACAACTTTAAAGGATGGTACTGTTATTGTAGGCACAACAGGAGTTGCCGTTACAGATGGTCAGGGTAACACAGCCGTTGATAATCAGGGCGATGTTCTCACAACTATTGTTGAGATTACATCAAATCCTGCCAAGGTTGAAACCGCCGATATGGATTGGAAGGATTCTTTGGGCGGTACAGCGGCAGATTATTTTTCAAGCATTGCAACCTTAAAAGATGGTGGCTATATAACATCAATTGTTACAAACTCTACTGATGGTGATTTCAAAGAATTTAAAGAGCTTGGTTATGCAACGCCTTACACAGTTCTTACCAAATATTCCAAAAATGGTGATGTTGTATGGCAGAAGGCATTAGGCTCTAAAAGAGGTGTTACCATTGTAACATCACTTGTTGCAACCGAAGATGGTGGCTTCTATGCTGCCGGTTATGGCAAGAATATCGGTGGCCAGACCGGTAAAGGCTACTATGACGGCGCAGTGTTTAAATTTGATAAAAAAGGCGAGCAGATTTGGTATAAAACCTTTGGTACAAGTACTGTTGATGTATTCAATGGTGCGGCACTTACTAAAGACGGAGGTATTGTTGTTGCCGGCTCTGTAGGTAACAATGACGGAGATGCAGATGGCTTTGGTAAGGAAGAATTAAAATCTGCGGCAGTTGTTGTTAAATATAATCCAAATGGCTCTCTTGTATGGAAAAATGTAGTTGGTGGCGACAAGGATGTCTTTAACGGTGTAGCTGAAGATATCGAAGGAAATATTTACTGTGTTGGTAATTTTTACTCAGGAAAGCTCTTTAAAAACAGAGGCTCTTCCGATGGTGGCGTTGTGAAATTTACAGGTGCAGGTAAATATGTTGATGCTGCTTGTATCGGTGGTAGCGGAATTGAAGCCTTCAAGGGTATAACAGCTTGTAAAACAGGCGGTGTTGTAATTGTAGGTAAGTCCAATTCTTCTGATGCCGGTACAACCGATAGCTTGTTTGTTTCCGATTTGGCTTCAAGAGGCGGATATGATTCATATATTATAAAGCTGGAATCTGATTTAAGAATTGGTTTTGCAAAAGTCTTCAGAGGTCAGAATGATGAAGAACTGACTTGTGTTGTTGAAACAGAGGATGGTTCATTTATTGCTGCAGGTCACAGCAATTCATCAACCCGTGACCTTAAGGGCGTCACAACCCGTGGCGGTGATGATATGGTTATTGCTTGCTTTAGCAGATATGGTGACTTATCCTGGGCACGTTCCTTTGGCGGAACAAAGGATGAAAGCGCAAATGCTATCTGCTTAGGCTCAAAGGGTGGTTATGTTGTAGTCGGCAAAACACTTTCCAAAGATATAGATATGAAAGGTATTGCGCAATATATCAACGGCAAATCCGTAGGTGTTATTGTGAAATTTCCTGAATAATGATTAAAATTAAATTCAACTATCTAAATGGTGCAATTGCTGTACCCACAGAAATTATAGACAAACACTTAAAACTTGCCCCTGCGGCAAGTTTTAAGGTTTTGCTTTTTATTCTCAGAAATCCTGAAGGGACTTCTGATGCGAAGCAAATAAGCATCTGCACAGGCTTATCTGAGGATGATGTGAAAAGCTGTCTTGATTTCTGGGAGAATAACGGAGCAATTGAAATAACAGATGAAAAGGTTTCTGAGGAAATTGTTTCAGCTTCCATAGGAAATGCAAAAATTTCTTGTGAAACGGATGATAAAAAGGAAGAAAAAAGAACTGTTTCAGTTAAAAAGCTTCCCGTGAAAAAACCTACACAAAGAGAAATTGCAGAGCGTCTTACAGAAGACCCGCAGCTTGAAATAATTTATAAAGAAGCGCAGAGTATTCTCGGCACATTCGGTTATGATACCCAGGCACTTCTTCTGATGATTTATGATTATTACGGATTTCCGCCGGAGGTTATAATAACCCTTCTTCAGCATCAGAAAAATGAGGGTAAAACTGCTTCCTCTGCCATAAAAAACATAGCAGAGGACTGGGCAAAAAGAGGAATAGATTCTCTTGACCTTGTAGAAGAAGAGCTTCTTGCATTGGAAAAAATCAGAGATACATTTGCTGCGATTAAAGAAGCTGCAGGCTTTTCAGGAGATGCTCCCACAACCCGAATAGCAAAATTTTTGCGTACCTGGGCGGTTGATTGGGAATGCTCAGTTGATCTTATAAAATATGCTCTGGGAAAAAACAATAAAATTCTCAGCGAAACCAATAAAATGCTCAAAAAACTTGTTCAATCGGGCATAACCTCTCCCGAAGAGGTTGTTTCAAGGGAAAAGAAAAGCATACCCAAAGAAGTGAAGAAAACCTATGAAACTGAAGAAATAGGCAAAAACAGTGTGCTTGACTGGATTAAAAAATATGCAAACGGGGAGGGAAATGAATGAAATATTCCGAAGCGATTTATTCAAAAGCAGAGGCAGAGCTTAAGGAGCGCAGAATAAATGCAGAAAGACTCGCAGAAATGCGCAGAAATGAAATTGCTGCAAAATACCCCGAGCTTTTGGATATTGAAAGAATTATGAGAGAAACGGCACTCTCTGTAATCAGAAGTGTTGGTGCAGGTGGGGAAAGAGTTGATATTTCACAGCTTGCAAAAAGCAATCTCGAAGCTCAGGAAAAGAAAAAAGAGCTTTTGAAAAAGGCGGGTTATCCGGAGGATTATCTTGAAACACCTTATAGCTGTAAAATCTGCAAGGATTCAGGTATTGATAACGGTAAGCTTTGCAAATGTCACCTTGAAATACTCAAGAGGCTTTCTGTTGAAAGTCTTTCTTGCAGTCCGATTCTTGCCCGTTCAACCTTTGATACTTTTGATTTGAATAATTATAGCGATATAAAGGATGCAGAATTAGGCTTTTCTCATCGTGATATTATGGGTGGCGTGTTGGCAATGCTTAAAAATTACGCTGAAACCTTTCATCCTACAAAGGAAAGCCTTTTCTTCAGTGGCGGTACAGGCTTAGGTAAAACACATCTTGCGCTTGCGATTTTCAATGTATTAACAAGAAATGGCTACAGTGTATATTATGAGTCTGCAAGAAAGGTTATAAAACAGCTTCAGAACGAGCATTTCGGCAAGGCGGATGGCGACTTGATTGAAGACTTAACCAGAAATGATTTAATTATAATTGATGACCTTGGCGCAGAGTTTGAAACTCCCTTTGCAACTGCGGCAATAAATGAAATTATTGATGATGCAGTTCTGATGGGAAAACCAATGATTTTAATTTCAAACTTAAACCGCGGTCAATTTGAAGAAAGATATGGCGAAAGAGCCGCTTCAAGACTTAATGCTTTTGAATTTGTAACTTTCTTTGGAACAGATGTAAGGCAAAGAAAGAAATAAAATATAAAACGGAGGTAATTTAAATGTTAAAAGGTATTCCAAATATTATTTCACCTGAGCTTCTCAAAATTCTTGACGAAATGGGTCACGGTGACGAAATTGTTATTGGTGACGGCAATTTTCCTGCTGCATCAAATGCACAGAGACTCATCCGTTGTGACGGACACAATGTTCCCGAGCTTCTTGATGCAATTTTGAAGCTTATGCCCCTTGATACATATGTTGATAGTCCTGTTATGCTTATGCAGACAACTAAAGGCGACCCAACACCAACTATCTGGGCAGAATATCAGGAAATCGTTGATAAATACAACGGCGAAACAAAAATGAGCGAAATTGAGCGTTTTGCTTTCTATGACAGAGCAAAAACTGCTTATGCAATTATTGCAACAAGCGAAATGGCGCTTTATGCAAATGTTATCCTTAAAAAAGGCGTTGTTGTTGAATAAAATTGATATTACCACATTTAAAAGATAAAACTTTTAAATGTGGTAATTTTTTCTTGAAATAAAAGAAAAACTATGTTATTATTGTTTAGAACAAATGTTCTAAAGGTGAAGATGAAATGGAATATATTTTTATTTATTTTGTGGCTGTATCTTTGATAACAATTATAGTTACAGCTTATGATAAAAAAGCCGCAAAAAAGCGGCCAAAACACAGAATACCCGAAAAAATATTGTTTTTGTTGGCAATTTTGGGTGGCAGTGTAGCAGAATTTCTTACAATGCTTAAAATCCGACATAAAACAAAGCATAAAAGGTTTATGATAGGACTACCGATAATTATCTTATTACAGGTGATAAGTATATGGTTAATTTTGACACAAGAATTCAATTTTTAAAAGGTGTCGGTGAGGCAAGAGCAAAAAGCCTTGCAAAGCAGGGTATTTATAGTATAGGAGACCTTTTAAGAAATTACCCGAGAGCCTATGAGGATTGGAACAATACAACACTTTTAAGAGATGCGCAGATTAACGAAAATATCTGCGTAAGAGCCGTTGTTGCCCAGAATCCTCAGGTTGTCAAAATAAGTGGCGGCAGAATACTTGTTAAAACCGTAATTTCTGATGGAAGCGACTATATAAACGTTACTTTTTTTAATAATAAATATGTAAAAGACCAGCTTGAAGAAGACAAAGAGTATTTATTTTTCGGAAAAATCACTCTTGATAAATACAATAATAAAACAATGCTTTCACCAAGGTTTGAAAAATCTTTGGAAAAGCAAAGAATAAGACCGATTTATAAAGCAACTTCATCAATGCCTTCAAAAACAACTGAAAGGCTTGTTGAAACTGCTTTAAGAGAAATAAAAGGGAATATTCAGGAGATAATCCCCGAATATATCGTAAAAAAATACCGTCTTATGAGCTTTGAAGAGGCTTTAAGAGCGATTCATTTTCCTGAAAGTGAAGAACAGCTTGCTCTTGCAAAGCGCAGACTGATTTTTGAAGAGCTTTTGCTTTTGCAAATGGGTCTTTTATGTGAAAAAACAGAAGGCGGAAACAGAAGCTCAGTTCCCATAAAAAATGATTATACAGAAGATTTTTATTCAACCCTTCCCTTTGACCCAACCAATGCTCAGAAGAGAGCAATTTCTGAAGCAATTGCCGATATGAATAAAACAAAGCAAATGAATCGCCTTTTGCAAGGTGACGTTGGCTCGGGTAAAACTGCAGTTGCGGCAGCACTTATGTATAATGCAGTTAAAAATGGTTTTCAGGCAGCTTTAATGGCGCCAACAGAGGTTCTCGCAAATCAGCATTTTAAAACTCTTTCCAATTTCTTTGGAGATGATATAAATATCTGCCTTTTAACAGGCTCTGTTACTGCCGCAAAAAAAAGAGATATAAGAGAAAGGCTTAAAGACGGTGACTGTGATATTGTTGTGGGAACTCACGCAATAATTCAGAATGATGTTGAGTTTAATAATTTGGGTCTTGTTATAACCGACGAACAGCATCGATTTGGTGTTGGGCAGAGGGCGAGCCTTTCAAATAAGGGTAACAATCCTCATACACTGGTTATGTCCGCAACACCTATACCGAGAACTCTTGCTATGATGATATATGGCGACCTTGATATTTCTGTTCTTGATGAACTTCCCAAGGGCAGACAACCTGTTAAAACATATCATGTACCCACAAGCTACCACGAAAGAATCTATAATTTTATAAGAAAAAATATCGCCGCAGGGCAACAGGCGTATATTGTCTGTCCCTTGGTTTCCGAAAGTGACAGTGACCTTGTTCCTGCAACGGAATATTATGATTATTTGAAATCCACATATTTTGCCGATTGTACATTGGGTCTTCTTCACGGACAAATGAAGCCTAAGGAAAAGGACGCGGTTATGACTCGTTTCTATTCAGGTGAAATCCAACTGCTTATTTCAACAGTTGTTATTGAGGTGGGTGTTGACGTTCCCAATGCAACTGTTATGGTAATTGAAAATGCAGAACGGTTCGGTCTTTCTCAGCTCCATCAGTTAAGAGGCAGAATTGGTCGGGGTAGTAAGGAAAGCACCTGTATTCTTCTTTCTGATGCACAAAACGAAGAGGCGGTTGACCGCTTTGAAACCATGTGCAGAACAACCGACGGCTTTGAAATTGCCAAAAAGGATTTGGAAATGCGAGGTCCCGGTGATTTCTTCGGCTCCCGTCAACATGGTTTGCCCGATATGAGAATTGCAAATCTTATGACAGATTCAAGAATCCTCTATGAAGCCCAGAAAACAGCAAAAGAGCTTGTTGATAACGAGGTTTCAATATCAACCGAAGAACGCCACCTCTTAGCACAAGAAATGAAACGACTTTTTACAAGAGTAGCGTTGAATTGAAAAAGCAGATAGCTGTTAGCAATTAGCAAATAGCAGGTACATGCCTGAATGTAGGGAACGGTCTTGACCGTTCCGTAGTAGTGGAAAGTTGAAAATGGCAAGTGGCAAGTTTCGGGGCGCGATTATAAAGTGCAAAATGCAAAGCGCAAAGTGCAAAATGTCGGGGCGCGAAAATGCGCCGTAAAAGAATTGGTAAATTCAGAACAATGAATTGATGGTGGTTCATACCTGCCTTCGAAGGCGGGTGGTGGGTGGTTCTTGACGCGACATCAGGAGCGTCATTTTACCGTCAGGTGAAACTGTAATACACTGTAAGGTACAGGCTTGCCTGTACCACAGAATGCAGTAAAAGTAGCGCACCGTAGGGAACGGTCTTGACCGTTCCGTTAAGTTGAAAATCCAAAAATCATACAACGGTCGGGTCAAAACCCGACCCTACATTGTTCTATCTTACTGTATCGCAGGGTATAGGCAAGCCTATACCTTACAGTTATGACACTAACCGAACGAACTCACTTAACCCATCTCACCCGTAAGGCACCGGCTTGCTGTGCCACAGAACAAACACAAAAAACTCATCGGTCAGGTGTAAATCCTTTGATTTACATCTGACCGAATTTTAAATTATAAACATTTTATGTACTGAGTGCCGTATTTACAACCGATTGGTAATCCGTAATATCAATAACCTCATCTGTATTAACATCTCCTGCGAGGAAATATTCATTTGAAAGATTATCTTGGCCATTGGCAACTAACGAAACTGTATATGCATCCAGAACATCAACTACGCTATCTCCGTTAATATCGCCCTCCACAATTAATTTGTATGATTCTCGTTGGTTGCCTGTGTAAAGCAGAATTTCAGAACCGGTTCCGTACCAGTAGTTATTTCTGTACACATAAGATGGGATAACGTAGTAGTTTGTAGTATCCTTGAATCCGATAATCTCAGAATAATTGGTGCAAGCTTTAATCTTTGTGTATATTAGGTTATTATCAAAATTGATGTGTGTATCGGGTAGTGCGAACATATAATAAAGTCTGTTTTCACACATGGAACTTGTAACGGTTACTTCGCTTACAACTTTATCATCAATGTCTTTATCCGTACTTGTCATAACACAGTAATAGTAAGGATAAGGTTTTGAATCATTTGGATTAAAGGTTTTATCAGTGTAACCTTTTAGTAGGATATCGTTACCCATTTTATTATCATAAGATCCGAACCATTGATACGTTCTATTAAATCCTCTTGCATCAAATTCAAGTGGCTTGTATGAATACTTATCCCAAATGGGCTCAATATCCTCAACAATGGCAGTTTCTTGTGATATGTTTACAAACTCAATATCATTATCCTTTGCCCATTGTTCAGCATAACTTTTTTCACCTGCTGTGCCGTAAACTACATATTCGATATATTCATT
Organism: Acutalibacteraceae bacterium; assembly: GCA_045586265.1. Taxonomy (GTDB): domain Bacteria; phylum Bacillota; class Clostridia; order Oscillospirales; family Acutalibacteraceae; genus DTU089. The sequence goes on from JAZMZY010000048.1 coordinate 12,616, forward strand.
TTTGTAGTCTGTTGCAGGAACACAGTATTTTAGAGTTGAAGGTAATGTAAGAGATACAGTTACCGGTAAATAATAATCACCATAATAAGAACCATTTATATTTAGTGTGTTTGGTAAATCGTATATGTATTTTACATTTGACAAATAAAGTTCTTTAATAGCCGACCTATTAAAAAAACCACTTCCGATAGTTTCCATTGCAGGTAAATCAATATTACTTATTCGTGTACACTCGCTGAGAACACATTTACTAGTTTCTGGATTATCTAAAGTAAAGATATTATCAACGAATTTTTGTTCAGCCATAAAGTTTATATTGGGGGAGTAAAGAATTCTCAAAACATGGTCACCATTAAAAACTCCATATCCCATTTCTTCGCATTCTGGTAAATATATTTCACGCAATCGCTCATTTTCGTAAAAGGCTTCATTATCAACTTTTTTCACTTTGGGGAATTCAGCACCAACTAAACCAGATTGATAAAAACCGGAACACATAATTTCTTCACAACTTGGAAACTCTACCTCATTAAGTTTTGGAAGAAAAGACACTCCATAATAACCTACCGTTTTTATTCCATTACCTATAATAAATTCTAATGTTTGATTATCATTAAAAGCGCCTATTTGCGCATCTGTTGTAGTACAACGCTCGTAACTATCTATCGTCCAGCCAAGATATTTCATGGTATCTGGAAGAATAACACCGTAAAGTTCTGCCTTATCAAATCCACTATATGAAGATATATCTATCACTTTTATACCATTTATAACCTCAGGAATTTTAAGATACTTTGCATTACCTTTATATTCGGTAATGACACCAGCTTTATTAATAGTAAACATAGTTTCATTTCCAAGTGTTACTGCAAAAAACTTCTTGTAAACATAACTGCTTCGTTCTGTACCTTTATATGCAACTGCTCGAATACACAGCTCCTCATCCACAACTCTAATTGGTTCGGTGTATCTTATTCCATTTGATAATGTTGGATATGTTTGATCTGTCGTATAGATAATCTCAGCTCCATCCTCACAGAATAATTCAAGATTGATTTCACCGATATATTTACCTTCTTCAAGACTAAATTGGGGTTCTTCTACTGTATTGATTTCAAATAGTTTCAATGAATCAGCAATACCACTACCAAAATAACCAGAAACATATTTTGTGCTTATTGCCGAGCCACAACCTTCAACTGCACGAAAACGCTCCGCAAAAGATATTGTCTGGTGAGTTGCATAAAACACAGCATATATACTTGTAACAATTGGCGATGAAAAAGACGTTCCGCTTGATAAAACTACTGTATCATTTAAAGATAACACAGGTATATTTTCACCAGGGGCTAAAATATCTACAGGCTCACCATATGCAGTAAACGCAGATGGTATACCCAATTTGTTGTGTGCACCTACAGTAATAGTAAACTCAGAAGAGTTTAATGCATTGGCAGACATTAAACTTAGATTGTTAGGTAGATTACCTGCACCAACAACAACTGCAACATTTTGCGAGTAGGCATATTTGACCGTTTCGTGCATTAAGTCGAATTCTCCAGGAGCAATAAAACTACAATTAATCACATCTGCTCCATCATTTACTGCTTCAAGAATAGCCGAACAAACAAGAACTAAACTTTCAATTCTGCCACCTTTTTTTATGCAACGATAATTTGATATTTTAACATTATCCGTTGTACAATTGGCAATAACACTTGAAACCATAGTTCCATGTTGGTCGTAATCTTGTTCGGAATTTTCATCGCCATCACCAGCATTATTAAAGCCGGTGGGTTTTATTCTATCTTGTAAATACTCACAATTTAAATCTACGCCTGTATCTACAACCGCAACAATAATTTCGGGTAGGTTTTGAGTTTGGTGTTTTTTTAAAACCATATCCATTCCTGTTGCCTCTAGATACCACCCGTTTTTATAATCTTCGTAGGTGAATTCTTCATTTTCAACAGTTTCCGATAATGTTGTTCCTAACACAGCATCATACGAAATATCATATTCAACGGAAATAACATCAGGATTATTTTTATATTGCTCATAGGCGTAGTTTGTGTCTTTTTCGTTTTCAAATTGAAGAATATAGAAATTATAGAAACCGCTTACAACATCAATGGCGTTATATGTATCAATAGGTTTGTCGGACTGAACAATAAGACGAGGGCAATAATTAATTTCTGTTTCTTCGTCTATATTTTCTGATGTCTGTTTATCCTCAATAAAATCGGGAGTAACAAACTCAGAATCGCTATATTCAGCCACCATTTCATTTACATCTTCGCAGAAATTTTCTATGCTTTCTGAAACAACTTCTTCTGTCGCTGATACAGGAATGCATATTATTGATGCGAGTAAAGCTACACATAGAATAGTGCTTATTATTTTCTTCATTTGTTTTACCTCCTGAAATTTGTTTAAATGTCTTTGAAAAAGTTGCGGTTTGGTTTACCTCTCTAACTTTAGAGAGGGGGACCACCTTTTAATTAATTTTCCTCTTGCAATTATCAAAAAACGAAACTAAAATTTAATAAACGGATAATTTTTGTCGGGTGGTGGAGAGTTTCCGATGCGTCAGCATCGTGGAAGCATCGCTTCCATTGACATAAAGTTTCTGTTATTAAGTTTTTGTTTTTTAGTGATAGAATTATTGTTCTTATTTGCTTTATCGGTAAGGTAAATTTATTACAATTGAATCTTACGATTCAACAACGCTTACGCGTTGGGAACTCTCCACCGCTCCGTCAGACTGTATTTTTAAATATAACTACCAGCACGTTTAGCACCAATTACAAAAAGGCAATTATTGCAGGGCGGTCCCCCTCTCTTAGGCCAGAGAGGTAGACCGCCAATAAGTTTATTTTTCGCTTGAAAGCTTGTTGTGTAGGCAAGTATTGTTAAGTCCTCTTGTGGTACCCAAATTTGTTTGCTCGTTGCTCACTTCGCACAATTTTGACCACTGCGCCAACTCACACTCCCTGTATCGCCCACAGGGCGCGGTCGTGCTCCTTGCCCCCTCTCTTAGGCCAGAGAGGTAGAACATACCGTCACTTAATTCAACCGCCAACGTAAATCAATCAATTTGGCATTACGAATCACGAATTGAATCTGTTTTGGTCCGAGAACAAAACCCGCAATTACACAAAAAAGGAGAAAGCAATGAAAAGACGAAAACCATTACCAACAAATCAAAACCTAAAGAAATATGCTGTTGAAATGCGGAAAAATCAAACCGATGAAGAGAAAAAAGTATGGTATCAGATACTCAAAGGTCGTATACCTAAATTTCACAGACAAAGAATAATTGGCAATTATATTGTTGATTTTTATTGTCCTCAATTACGACTTGCAATTGAAATTGACGGATATCAGCATTTTTACGAAGAAAATATTGAATATGATAACAAAAGAACCGAATATATTGAAAGTCAGGATATATATGTCCTTAGATTTGAAAACACCGAGGTAAATAAGGATATTGAGTATGTCAGATATATCATAAACAATGTTTGTGAGGCTCGACAGAAAGGGTTGCCTATTGCGCCTGAATACAGATAAATTTATGGGTGAATTGGTGTCTATGGAATCTTACGATTCCACGATGTGCTTTTGTGCACATCGGGAACTCTCCACCACCCGACCAACTTTATTTTTATACGAAAGTAATCTCCCGCTTGAAAGTAAAATCAAACATCTGCTTAGAGGAATGGTGGTCCCCATCTCTTAAACCAGAGAGGTTGAACTGACAACAACTTTTTTTGTTCTACTTTTATTATACATTTTAATTGTAATTTTTCTTTTAAAATGCCGAAATGCAAGGAAAAGTGATACGAAACGCAGAAAAATGCACCTGACACATCATTGAGTCAGGTGCTTTTAAGATGTAAATTATTTAGTTAAAATCATTACTGTTGAAATAAATTCTTTGTTATTTTCATCGTACTCCCAATTGTAATCACCACTGTAGTTTTTAAGGGCGGATTTTATGCTTTTTATTCCCAAGCCGTGTTGTTTTTTGTTAGCCTTACTTGATTTCAATGCATTTCCTTGTGTAACGGGTTTGGTATCACAACTATTAGTTACTATGATAACATCATAGGTGTTTCTGTGGTCTGTTTGAAGATGAATTGATTTTCCTGTAGATTTTTCTGCTGATTCCAAGGCGTTATCAAGGAGATTTCCAAGAATTGAAACAAGGTCAAACATCTGAATACCCGACAGGTTAGATAACCTTATATCATAAGTGAATTCAACACCTTTAATTTCACATTCTGTTATGTATTTATTGATAATAACATCAAGATTATGGTTACCGCTTGAAGCCTGACGGCTATATTTATTTAAATCAGCGGTCAAGCGTTCTAAATATTCAATAATATTTTCATCATCTGTCATATTACGTATTGCCTGAAGATGATTTTTAGTATCGTGAGCGTAAACCATAAGGTTATTGTTTTGATATTCAAGGATTTCAAAGTATTTGTTATCCGTTTCTTGGGCTTGCTTAATGGCTTTCATATCCATGTATTCTGCGTTTTTTACGGCATTACACTCATGAGAAATAAATAATAAGACCAGACTACTCATAAGCAGAATAGACGTAGCAATTATCAAAATTTGCAATGCATCGTTAAACTTATACCTACCGTTTATAAGAATAAAAACAAACATTGAAAGTATTGCTGTGAACGAGAAAATGAAATAAGAAGCGGGAGTGGTGTAAAGTTTGTTTTTTTGTAATATAAAATGGTTGCATATTTTACAAGCAACAAGGAAGAAAATTTTACTGACTATTGAACATAGGATAAATACTTGGGTGCTATCTCTGTAAGCATAAAAAGAATTTTGACCGAACATAAGCGAAATACTATAACTGCAAATCATTTCAGTAACGAACATTATAGCGGTAAGTATAAGACCTTGCAAAATACCGTGCTGTATTTTTATCCGATGGGTAAGGTATAGGTACACTGTTGTAGCAATAAAAAAAGAAATTATGTTAATTATTGAATTATTCCACAATTGATTTAATATAAACGGAATTGTAAAAAGTCCTAAGCCTATCAATAGAATTTTAATTGTGCTGTATTTTTTCTCAAGCATACCAGCAGCATAGGTGTAAATTATGAAAACCTCAGATATATATGTAAATCCGTTAATAAATAAATTCATCGTAATTCTCTCAGTCCTATATTTAATATATTTCGCCTTTCAAGTAATTAAACCAATACTTCCTGAAATCTGCCTGCTTTCGTGTGGCAACAGAAATTCTGTCACCGTTTACATATACTTCGGAATAGTCGTACTTGGTAACGTGATGAACGTTGATTATAAAGCTATTGTGAACAACATAAAAATATGGTTGAGTAAGCTTTTTCACCCATTCATCCCATGAATCTTTAACAACATAATTGCCGTTGACGGTTACGATTGTGGTTTTCCGATTTTCACGTTTTACGTAGCATATATCGTTAACAGAAATTTTGGTGTGTTCAGAACCCTGCTTTAAATAAATATCAACCAGCATTGTGTTTAAAAATTCCATAGCCTTATCAAGACCTGAATAAAGTCTTTTAATATCAAAGGGTTTATTGAAAAAGCGGAATGCTCTCAAATCCATAGCATCATCCTGAAACTCGCTGTAGTTGGTTACAAAGAATATGATTATATTTTTGTTGCGTTTTTTCAGAACCTCGGCTAATTTAATTCCGTTAATCTCATCCATCTGAATATCCAAAAAAGCAAGGTCAAATATTACATTGCTTTCTATAACAGCACCTGATGTTTCACTCTCAACTATATTGCAATTAACAAGGTGTTCTTCCATATATTTATTAACTGCATCGCTCAATTCAGCTAAAGCAGATTTGTTGTCATCACAAAGCAATATGTTCATTCAATCACCCCTTATACTACAATTTTACCATTTAGAGTAAAACAAGTCAATTTACAATAAAAGTGTAAAATATGCCATAAAAAAGTCAACAAAAATGACGAAATGCAAGAAAAACACGTCGAAATGCAGAAAAATATAAAGCCTATACCATCATTTTGATGATATAGGCTTTAATAAAATTTAGTTCTGTCCGAATACTGCAAGTAAGAAGCCTGCTGCAACTGCCGAACCGATAACGCCGGCAACATTGGGGCCCATAGCGTGCATTAAAAGGAAGTTTGTGGGATTGTATTTTCTGCCCTCGTTCTGAGCAACTCGTGCTGCCATAGGAACTGCAGAAACGCCTGCCGCACCAATAAGGGGATTGATTTTGCCGCCTGTAACAACATAGAGAAGCTTGCCGAAAAGCACACCGCCTGTTGTTGAGAAGCAGAAAGCCAAAAGACCGAGACCGATAATAAGAACGGTTTTGAGCTGTAAGAAATCCTGTCCGTTAGCAGTAGCACCAACTGTTACGCCAAGCATGATTGTAACAATATTCATAAGTGCATTCTGTGCAGTTTCGGAAAGTCTTTCAGTAACGCCACATTCTTTGAACAAGTTACCCAACATAAGCATACCAAGAAGGGGAGCAACAGAGGGAAGAAGTAAAGCGCAAAGAATAAGAACAGCAACAGGGAAAATAATTTTTTCTGTTTTGGATACTTTTCTTAACTGCTTCATTTCCACCTTGCGTTCTTTTTCTGTGGTAAGAATTTTCATAATAGGTGGCTGAATAACAGGAATAAGCGCCATATACGAGTAAGCCGCCAGTGCTATTGGCGCTAACAAGTGAGATGCTAATTTTGATGTAAGGAAAATAGCTGTGGGACCGTCTGCACCACCGATTATAGCAATTGATGCTGCTTCTGCGGGCTCAAATCCGAATGCAATTGCGAGAAGGAATGCGCAATAAACACCAAGCTGAGCAGCCGCACCTAAAAGAAGGCTTATGGGGTTTGAAAGAAGAGGACCGAAGTCGGTCATAGCGCCAACGCCCATAAAGATAAGGCAAGGGAATATGCCTGATTTAACGCCCACATATAATATACGAAGAACACCCGAGTCATACCAATGAGTGCCTTCCACAACTGCTTGTCCGATACTTCCTAACTGACCGCCGGTAGTATCAAGCATCATATTTGCACCCGGAAGGTTTGCGAGAATTATACCGAATGCGATGGGAACAAGTAAAAGGGGTTCATAGTTCTTCTTAATTGCAAGAAACAAAAAGAAGCATGCAACACCTAACATAACAAGGTTTTGCCATTCTAAAAGGTGAAAACCTGATTGTTCCCAGAGATTAGTTAAAATTGAAGAAATATCCATAGATAAAACCTTTCAAGCTTTAAGTATAAGAAATGTTTAATCAGATAACAGCGATAACATCGTCTGTGTTAACTGTTGAGCCCTTGGGAGCATTGATAGATTTTACTGTACCATCGCAGGGAGCAACGATATCATTTTCCATTTTCATAGCTTCAAGAACAACGATAACATCGCCTGCTTTAACTGCTTCGCCAACATTTTTCTTTACTGCAAGAATTGTGCCGGGCATGGGAGCTTTAACCTGTGTGCCGTCTGCGGAAACAGGAGCAACTGCAGGAGCAGCAGCGGGAGCTTCAGCAGGAGCAGCGGGAGCAGCGGGAGCAGCAACGGGTGCAACTGCAACAGGAGCAACAGCGGGAGCAGCAACTGCAACGGGTACCTGAGTAATGCCTGTTACAACTGCATCGGATTCTGTAACATCAACTTCATAAATTTTACCATTTAAAGTAACATTGTATTTCATATTATTATTCCTCCACTAATTTAATTGAGTTGAATATAAGATTATCAAGAGAAATGCCTGTTTTATGAGAAACAAGAGCCATAATAACTGCGGCATCCTGTTCTTCGATGTTGATAAGTTCGGGTTCCTGATTAAGACGTCTGATAGATTTAAAGCAAAGTCTTTCAAGAGGAATACCTGATTCATGAGAAGTAATAGCCATAATAACTGCTGCGTCCTGCTCTTTAACACCGTCAAGGGTTACATAACCGGGGGTGTAGGGAAGAGCAGCTTCTGCTTTCACAGGTTCTTCTGCAACAGCTGTTTCAGTTTCTGCAGTCTGAACAGGTGCAGGTTTCTGAACCTCTGTTTTAGAATCTTCTTTTATATCCTTTTTGGATTTTCCGCCTAAAACCTTTGAAAGAAGTCTTACGAACAACATAATTACAGCAAGAACTGAAAGAACAAGAAGGAATCCAAGACCGGAAGTTCCGAAAGCATCGGGGATGCCGAACAAAGGAAGAAAAGTCATATTAAATCCTCCTTAGTCAATAGCCTTGATTTCATAGCTATATGTTTTAGAAGCCATCTCATCACGATAATCAAAGAAGCTTTCTGCCTGAGTGGGGAATGCGATGTATGAAAGAACATCTTCGTCACTCTTTGCTTTTTTGCCGATTTCAGCTTTTGCAGCTTCAAATGCAGGTTCAAGTGTGTCTGCATATCTGCCCTCGATTTCCTTTTCGTCACCAAGAATCTGCTTTTTAACATCCTCATTAACCTTACCGGGAGCTTTACCATATTCACCCATAAGGTAGGATTTAACTTCTTTGGAAACATTTTTATAGCGCTCGCCTGCAAGTACGTTTGCAGTAGCCTGAACGCCAACCATCTGGCTCATGGGAGTAACAAGAGGGGGATAACCTAAATCCTCACGAACTCTGGGAGTTTCAAGAAGAACCTCGTCAAATTTATCCATTTTACCCTGAGCAGTAAGCTGAGCAACAAGGTTTGAAAGCATACCGCCGGGAACCTGATAGTCAAGAGCTTTTGCATCAGTTGCAAGAACTGTGGGGTTAAGGAGACCGCTTTCAAGAGCTTTTGCTCTGATGGGCTTGAAGAAATCAGCGATATCACGAAGAGTTTCGTTATCAAGACCTGTTTGATAACCAAGCTCTGCAAGAGTATAGTTAAGAGTTTCTGTTGCAGGCTGTGAAGTACCGCCTGACATTGTTGAGATAGCAGTATCAATAACGTCAACACCTGCTTCAACTGCTTTAAGGCAAGTCATAAAGCCAAGGCCTGTTGTGCTATGAGTGTGAAGAACAAGTGGAACATCAACTGCTTCTTTAAGAGAAGAAACAAGCTTGTGTGCTTCTGCAGGGCTGAGAATACCAGCCATATCTTTAATAGCAATTGTCTGGCAACCGATGCTTACCATATTCTTTGCAAGCTCAACATAAGAATCGAGAGTATGGATAGGGCTGATTGTATAGCAGATAGCACCGGAAGCAATAGCACCATTCTTAACTGTTTCATCAACTGCAACCTCAATATTCTTAACGTCATTGAGAGCATCAAAAATTCTGATTATATCAATACCGTTTTCAACGCTCTTTTTAACGAACATTCTTACAACATCATCGGGATAGTGATGATAGCCGAGAAGGTTCTGACCTCTTAAAAGCATCTGAAGCTTTGTATTGGGACAAGCTTTCTTGATTTTTCTGAGTCTTTCCCATGGGTCTTCTTTAAGGTAACGAAGACATGAGTCAAATGTTGCGCCACCCCAGCACTCGAGAGAGTAGTAACCTGCTTTATCGAGTTTTGAGAGAATAGGCTCGAACTCATTGAACTTCATACGGGTTGCAATAAGTGACTGGTTAGCGTCACGCAACACGGTTTCGGTAAATTGAACCTTTTGCATTTGCGATTTCTCCTTTTATTATATATTGTATAAGGAAGTTTATATATCTAAGGTAAGAAACGGAAAATATTCCCTACCAATTTTCCCCACTTTAGCATACACTAAATGAAGAAATTTATCAAGTGAATTGTTAGAATTTTATCAAAATAAATTAAAAATCCTTAATATTTTGCCATTAAATTGTTTTGGTATGCAAAAAGAGAATCTCTGCATCTGAGAAGCAGAGATTTTTTGTTGGTTTTATATACTATATATATATAGTAGCTCAACGGCAGAAAACATGTCTGCCAATGGTGGTAATAACAGGTCGGGTGCGAATCCATTTATTAGAGGTTTTTGCAGGGTTGTAATAATATAACGCCCCACCACTCGGGTCCCAACCATTAATAGCATCCTGTGCGGCTTTTCGTGAGGTAGCATCGGGAGAAACAGACCAGTTGCTATCTCTTACAGCGGAAAAAGCACCTGCCTGATAAACAACACCTGCAACTGTGTCAGGAAATGATGATGAATCAACTCGATTCAAGACAACGGCACCCACGGCAACCTGACCTGTGTAGCTTTCACCTCGTGCTTCTGCTGCAATAACCTTTGCCAGAAGATAAACATCAGAAGAACTGTAACCACCTGTTGACCCTGCTGACGAAGAACCAAGACCAAGGTATAAAAGTGTTTTAGGTCCTGCAACCCCATCGGCAGTAATTCCCACAGACCTTTGATAGCGTTTAACTGCACTTTGAGTTTTAGCACCGTATATGCCGTCAACAGTCCCGTTGAAAAAGCCAAGGGATTTTAATTTGTTTTGAATACGCCTTACCTCGTCGCCTCTGGAGCCGATTTTAGAAAGTGTTTCCTGAGCTTCAATTTGCTCTGTTCGGTTGGTATAAATAAAGACTATACCATAAATAATAGAAAGGCTGAGAACAATGGCAATAAAACTGCCGTATTTTGAGTGTAAGAATTTTTGAAAATTAAATTCAGATTTTTTCTTTTTCATATAGCACCTCATATAGTTTTTTAGTAGTTTTTTCAATAAAAAACAGAATATTCATTCCTTTTAGAAGGTTTTAAGCATAAAAATTGTGGTTGTTCAATATGCACAACCACAATATATTGTGATTGGTAAAAAAGTTGAAAAATTTTTAAAAAAATTTGAAAAAAATGCTTGACAAATGGTACATGTGGTGATATTATATCAAGGCACTCTTCGAGAGGGGCGAAAACGAACCGCAAAAGCGGTGCGCAGGAGACCTTAAAAGAGAGCAAACGAACCTTGAAAATTAAACAACGAGAAACAAAGAAACCCTTGAGATTTTTTTGAGCGTAAAAGAAAATTTTGCGACAGTAAAATTCGGGCTTCGAAAGAAGTTTGAAAGAAGCGATATGTTAGTGTATCGGAAATGAGCGAGAAAGCTCTGAAAAAGGTTAAGGCATCCGAGAGGATGAGTTAATACAATTTTTTAGAGAGTTTGAT
>JAZMZY010000049.1:0-36635 GCA_045586265.1 Acutalibacteraceae bacterium
CTGATGGCCCACCAGTTTAATATAGGGGTATAGCTCAGTTGGTAGAGCAGCGGTCTCCAAAACCGCGTGCCGAGGGTTCGAGCCCTTCTGCCCCTGCCACTAAAAAGTCCGAAAAACCTTGATTTTACAAGGGTTTCGGGCTTTTTTCTTGTTTTTATTTATTTTTCCGAAATCGCATTTACCGTAAAATATCGTACATTTTCGAGTACTATGTGCCCCCCCAATGTGCCCCCCACGAAGTACCGCAAGTCCTTGTATCATAAGGCTTTTACACATTTTTATGAATAAAAATACACCTTTTCAGGGGCACATTTCGACCGCGTGCCGTAATTTTGAGGTTTTCATCAATAATTTATCGCTTACGCAGTAATCATTATACAGTACAAAATCAGAGCAGAAAGACAGTTAAATCTTTCTGCTCTTAATCTTTTATGAAATCAAAGTTTCCTTGATAAATTTATCTTGCAGTATCGCTGCATTATTTTTGGTAGCCTCATCAACATGAGTGTAAATGTTTGCTGTTACACCGTACTCACTGTGTCCCATAAGCTCCTGAGCTGTTTTAATATCAACACCTGACCATTGAAGCATAGAACAATAAGTGTGACGGAGCTGATGTGCGGTGAATTCTTCAAAGCACTCATCCGCAAAGCAGAGATTGTTCTCATCTGCACCGTCAGCCACCCTTAATGCTTCCATATAGCTCTCAAAAAGGCGTTTCCACGCTGTTTCAGTCATTCTTCCTCCGTAAACCTTCTGAACGACATAGGAACCTTTAGAATGCTTTTTAGCCTCAAGAAGCAAATCGCAAAGGAAATCATTCATAGGTATTTTTCTCATACCGGCTTTGGTTTTAGTTTCTTTCAATTCGCACTGTTTGAAATCATAGGATTTATTAACATTGATGATTTTATTCTTAAAGTCAATATCAAACCAAGTCAGAGCCGTAAGTTCTCCTCGTCTGAGACCTGCAAGTAGCATTATACAAGCAGGAAGCTTTGCTCTGTGTTCAGTGGTGAGAATCAACTGAATTGTATGCTTATTTATAGCGGTACGGGTTTTGGTGACTGAATTTTTAGGAATTTTCAAATCATCACAGGGATTACAGAAATTATAAGCTCTCTCTTTTCTTGCAAATTCAAAGACATTAGCAAGAGCTCTGATATATCTTTGAATAGTTTTCTTCGCCGTAGTTTTGCCTGTTGACGGATTCTTCTTGTATAATTCGTTTATGGCGGGCTGAATATGAGAAGGAAGTATATCATTGAGCTTTGTTTTTGCAAGAAGTCCGCCTTTATAATCTATAAAGTATTGCAATCTCGCTCTCAGAGTTTTATATTCTGACTCTTTGATATTATCACACATAACCTCACTTTCTATTGTTTCAAGATAATGGTTGACCCACTTTATAAGGGTATCATTATTTTTCAGAATGTTCAGTCCGCTGTCTATTGCGTTCTTATACTCTCTCACTCTCTTCTCAAGCTCTTTCTCCGTCTGAGCCTTGAGCTTTTTGTATTTGGGTTTTCCGTTAGCATCTGTACCTATATAAAGTCGGGTACAAAAGCTGTTTTTTTCTACATAAATCTTATTCATTTTGTCCTCCTGAAAAAGTATTTGAGGGATGCTTTCGCACCCCTCACGTCAATATTACTGTGTAACACCATTATCATCAAATGTGCCGAGTCCCATTTTGAGAAAATCATCTTGACTGACACGCCATTCTCTCCCGATTTTTCGAGCTTTGATTGTGCCTTTCTGACAGTATTTCTTTAACGTCTCATAATTAAATCCCGTCAAACCTGCCACCATCTCAAGAGTTAGCAGATAAGGTAAACCGTCAAGGCTCGAAATATAATTTCTTTTAATTGCATTAATCTTCAATAAACATCACCTCCTTCCTTATCGTGAATCCCTGTCCCTTTGACGGAGCAGGTACCTGTAATAGTGCTCACAAGCTTTTATTACAAAATCTTCAAAGTCTTTATTCTTAACCTTAGGTGCGACTTTCTGCAATCTTTCCATAGAAACCTTGAACATAGGCTTCTGATTTGCTTTGTCCTCCTGCATTATGGTTTCAATATCATCATAAGACAGCTCGCCCGCCTGACTTAACTTTTTGAAACGTACAGCCTGAGAAAGAGACGGTGTTCTCTCTTCAACCTCTATTGCATCAAGAAGAGCATACTGTTCTTCGTCGGTAAGGTAAGAAAGCTCAACCGCAGGAGTGAGAGCAATTTTCTCTTCATCAACAAGGTCAAGTAATTCGGGAATGAGATAAGTCAGACGAATATACCTTTTAACTGTATCTTTACTGATGTTTTCTGTTTCGCCTATCTGTTCAGTTGCTAACTTCGGTGCAACTTGCACCGAAGTTAAGTCTGAGCGTTTTCCCTGATGCTTCAAAGCCTCTGATTTCAACTTGTAAGCAAATGCCTTCTCCGACGGGAGAATATGCTCACGGTGAAGATTACTGTCAACGAGCATAATAGCCGCTTCATCTCTGCTCACGGCATAAATTAAAGCAGGTACTGTTTCCAGCCCTGCGTTCTGTGATGCTCTCATACGTCTGTGTCCTGAGATGAGTTCATATTCATCTTTTGTGTTTTCCAACGGTCTTACAACAATGGGTGTAAGAATACCTTGCTGCTGTATGCTTTCAATGAGAAGGTTCATTTCTTCATTGTCAAGCACCTTGTAGGGATTTCCCTCAAAGGGATGAATTTTTGATACCGGAATGTTTATCGGTGATTTGATGTTTTGATTAGACATAATTTACCTCCATAAAAATTAATAATTTCTTTTATGCTTTTCTTGTTCGGCTCGTATAATCTGTAAGTGTTTTCTGACAGAGTATCCGGGTCTGCCCATATATCTGTGAGCATATTCGCTTGATGACATTTCTTCCTCGTAATACCCATCACTGTCAGCCTTTTTCTCTTCCTGCATTTTCTTGCAAAGCTCTTCAGCATTCATAATACCTACCTCCCTTCATAATGCTTTTCTTTGACCTGAGCTCTTTCGGGGAAGTACCATTCACGGATAAGTGCCTTTTCCGCTTCAAGACTTTCTTCAAGCCCCGGTCTGTCCTTGATGATGCGTTTTGCAATGTTAATCTTTTCTCGCAGTGCAGATATTTCAGACGTAAGAAAATCCCGACGGTCAATAAGGTCTTCCTTAGCCGTCGGGTCTTTGCATCTTCTTATCTGATTGTAAATTTTGTTGCGCTGAGTTTTAAGCTCCTCCATACGAATCTCTGTTCTTGAAATAAAGTTATCAACCTCGGCAAAGTCATAAAGCTTTTCATCAATGGCAAGCTCAATCTGCTTATGCATAAACTCAATTCTCAGTGCTGAGTATTTCATCTTCGGTGAGAACGGATGCGGATTGCAGTTATTCTTTTCAGCTATTGCTCCCACAAACAAAAGAGCAAGAAATAAAAGTGAAACAACAGGTGCACCGAGCACGGCGCCACCCACAATCAGTTTTGAAAAATCAGAAACAGTTCTGTTAAAAGTTTCAGGGTGACGGTAATGCTCTGCTGACTCCTTGAACTCATAACCTCTGTAATTGAAAACAAAGATTTGATTTTTAAGATAGTTGTTCGCACGGGTGTAGTTATAAAAATTTTCATCCACCTCATAAAGCCTCTGATGATTAATTCTATCCCAAAGGCTTTCATAAGAGTATTCATCACCGAGGTTTGAAAGCTTAACTCCGTGCTTGTCGGTACGGTAACCAATCTTCCCATCATCAAACCAATAACCCTTCTGACTCATAATTCTGAAAAACTGTTTTATACTTCTGCTTCTCGGAATAGCATAATCAATATCTTCACGCATATAATCATATTTTGTTTTGATACCTTTCTGCTTTGCTTTGTAAACATTGTATGGTATTCGTTTGCCTTTTGGGTTTTCAATAACAGATAATCCGTGTTCAATACAAACTTCATCGCTCATCTTTCTGAAAAGCCGATACATAGCTTTGTCTTCATTCATCTTTCTTCCGTCTGTCATTGAAACAGAATTAATGACTATATGACAGTGAACACAATTAGCATTAAGGTGGGTAGCGACTACCATTTCATAATCAGCTCCCCACATCTTACCTGCAACCTCCATTGCAACCTGCTGTGCTTCTTCAGGTGTAACCTCTCCCGGCTTGAAAGAAATATATGCGTGATAGGCAACAATACCTCCCGTCTTTCCATACATTTCTTTTGTATCAATCATCTGCTGTGCAGCAATATCAGGGTCACAGTTAATGCCGTCAACAAGGAGTCGCTGTTCGCTTTCAAGATTTGTTTTATCTTTATCGGCGGCATAGTGAAGTGATGAAACGAGGTCAGAATATTTTGTAAGGTCAGTTTTACTTTTGTTTGCGGCATAGGTTACAACCTGATTGATGTTTCCTCTTATGGGCCATATTCTTGTAACTGCCATTAAACGAACCTACCTTTACCAGGTTTAAAATATTTTGCGATATCAGCTTCGAGAGAACGCACCTCAGATAAAACCTCTCTGCATTCAGCACGGTCAATGAAACCGATTGCATTTGCTTTAGCAGTAAGCTGATTAAGATTAGTGCCGACTCTGCGAAGCTCAATAATAAAATGTTTGTAATCAACAGGCGGAGCTTCAACAAGCCTTGTTCCTAAAATCATTGCTCTGATAATTTTACTTCTGTCAGTTTTCATAACAGTACAGAATTTGTTTAAGATTTCGTTTTCTTCTTCACTGAGATAGACATGAAAATCAATTTCTCTTTTTCGTTTTGACATAGGAATTCTCCTTTCTTTGATTTTTGTGTTGGGATGTGGTGGTAAAAACGCTTTGTTTTTACGGATTTGCGGATACAAATCCAATGCTTGCTAAACTTCGGACCAAAATCCAAATAGTAAAAGCAAGCGTTGGTTTGTCCTCGTTTAATTACCTGCCGCATAAGAAAAGGCGAGCTGTTCAGGCTCGCTTTTCTTGCTGTCAATTATCTTACCGGGACCAAATGGTAAGTCTTCATCATCAGATACTTCATCCTCATCGGGCGGTAAACTTTTGTTGAATGCTTCCTTTGAAATGCAAATAACTCTCTTGGGTGTACCGAACACTCTGACATTTCTTGTACATTCTCCCTTTGAACAGATACTGACGCCTTCATTCTTCAGAGCTTTGATTAAGGCTTTCTGCGTTAAAGGGAAATGCTCACCGACATCGTTACAGGATCTTATAACCGCTGCATAAGCTGCATCGGATTCGAAATAAAAGTTTTCATCGTCATAATAACCGACAAGGTTTCTCGGCATATCAACAGGTCTTATCATTCGCTCAACAAGATTTGCCTTGCCTACATCAATCAGACTGCGAAGCTTACGGATAAATATTTCTGTCGGCTGTTCCGTTTCCGTAAGTGTCTGCTGCGTTACAGCGAGCCTTAATAAAATTTCGTCAAGCTCTTTTAACATTAAAGCTTTCTGTTCATCGGTGATACCTTCATAGTACAAAAGAGTTTCACAATAAAGTTCAAAGCCGATTCTTATGTTTGCAAGGTCGTCACATAATCTCGGTCTGATATGAAAATTTATTTCATCAGCTTTGGATTTATAGAACCTTCTGTTAGAAAGAAAACCGCTTTTGAGTTTTTCTAAAAGGTCGTTCACACCGTTTTCTTTGTCAAGAAATTTTGCCTTCAGCATTTCAGTTGCAAGGAAAGTAAAGTGGGATAAGGTTCCTTCCTCAGCTTCCTTCTGATACTTTGTAAGCTCGTTAAGGTTAATGTCACCGGGCTTCAGCTCAAGAGAAAGAAATCTTGCTACACCGCTTTCACCCACATTGGGAAGATACTCTGCAGTCATTATCACGTTACACTGAGGTCTTTTGGCTGCTCTCTGCCTTCCGCTTTTATCAAGAGCACCTCTTGCTTCTCTGTTACAGATACCACGGATGAGTGCCTGTGTGGTTGCATCCTGCGCTGACTGTTCTCTGCCTGAGCCGGGATGATAGTCGTCAATGATAACTGCACAGTCCTTAAGAGTGAAGCAATAGTTCAATATGCTCTTTGGTGTATCACGGAAGTTCATCGGGATATTATCTTCATTGAACCTGCCGAAAAGAGAATTAATTAAAAGTGACAGCGTTGTTTTCATTGAACCTGTTTTACCGTAAAGCATAATAACCGTTTTAGTTTCCTTGCCCGCCTTTGCCATAAAGGTGCCGAGTATGCTGACTAATGTGTAAGAAAGCATAGGGAACATAATCTCTTTAGGTGCAACAGAATAAGGCAAAGCTTTCATAAGGTTCATCGTTTCTGTTATATCCGAATCTGTTTTAAATGAATAGCCCTTTGTCTTTTCTGTCAGTTCAACCTCTGTGTTGCTGTTACCGGGCATACAGAACTGCCAACCCGTTGCAGTATCCCACCAGCCTGTTGTACCGTAAATGGTTTTTATTTCTGCATATTTTGCTGTTGACTGAATAGCCTGACGAAGATTATCACGGTTGCCGTATCCTGATTCGATAACACAGTTGATGCCCCAATGCTCTTGTGCCCAATCAAGCTGTGCGAAGTTTTTCAGGGGTACTGTAATTTTTCGAAGATCTTTTCCTTTATCGTCTGTACCGACAATAGAAAGGTATCTTTCGTTCTCGGCTCCGTTAGTGCAGGTAATATCCTCGGTTATCCTTGCAAGGAAATTGCTGAGCTTGATATTTACCGGCTTACCGTTTATCGTCTTTTCAATATACAGTGAGTTGTTATACGCAAAGAACGGGTCTGAATAGTATAAATAGTTTTCCAAATTTTTACCTCTTTCATAGAATTATTTTCCGAACATCCGTACAGACATTACAAATCATCAATAACATAAAGCATTTATCTGTTCGGGTTTTATCCGTACAATGTGCCACAGTGTGCGCTACAAATACGAACGCCGCAAGGCAGTAGTATAGGGCTTCATAGCACTTTGTTCGGTTGTTCGGGTTTAAGATTTTTGTTGTATAATGTTTTTTCTGTGTGGATGTTTTAAAACGCAATAACATAAAAGTATATTGCCTTATCCCTTTCACTGTTTTTAAGCCTTTATTTTGGCGGCTTCAAGGCATTATAAACATCCACCCGTGATCTTTTAGCAGACATAAATTCTGCATTTCTCTGTCGTTGCTTCTTCTTTGCACAGTCAGGACAGAACTTCTGATTTCTGCCTGTTCGCTCTGTTTTACTGCCGCATAAAGCACATACTATCGTTTCAGCAGGTGTCTGACCCGTAACGCTTTTCATAAGGGTATTATCACTCGGCAGCACACAGTCAAGAAAATATCTGCAGATAATATGGCTCGGTGTTATGAACTGTGGGCAGGTGTGGGTGTCACCGTCATCAAGAAGCAGACAGTTGCCCTGATAACAGTTACAGCATCGGCTTTTAATCATTGTCTTGATTTCTGCGAATTGCTTTAAGGTGAGCTTTAGTTTTTGCATATAGGTTCCTCCTTTCTTATATTTTTTTATGTTTTTCGTTACGGCTACCGTATTTGGCCATTTTGGCCTAATACGGCAACTGTAACAAACTTCCCGTTACGGTTGTTGTAAGTACTCGCTCCGAGGACTTACATTATCCGTAACACGACTGCGATAAGCTTTTTGCCTACAGGCATTACTGCAATATACTGCACCAGTTCTTTTAGGTGTAAAGGTGTTGCCGCAGCTTTTACACACTGTATTTTCACGTTTTGCTAACCTTGTCTTTCGTCTTACGTGTTTCGCACCGATGTTATCGAACCTGCACTCATAGCAAAACTTTACACAGCGAACCTGAGTAAAATACACCCGTTCACAACCCTTGCAGGTAATTCTCCTGACACTCGGATACTCGGTTGCTCTGCCGGTAACCTGTAGGTACCAAAGCCATTTCAGATCCTCCTGATTTTCATACTCGTATTCAGCATTTGTCATTTTTTCATCCTTCTTTCTTTATGAAATTATGTATAGCTGCTAAAAAAATCTAACGCAGTATTCATATACCCAAATCAACGGTTTTAGGCATAAAAAAGCACCCGTCAAAAATCTGACGAGTGCCATGTATCTGATTGTAAAATTAAAAAATCTAACGCAGTATTCATTTACTGAAATCTTGCATTTTTTGTCTTGCTGATATATAATTATCACAGTAAAATTCAGGAGGTGAAGCTATGACCGGTGTAAGATACAAAATACCTATGCTGTCCGCAAAGGCAATTCTTGCCTACGCAAAGCCTGTTGGCGAGGATATATACTCTTTTAATCTCAACAAAGCGGAAACTGCAAGTGTATTATTAAATCACGGCGAAACATATCAGGATGATAATGCCGTTTTTTATCAGCTGATGTCTATGCTTCACAGAGACGGTTATTCGCCTAAAGATGATGAGCTGATAATCGAGGATTTGTACGATGCAATTATTTATCTTGACTTTGCAGGTATCTTTGATAGAAGTGCAGAGTATCCTAAAAATGCTTTAAGACAGAAAAAGGCAGAGTCTATGTATCGTCCCGAAGGCATTACTCTTGACCTTGGTGGCGGGCAGCATAAATATCTTGCATTTGAGCGTTCTGCCTCTATGAGCAGAAATGCAAAGCTGTCATTTGTCCGTGCTGACCTCTATGATGAAATTACACGCAGAATAACCCTTAATCTAAAAATTGATGTCTGTGAGCTTTCAAAGCTCTATGCATATAACGGACTTCTCTTTTCGTCGGGTATCAGAGTTGAGCCGGATAATAAGTTTTTCCTTGAAAATGTCGCTATTGTGCCTAACCCCAAGCATATTACAAATGATGTTTCTTATGTAACCGTTACTGACGTTACAGGTGAAGGAAGTGTCAGAAAATATGAAAGAACAGAATGTACAGGTGATATTGAAACCACCCGTTTTGACGGTATGGGGCTGATTTCACCTGAGTTTGCCCGTGAGATTGACATTAAAATCGGCAGTAAAAAAGAACATTCCTCTTTTCAGATTCGAATGCCATATATCAAGGGAATGGTGCATAAGACAGATTTTAAAGCTCTGTTCAAGGAAGCAGGCGTTGAGACTATAACCGATATATGGGGCAGAAAGCATAATGTAAACAGCCTTTGTATGATACTTACCGAGAGTCAGTTCAAGGGCTGCAAGTGGCTGAAGCAGTATAATGTTTCTTGGCAGACATATGTACAGCTCTGCCGTGCTTATGAACACACTCTGTACATCACAAACGTCAGCAAGACAGAATCCGAAGATACAACCGAGCTTAACTATCAGTTCCTTAATACTGTCAAAATGCTTTCATCTGAATTCAGACCCGATGATTTGCCTTTGGGTTGGGAACATTCTCCAGCAGAGGATAAAAGAATGTGGCTGACAAAACCAACCGAACAGAGATATTATGACCTTCGCAGTGATACTAATGCCCGTATAAGGTATTTTACCGACAAGGCTGATGAATGGACCTTCGGCAGAAAAAGCAGAAGCTATCATCTCGCAGAACTTTTGAAAAAGAATCCAAAGTTTATTAATGAGCCGTATTTTGTCCGTCAGCTTGACGATGCGGCAGAGAGCTTACTTAAAGATTACTCAATAGGTCGCTTACTTGTTGACGGTGATAACCGTTTCTTTGCGGCCGATATTATGGAGCTGTTCTATGAGCTTATCAGAGATAACGGAGGAAGGCCCGATATTTATTTTAGTATCAAAAATGAATTCCTTGATACTAATGAGTTTTATGCTCCCGGTGCTGTTTATTCTGAGCAGGATATCTATGCTCTTCTCCGCAATCCTCACATCGCAAGAAATGAGGAAGCTCTTGTTAAGCCTTTAAAGAAAATAGGTGCTTACAGAGAAAAGTATCTTTCGAGTCTTAAAGATGTGATTATGGTAAACTCTGTTTCACTCCTTGCTGAAAGACTTGGAGGTGCAGATTTTGACGGTGATATGATTAAGACAGTAGCCGAACCGAAATTAACAAGCTGTATTATGAGTAATTACAGCGAAGACGATTTATCACAGAACGGCAATCTGCCTTTGTTAAGCATACCATCCGCCAAACCAATCATTGCAGATGCAAACGATTGGTACAAACGCTTTGAAACAATACGAAACACATTTTCATCCCGTGTCGGTCAGATTTCAAATGCGGCACTTGACCGAAGCATAATCGCTTATGACGAAAACACCGATGATGAAAAGAAGGAGCAGTACCGCAAGGAAACAGAGGTGCTTGAAATACTTACAGGTCTTGAAATAGATTCTGCCAAAAGCGGTATAAAGCCCGATTTAACAGAATATCTTGAAACCAACAAGGCCGAAAGAACATCCTTCCTTAAATACAAGACTCTTATTGAAAAAGCAGAGGGCAAGCGCCGTTGGTATGAGCCTACCTTTGATGAACGCTTCAAAAAATTCTTTGACGGTCAGAACTGGGATGAGGTAAGCTCTAACCTTGAAAAGCTTCCGTATTTTGCAAGAGAGCTGAAAAAGCATACACCAAGGGCAGACTGTCATCATGCTGATGCAAGTGAGCTTTTTACCTTTGCAAAGCCCGGCTGGGAGAAGAAGCTTGACCCGAAAATTCTTGCTTATGTAAGCAGAGTAATATCTGATTACGAAAAATGTCTTACAAGAATCCGCGCCAGACGAAAAGCCGCAAGCAACATAAAGGCAAAACACAACGATATTAACCGTATTCTGTATATGCAGAACAAGGAAAACGACTACGAAGCAGATGAGCTTGCCGCAGTATTCATCAACCTGCCCGAAGAAAGAGTTAATGAGATATATCTCGCGGTAAGAACTGAAAATTGGCACTTTATGAAAGAGAATGAAAGATACGCTTTCCTCATAAAGTATCTTCCCGAAACAGAGTACAGAGAGTATTATGACATCTTTGCTGATTTCCGTTTCGGTGGGTACAAGCTGTTACCTGATATTATTACCGAAACACGGAACTACAATATCTCTGCAAATGCTTCGGCTATGCAGTATCCTAACGATTCTGAAGAGCTGACATTGATGGTAAAAGCCTATCTCAGAAATCCTGTAGGCAACTACCGTGAAACTGTTTCAAAGGAAGCTGCAAGGATAATTGAAACCCATGTCATCTCTTTCAATGCTTCCGTAAAATACATTGTTGCTCTCGGTAAGCGTGATTTCCTTTATGATGCTTATTACAGGCACATCAACAGATTTGCAAGGAAGGGAGAGAAGATCTATGACTAATGAATGGCTTGAATACAAGACATATACCGACACTCCCTTTTTCTTTGCAGACAGCAAGCAGTCAACTGCTTTTATGGGCAGATTTTCAACAACTATTATTAAAAAGAACAAGGGTTTCAACCGAATATTTACTATCCTTGCAAGGGGTTATCTTTTTCATAATGCTGACGGTACACTCCGTACTGATGACCCTTATGAGAGAACAGAAGAAGCAAGACAATTCTTATGTGCTTGGTGCAGTCTGCCTTGCGAAACAGTATCAAACAAGGCATTAGCCTTTCATACATCTTTTCCTGAGCTTCACAATGAATTTTCTGAAATAGTTGATGAAAACGGAGCAGGATGGTATTACAGATACCTGCATTCTCTTTCGGATTACATCAAAAAGAACAAAGAAGATGTTACCAAGAAGCTTCATTGCTTTGCCGAAAAGAAGACCTTAAAAGACATTGAAAGCACTTGGGCTAACAAGCTGATACAGTTTCAGTATTCCATTTACAACAACAGGTCTTCTGCCGATTTCCCTTTGCTTTTTGACACGGCTATTGCAGATGCACTTGTACTCGGTCCGTTGCGTACTGAAACGGTAGTTTTACCTGATGAAACACTTAATAAAATCAGGTCATACAATGCGGATGCCAAAACAGAAAGGCTTATGATTACTCTTGCCGAGTACTATATCGCAAACAAAGAGCCTGACTCTGACTGGGTTATTATACCGAGGACTAACATTTCTGCTTATCTTGGCTCTGCAACTTATATGGAAGCGTATGAAAGCAAGATACCCGATGATGGGTTTATGGAGAAAAAAACTGAGATGGGCGGTGTGTCTGCGGTAAAGATTAATATATAACGAAAAAACCTCCTTGAATCGGTGTGAGCCGAAGCAAGGAGGTTTGTTATCATTTTCAAAATGCAAGATTAAGCGTAACAAAACAAAATCTTAACCAAATCATACAAAGGCTTCTGAGTCTTTAATCCTAAAGAATATGCAAATGAAACTGCATCTCTTGTGCCTTTCGGATTCCATATTTTCTTTTCGGATATGTCGGCAAATTCACATCTCTCAGAATCCGCAAGGTATTTAAGCTGTTCATTTAACTTTGTAATAACAGCATCACTTTCATAATTTTTTAGTGACACAATTGCTATGCGGCACTTTTTATTGCTACTTCTGATTTCTTCTATAAGCTCACGGTAGAGATTGATAAATTTGTTGCTGTCCTCCTGAAACATAGTTAAATCGTTTTCACCGATGTGGAGAAAAACCGTGTCAGGTACAAGCTCAGATATGTAGTTCTTATAAAGCTCCTTGGCATTAGTGACGCTGAGCTTCTCAAAGCTTCTGTTGTAAAAATCAGAGCTGAGGTCAAAGGATTGCTTTAATTCACAAAGAGGTATAGAAGTATCTTCCTTGCCTCCGAAAATAACTGTACCGCCTTTTTCAGCAAGAGAGTTAAGCATAGTATAATTTTTTGTCTGAACCATTAATTCTTCCTCCTTATACGCTCTTTTTGTCAAGAGAAGAATTCCTGAAGTAAACCGCAAGATTCATAAGAACAATAGCAAGATTAATTATGTACGCTACAAGAACATAGTTAATATGACCGCCTACAATCTTTGCTGTAATACCTGCAATATATCCTGTAATAATAAGCAGAATGAAAGGCAGACTTGTACCCTTTGCAGTTTTTGCATTGTATGCCTTGATAAGATTCATCGGCCATGAAAAGCCGAAGCATACAAGCATAATTGTTTCGAATATTGCCCCCATAATATCGCTCCTTTGTTTTTTGTTGAGCACATATTAGCACTGATATTTCCGATGAACAATTATTCGAAAGATTAAAAAGAGTTTTTCTGTTTTTTCTCATTTATTTTACTTTCAAAACCTTTTCAAAAGGTAAGATATCTATTATCATATAAGCATAAGCCAAAAGAAAGAAGTCCTTCATCATGTCAGATAAAAAAGCAAAAACTCAAAAAGATAAGATAAAAAAAGCAAATACTCTTGCCGGTATTCAGAAGATGTCCTTCAGGTTTCAGGCAATTCTAATTACTACACTCGCACTGTTTCTTGGTTTTTCAGGGACCTTTATAAATCTTCAGTTTGAAACAAACCGCCGTGACCGCAATTTGCAGAATGTTGCAGAAGCCATTGCAAAAACTCCGTTTCTTACGGGAAAGGATTATTCTGATGATGTTTATTATACTGTGTTTTCCGAATACCTTGATTCATTAAAGGATACCCTTGAGGATATTGATGTTATCTCTGTAATCGGCATAGACGGTAAAAGACTCTATCATTCAAGCCATGAACTGATAGGCACTGTTTATGACGGTACAACTCCTGACTTTGTTACTAATTCAGAAGGATATTACACAACGACAGATAATGGTCCCTCAGGCACTCAGAGAAGAGCTTATGCTGCAATTTATGATGAAAACGGTGATTACATCGGCTTTGTAATGGCGATTATGCTTATGAAAAATGTAAAGGCTGAGGTCTTTCAGATTTTTCTTACCTTTACCCTTATTACGATAGTTGCAATTCTTATGGAGCTTCTTATTTCTGCAGAGCTTTCAGGCAAGATAAAGGAAAGTCTCTTAGGCTATGAGCCTGATGTTTTTACTTCTATGTTCCGTATGCGTGATAATATCCTGGAATCTCTTGATGAAGGCATTGTAGCGGTAAATAATAACGGAGAGGTTCAGTTTGCAAATAAATCTGCTGTAAAAATTCTTACAAGCGATGGCAGAGAGGATGAGCTTATCGGTAAAAATATAAGTGATTTAACCGAAGACGTTCCTGCTCTTAATTTGCTTTGCAGTCCTGATACAAAGGTTTCCGTCAGTTCTGGTGACGATAACATTCTCATTGACACTATACCTGTAAAAGAGGATGATGACGTTGTGGGAGCTATCGGTATTCTTCACGACAGAAAGGAATACACCAAGCTTATGGAGGACCTTACAGGCACAAGATATCTTGTGGATTCTATGAGAGCCAACAATCACGATTTTACAAACAAGCTTCATGTTATTCTCGGACTCATTCAGATGGAAATGTACGGCGAGGCCACCTCGTATATACAGAATATAACTATGGTACAAAGAGAAACCATAAGCAAGGTTATGAATTGTATCAATGAGCCTGCTGTGGCTGCTCTTCTCATTGGTAAGATTGCAAGAGCATCGGAGCTTAATGTCAGGTTCATTTTAAGAGAAGGTTGTTATTATTCTCCGGCAGATATTCATCTTCCCTCGGAGCTCCTTGTTACGGTTATTGGTAATCTTATTGACAACGCCTTTGAAGCAATGAATAGTATGAGCTATGACGGTCAGAAGGAATTACTGTTCGGTATGTTCTCCAAGCCGGGAGCACTTCTTATTACTACTGATGACACAGGTACAGGTATTGCCGAAGAATACATTGAGCATATATTTGAAAACGGATTTTCAACAAAAGGAGCAGGCAGAGGAACAGGTCTTTATCAGGTAAAAACTATCACGGAAAATGCAGGTGGCAGCATAAATGTGGAATCACAGGAAGGTGTCGGAACCTCTTTTACTGTCAGCTTTAAGAAATAAGCGAAAGGAGCAGAAAAATGTATAAGGTTTTAATCGTTGAAGATGACCCTATGGTTGCTATGATAAACGAACAGTATATTCTGAAAAATAAAAGCTTTTCTGTATGCGGCAAGTGCAAAGACGGAATATCTGCTCTTGAGTTTTTGGAAAACGTAAGCGTTGATCTTATAATTATGGATGTTTATATGCCTAAGCTTGACGGCTTTGAAACCTTGAGACAGATAAGAAAAAAGCAGATATCCGCAGATGTTATTATGGTAACAGCCGCAAATGACCGTGAATCCCTTGAAGAAGCTTTGCATCTTGGTATAGTTGATTATCTTGTTAAGCCCTTTACCTTTGACAGATTTCAGATGGCACTTCAGAAATTTACGGCACAAAACAAGGCTCTGAGTGAGCTCGATACATTAAATCAGAAAAGCATAGATTTCATAATGGATTCATTCCGTAAGAAAGGTGAGGATATGCACCCGAAGGGAATACAGGAAAAAACTCTTGAAACCATTCTTACAGAACTCAGGTCTAATAAAAGCAAATGGTTAACAGGTGATGAAATCGCTGAAAGGACAGGTCTTACATCAGTAACAATAAGAAGATATATGAACTATCTTGTCGAGTCGGGTAAGGTTCAGGGCGAAATTAATTACGAAACAGGTGGCAGACCCTGTATGCTTTACAGAGTGGATGAATAAATTCTTTGCAATCTATTGAAAAATTAAATAACAAATGCTATAATAAACAAAATTAAATACTGATATGAGAAGATACGGTTTTGAAAAGTTGTTAGCTGAGTAGATTTAATAGGGAAATCAGGTTCGAATCCTGAACAACCGCCATTACTGTGTTGGAACTAAAATCAGTCTTTTCTGCATTTTATAATTTGCGGAAACATTTGCTGTTTTATATGTTCCTTAAGTCAGAGCACCTGCCGTGTCTTTTTAGGTTCAACACAACTTTGGTGAGAAGAGTGCAACCGATTTATCGCCGTTATGCGGCTTTGGGTTTGCATTCTTTTTTGTTTTGTTTAAACTCAGAGTCTGTTTAACCGTGCTTTGAATCTGTTGTACTCTTTTGACCTATTTGGTTGAAAGAGTATTTTTTGTTATGTAAAGGAGGGTTGATAAGTGACATCAGATGATAAAAAGTTCTGGGCGGAAGAACTTTTAAGACAAAAGGCAGAGGAACTCGGAAGATTACCCAAAAAGGATGATTTTGATGAACCTACAAGGTCACGAATCAAAGCCTTCCTCGGTCCTTGGCCAAGGGCGTTGGAATCTGCAGGATTAAAGGAGACAAAGCCTGTTCCTGAAAAATCAAAAAAGAAAAAACGGGCGGCCACTAAATCTAAAAATCAGACTATTTCAGCACGTCAGAAATTAGAAAGATGCAGGGAAAATGCCAACAAACAAAAAGCTTCCGATGCAAACAAAAATGAGTAAAGGAGTGTCTGCATAATGAAAAAGAAAATCTTAAGTATATTTCTTGCAATTGTGATGTTAATCAGTGCTATACCTTTAACATCAATTGCAGTGGAAAAAGAATATGTATATCTTTCTATCAGCTTTGACGGAAGGTATATTGGTGATAAAAATGGTGATCCCATAGTTTATCTCCCCATAGAGCTTGACAAGATAGAAAAAGTTGACCTGACAGAATACGGTCTTGATAATATGCTTTTTGATGCCGACGGTGACGGTGAATATGAAACAACAGCCCTACAGCTGCTCATTTACGCTCACGAAGAGCTTTATGGTGGTGATTGGGGTGATGTTAATTTTGATGCACTTCCCGGTTCTTCATATTTCAAGGGTGGTATCTTCGGTTTTACAGAAAACCTTATGTATTTCCACAACGGTGATTTCCCTGTTGACGAATCACAGTCAAGTGATTGGATGACAGTCGGTGCAACATCTGACAGAATCGTTTTAGAGGCAGGAGATTTCCTCGATGTTGCATCCTTCACCTGTTTTTCCTTCCTTTGGGATTCTCTTGGCGGCTTCCATTTCTTTGCAGATGAAAACGGCAACCTATTGCATGATTTTGAAGCACAGACAGGTGAAATAAAATCTGTTAAGCTTATGCACTCATTCTGTGACCTGATGTTTGGTGAAGCATATATTTACGGTGCGGCAGATTATGAAGTATATTACGGTAAAAACTACGGAAAAGCTGAGGGTACTCTCACTACTGACGGTGACGGTAATGTTGATATTACTATCAGTAAGCCCGGCACATATTACCTTTGGTGCTACGGTGCAAACGGAACAGATGACGGCACACATTCTTCCTGTGACTATCTCCTCGAAACCGGAACACCCTGTATTGTATCAGCTCCCGCTTATGCAAAAATTACAGTTGGCGGTGAAGCTGAGCCTGAACAGACTCGTCAGCCGCAGGATGTAAGTGCAGTGCTTAATGCAACTATGGCACAGCTTGCAAACACTGTAAAGGCTCCCGCTTTCGGCACAAATGCAGGTGAATGGACAGTATTCTCCCTTGCACGTGGTGAATATTTTGATAAGAGTAATGCATACTTTACAGATTACTATAACCGTATCGTTAATACTGTAAATGAAACAGCGTCAAGTGTTAATTTAAACGGTGCTCTTGATAAAAACAAATCTACAGAAAACTCCCGTCTGATTGTGGCTCTTTCTGCTATTGGCAAGGATGCAACCTCTGTGGGTAATTGGAACCTTGTTGATGCTTACAGTAAAAACGGCATAAATTGGATTAAAAAGCAGGGTCTCAACGGTACAATATGGACTCTTATTGCCCTTGATTCAAACAATTACACTACCTCTGATGCAACAATCCGTCAGCAGTGTGTGGATGCACTTCTTGATGCAAGACATAATGATGGTGGTTGGTCTCTGGTAACTGCAAAGGCTCAGCCTTCAAATGTTGATATTACCTGTATGGCATTGACTGCTCTTTATCCTTACCGCAATCAGTCAGCAGTTGCTGCTGCTTGTGAAGAAGCAATAGAATGGCTCTCTGATTCACAGCTTGCAACAGGTGGATTCCCTTACGGAAGCGGAGAAACATCAGAAAGCTGTGCATGGGCTATTGTAGCTCTCACAACATGGGGAATCAATCCCGATACAGATGCAAGATTTATCAAAAACGGCAAATCTGCAGTAGATAATCTTCTTACATACTATATTGAATCAGACAGAATGTTTGCTCATCAGGGCACAGAATCAAATGCTATGGCAACAGACCAGGCAACCTATGCTCTTGTAGCATACAACCGTTTTGTAAACGGTAAAACAGCTCTCTTTGATTACAGCGATGTGTCCTTCGGTGAAAAGGAAGAGATTGTTATCGGTAAGCCTAAGGCAAGCCTTGGTATGCCCTCTGAAATTACAGATGATAACGGTGCGACCTTTAATGCTACTGTAAGCATTGATCAATGGGATAATGGGGCAGGCTACAAGCTTGTTGACCTTATTGTTAATATACCTGACGGTTTAAGTGCAACATCGGTTACAGCATCAGACAGACTTAAGAGTGGCTCTGTAAGCTATAACCTTGAAGCAGAAACAGGAAAGCTTCGTATCGTTTATTTTGATGCAAATAACCATAACAATATAACTGTCAGCGGAAACTCCTTCCCTGCCGAGCTTTTCACAATTACCTTAAAGGCTGACAGCGTGAAAGAAAATGACAGACTTGCAGTAAATATCGGCGGTATGTCTATTAAGCTTACATCTGACTCTTTCGATGATAACTCAATGATTGTTGTTGATACCTCAAAGGCTAACGGTACAATAAATGTAGTCAAGGGCATCTCTTACAGTGCAGTATGTCTTTATACAGGTGACGGCGTTGATCTTATCCCTTCAGAGAAAAAGGCTGTTGCAGTGGCTGTTACAGGTGTTGATAATGTGAATAAGCTTACATATTCAGACGGAGCATTTACATATGAGTTCAGATACAGCGAAGAAATCTCTGCAAAAACAGGTGTTTCTACCTATGTTGCTTTGGTAAATTCTTCTATTGATATGACAAAGTTTGTGGATAAAAAGAACTTTACATTCACACAGGAGAATGCAGCTGAAATCACCTTCGGTGACACAAACGGTGACGGTGTAATCAACGCTCAGGACGCACTTTCGGCAGTTGATACATGGCTTCGCAAAACTGATGCACCCGAGGATGATGAGATTCTTTCTCTTAACGTAAACGGTGACAGCAGAATAAATACATTTGATGCTTTGGGTATTGTTGAAAAGTTTGTTGACGGCAGTGAATATATTGTTGTTACAAAGGCAGCAACCCTTAACACAGGCAAATAAACAATTCATTTATGGGGGTGGGAACATTCTCATCCCCATGATTTAAACAAGGAGAACAATTATGAGCAAGGTAACAATAAGCCCTGAAAATAAAAAGAAAATTATTATCTCAGCAGGTATAGGTGTTTTGGTTATTGCTTTGCTGATAACTGTTTTTCTTTTTGTCGGTAAAGACAAGATAATGGGAACACCTGTTCTGACTATCGAAACACCGCAGAAAATAAGCGTGTCCGAAACGGATGAATTCACTCTTGATGTAACCGTTTCATCACTCGGTGAAGCGATTTATCCTGCGGCAAGCATGAGTATTTCCTTCGACTCATCAAGACTTGAATTTCTCGGTGTGGAAGAGGGAAATGTGTTTATTTCAAATGATGAAAGCGATATGGGACAAACTCTTCCCGAATGGAGCGTGAATCCTGAACAATGCAATAAAACAGGTAAAATCAACATTATGTACCTTGATACAACGGGCGGTAAAAATGCTTTCAGCAAGGAGCTTCTCGCTGAAGATGATAATGTAGTTCTCCGACTTAAATTCCGCCTCAGAGGAAGTATGCGAAGCGGTGATGTATGTGACCTGATTTTTGAAGATGCTGTTTTTGCTTCTTCTGATGAAACACAAAGTCTTGCTATGACAACAGGTACATTAAAGGTTAAAAACGGAAAAATAGTGGCAGGTGAATAAAATGAAAAGGATAATAAGCTTAAGTCTTGCTTTCATAATGGTTATATGCCTTTGCGGCTGTAGTGGTAATTTTTCACAGGTGAATCTCAATGAGCCTATAGAAATTCCCGAAAACGGTGTTGTTGAAAAAGCTGTGATTGAAAAGATAAAAAATGAAAATGCAATCGCTGTTTTTGAGGGTAATTCTGACTCAGTAAAATATGAATGGACTGTTTTCGGCAGTGATATAACAGAAGCCAAGGATATAAATTTAGCTGTAGCTTTAAGCAAAACAGCCGACGGTCTGAATGTGAAATTAACCGAAACAGAAGATTTCGGATTTCCCATCCTTTTATCAATTCATTTAAACGAGAAATGGAGTTCTCAGGGTGCAACTGCATATAAAGACGGCTCTGCAGTTTATTCTGTCTCATTAACAGGAAGCAAAACAAGCATACTGAATATTTCTGTAAATAAAATAGTGCCTGATTTTGTTATTCTTCCTGATGATGCAGAGATTACAGAATCTGCTACAACAACACAGCAGGATACAAACAGTACCACACAGAACAATTCTTCTCCCGTACAGGGCGACGATTACCTTTCCGAAACAAAGGAGGAAGATAACCGTGTTTATTCTGACGGCAAAAGCACAATGAAGGATAAGTACGATACTGACCCTGTCCCCGAAGGCAAGCCTATGCCTGTTGAACCTGAAAATCAGGAAGTTAATAACAAAAAAGCATATACCTGCACCTTCTCTATTGAATGCTCAACAATTCTCAATAATCTTCCCGATTTAGACCCGGATAAGCGTGAGCTTGTTCCTTCAGACGGTGTGATTCTTGCACCGACAACTGTTACCTTCTATGAGGGTGAATCTGTTTATGATGTGCTTCAGAGAGTATGCAAGGAAAAAGGTATTCATATGGAGGCATCATGGACACCTGTTTATAACAGTGCTTACGTTGAGGGTATACACAACCTTTATGAATTCGATTGCGGTGCACTTTCGGGATGGATGTATGCAGTTGACGGTTGGTATCCTAATTACGGCTGCTCACGTTATCAGCTTAAGGATGGCGAAAAGGTTGAATGGAGATATACCTGTGACCTTGGCAGAGATGTAGGCTGTGATTGGTTAGCGGGGACACAGTAATGAGAGATAGCTTTTCGGATTATCATCCTTTTATAAATTTACTTTATTTTTCATTGGTAATAGGCTTTTCACTTGTGCTGACACATCCGTTGGCACAGGTGATTTCCCTTTGCTGTGCGATTATCTATGCGGTAAGCATCAACGGAAAAAAGAGTGTTTTATTTCTTCTGAAATACTGTCTGCCGATGGTGATTATTACAGCCTTTGTAAATCCTGCCTTTAATCACGAGGGCAAAACAATGCTCCTTTATTTTCCAAACGGCAACCCTCTTACCCTTGAAAGTATTCTTTACGGCTTTTCTGCGGGTGCTATGATAATTACGCTTATTATGTGGTTTTCATCCTTCAGCCGTGTTATGACAACCGATAAATTCATTTATCTTTTCGGCAAGGTGATACCTGCATTATCGCTCGTTTTAAGTATGTCACTTCGTTTTGTTCCTAAATTCAAGTCACAGATGATGACTGTTACCGATGCACAAAGAAGTATCGGCAGAGATGTTTCAAACGGCAGTCTTTTAGAGAGAACAAAAACTGCAATACATATTTTTTCAATTATGATAACCTGGTCACTTGAAAATGCCATTGAAACTGCTGACAGTATGAAAAGCCGAGGCTATGGACTGAAGGGAAGAACTGCCTTTTCTATTTATAACTTTCAGGAAAGAGATAAGTATGCTCTTATATGGTTTTCATTCTGCGGCTTGTTTCTCATATCGGGAACTTTGCTTAATGCTTTCGGCTTCAGATATTTTCCCGATATCCGATATGCAGCCTTTGATATGACAACAATACCCTTTTACTGTGTGTTTTCTGCACTCTCTATAACACCCGTTATTTTAAATTATAAGGAGGAGAAAAAATGGGAAGCTTTAGTTTCAGAAATTTAAGCTTTGCTTATCCGGAAATAGAAAACAATGCCCTTTGTGACATCTCCTTCGATATTTCGCAGGGTGAATTTCTTGTTCTCTGTGGTCCTTCGGGTTGCGGTAAATCAACACTGCTCCGACATCTCAAAACCTGCCTTACTCCTCACGGAAGAAGAACAGGAGAAATCTGTTATAATGACAAGCTTCTTTCAGATAATGATGAACGTATTCAGTCGCAGGAAATAGGCTTTGTTCAGCAGTCACCCGACAATCAGGTTGTAACAGACAAGGTATGGCATGAGCTTGCCTTCGGTCTTGAAAGCCTTGGTCTTGATACTCCGACAATCCGCCGAAGAGTTGCAGAGGTTGCCGCTTTTTTCGGTATAGAAAACTGGTTTTATAAAAATGTAACAGAGCTTTCAGGTGGACAAAAGCAGCTTTTAAGTCTTGCTTCGGTTATGTGTATGAATCCCGAGGTTCTTATTCTTGACGAGCCGACAGCACAGCTTGATCCTATTGCCGCATCGGATTTCCTTGCTCTTTTGGGTAAGATTAACCGTGAACTCGGAATAACTGTCATTCTCACCGAACACCGACTTGAAGAAGCTTTTCCCTTTGCTACAAGAGCAATTGTAATGGAAAAAGGCAAAATCATCTGTGATGATGTACCTCAAAGGGTCGGACTTCATCTTCGTGACAAAGACAGCGGTATGTTTCTTGCAATGCCTACTGCTATGAGAGTGTGGGCAGAAACAAAAACAGATTTACCTTGTCCTCTGACTGTTCGTGAGGGCAGTGATTTTCTGTCAGAATTCAATAAGAAAAAGAAGCTATTGCCACTCGAAGAACAGACACAGCACACATACAGTGATGAAATCACCTTGCATTGTGACGAGCTGTGGTTCAGATATGAAAAGGATTTGCCCGATGTTGTAAAAGGCTTTTCACTTTCCTTACATAAAGGTGAATTTTACGCTATCCTTGGCGGCAACGGTGCAGGTAAAACAACTACACTCAAGGTAATATCGGGACTTCGTAAGGCTCACAGAGGTAGTGTCACCCTTGGAGGTAAGGTTGAGTTCCTTCCGCAGAATCCTCAGGCTCTTTTTGTAAAAAAGACCGTCAGAGAGGATTTGTTTGAAGCTTTAAGCACAGTTAAAATATCAAAAAAAGAAAAGGAAGAACAGGTTGCACGGGTGGTTGCACTCTGCGAGCTTACGGAGCTTTTAGACCGTCATCCCTATGATATATCAGGCGGTGAACAGCAAAAAACTGCTCTTGCAAAGGTGTTTCTTACTGCTCCTGATATACTTCTTCTTGACGAGCCGACAAAGGGACTCGATGCTGAATTCAAGGTCAGCTTTGCAAAAATTATAAACAAGCTGACTTCTCAGGGTGTAACTATACTCATGGTAAGCCATGATGTGGCTTTCTGTGCAGAATATGCTCACAAATGCGGTATGTTTTTTGACGGCAATCTTGTGGCAGAAGGTACTCCCCGTGAATTCTTTTCGGGTAACAGCTTTTACACAACCTCTGCCAACCGAATGGCAAGGCATCTTATTCCCGATGCCGTTACGGTAAATGATGTTGTTATTTCCTGTGGCGGAGAAATCTGCCAAACGGAAGAAGAAAACGAAATTTTACCCTTGCCGAAGCCGACTGCAAGAAGCACAGCCTTCAAGCCTGAACCGCTTAAATTATGGAGAAAGATGCTTGCAGCAGCTTCAGCTTTTACTGCCCTCGGTGTATTCTTATATGCAACAGGAATATCTGATTTATCTGCTCTTATAAATTCATCGGGAATCAGCACCGAAGGTAAACAGCAATTATCCTTATACGGTGTGTTATTTGTTGCCTTGTCCTTGTTCCTATTTGCCATAGGCAGACGAAGTGAGCCTCCGATAGCAATACAAACACCTAAAGAAAAACGAAACCTAAGCAAGAGAACAATAGTTGCTTCTGTTGCTATACTGCTTTTTATACCTCTGACGATTTTTGCGGGAATATTCTATCTTGATGACCGTCAGTATAATATAGTCGCTTTGCTTGTGCTTCTTGAATGTATGCTGCCCTTTGTTCTTATCTTTGAGGGCAGAAAGCCAAAGGCAAGAGAGCTTGTAACAATAGCAGTTCTTTGTGCAATAGGAATAGCAGGCAGAAGCCTTTTCTTTATGCTTCCGCAGTTCAAGCCCGTACTTGCACTCACAATTATCGCAGGTGTAGCCTTTGGCGGTGAAGCGGGCTTTCTTGTAGGTGCAGTGACAATGCTTCTTTCAAATATGCTTTTTTCACAAGGTCCGTGGACACCGTGGCAGATGTTTGCGATGGGAATAATCGGCTTTCTTGCTGGTGTGCTTTTCAAAAAAGGATTACTTCGCAGAAGCAGGCTTTCACTTGCAATTTTCGGTGCCTTTACGGCAGTTATAATTTACGGCGGTATAATGAACCCCGCCGCTGCATTTATGGTATCTTCTCAGACCGTTACATTTAAAATGCTTATGGCTTATTACATAAGCGGTCTGCCGATGGATTTAGTTCACGGTTTCGGCACAGCACTTTTCATAATGCTTGCGGCAGAGCCTATGCTTGAGAAAATGGACAGAATTAAGGTTAAGTACGGATTGGTGGAGTGAGAGCTTAACAGTATAAATCAAAGCACGACCTACATTTTATCGTAAGTCGTGCTTTTCTCAATTAATTAGTTTTGACTGTATATCAGTTCATTGTAAATAATCTCACTTGCCCGTTGCTGAATGTTGCCAATTCTCTGAATCCATTCCCATCGGTCTTGTTCTTTCAGTTGCTCTGTAACACCTTCACTTTCTTTCATCTGCCCTACAAGAGTATCAAACATATCCTTTGCCTGCTTTTCTACATCGGCACAGTGCTGATACAGTTTACCTTTAGCGAGGAGAACAGAAAACTCTACTTTCTTGTGCTTGAAAAGGTAATCCTTGTAAATTATACCCCATTTACCGAGCCTGACCTTTGCTTCTTCGGGTGGAAAGACAAGGTTCGGGATTAAATAATCTCCAACCCTACGGTACTCAATCTGTGTATTTTTTTGCATAGCAATCATCCTTTCGTTTTAGTTATAAAAGTATCGTATGTAAATCTTGCTCCGAGTCTGAAGCCTGATAAGAAGCTGTCAGAATTACCGATACTTGAAAACTCATTGTGAGCATTCACATAATTTGCAAACAACTCCCTTTCCTTTTCGGGTAGCATCACTGTCAATTCTTCTTCCTTTTTAACAAGGGCACTCAGCTTCTTTTTCAGTTTGGATGTGATTTCTGTTGTAAGTTCCTGCGGCTCAATATTGCCGTAATAAAATTCTTCTATAATGCTCGACATAAAACCACTCCTTATCTTTCGCTTTTATCAATGATTTTCAGCAACAGCTCATCAACATCCTCGGTGGGTAACCCTTCCGCCAAGAGCATATTACGAAACTCATTCATGCCGTTGATTAAAAGGTTGCACTCAAAATCCGTAAACTTGACTTTAATTTTTCTGCTCATAAAATAACCTCCCTGTATTTGGTAGCTTCATTCTACCGCATATAGAGAGGTGAGTCGAATGTACGGGAAAGTAAGATAAAATAACTACAAAAATATTGTTATATGTCCCTCGATATGTCCCCCAAAGCCTCTGAAACCGCATCAAATAAAGAAAGAATACTATCCTCCAAAACCGCGTGCCGAGGGTTCGAGCCCTTCTGCCCCTGCCAAAAGACATCGCAAATGCGGTGTCTTTTACTTTTTATAAATACAGCAAAAGCAAGAACCCGAGGCACGCGGAGCGTGTCGGGCATCGTCACCGAAGCGCGCCCTGCGGGCGATGAAGCAAGGTGACGATGGCGTAGCGGTCAAAGTTTCTGTGCCGCTCCAAGGCACAAAGAAACTTTGGGAACCGCAAGAGGGCCACGGAGTGGTTCGAGCCCTTCTGCCCCTGCCAAAGAAAAGTCCGAAAAGCCTTGATTTTACTAGGGTTTCGGGCTTTTTTCATACCTAAAATCAATTTTGCTAAAATCGCAATTTACCGTAAAATATCGTACATTTTCGAGCACTATATGTCCCCCGATATGTCCCCCGTAAAAGACCGCGAGCCCTGTTGTGATAAAGGGGTTTGAGCTTTTTGTTAATTGAAAATATAGCGTTTTTTAGGGTGTTTTTTACCGCGTGCCCTGATTTTGGTGTTTTGTCACTCATTATGTATAAAAATATATCGTAAAAAAACAGAGCAGAAAGACCGATAAATCTTTCTGCTCTTGATCATTTATGAAACCAAACTTTCCTTTATAAATTTATCCTGCAACATAGCTGCATTGGTTTTGGTTGCTTCATCAACATGAGTGTAAATATTTGCTGTTACACCATACTCACTGTGTCCCATAAGCTCCTGTGCCGTCTTTATATCAACACCCGACCATTGAAGCATAGAACAATAAGTGTGACGAAGCTGATGAGCAGTAAATTCTTCAAAACGCTCATCTACAAAGCAAAGCGAATCTTCATCCCTGCCGTCAGCCACTCTTAACGCTTCCATATAGCTCTCGAAAAGGCGTTTCCACGCTGTTTCCGTCATTCTTCCGCCGTAAGCTTTCTGAACGATATAAGAGCCTTTAGATTGCTTTTTCGCTTCAAGAAGTAAGTTGCACAGAAAATCATTCATAGGTATTTTTCTCATATCGGCTTTGGTTTTCGTTTCTTTCAATTCGCATTGTTTGAAATCATAAGACTTGTTTACATTTATAATTCTGTTCTTGAAGTCAATATCAAACCAAGTAAGAGCTGTTACTTCTCCACGCCTGAGTCCCGCAAGAAGCATAATGCAGGCAGGAAGCTTTGCTCTGTGTTCTGTTGTGAGTATCAACTGTATTGTATGCTTATTTATGGCGGTACGACTGTTTTCTTCTGCATTTTTCGGAATCTTCACATCATCACAAGGATTACAAAAATTATACGCACGTTCTTTTCTTGCAAACTCAAACACATTGGCAAGTGCACGTATATATCTTTGAAGCGTTTTCTTTGCCGTGTTTTTGCCCGTTGAGGGTTTTTTCTTGTATAATTCTATTACAGCGGGTTGAATGCGAGAAGTCTGTTAATAATAGTAATAATTTACTTCTTATTTATCTTTTACAATACTGAGTTTATCGAAAATTCCGCCTGCATAACTGTCTGTACCGGCTTCAAATGTAACAGTTATCTTTTCCTTATCAGAAATTAGTTCTTCAGGTATTTTACAGTAAACATCATAGAAATTGCCGGGATTAACATTCTCAATTACCACATTTTCAAGAAGCTCACCGTCAATGAGAATTTTAAAGTTTCTTCCCGCATCACCGCTGAAATATTTGACATTAAGGTAATTGGTAACCGTGTTATCAACCGTCATATCATAGCTGAAAAATCCGCACGGTGCTGCATCTCTGAAAATCAGGCCTAAATGATTACCTGAATTAGATAGGTCGGATTTGAAATTGTGAGAAAACTCATATTGGTCATTACCTACAGGCAAGCTGTCGATTACCGTATATTTGTCAGCTTCATTTTCCTGCACCGGTGTATCAGCATCTGCAAGTTTAAAATATATACCGTAGCGATTTTCATGCTGCATATAATGAGGTGAGAAGATAAGGTCACGGTCAGTTCCTTTCAGTGTAAAATTCAGCGTTTCTTCCTGTCTCGTCAAGTTATCATTGATATTGCTAACCCAATTTTCAATAGTACCGTCCTTAATGGTAATTACATCACTGATTGAAGAATCAAGCAGAGGAACGGTAACATTAACACCGGTAGTGCCAGTATGCATATCGGTATTACCGAGATTTGCACTGAGCACCCAAGGGCCGTATTTGAATGCAACTGCATTTTCATTATCCTGCAAATCATAAACTTCTATACCAATAGGTATGGTGTATTCAATAACATCGCCGTCCTGCCACTCTCTTAACAGACGAACAAAGCCGTCCTTCGTCCTCTCATTACAAACGGTACCGTTGATTTTTACCACGGGCTTGTCGGTACACCAATCGGGTACTCTCAAAACAATATCTGCTTCTGCTGTACCTTTTACAGTTAATGTTACATCAGGTAAATCGGCGTTCTGGGTTATTATAAGTCCTTTATCAGTCCAGTTAACCTCAGAAGAGGTAAAGCGTGTAACATAAAGGCTGTTTTCATCCTTGTAATAAATACTGTCATCAAGTTTAGAAAAGTTTTCCATACCGGAGCCTGTGCAGCACCAGAAATGCTCAGTTGGTGAACTGTAAACCTTAAAAAATCCCGTTGCCATTGGCTGAAAATATGTAGTCATTCCGCTTTTTGGATTTTGAGATGAGAGAATTGCATTTATGAAAGTGTTTTCATAGTAGTCTGCATATTTGCGGTTGCCTGTGATTTTGAAAAGCTCTCGGGTGAGCTTTAACATATTGTAGGCATTGCAGGTTTCACAGTTGCAGTTGGTGCGCTCGGCATCAAGAATATTAGGCTCGCCGAAATGTTCCCACTCACTGTTGCCGCCTGTGATATATGTATGATTATTGATAACAATTTCCCAAAAATTCATCGCAACCTGTAAATAGTATTCTTCTCCGGTTACGGTATATCGGTTTAATGCACCGATAATCTTCGGAATTGTTGTGTTTGCGTGCTTGCCGTTGAGGATATCCTCACCATTATAAAGAGGCTCAAACAAGGTCATTTCATCAAAGCTGTGAGCTGCTGATAAATGGTTTTCGTTTTTTGTGTGTTTATAAAGCTCATAAAGGCAGTCGTTCATTCCTCCGTATTCCACATTCAGCACTATACGCTGTGTATCTTCATTCCATTTTGATGTTCTGCTGTATACCCAATCACCTAATTCTGATGCAACGGTAAGAGCTTCTTCATTGTCTGTAAAAGCATAAACATCAATAAGTCCTGCCAAAATTTTATGAAGTGAATACCAAGGCACCCAAGTTCCTGATGTGTTGCCCTGTTCAATTTGCTCGTAATGGCTTTCGGGAATAGCAGCAAGGTAACCGTTTGAAAGCTGACAGTCTGCTAAAACAGAAACTATATAATCTGCAATCTTCTTTAAATCTTTATCACCGGAAGTTGCAAAGGCTTGAGAAACAGCGGTAAGATAATGTCCTAAAGTATGTCCCTGAATAGCAGAAGTTTCCCATCCGCCGTATTTTACAGCTTCACTTTCCACTCCTGCGATATCACAGAAGCCTTTAAGCAGTTTATCTGCATCAAGTTTTTTCAGATATCCTACTTCAAGAATGAAAGCATTCTTCTCATAAGTATCAAGCAGTTCTACATCGCTCATAGGAACATCTTTCAGTGCATTCTCAAGTGGCTCAACGGCACCGTTATTACCGCAACCGGCAAGCGATACAGTAAGACCTGCAGTCAAAGCAAGGGTAATAAATCTTTTTTTCATATAGAAACCTCTCCTTAAAATGAAAAACTGCTATGCATTTTAGTATATCATACAAAAAAATCTTTTTCTACCTATTTAAACACATTTTTACCAGAGATAATGTATGAACATCTTTTTTAGTGGCCGGACTTTTTCTTTATAATAATACACAACTAAAAACAGCGTGCACAATCTTTACAAGTCAACCCTTCAATACTGTTATAAAGTTAATATGACTTCTGAATAAATTTCTTCTATAATAATCGACATAAAACCACTCCTTACCGTTCAATGTGTAAGATTGTTTTATTACCCTTTAAAAACAGTTGTCGTTTTTTTTACTTTGTGATATAATATGAAAAAAGGAGCGGATGATAATGATAGAGAAAGCAAAAAATAGACTTTCGACAAGCAGCCCATTGATAAAATTTCCGTTTGGCGGCTTAACATCAAATATGTTAAGAGCAATCGCCGTTGTTCTTATGCTGATCGATCACATATGGGCAACTGCCTTAAGCTTCGGCAACTGGATGACCTATATAGGCAGAATGGCCTTTCCGATATTTGCTTTTCAGATCGCAGAAGGTTTTACTCATACATCAAACTTTAAAAAATATGCTTTGCGACTTTTAGGTTTTGCTGTAATTTCAGAAATTCCCTTTAATTTGTTTTACAGCAGTCGCTGGTTTAACCCATATCATCAGAATGTGCTGTTTACACTTTTATTGGGGTTGCTCGCAATATTCGTTATAGAAAAAGCCAGAAAATGTTTTACGGTCAAAACCGTAGTTTTCTCTTTGCTGTGGCTTCTGTTGATTTGCGTGGCATCAGTCATCGGTTTTGTTGATTATGGTTTTCTGGGGATGATAACGGTCGTAATGTTCTATCTTTTACGAGATTTTCCGTTTGCGTGGCTTGCTCAACTTACGGCAATGATAATGATTAATATTGTGTTCTTTGAAGGTCAGGTTTTTCCGATTGAATTTTTTGGTAAGATCTTCGAAATACCGACACAGGGCTTTGCTGTTTTTGCATTGATTCCTATTTGGCTTTACAAAGGGAAAAAAGGACATTCAAGTAAAATTATGCAATACAGTTTTTATGCTTTTTATCCTATGCATATGTTGGTGCTTTACCTGATAAAATACTTCGCATGAGCATTTTATGTCTTTGACAAAAGAGGAGATATATTTTATCGCTATAAGTTTTCTGCCGATCCGTTGCGGCGGCAAGACTACCAAAAATAAATAAGACAGTTTTTCAAATGTAATTTTGTCATATCAAAACCACCGATTCATTTATAGCTGAATCGGTGGTTATAATATTTTTCGCCTTTATCTGACGAATGGATAGAAAGCTTTTCGCCATAAGAAATACATTTATAAGCATCAGTTCGCGGTAATTTTCATTATTAATCCTTCAATGCACTGCCAACTGACCTGAGAAGGGAATCCTCGTGAACGGAAGGAAGATCACAATTATAGTGCCAGATCATAACTCCGCCATAACCGTTATTATAAGCAAATTCTGTTTTCTTTTTTATGTCATCAGGTGTATTAAACCAAAAATCCTTGCCTGTAATTTCACAATGATACCAACCATTTTCATCGATTTGGTTATAATATCCGTTATAACCGTACCAATATTCCGACATATCTGTCGGGCGCGAATAAAAAGGAAGACCTATATTTATTTTTTCAGCAGGAATCCCGTTAAGACCTACATTTTTAACAAGGTCAACTGTACCTTCAAATGTAGCATGTCTGCCTTCACTGTCGACAAAATCATAAACCATCAATTCAAAGGTATCTATCGCGGCTACTGCTGCAGTTGAAAACTTTACATTCCAGTCAGTCACGGCAACTCCCAGAGTATATTCTCCAAGTTTTTTATTAAGAGAAACGAGGAATTTATTAAAATAGTACCGGGCTTTGAAAGAAATCGGATATTCGTAATCAAAATGAACACCGTCAAAATCGTATTTGTCGAGAACTTCAATAATATTATCCTCCAAAACACCGCTTACGAAGGCTTTATTGTGTTCGTCGCTTTGAGCTTCCATTTGCTCTTCCCATATATCCGAATCGGTTTTTCCGCCAGGTCCGAGAAGATTAAGAGTAAGATGAACATCCCTGTCACCGATTGCACTTCGTACTGCATTGAGAACTGTTTCCATTTTTTTCTCATCATACTCGACTTCACCCTTACTGTTAAAGGAAGCACATTCAAAAATAATAACATCAGTGATGATATCGAAATCTTCTTCATATAATTCTCCGCCCCAATACATTACGGCGTCACCTCTTATGTAGGTTGTAACCTTAAAATCATCAACCTTTTTATCAGGAAGACCCTCCATACCTAAAAAGCTTGAAAACATTGTAATAAGCGTTGTAAATAAAGCTACAATTCTTTTAATTAATGTTAACATAATATTTTCCTCTCTTTACTGTTTTTTCTGTTTATATATTATACATCAGAAAAAACACAAAAGCAATATTTTCAGTAACAATTCATCAACATCCTAGTAGATAATTCCTCCTCCAAGAGCATATTACAAAATTCATTCATACCTTTGATAAGTAAATTACACTCAAAATCCGTAAACTTGACCTTGATTTTTTAGTTCATGAAATAACCTCCCTATATTTGGTAGCTTCATTCTACCGCATAATAGTAGGTTGGTCGGATGTACGTGAAAGTTTAAACTATCACTTAAAATGTAATCTTTTTTGACTGAATAAATTCAACTAAACATGCATTAAAAATGTATATTATGTGTTTGCCTTTTTTTATAAATTGCTACTACAAAATTAACTATGTGCCCCCCGAAGCCTCTGAAACCGCATCAAATAAGGAAAGAATACTATCCTCAAAAACCGCGTGTCGGGCATCGTCACCGAAGCGCGCCCTGTGGGCGATGAAGAAAGGTGAGGATGGCGTAGCGGTCAAAATCGCTCGGTGCCCCAAACCTAAAAGCGATTTTGGGAACCGCAAGAGGGCCACAGAGTGGTTCGAGCCCTTTTGCCCCTGCCAAAGGACATCGCAAATGCGGTGTCTTTTACTTTTTATAAATACAGCAGAAGCAAGAACCCGAGGCCCCCCTTGTGTCCTATGCAAATGAACGATACCGTACTAATATATTGAAATCTTGCATTTTTTATCTATGTGATATATAATTATTATAGTTATAATCAGGAGTTACAGATTACTTTATACCGAAAAGCCTCCTTTAATCAGTGTTAAGCTGAAGCATAAAGTCGGACTAATTTTTTCGTATACAACATCAGAAGAAATCCATTCCGGTGAATATGGAGTAGGATACTGATACATCATAAACTGTAATATGTTAAATAGTTAATAAATTCTAGAAATAATAATCTATAAGGTGATTAAATGAAAGAGCTGAAAAAAATTAAAATTGTAAATTTGCTTATGCTT
Source organism: Acutalibacteraceae bacterium (assembly GCA_045586265.1). Classification (GTDB taxonomy): domain Bacteria; phylum Bacillota; class Clostridia; order Oscillospirales; family Acutalibacteraceae; genus DTU089. Next base: position 32,670 of record JAZMZY010000049.1, read on the forward strand.
ACTGTTGCGGGTATCGTAAACGCTTTTGGTATCACTTTGTTCTTAACACCTGTAAAACTTTATGACAGCGGTATTTCAGGTACATCTATGTTACTTGATCAACTGACACCCGAATATCTTTCGCTTTCAATTTTTCTTTTAGTGCTGAACATTCCGTTGTTTATTTTCGGTCTGAAAAAACAAGGTTGGCTGTTTACGGTTTATGCAATATATACCGTAGGAATCTATTCTCTTTTTGCTTGGTTAATAACCGATGTTCTCCCGATAGATGTCAGTTTTGCATCACCGCTCGCGGGAGAAGATTTACTTCTTTGCGCTCTCTTCGGTGGCGTAATATCCGGTATAGGCAGCGGACTCGCAATTCGCTTTGGCGGTGCGATGGACGGTATAGAAGTTATGGCTGTAATATTTGCAAAACACCTTGGTATAACCGTGGGCACTTTTGTAATGATATATAATGTTGTTTTGTATATCATTTGCGGTTTTGTATTGGGAAGCTGGATTTTACCGTTGTATTCTATTGTCACTTACACAGCAGCTCTTAAAACTGTTGATTTTATAGTAGAAGGTATAGACAGAGCAAAATGCGCAATAATCATAACTGAATCGCCGAATGAAATATCTGAAATTCTAATTGAAACTTTTGGGAGCGGAACTACACAGCTCAATGCCAAGGGCGGTTATTCTAACCGGAATAAATCAATGATTTACTTTGTAATTAACCGTTATCAGGTAATAAGAATGCGTAATTTGGTTCACGAAATAGACCCATCAGCATATATAACAATCAGTGAAGTAGCTGATGTGTTTTCTAATAATAACAAAGTCGACAATTAATGAAAAATCCGCTCTTATGAGCGGATTAAAGCAATTAAGATTTGATATAACAAAAGCCATCCCGAAGGATGGCTTTCATAATTACAAAAGGATAAATTATTTAAGAGTTGCCTTTGCGCCTGCTTCTTCAAGCTTCTTAGCAGCAGCTTCAGCGTCGTCCTTGGACATAGCTTCCTTGATAACCTTGGGAGCGCCGTCAACAGCTTCCTTAGCTTCCTTGAGGCCAAGACCTGTGATTTCACGAACAACCTTGATAACAGCGATCTTGTTAGCGCCGCATTCGGTGAGCTCGAGGTCGAATTCTGTCTTTTCTTCTGCAGCAGCAGCTTCAGCAGCTACGGGACCTGCAGCTACAACTGCAGCAGCAGCTGATACGCCGAATTCGTCTTCTACAGCGTGTACGAGTTCTGAAAGTTCAAGAACTGTGAGAGTCTTAAGTTCTTCGATAATAGCAGTAATTTTTTCTGATGCCATGGTAGTTTACCTCCAAGTAATTTGTAATTTTTGAATTTTGATTATGCTTCAGCGGGAGCTTCAGCAGGAGCTGCTTCGCCATCCTTATCAACAATAGCCTGGATAGCACGGGCGAAAGCAGAGATAGGTGCCTGGAAGGCGCCAAGAACGTTTGCAAGAAGTACTTCACGTGAGGGAAGCTTAGCAAGACCGCTGATTTTAGCAAGGTCGATTACTTCCTTGTCGATAAATCCGTTCTTAATTTCGAAATTTTTGTGTGTTTCTGCAAACTTGTTAAGAATACGAGCTGCAGCAACATAATCATCTGCACTTGTTGCGATAGCGGTTGTGCCTTCAAGAACTGAATCGAGACCGTTGAGTTCAGTGTTTGCGATAGCAAGCTTTAAAAGAGTGTTCTTTACAACAGTGTACTCTACGCCGGCTTCACGAAGCTCCTTACGAAGAGCTGTATCGTCAGCAACATTGATACCCTTGTAGTCAACAATAACACCGGCGATGGAGTTATTGAGTCTTTCGGTAAGATCAGCAACAACCTGTTTCTTCTGTTCTAAAACGATAGCACTAGGCAAATGAATTCACCTCCTGTAATATTTTGTACCCTTGGTGTAAGAATTAAGAAAACCCTTTCCCTCAAACCGAGAGAAAGGGTGACATAGTTAAATAGATATAAATCTAAATTAATTATGTTCCGTTCCTCGGCAGGCGGCATAAAGCCTTTAAGTCTGACACCTGCTGTCTTAGGGCTGGACAGCTAGAATATAATACCATAACATTTATTCAATGTCAAGCATTATTTTAAATTTTTAAAATTATTCTGCGTTTGCAGCAGAGCCGACCTTATTGGGGTTAACCTTAACGCCGGGGCCCATGGTTGAAGCTACAACACATGAACGGATGTACTGACCCTTTGCAGCGGCGGGCTTTGCCTTGATGATAGCATCAAGAAGAGTAGTAAAGTTTTCATTGAGCTTTTCTACGCCGAATGAAGCCTTACCGATGGGGCAGTGAATGATGTTTGTTTTGTCAAGACGGTACTCAATCTTACCTGCCTTTGCTTCAGTAACAGCCTGAGCAACATTAGGAGTAACAGTACCTGCCTTGGGGCTGGGCATAAGACCACGGGGACCGAGAACCTTACCGAGACGACCTACGAGACCCATCATGCTGGGATGTGCGATAGCCACGTCAAATTCCATCCAGCCTTCGCCCTGGATTTTAGCAACGAGGTCTTCAGCGCCTACTACTTCTGCGCCTGCAGCCTCTGCTGCCTTAGCTTCTTCGCCCTTTGCGAAAACAGCTACACGGACAGTCTTACCTGTACCGTTGGGAAGAACAACTGCGCCACGAACCTGCTGATCAGCGTGACGGGAGTCAACGCCGAGACGGATGTGAGCTTCAATTGTTTCGTCGAATTTTGCGGTAGCAGTCTTAACGGTTAAATCAAGTGCTTCCGCAGGATCGTAAAGATTTGATTTGTCTACAAGCTTTGCGCCTTCGACATATTTTTTACCATGTTTCATTGTCTTTTATCCTCCTATAGAGTGGTTAAATCGGATTTTTCCTCCCACCCGGGCATTAGTCAGCGACTACGATGCCCATTGAGCGAGCTGTACCGGCAATCATGCTTGCTGCTGCTTCAACAGAAGCTGCGTTAAGGTCCGGCATTTTCTGCTCAGCAATCTTCATTACCTGTTCCTTGGTAATGGTTGCAACCTTAGTCTTGTTGGGTACGCCTGAACCGCTTTCGATACCGCAAGCCTTTTTGATAAGAACTGCTGCGGGCGGTGTCTTTGTTACGAATGAGAATGTGCGGTCTGCGTAAACTGTAATTACAACAGGAATGATAAGACCGATGTCATTCTTTGTGCGCTCGTTGAATTCCTTTGTGAAAGCCATGATGTTAACACCGTGCTGACCAAGAGCAGGACCAACAGGGGGTGCGGGTGTAGCCTTACCTGCAGGAATCTGGAGCTTAATTAAACCTACAACTTTTTGAGCCATTTTTTTATACCTCCAAATTTAGTGGTTGATGGCGATTTGTAATGTATTTACAAATCTCCCACAGGGAGATGTTATTCTCCCCACATAATAAACGGCATTTTGCCGAAAATTATCGTTTTTGATTTTTATCGCATTATTCTGCGACCTCTACCTGATTGAGCTCAAGCTCAACGGGAGTCTCTCTGCCAAACATTGAAACAGAAACTCTTACCTTTTGCTTTTCAAGGTCAATTTCCTCAACAATGCCGACAAAATCGCGGAAAGATTCGCTTGTAATGGTAACTGAATCGCCAACCTCATAGTTTAGGCTGAACTCTTTGTGTACCAAACCAAGTCTTTCAATTTCCTCATCTGTAAGCGGAACGGGCTTTGATCCCGGACCTACAAATCCTGTAACACCTCTGGTGTTGCGGACAATATACCAGCTGAAATCTGTCATAATCATTTTGACGATTATGTACCCTGGTAGAAGCTTTTTAAGGCTTGTCTTTTTCTGGTCGTCTTTAAATTCCACAACCTCTTCCATTGGCACATTTATGTCAAAAAATATGTGGTGGAGATTATTGTTCTCAATTGTCTTTTCAAGATTTGCTTTTACTTTATTTTCATAACCTGAATAGGTATGAACAACATACCATTTAGCATTATCAGACA
>JAZMZY010000050.1:0-17056 GCA_045586265.1 Acutalibacteraceae bacterium
CCTGCTGAAACCCCTGAAAGCATTGATTTTTCAAGGCTTAAACCATATTCTGAGCATATGCTTTTTATGGATTTGAGTGCTGCAGTTACATCGTCAAGCTCATCAAAAACAGTTGTGCCTTCATCAACATAACGGTAGTTCATTGTGGCACAGACAAAGCCAAGCTTACTGAAATGAAAAATGTCCTTTGTGTGCTCGGTTTTATCGCCGTGAATCCAACCACCACCGTGAATAAAAAGTATAACACCGCAGGTGGATTTCGGATTTTCAGGTATGGCAATATCAAAAAACTGCCTTTCGTGACTACCATAGGGTACGTTGTTTAAAATAATGCTGTTTCCCATAATTATTCCTCTGTGAAAAATTCCGCACACACAAGTGTACGGAATTTCTTGGTGGAGACGGTGGGGATCGAACCCATGACCTCTTGACTGCCAGTCAAACGCTCTCCCAACTGAGCTACGCCCCCGTATTATACAATGCTTTTGCATTGTGTGATATATCTGTTTAGCAGATGTGATATGCACCTTGTGGTGCGTGATATTTCGTCTTTGACGAGGTGATATATTTGCCTGACGGCAAATATGCAACGAAAAAAGTATAGCATTTTGTGGGTGGTTAGTCAATATAAAATCAGGTAAAAATATTTGCATTTTTTCTTGATTTTTTGTTTGTTTTCTATTCCATTTTTATTGTATATATGGTATACTCTAATATGTATAATTAGGTTAGTAGGTGCTTTTGCGCCTTGTGATACGGAAGGACAGTTTAAATGGCAAAAATTATTTCCATTGTTAATCAGAAGGGTGGCGTTGGTAAAACCACAAGTGCCGTAAATCTTGCGGCAGCTTTGGGTGCCCTTGGTAAAAGAGTTCTGCTTGTTGATATTGACCCTCAGGGCAACACCACAAGCGGTTACGGAATTTCCCGAAAAAATCTTACAGCAACATCTTATGAAATATTAATCGGCTCGGCAACGGCATCATCTGCAATTATTTCCACAAAATTTCAGGGGGTTGACATTATTCCCTCAAACATAAATCTTGCAGGTGCAGAGCTTGAGCTTGCAGTTATTGAAAAACGCGAGGCAGTTCTCAAAAATGCACTTGCTCCATTACAGTCGAATTACGATTTTATTTTCTTTGATTGTCCCCCATCGTTGGGGCTTATAACTCTCAATGCTCTCACAGCATCTGATAGCTTTTTAGTTCCCATTCAGTGTGAATATTATGCACTTGAGGGTCTTTCACAGCTTATGGCAACAGTAAGAACAATCAAAAGGCTTTATAATCCTCTTATTGAGCTTGAGGGTGTGCTTCTCACAATGTATGACGGAAGACTTAATCTTACTCAGCAGGTAGTTGCAGAGGTTAAAAATTTCTTCCCCAAAAAAGTTTATGCAACGGTTATTCCCCGTAATGTAAGACTTTCCGAAGCACCATCCTTTGGTGAGCCTGTAATTTATTATGACAGAGCTTCAAGAGGTAGTGAAAGCTATATGGCTCTTGCGGAAGAGTTCTTGAAAATGCAGCTTTAATCCATTTATAAGGAGAAAAATAAAATGGCAGTGAAAAAATCCGGACTCGGCAGAGGATTTGATGCAATTTTTGCCGATAACTCCGTTGAAGATATTTCTGTGGGCAACAGTACCACAAAGGTTAAATTACTTGATATTGAGCCTAACCGTGAACAGCCAAGAAAGCAATTTGATGAGGAGGCTCTTGCAGAGCTTTCTGACAGTATCGCTCAGCACGGTGTGCTTCAGCCTTTGCTTGTAAGACCAATGCCCGATGGTGGGTATCAGTTGGTTGCAGGCGAAAGGCGTTGGAGAGCATCAAGAATGGCAGGGCTCACAGAGGTTCCCGTTGTAATAAGAGATTTAACAGATTCTCAGGTTGCAGAGCTTGCTCTTGTTGAAAATTTGCAGAGAGAAAACCTTAACCCTCTTGAAGAAGCTAACGGCTATAAGGAGTTAAGTGATAAATTTGGCTATACTCAGGAAAAGATTTCTGAAATAGTTGGTAAATCCAGACCCTCAATTGCAAATGCCTTAAGGCTTCTCAATTTGCCCGAGGATGTTCAGGAAATGGTTTCAAAGGGTAGTCTTTCAATGGGCCACGCCAGAGCAATTTTATCTCTTGCGGACGATAAAATGAAAACTGACCTTGCAAGGCTTGTTGTTCAGAATGACCTTTCAGTAAGAGAAACTGAAAGAATTTCAAGGAATATGATGAAGGAAGCACCTGCAAGGAAGAAAGCCAAAAAACGTAATCCCTATTACGATGAAGCAGAGCTTGCACTTTCAGAGGTCCTCGGAAGAAAAGTAAAAATAACAAAATCTTCTAAAAAGGGTGCACTTGAAATTGAATTTTTTGATGATGCAGACCTCAAAAAGCTTTTGAAGATTTTTGATAATGAATAAAAGGAAAATTAAGGAAGAAGGAAACGAAAATGATTGATATTAAATTTTTAAGAGAAAATCCCGAAATAGTTAAGCAGAATATTAAAAATAAATTCCAGGACAAAAAGGTTGGCCTTGTTGACGAGGTTATTGCCCTTGATGCAGAAAGCAGAAGGGTAAAGGGCGAAGCAGATAATCTTCGTGCTTCAAGAAACAAAAACAGCAAAATGATTGGTGCTCTTATGGCTCAGGGTAAAAGAGATGAAGCAGAGGAAATGAAGAAAAAGGTTTCCGAGGATGCATCCCGTCTTGCTGAGCTTGAAAAAGCAGAGGAAGAGCTTTCAAAGAAGGTTAATGATATTATGATGAATATTCCCAATATCATTGACCCATCTGTACCTATCGGTAAGGATGATAGTGAAAATGTTGAGGTTCAGCGTTATGGCGACCCTGTTGTTCCCGATTTTGAAATTCCTTATCACAGAGAAATTATGGAACGCTTTGAGGGTATTGACCTTGACAGTGCAGGTCGTGTTGCAGGTAACGGCTTCTACTACCTTTGCGGTGATATTGCAAGACTTCATTCAGCAGTTATCTCCTATGCCAGAGATTTTATGATCGACAGAGGCTTTACCTATTACATTCCTCCCTTTATGATCAGAAGCAATGTTGTAACAGGTGTTATGAGCTTTGCTGAAATGGATGCTATGATGTATAAAATCGAGGGTGAGGACCTTTACCTTATCGGTACAAGTGAGCACTCTATGATTGGTAAATTTATTGACACAATCATTCCCGAGGAAAAGCTTCCCCAGACTCTTACAAGCTATTCACCCTGCTTCCGTAAGGAAAAAGGTGCTCACGGTATTGAAGAGCGTGGTGTTTACAGAATTCATCAGTTTGAAAAGCAGGAAATGATTGTTGTTTGTAAGCCTGAGGACAGCCCCTATTGGTTTGACCAGCTCTGGAAAAACACAGTTGACCTTTTCCGTACTCTTGATATTCCTGTAAGAACTCTTGAATGCTGTTCAGGTGACCTTGCAGACCTTAAGGTTAAGTCCGTTGACGTTGAGGCTTGGAGTCCCCGTCAGCAGAAATATTTTGAGGTCGGCTCCTGCTCAAATCTTTCCGATGCTCAGGCAAGAAGACTTAAAATCCGTGCAGGCGGTAAGGATAAAAAATACTTCCCCCATACTCTTAACAACACAGTTGTTGCTCCCCCCAGAATGCTTATCGCATTCCTTGAAAACAATCTTAATGAGGATGGCAGCGTAAATATTCCTGAAGCATTGAGACCTTATATGGGCGGAAAGGATAAAATTATTCCTACGGTATAAGTGGCAAAGCCACTCGATATAAATCCTTACGGATTTTCGATATAGCTGAAGCTTCGATATACCTTCGGTTCGATATGTGCCTATGGCACGAGATAATAAGGATTTATATCATATCGAATTGAGCAAAGCGAAATATATCGAATTTTGTGAAGCGAAATATATCGATAAAATAATTTGAAATGCGAAAAGTGTATTTAGGAACCGAACGATGTATAAAGATAGACGAGAAGATAATTTTAAAAAAAATAAACGAGATTTTGACAGAAGAGATTCTGACAGACGGGATTTCGATGATAGAGATGATTTCAGAAAAGAAGGCAGTCAACCCGATAAGGATATAATTTTCGGAAGAAATTCTGTAAGCGAGGCAATTAAGGCTGAGCGTCCTCTTGACAGTATTCTTGTGGCGAGAGGGGAGCGCACAGGCTCAATCCCCAAAATTCTTGCAGATGCCAAGAAGGCGGATATTCCCGTTAAAGAGGTTGACCGCAAAAAGCTTGATTTCATGTGCGGTCACGGAAATCATCAGGGAATTGTGGCAGTTGGCGCAGTTAAAGCATATTCAACTGTTGATGATATTTTCGCTCTTGCAGAAGAAAAGGGCGAAGCACCGTTTATTATTGTGTGCGATGAAATTGAAGACCCCCATAACCTTGGTGCAATTATAAGAACTGCAGAGGCTGCAGGGGCTCATGGTGTTATTGTTCCCAAAAGGAGAAGTGCACCCCTGAGCTTTGCGGTTTCCAAAACAAGCGCAGGTGCAGTTGAATTTATGCACGTTGCAAGGGTAACTAATATCCCCCAGACTCTCGAAGAGCTTAAAGAACGCGGTGTCTGGATTTACTGTGCAGATATGGATGGGGAAGCCTTCTATAATGCAAATCTTAAAGGCTCTGTGGCACTTGTTATCGGTTCAGAGGGTAAGGGTGTCGGCAGACTTGTTAAGGAAAAATGTGATGTGGTACTTTCAATGCCTATGAAGGGTAAAATCAATTCCCTTAACGCTTCCGTGGCGGCAGGCATTTTAATGTATGAAATTTCAAAGCAAAGAGATATTTGATTTTGTGAGGAAAAAGGATAATGGCTGACGAGAGAAAAACACCGAGAAAATGGTCTTTGGAGGAAATTGATGCACTTCTTCAGGACAGTGGTATGCTTTCTAAGGAAGAGGTACCACAGGAGTCTGCCCCTGTTAAGAAGGCAGAGGCAATAAATCCCCGTCCCATAAAAAATGAAAATATAGACCATCAGATTATTTCCGAAAAAAAAGAAAAATCTGAGGGTAGCGGTGAGCCTCAGGTTTACGGCTCTTTTGTCAGTGAAAAATACAGAGACAGATTTTTTAACAGACCTATTCAGAATCTTGAAAAAACTGCAGAGCATCAATTCATTCCCGAAGAAGAGCAGAAATATGAAAGAAGCGGTTTTGTTAAGCAAAAAAGTAATTTTGAACACACATCCGACCTTTCTCCTGTTCCCACTCTTGTTCCCGATAGTAAGGCTGCAGAGGAGTCTGCTACCGATAAAACTGTGGTATTCAACGATTCGGTTGCGCAGAGCACCGATGAACTCAGATATCAGGAAGCAAAAACCCGTACAATCGCCCTTCGTTCATTGGCAGTTACCGATGGTAATGCTCATGAGCAGGAGCTTCCCGATGAATTTGATGATTCTCAGCTTTCCTTTGAGGGCTTCCACACTGCAGAGGTGGAAATAGTTGATGAAAGAGAAGTCGAAGAGGAGCTGATTAAGAAAAGAAAGGCGAAGGCAAGCACCTTTACCATAACAAGCGATATTTCTCCTGAGGAAAAGGAAGAGTCACCGAGAAAATACGGTACAGATGAATATCGCACTGCAGACGATAGGTTTAAGGTTTCATATTATCTTAAAAAGAACAAAAACACAGCCTTTGCAGGAGCTGTTGCAAGCTATATAAGCTTTGGCTTGTTGACTGCACTTTCGGTTTTTGCAAAAAGCTTTCCCGAAGCCGAAAAGGGCGTTTTAATAGTCGCTTTAGTTGTTCTGTTTATAACCATTGCTGCAAATGCCAATGTGCTTTTAGATGGTTTGAAATCCTTCAAGGGCTTGAAATTCGGCAGAAACACAGGCTCTGTTGTGTCAGTTTTTGCAGCCTTGGTACAGAACATAGTGTTCCTTCTTTCTACTGCAGAGCCCTTTGAAAACGGACTTGCACTTCTTTCTGCGGTTGCGGTTCTGCCCCTGGCATTCAACAGAACTGCGGAATATTTTGAGTGTAAAAGAATAATCGGTAATTTTGAATATATTTCTGACAACGAATTATATTCAATCGGTAAAATTGAGAAAAAGCAAACTGCCTTTGAAATCGGCAGAGGTCTTCTTTTGGATGACCCCACTGTTTTAGCATCTCAAAAAACCAACTTCCCAAGAAGATTTATTGAGCTTTCTCAGAAATTTTATCCCTCTGATGATGTTAACAAACGCCTTGTTCCCATTGGCTTCGGTGCATCGGTGCTTGTTGGTGCAATAACTCTTTTAATCACCAAAGAATATCTTTCGGCTATTACTGCCTTTACTGCCGCTGTTTGTGTAAGCGTTCCGTATTTTTCCTACCTTGTTGATGCACTTATTATTTCAAAGGCATCAAAAAAGCTTCTGGAAAAGGGAGGTATGCTTGCAGGCTGGGATGCTTTTAACGAATGCAACGCGGCAAACGCAATAGCCATTGACAGTGCAGATATATTTGATGAAAACGGCGGTAATGTTTTCGGTATTCACCCCTTTTATGATATACAAATTGATGAGGCTATTCTATATACCGCATCGCTTCTTATTAAATCGGGCGGACCCCTTGGTAATCTATTCAAGAGAATAATTGTGGGTGAAACCTCTCTTTTACCACCTGTTGATTCTCTTACTTATGAAGATAAATTAGGTCTTTCTGCCTGGATTTTCAACAGAAGAATTCTTGTTGGTAATGGTGACCTTTTAAGGAATCATAATGTTACCATTCCCGATATGGCGCTTATTGAACGCCATTTGTGTAAGGGCAGATATCCCCTTTACCTTGCAATTGACGGCAAGGCGGCGGCAGTTTTCATTGTTTCCTATGATGTGAATACTGAAAATGCAAAATTGCTCAAATCCATAGAAAAGAACAGTATTTCTCTTCTTGTTCGCTCGGATGATGCCAATATTACCGATGAATTGGTGGCATCAAAGCTTGCTTTACCCCGAAGTGGTGTTAAAGTGCTTTCTGCGGTTTCCGGTGATATTTATAAAAACTACTGTGCAGGTATAACATCTGCTGCAGATGCTCTTTTAATGCACGACGGTAAGCCACATTCATTCCTTTCGGCAATAAATGCGGCGTTGTCCTTAGGCTCTGTTAAGCATATTCTCAATATTTTCCAGACCTGTGCTATGGGTATAGGTCTTGCAATAGTAAGTGCCCTTGCTTTCGTTTCAGGGCTTCAGTCTATGAATTGCTTACAGCTTATAGTGGTTCAGGGCTTTTTCGCGGCATTCACTGTTTTTGTTATGACAGGAAGCCTTTTTGCAACAAACAGAAAATCCCGAAATAAAGCGCCGGCTAAAGCTGAGAACAAAAAGAAATCATAAATCGTCAGCATCCTGCACAGGTCTTTCATCATCTGTGGGCAGACCTGTGTAAGAGCCGTTAACATCGCTTTTGATTTTTTCGTTGTTGAAGCCTTCGGTTACTTCCAATGCTTTTTTTGTTGGTTTCTTGTTTTTCATCAGTAAAACACCTCACATATATTATTGTGAGATAACTATAAAATAAACGGAGGAATTTTTTTATGGAAAAAGTTCGTTTAGGTATTATTGGTGTTGGTAATATGGGTTCAAGCCATATTAAAAACGCACTTCAGGGCAAAATGCCTGAAATTGAAATTACTGCAGTTGCAGATATTAAGCCTGACAGATTAGAGTGGGCTAAGCAGCAGCTTCCTCAGGTTAAAACCTTTGATACAGCATCTGCTCTTATGGATTCAGGCGAGGTTGATGCAGTTCTTATTGCAACCCCACACTATGACCATCCGCCACTTGTTATTGAAGCACTTGAAAAGGGTCTTCACGCTATGAGTGAAAAGCCTGCAGGCGTATATACAAAGCAGGTTCGCGAAATGAATGCAGTTGCAGATAAGAGCGATAAGATTTTTGCAATTATGTTCAATCAGAGAACAAATTGCCTTTACAGAAAGGCTCACGAAATTGTTCATAGCGGAAAATACGGCGAGCTTAAGAGAGTAACCTGGATTATTACCGATTGGTACAGAACGCAGGCTTACTATAATTCAGGCGGATGGCGTGCAACCTGGTCAGGTGAAGGTGGCGGTGTTCTTCTTAACCAGTGTCCTCACCAGCTTGACCTCTGGCAGTGGATTTGCGGTATGCCTGAAAAGATTACTGCAGTTTGCCACGAGGGTAAATGGCATAACATTGAGGTTGAGGATGATGTTATGATTTATGCAGAATACCCAAATGGTGCAACAGGTACATTTATTACAACAACAGGTGATTACCCGGGTACAAACAGACTTGAAATTACTCTTGACAGAGCGAAGCTTATCTGCGAGAACGGAAAACTCATTGTCAGCGAGCTTAAAGAAGCTCTTTCAGATTTTACCAAAAATGCGACAGAAGGCTTCGGAAGCATTGAATATGAAACCTTTGAAGCAGAGCTGGACGGAAGAAATGTTCAGCATCCTGAGGTTATGAATAAGTTTGCTGCGGCAATCCTCAGAGGTGAAGAGCTTGTTGCATCAGGTCAGGAAGGTATCAACGGACTTATGATTTCAAATGCGGCTTTCCTTTCTTCTTGGTTAGGCGAAGCTGTAACTCTTCCTGTTGACGAGAATTTATTCTATAAAATGCTTCAGGAAAAAATTGCAGGCTCTACTTTCGTTAAGGAAGTTAAAGAGGTTGTAAATGAAAATATGGATTCAACTTATTAATATATGACTATAGGAGTCTGAAAATGTCACAAAAATTTTTAAAAATCACTGTTTGCACAATTTTGACAATGTGCTTGTTTTGCAGCTTGTCAACTGCTTTTGCAGAAAACGGTGATATAGATTTCGATTTTAATATTCAACCTATTGAGCCAACAACTCAGGTTGAAGCTGCCCCTTCAGAAACAGAAACAGAACCGGAGAAAAAACCGGAAAAGGAAACTGAGAAGGAAACGGAAAAAGAATCAGAGAAAGAAACAGAGAAGGAAACCGAAGAGGAAACAGAGAGGGAAACCGAAAAGCAGACAACAGAAAAACCGGTACAAAAGCCCGTAGCCCCTCAGACAACTAAACCAAAAGAAACTCAGGCAAGCAACGGCAATCAGAATGCAAATGCTTTTGTAGAGGATGATGAACCTGCAAGTGAGCCTGAAACTGTTGAAGAGAGCACAGATGAGCCACTCCCCGAAGGGTCTTTTTATGTGTATCTTGAAAGAAACAACGGACAAAGGCGGTTGAAAACAGTTCTCACAGGTGAGGATTATCTGCCTGAGCCTGAAATACCAACACGTAAGGGCTATATTTTTGCGGGTTGGTACAGGGATTCTAAATTCCAGAAAAAGTGGGATTTCCTCAGAGATAAAGCAAAAAAAGAAATGGTTATTTATGCTAAGTGGACCACTGACGAAAGCACCGTAGCATATGACATAATAATTGAAAATGTGTCGGGCGGAAAAATAGAAGTAAGTCCGCAATCTGCAAGCCTGGGAGAGATTGTCAGTATAACAGTAATACCTGATGAGGGTAAGAGGCTTGTTCAGGGCAGTGTGAAAATTAACGGTAAGGCAACAGACTTTCTGAACTTTGTTATGCCCAAGGGTGATGTTAAAATCACGGCAGCTTTTGAAGAAATTCCCGCAGGTACAGGTGAGGATGAAGAGGAGTTTAACATAGTACCTGTTGTTGTAATAGGTGTTATTGTTATTGGTGTTCTTGTTGCGGTTGCTGTTATAGCAAAGAAACGACACGACTTTAATGCCGATTTAGACCCTGATGAAGAGGTTCAGCTTGGCGAAGAAGACTATTACGATGATTGGATTGATGAATCAATTGTTGTTGAGGATGGCTTCGTAGAAGGTAAAAAAGTAGTGGAAAGCACAGAGCCTGATTACGGCACGCCTGAAGAATTGGTATCTTTTGAAGATTTAGAAGATTAATAAGCAAGAGGCTGTAAAAAAACTTGTTGTTTTTTTACAGCCTCTTTTCGCGGATAGGAAAAAAGTCCATTAAAATATTTATTGGTAATTAATTGCTACCATCAGTAGCATAATAAGTGCAGAAAAAGCAAATTCTGCGGCAAAAAGCCTCCAGGACCATTTAATCCATTTGCCGTATGATACGCCGATGATACCGATGGCGATTATCATTAAGCCGTTTGTGGGGTAAAGAAGGTTTGTGAAGCCATCTGCAATGCAGAAGGTAGTAACAACACTTTGCCTTGTAATACCAACCAAATCGGAAAGCGGTGCAACAAGGGGCATTATAAGAAATGCCTTTGCAGTACCGCTACCAATGAAAAATTCCAGCACTGCTATAACTGCGAACAGGATGAATATTGCTCCGTAGGGAGAAACGCCCTGCATAGCATTGTTTAATTCGTAAAGAATTGTGTGCATTATTTTTCCTTCGTTAAGCACATAGGAAATTGCAATTACGAAAATAATAAGAGGTATTGCAGGTGCGATTGTTTTTGCCCCCTGAAAAAAGCTTGTGGCAAGATTTTTTCCTTTAAGTCCTGTAAAGTGACCCGCAAGAAGACCGCCCACTGTGAAGAGTATTCCCATTGCGGGGAGAGAAAGCCCACCACCTAAGCTGAAGGCGAAATCAAGAATTATGAAAATGGCATCAATCAAAATGCATACCACAAATGCTTTTGTGCCCTTGCGGATATTCTGGTTTGCCAAGATGCTTTCCGCATCTGCCATAGTGAATTTTTCCCTTAAGGCTTTATCTGATTCATAAACAGGGGATTTCTTTGGGTCTTTCTCGATTTTCTTTGCGTAGAAAAACAAGAAAAAGAAAAGTATAAGATAAACGCCTGCGAAAATTATCAGACGAAGCCAGAGTCCTGAAAAAACCTGTAAGTCTGCAAGCTTCTGAACAGTCACAACATTAAATGGATTAAAGGTTGCGGCGGTAAAGCCCCAGGCTATTGAAACAAGGCTTAATCCCAAGCCTACAAGGGAGTCCCATCCAAGAGCCAGCGAAACTGCAACCGCAATGGGAACCAGGGTTATTGATTCCTCAAGTATGCCTGCAGTCGAGCTTAAAAGCATACATACGAAAAGCACTGTTGCCATAAGAGTGTATTTTTTGTTGCTGTATTTTTTTATAAGGGTAGCCATTATAAATTTCAGTATTCCGCATTTGTCGAGAATGAGAAATGCACCGCCAATAAGTACAATTATGGCAATTATTGCAATACCCGCTCCTGCGTAACTGCTACCCAGACATAAAATCGGGGAGAGGATGATTTTCCAGACAGGCATTTTGTAATCCTCAAGAACTGTATAGGTTCCGTCAACAATTGCCTCGTGGCCATCGTTTGTTATAATTTCGTATTCTCCTCGTGGTAGGGTTTGGGTAAGCGCGCCAATGAAAGCGAGAATTACTATAAGCACAACCGAAATGGTTGCCATAGTTTTCTTGTTAAGGCTCAAGCCCAAAGAATCATTTTTGTTATCCATTTTAATTTATCCTTTAAAAAATAATATCAAACATTATATATAAATTGTGTGGGAAAAACAAGAGTAAATTGACAAATGTTTTAATTATAGTATAATAATTTGGAATTTGGTGGTGATTTTGTGGAAATTATCGAGGATTTTATCTGCGGTAAAAAGGCTTTGTTCAGCAAAAATGAAGATTTGCTTTTAAATACCTATGATTTTATTGCTGTTGTTGATGGCGTTTCCGCAAAAAACGGACGACTTTTTGATGGCGTAACAGGTGGAAGAAGAGCCGCAGAAAAGGTTTGCGAAGCAATAGTGGTTCTTGATAAAAAAGCCTGTGCTGAAGAAGCTGTAGAAAAAATTACTCAGGCGGTAGCAGAGCTTTATGAAGAAAATGAGCCAAAAGGCGCTGCGGCTGCAGGTGCAATTATTTTCAGTAGGGCGAGAAACGAAATCTGGAGTGTGGGAGACTGCCAATGCCTTATAAATGGTGAATTGTTTTCTCACGAAAAGGAAATTGACAGAATAAATTCTGATATGCGGGCTCTGGTTCTTGAAATGGCTAAAAGAGAGGGTAAAACAGAAGAGGAGCTTCTGCAAAAGGATGTTGGCAGGGAGTTTATTATGCCTGTATTGGAAAATCAGCATATATTCGCAAACCAAACAGGCAGATTTTCTTACGGAGTTTTAAATGGAACACCCGTTCCTGATGAGCATATCATTATTCATAAGGTGAAAACAGGGGATGAAATTGTTCTTGCTTCTGATGGGTATCCGAGACTTTTTGCAACCCTTTCAGAAAGTGAAGATTATTTAGAAAAAACGTTAGAAGAAAATCCTCTTTGTAGCGGTGAGTTTTGTTCCACCAAGGGATTGCAAAAAGGGTGTAGTTCTTTTGACGACAGAACATATATAAGATTTAAGGTGTAAGATAAAAATATGAGAGTACATAAGAAAAAACACGGAGCAGAGCGTCTTGAAGCCTGCGGAAATATTGTAATTAAGGATTTGAGAGCAGAGGGCAACACATCACAAGCACTTTTCGGGAATGATAATCCCATAAGAATTGAAATCGGTTGCGGTAAGGGTGACTTCATTGTGGGTACTGCGGCAAAGGAGCCCGATGTTAATTTCCTTGCAGTTGAAAAGGTTTCAGATGTTCTTGTTATTGCGGCGGAAAAGGTTAAAAATTCAGGCCTTGCAAATGTAAGAGTTTGTTGCGTTGATGCGAAAGAGCTTGAAGAGATTTTCCCAGAGGGCAGTATCGACAGAATTTATCTTAATTTTTCTGATCCATGGCCTAAGGCACGTCACGAAAAACGCAGACTTACATACAGAAGCTTCCTTGCAATTTATAAAAAAATTCTCAAAAAAGACGGTGCAATCCATTTTAAAACCGATAACAGAGGTCTCTTCAATTTCTCTTTGGAAGAGTTTAAAGAGTTTGGTATGAGAATGGAAAAGCTCACCTTTGACCTTCATAATTCAGAATATATGGAAGGAAATGTTATGACCGAGTATGAGAAAAGATTTTCTTCTATGGGAGTGCCGATAAATAGGGTGGAGTGTTATTTTGAATAAGTTGAAAGTGGCAAATGGAAAGTGGAAACTTTAGGGACCTGCGGTCAGCATTATATAAAAAGATTCAGGATGTTTAATTCTCCTGAATCTTATTATTTATATGGTAATTTTACTTCTATAATGTTTGGAAGCAAAGCTTCCCCAAAACTTTCCATTTTCAACTTTCTATTTTCCACTTTTTTCTGAAAAGAAAAAAGCAACCACTCTATTGAGTGATTGCTTTATAGTGTCGGCATCGCCCTATTTTCCCAGGCGGCTTCCCACCAAGTATCTTCGGCGCTGTTGAGCTTAACTACCGTGTTCGGGATGGGAACGGGTGGACCCTCAACGCCATCAACACCGACTTCGATGAACTGTTCGTCCGTCGAACAACATTGACAATTATAACAGAAAAATTTTAAATGTCAACACTTTTTTTCAACTTTTTTTAAATTTTTTTATTTGTGGAAAAAAACAAGCAATGTCAATAAATTTTGTGCAACTTTTTATTCGCAGACTGTTGATTATTAACATAAAATAGTGCATACTTATGATAAGTAATTATGTGGAAATTTGCGGAGGGCTGGAAATGAGCAAGTATGCTATTACATATGATATAGGAACAACGGGTGTAAAAACCTGTATTTTTGAATTGGGTGATACAATTAAATTAGTATCTGCCGCATCAGAAGGGTATAACCTTTATGTTTTCCCCGATGGCGGTGCAGAGCAGGAGCCTCAGGAATGGTGGGATGCAATGTGCTCCACAACAAAAAAGGTTCTTGAAAAATGTGATGTGGATACAAAGGATATTTGCGGTATTTCCTTCTGCTCACAGATGCAGGGTATTGTTCTTGTTGATAAGGACGGCAAGCCTGTTCGCAGAGCTATGAGCTATATGGACCAGAGAGCAAGAAAAGAGCTTAAGGAGGGTATGGCATACGGTCCTCAGATTGCCGGCGCATTTATTCCTAAGCTTCTTAAATCTCTTATGATAACAGGTGCGGTTTCTGCCTCTGTTAAAGACCCTGTCTGGAAATATAAATGGGTTGAAAAAAATGAACCTGAAAACTTTAAAAGAGTACATAAATGGCTTGATGTTAAAGAGTATTTCATAACAAGAATGACGGGCGATTTCTGCATGACTCATGACTCTGCCTTTGCAACTCTTCTTTATGATATTAAAAAACACGAATTCAGTCCTGCTATGTGTAAAATGCTGGGCGTGAATTTTGACCACCTTCCCAAAATCAAGAAATCTGCAGAAAAGGTCGGCGAGCTTTTAGAGCAGCCGGCAAAGGAGCTTGGTCTTATGCCCGGAACTGCAGTTTTCGGTGGTGGCGGTGATGCTTCACTTATCGGTGTTGGCGCAGGCTCTGTTGCACTTGGTGATACTCATATTTACAGCGGCACATCAGGTTGGGTTTCAACCGTTGTTGATAAGAGTATTGTTGATGCATCTGCTATGATTGCAGCCGTTGTTGGTGCAGAAGAGGGCAGATATAATTACTTTGGTGAGCTTGAAACTGCAGGTAAATGTCTTGAATGGGTGAAGGACCACCTTGCTCTTGATGAAATCGGCATTTATCTTGATAAGAAAAATATAACCGATGGCTACGAGGCTAAATATACAAGCCTTTATGACTATATGACTGATGTGGTTAAGGATGTTCCTGCAGGTGCAGGCGGTGTTATTTTCACACCCTGGCTTCACGGTAACCGTTGCCCCTTTGAAGACCCGAATGCTCGCGGTATGTTCTTCAATATAAGCCTTGAAACAGGTAAGAGCGAAATGATAAGAGCAGTTCTTGAGGGCGTTTGCTACCATCTTCGTTGGTTCCTTGAAACAGAGGAAAAGAAAGTTAAATCCTCTGAAAAGGTTCGTTTTGTAGGCGGTGGTGCACTTTCTGACCTTACCTGCCAGATTCTTGCAGATTGCTTGGGTAAAACAGTTGAAACTGTTGATACACCTCAGAATGTTGGTGCAATGGGTGCGGCTGTTCTTATTGCAGTCGGTCTTGGTCAATGCAACTCCATTGAGGACGCAAAGAGCCTTATTCCCGTAAGCAAAACCTTTGAGCCTAATATGGAAAACAAAAAGGTTTATGATAAATATTATGAGGTTTATAAGAATCTCTATAAATCCAATAAAGAGAATTTTGCAAAGCTTAATTCGTAAAAATTCTTTTTTCGAAAAATGTTCTTAAGTTATTGAAAAAAATGTCTTTTTCTGTTAGAATATTAAAAAGTTGGTAATAACTACATAATAAGGAGTGAGGTTTAATGAATATAGCTTTAATTGCACACGACTCCAAGAAAGAACTTATGACTCAGTTCTGTATTGCTTATTGCGGTATTTTAAGTAAGCACAGCATCTGTGCTACCGGCACAACAGGTAAGCTTGTTTCCGAAGCAACAGGACTTGATATAGAAAAATATCTCAGTGGCTCTCAGGGTGGCGCTCAGCAAATCGGTTCAAGAATTGCTTGCGATGAAATTGACCTTTTGCTTTTGTTCCGCGACCCTCTTAACCCCAAACCCGGTGAACCCAATGAAGCAAACCTTTTAAGACTTTGTGATGTTCATAATATTCCTGTTGCAACAAATATTGCAACTGCGGAAGCTCTCATTCACAGTCTTGAAAACGGTGACCTTGACTGGCGTGATATTGTTAATCCCAAGAATTAAGGGGTTTTGGTCTGTTTTTTCTTTAACGGACTTGATTTTGTCGGCATTTTGTTGTATAACTATCGGGTAATCAGGTTTATTCTTGGTTACCCGTTTTTATTTGTAATTAATATCATTTTAAGGAGATTTAAAATGGCTGGAAATATTCAGGCAATCAAAGGCACAAAAGATACTTTACCGAGCGAAAGCTATAAATCACAGTATATTGAGCAGGCAGCTCTTGACACTGCAAAAACCTATGGCTTTCACGAAATGAGAACACCTGTTTTTGAATATACAGAGCTTTTTGACCGTTCAGTTGGCGAAACAACTGACGTTGTTCAGAAGGAAATGTACACCTTCAACGATAAGGGTGATCGTTCAATTACCTTACGCCCTGAGGGTACTGCAGGTGCGGTACGAGCATTCCTTGAGCACGGACTTTTCAACGAGCCCCTTCCTCAGAAGGTTTGCTATCTTACATCCTGCTATCGTTATGAAAAGCCTCAGGCAGGCAGACTTCGTGAGTTCCACCAGTTTGGTATTGAGTGCTTCGGTGCAGGCTCGCCTCTTGCAGATGCAGAGGTTATCGCTCTTGCTAATAGTTATTTTACATTCCTCGGTCTTGAAGAATATAGTCTTGAAATTAACTCAATCGGTTGTCCCGAATGCAGAAAAAAATATCAGGAGGCTTTAAAGGAATATTTTGATGAGAAAAAAGGTGACCTTTGTGAAACCTGTCTTTCCCGTCTTGAAAGAAATCCTATGAGAATTCTTGATTGCAAAAGTCCTGTTTGTTCAAAAATTGCAGAAAATGCTCCTGTTGTGCTTGATTATATCTGTGATGATTGCCGTGACCATTTCGAGAAGCTTCAGAAATATCTCGATACAATGAATATTCCATACACAATCAACGCTCAGATTGTTCGCGGTCTTGATTATTACACCAGAACTGTTTTTGAATTTGTTTCACAGCACGAAAAAACAAAGGGTCTTGTTCTCTGCGGGGGCGGAAGATATGACGGACTTGTTGAAGAATTAGGCGGTTCTGCTCTTCCTGCTTGTGGTCTTGCAATTGGTCTTGAAAGACTTTTAATGGCTATGGAGGAAAGTGGCGTTCAGTTCCCTGAAGCACCAAAATGCAATCTTTCAATTGTTACTGCAGGTGAAAATGCAGTGCTTAAGGCAGTCGAGCTTTCTGCAGATTTACGCGCTCAGGGTTATAGCGTAAATGTTGATACAGTAGGTCGTTCAATTAAAGCTCAGATGAAATATGCAAACAAAATCGGCTCTGAATTTACTGTTGTTATCGGTGATAACGAGCTTGAATCCGATGTTGCTCAGCTTAAATGTATGGATGACGGCAGTCAGACTCAGGTTACTCTTTCAGAATTTACAGAGTGC
>JAZMZY010000051.1:0-1658 GCA_045586265.1 Acutalibacteraceae bacterium
TTATTGTTGCCGGAATTTGAGGACAAGCAAGTTGTTATGCTTTTTCGTCTTATTCCCAAAGAGAATGCTTCAATGGTTTTCTCGTATATGGAGCCGGATCAGCAGCAGGTTCTCGTTGAGGCTTTTACAGATAGCGAATTGAAGTTTATTATGGACGATATGTTCATTGATGACGCTGTTGATGTTATTGAAGAAATGCCGGCAAACGTTGTTGAAAGAATGCTTCGTGTGGCAGGTGATAAGCGCACTGCTATAAACACAATTCTCAAATACCCCGAAGATAGTGCAGGCAGCATTATGACTCTTGAGTACATCAGTTTGCACCCTGCTATGACTATCGGTGATGCTCTTAAGAAAATCAAATCCCGTGGTGAATATTCAGAAACGGTTAACGTCTGTTATGTTATAGAAAAGCATAAGCTTTTAGGTACAATAACAGCAATGGACCTTTTAACCTGCGATGACGATGAGGTTCTTGCAGATGTTATGGAGGAAAACCCCATAACAGTTAAAACCTTGAGCGATCAGGAAGAGGTTGCTCAGATGTTCAATAAATACGATATGGTTTCTATTCCTGTTCTTGATAACGAGAATTGTATGGTGGGTATTGTAACCTTTGACGATGCTATGGATGTTATTCAGGAAGAAACAGAAGAAGACTTCCAGAAAATGGCGGCTATTGCTCCCAATACAGATACACCTTATCTTAAAATTTCAACCTGGGAGCTCTGGAAGGGCAGAATACCGTGGCTTCTTCTCTTGATGCTTTCTGCAACCTTTACAGGTATAATAATTTCATCATTTGAAGATGCACTTTCAAAATTAGTTGTTCTTACTGCATTCATCCCAATGCTTATGGGTACCGGCGGTAACTCCGGTAGTCAGGCATCAGTTACTGTAATTCGTGGTCTTTCCTTGGGCGAGGTTGATGTAAAAGATATATTCAAGGTTATGTGGAAGGAATTCAAAGTTTCCATTCTTTGTGGTGTATCTCTTGCAATCGCTTGTTTTGTAAAGATAATTTTAATTGATGGGCTTCTTCTTAAAACTCCCGGAGTAAGCACTAATGTAGCTCTTGTTGTAGCGCTTACATTGTGCCTGACAGTTATCTGTGCTAAATTTATCGGTTGCGTTCTTCCTATTATTGCTAAAAGATTGAAGCTTGACCCTGCAGTTATGGCGAGTCCTTTCATTACAACTGTTGTGGACGGTGTTTCTCTTATAGTTTATTTCGGTATTGCAAAAGCAATTTTACCCGAGCTTATGTAATTAAAAATTCAGAGGTATTTATGAAAATTAAGTTCAAAAACGGAAAAATCAGAATAATGCAGGTAAGCGACCCTCAGGATTTGCAGGTTGTAAGACCTACAATGATACGTATGCTTAACAAAGCTTACGATACATTGAACCCTGACCTTATTGTGCTTACAGGTGATAATATTTTAGGCAACCACCTTTGCGATGCTAGATTTGGTTCGAAAATTGTTATCAAAGATAAAGAGGGCGAAGCAAAGGCAATGGAAACTGCCATTGATAAGCTTGTTGCCCCCATTGAAGAAAGAAAAATTCCTTTCGCAATGATTTACGGTAATCACGATGATATGAATCGCCTTACTAAAGACGAGCAGGCAGATATGTACAGAAAATACAGTACCTGC
>JAZMZY010000052.1:0-7870 GCA_045586265.1 Acutalibacteraceae bacterium
TCTGACGGAACATCATAGCCGAACAATAATAGCAAAGACTCATTTTTTCTCTGACTACTGTAAAAAGCTTGGAATGAGGGCTACCGCCGAACAAATCAACCATAACTCTGCGAGCGGCATAATCATCATCCTCGCCCTTCATACCAAGTCTGAAGCCCATAACAAGCTTACCCTGCTTTACTGATTCCTGTTCTTTTACATACTTTACATCTTCACACTCTTCAACATAAAGCGTTTCGTTAAGCTCTGCCTTGCGGTCATCATCAGAAATATATTTTTCGAGAAGCTCTTCAACATTACTGAAGCTGCCGCCACTGACACAAACAAGCATTTTGCTCCTTGAAAGCATCTCCTTATATGCTTCATAAAGGCTTTCGGGAGTGATTTTTTCAATATCCTCTACTGTGCCGTAGCGATGAATACCATAAAGCTCGTTTTCAAACATTATTTCATTACAACGATTTTTTGCATAGGTTCTCTTATCACTGTTTTCTGCAATAAGACGTTCTGCCAGAAGACGTTTTTCGCTTTCAACATCATCAGCGCAAAAAGCTCCGTTTTCAAGGCGTGGCTCAAAAACCATCTGAAATAAAAGCTTCAGGCATTCGTTTGTTATGCTTTCCTCACCGATGGAAAATCTATCATCAATGCAGGAAACCTCTACTTTCAAAACCTGATTTTCACCGGACTTTGTAACATCAACAATAATCTCCGCTCCGTAAAGAAGCGCAAGTTTTCTTTCAACACTTGTAACATCGGGATAATCCTTGCAAGAACGGGTGAGCACATTAGGAACAAGAGCAAAAAGAGAAGCCTTTTCTCCCAATGGCATAACAAAGCTCAATGATGCACAAGCAGTCTTAAACCCCTCAGCACTAACCGAGCAAAGCTCAACTCCCTCAAACAATTTTTTATTTTGTAAGTCGTATTTCACAGTACCACTCCGTTTTATTCCATAATTAACTAACATTTTAACATAATACGGAAAATGTTTCCACTCTTTTTTCATTTTTTCTTATCTCCTAATCCTCAAAAAAATTCGTGTTTCTTTGGTATTTTTGACTATTTTTTATTAAATATATACATCTTTTAAAATTATTGACAAAACAAATTGCTTGTGATAATATATTGCAGTTGTATAAATAAAATAAATATTCTATATATTATTTGGAGGCTTTCAAATGTCAGGACATTCCAAATGGAGTACCATTAAGAGAAAAAAAGGTAAAATTGATGAAGCAAGAGCTAAGGTTTTTACAAAAATAGGCCGTGAAATTGCTGTTGCAGTTCGTGAAGGTGGTCCCGACCCCGCAGGTAACTCAAAGCTCAAGGATTGCATTGCTAAGGCTAAGGCAAACAATGTTCCTAACGATAACATTGAAAGAATTATTAAAAAGGCTGCCGGTGAAACAGGTGGCGCTAACTACGAAGAAATCATCTACGAGGGCTATGGTCCTAACGGTATTGCAGTTGTTGTTAAAGCACTCACAGATAACCGTAACCGTACTGCAGGTGATGTTCGCCACTATTTCGACAAATTCGGTGGAAATATGGGCACATCAGGTTGCGTTATGTTCATGTTCGATTACTACGGCGTAATTATCATAGAAAAAGAAGATGTTGATGAAGACAAGCTTATGGAAGACGCTATTGAATGCGGTGCATTAGACTTCATCACAGATGAAGAAGAAATCTTCGAAATCCGCACTGACCCCAATGACCTTGGCGCAGTTACAAGCGACCTTGAAGCAAAGGGTTATAAATTTATGAGCAGTGAAACCGCTTATATCCCCCAGACATATACTCGCCTTGAAGATGAAGAGAGTATGAAAAAAATGAGCAAAATGCTTGAAATGTTTGATGACAATGATGACATTCAGGGTGTTTGGCACAACTGGGAGAACGAGGACGAATACGAAGGTTAATTTCCTCTTTTAACTATTGATTTTTACTTGTTATTAATATATAATATGTAGTAACAACTTACGCTCAATTCGGTCATGCGACGGGTGGGTCCTGTGCGACGGGGCACCGTGAACCATGTCAGGCGGGGAACCGAGCAGCATTAAGCGGACCGTTCTGTGCGCCACAGTCCGCCTGCTCGTCGTATGACCGAGTGGAGCGTAAGTTTTTATTTGCATAGCAAATAAAAACAGTGAAAAGTTAAGAGTGAAGAGTTAAGAGTTTACGGGAAGCTTCGCTTCCAAACATTTTAAAGCTTCGCGATACTTTTACCAATTCTTCTATGGTACATTTTGGCGTTTTGCACTTTGCACTTTGCATTTTGCGTTTTTAGGAGTGAATATTTTGTACAGAGCTTTATACAGAAAATGGAGACCGCAGGTTTTCTCTGATGTTTCGGGTCAGAACCATATCACGGAAACTCTTATGAATGAGATTTCTACCGGCAGGCTCTCCCACGCATACCTTTTTACCGGTTCAAGAGGTACCGGTAAGACTACCTGTGCAAAAATTCTTGCAAAGGCAGTTAACTGCCTTAATCCTGTCAACGGCAGTCCCTGTAACGAATGTCGTATCTGTAAAGGCATTGATGATGGCTCAATTCTTGATGTTACGGAAATTGACGCCGCAAGCAACAACAGTGTTGATAATATCCGTGATTTAAGAGATGAGGTCAACTTTACTCCTGCGGCGGCAAAATACAGAGTTTATATTATTGACGAGGTTCATATGCTTTCAACAGGCGCATTCAATGCCCTTTTGAAAACTCTTGAAGAACCGCCTGAGCACGTTTTATTTATTCTTGCAACCACTGAGGTTCAGAAGCTTCCCGCAACCATTCTTTCAAGATGTCAGCGCTTTGATTTCAGAAGAATCTCTCCCGAAGATATTGCCGCAAGACTTATGACAGTTGCAGAAAATGAGAATTTACAGTTATCAAATGATGCTGCTCTTCTTATTGCAAGAGTTTCTGACGGTGCATTACGTGATGCACTTTCAATCCTTGACCAATGCGCAGGCTATAACGAGCCCATTACCGTAAACACAGTTGGTAATGCAGCGGGTCTTTTAGGCAAAGATTATCTTTTTGAAATTTCCGATGCTCTTTTAAATCAGAACGGTCCTGCTGTTCTCGATATAATCGACAGGCTCCACTCCTCTTCCTGCGATATGGAAAGACTTATGAGCGAGCTTGTTAACCATTTCAGGAATATTATGATGGCGAAAACCACTAAGAATCCTGAAAAATTTATTGTCAGCACTCCTGACGAATTAAAACGCTATAAAGAAAACGCGGACAGAATGACCTACGGCACAATCCTGCATATAATGGAGACCCTTTGCCGTGAGGCTTCTCAGCTAAAATACAGCTCACATCAGAGGGCGCAGACAGAAACAACTCTCATAAGACTGTGTGAGCCTGCCCTTTCCACAGATAACGCGGCAATTATCCGCCGACTTGACGAATTGGAAGCTCAGTTAATGATTTTAAAGGCTCAGGGTGTAACAGTTACAGTTGCAGAGCCTAAGGAACCAAAGAGAGTAATAGAAGAAATCTCACCTCAAAAGGTTGTTGAAGAAATTAAAAAGGTTGAAGAGGTTGCTCCCGTTCAGGTAGAAGAGCCTGATACTCCACCACTCGATGAAATACCCTTTGATGAGCCACCTGCTTTTGATAATTTCATTCCCGAAGCTCCTGAAGAAAAGGTTGTTGAAGAAATTGTTGATAAAAAGGAAATCCCCCAACCTGCTCCCCAACCTAAAAAAGTTGACACAGGTATAGTTACAGATACAGATAACGCTGTGCCCTTTGCGGCTTGGGAAAACACCTTGAATCAGCTTTCAAAAATAAGCAGACCTCTATACCCTATGCTTATCGGCTCAACTGCTTTCAGAGCGGGTAACACAGTTTTCATTAAAGCTAAAAACACTGCATTCAGTCAGATGTTTACTCAAAAAATGCACGCAGAATCAATCGCGGAAGCACTTATGCGAGCAACGGGCGAAAAGCTCAAGCCTATGATTTACAATGATGGCTCTTCCCCTGCCGCAGATGAAACTGCTGAACCTATTGATGCATTTCTCTCAAAGCTCAGTAAACACAATATAGATTTTATAATTGAAGAATAATTCATAAAAAAGGATGGTAGAATAATATGAAAGCAAGAATTCCTAACCAAGGCGGCGGAAACTCTCAGGCTGCAATGATGAAAAAAATCCAGGATATGCAGAATGAAATGGCTCGTATTCAGGAAGAGGTTGAAAGCTCTGAATTTTCTGCAAGTGCAGGTGGCGGTGCAGTTGAGGTTACTGTAACCGGCAAGCACGAGGTTGTTTCTGTTAACATTCAGCCAGATGTTGTTGACCCTGACGATGTTGAAATTCTCTCCGATATGATTATTGCAGCTACTAACGAAGCAATCCGCAAGGCATCTGATACTATGGAGCAGAAGATGGGTAGTGCAACAAGCGGACTCGGACTTCCCGCAGGCTTAGGTTTCTGATATGGCATATGATGTTGCAGCCCTCGAAAAGTTAATTGAGCAGTTTCAGAAAATGCCTTCAATCGGCAGAAAAACAGCTCAGAGAATGGCTTTTCATGTGCTTGATTTAACTGACGAAGAGGCAAAGGAATTTTCTGAAGCAATAATTAATGCCCACACAAAAATACACCGTTGCGCTCTTTGCCATAACCTTACAGAAAACGAGCTCTGTCCTATATGCGAAAGCGCAAACAGAGATAAAGCAACAGTCTGCGTTGTGGAAGAGCCCAAGGATGTTCTTGCAATGGAAAGAACAAGGGATTTCAGTGGTGTTTATCACGTTCTTCACGGAGTTATTTCGCCAATGAACGGAATAGGTCCTGAACAGCTTACCATAAAAAGCCTTGTTGAAAGAGCTGCAAGCGGCGAAATTGCAGAGCTTATTATGGCAACCAACCCCACCATTGAGGGTGACACAACCGCAATGTACATAAGCAAGTTAATAAAGCCATTCGGTGTTAAGGTAACAAGACTTGCTTATGGTATTCCCGTTGGTGCAGATATTGAATATGCTGACGATGTCACGCTTATGAGAGCATTGGCGGGCAGGTCGGAATTATAAATGCAGAGTGCAAAGTGCAAAATTCAAAATATCGGGTCCTGCGGACAGCATTTTAAATTGTATCGCAGACCCTTAACTTGCCGGTTGCCACTTTCAACCTGACACTTTCAGAAAGGAGTAGTTATGGCTAAACAAGAGAATAAAACAGTTGCACAGAACAAAAAGGCTTACCATGACTACTTTGTTCTTGAAACCTATGAAGCAGGTATTGAGCTTTTCGGAACGGAAATTAAATCCATCCGTGCAGGTAAGCTTAATCTTAAGGATTCCTGGTGCAACGTTGTAAATGGTGAGATGCTTGCAAATGGTGTGCACATTTCTCCCTACGAAATGGGTAATCGCTTCAACCGTGACCCTTTAAGACCGAAACGCCTTTTAATGCACAAAAAAGAAATTATGAAGCTTATGGGCGAGGTTAAGCAACAGGGCTGTGCTCTCATCCCTCTCTCCGTTTATTTCAACGAAAGAGGAAAAGCCAAAATGCTTGTAGGTCTTTGTAAGGGTAAAAAGAATTATGACAAGCGAGAAACCGAAGCAAAGCGCGATGCTGAAAGAAACATTCAGCGTGCTATGTCGTTAAAAAATCAGTAAATATACTGTTTTCAACCATCGGTTTACATTGTATTTTCATAAAACAACTAACAGTTTATTGGATTTTACGTGTTTCAACCTTTGTTATCTTCATTTTTGGTTCTGCAAAAGTTAAAATGAAGATACAATAAATGGTAAAAATACCAAAAGGAGAATGAACAATGTCAATATTCAGTAAAAAGAAAAACAATTCAAACGAGGAACCTTTACAGGAAATTGTCTCTGAACCTATCATTGAAGAAAAAAACACAGACACAATCGGTTCACGAATTTCACAAGGCAGAAAAGCAAAGGGTTATACACAGGAAGAATTCTCAAAATTACTTGACGTTACTGCACAAGCTGTTTCAAAATGGGAAAACGATATATCCTGTCCTGATATTCAGCTTTTACCAAAAATTGCAGAGCTTCTTGACACCACAACTGATGAACTGCTTACAGGTAAGAAGTCAGAAAAAAAAGAAGAAAAGCAGAACATTAACATTGATACTTCTAATCTTAAAATAAATATCAATGTATTAAAACCGGGTCAGAATCCGGTAAATGTTTCCCTCCCCTTGTCAATGGTTAAAAGATTTGCTAAAATAGGCAACGGTATTTCAGGTATTATGGGAAATGGAACGATAGACGGTGTTAAATTTGATGAAATACTTTCACTTGTTGAAAACGGAGCAACAGGAGAAATTCTCAATGTAGTTGCTGATGATAATACAAATGTGAAAATAAGTATTGAATAATAAACAAGGTACATATACGGAACATTTCAATGCTCTGTATATGTACCAAAAAGATATCCGGGGATGAAAGGATTTCGACGGGGATTTTGAACCGTTATAAGCGAGCAGAGGCGTGGTACCGCTTTAAAAACCACACTTTTAAAAATAACTGACAATAATAAAACAGTTTTAGCAGCTGCTTAAGTCAGCTGCCGTCCTTACTGAGAGTACCACGGCTCAGATAAGGGCGTCGTTTAGTGGTGCACGTGAACAAGAAAGAGCCTTGTATCTTGTCACGGTCTAAAGGGCTACCAAGGGTTAAAGCCTGTTTACCGGCGTTTTCCCAAGGGAATTTCAAAAGATAAACTACGCTCGTAGAAGGTTTCGGGAATAGATTTTCGGACGCGAGTTCAAATCTCGCCATCTCCACCAAAAGGTAAAAATCCGAAATTTGTCATCATTGGTGACACTTTCGGGTTTTTGCTTTATATGGATACTATTAACAACAAAAATGAGGCAGGTTAATCCTGCCTCGTTTTATTTGTATCCGAGTTGTTCCAATAATTTATTTAAAGCCTCTTGAGCCTCAACTTCATCAAATTCCTGATAAAAACCATATTTACAGTTTTTACACTTTGAAGGAATCCTTTCTTTATAAGATGCTCCTTCACTTTTACTGTTAGAGAACTCTTTTACAATAACATTATCAATTATTTCAAAATGATAATCCGTTTCATTACAATAACCTTTATCTTCAAGAAACTTTTCTACAAATGCAAAAAACTTTATAGGTCTTACTTTTTGTAATTGCTCATATACATCTTTTCTAATAAAAACCGTTCCCATAATGTTGTCACTATAATAAGACTTCTTATTGTTATTGCAACAAATAATTTTTTCTCCAGAACTATTATACCAGCACATATCTTGCAAATTTAATTCTAAATCTAACAAATTTATAATTTCTGCTGGTGGTAACAGTAACCTCGTTTCCTCAAAAACATTAGAATTATAGGCTATATTGGGAACATATTTACAAAGCCAAGGTTTTTCCTTACAACTCTTATATTCTAAAAGATTCCCGTAATAGTAATCCGTTTCTATAGTGAGACATCTCTCGTTACCATCGCCTTTTAATTCTTCTTCCTTTGAAGAACACGAATATATATTATAGGTATCCTTCCAATCGTAGTCCTTTGGTGGTTCGTGTAGACTAATATCAGCAGATAGTAAAACCCACTCATATCCATCAAACTGGATTGGTTGTAAAACATTTAGAAGATTTTTCTTGGTAATGTCTAAATCTTTCCACCATTTCTCATCTTTTATGGCTGTTTCATCAATCCTTTGTAACAAAATATCGCACATTTTTTCAATCTCTGTTTGAAAAATTGAAATCGGTCCATTTATATTTAGCCTTTCATCATATTTTATTGGATCATATATTTCGTAACCAATTGAATTTTGAATGTTGTTATATGTACCGAAATCATGCA
>JAZMZY010000053.1:0-34902 GCA_045586265.1 Acutalibacteraceae bacterium
AGCAAAAATCAATGATGCGGTATCAGGTCCTAAAGCATCGGATGTAATATCCTCATTACCTACTCCTGCCACGAGAACAGTTCCGTTACCCTTTGGCAAAAGCTGTTTTATGCTTTCTGTAAGTGCCTTTAATCTGCCATCGCTTACGGCGGCTTCATTTGAAAAATTATTCATTTCGAGAGTAATATATTTTCCTGCACCTTTACCCAATCGCTTTGCCGCTTCCTCTGTTTTGATTTCAATAATAGTTGTTTTACACTCATCATTTTCAAAATTTGAAATCTCAACACCATCAATATCTTCGTTAACCATTTCCTTACGTTCAAGAGCAAGGTCTGTTCTGAAATCCAATAATAATCACCTCACAAATATTATTGGATTTTAGTTTGATACCTATACAAAGAATAATATTTATCGGTAAAATGTTGCAATACATATTATAATGTGTTAAAATATTTGGCGATTATTTGAAATGTATTTTATATAAAGGAAGTTATTTTATGAAGCTTGGTATTGTTGGTCTTCCCAACGTTGGTAAAAGTACACTTTTTAATGCACTTACAAATGCAGGTGCTCAGGCGGCAAACTATGCCTTCTGCACAATTGAGCCCAATGTGGGTGTTGTTGCAGTTCCCGATAAGCGCCTTGATGCTCTTTGCGAAATGTATAACCCCGTTAAGGTTACACCTGCAACAATTGAATTTGTTGATATTGCAGGTCTTGTTAAGGGCGCTTCAAAGGGCGAAGGTCTTGGAAACAAATTCCTTTCTCACATCCGTGAGGTTGATGCAATCATCCATGTTGTTCGTTGCTTTGATAACGATGATATTATGCACGTTGATGGCTCTGTTGACCCTCAGAGAGATATTGAAACAATTAACCTTGAGCTTATTCTTTCTGATGCTGAAATTCTTCAGAGAAGAATTGACAGAACAACAAAGGCTATGAAGGGCGATAAATCTCTTGCATCTGAGCTTGCAATTCTTGAAAAGGTTAGAGAAGCACTTGATAACGGCATCTGCGCTCGAGCAGTTGAGCTTACAGATGATGAAAAAGAAGTGCTTGACACAGTTGCTTTACTTACATCAAAGCCCGTTATTTACGCTTGTAATATGAGCGAGGAGGATTTTGCTTCTAAAATCGAGTCAAATGCTCGTTACAATGCAGTTAAAGCCCTTGCAGAAGAGGAAGGCAGTCAGGTTCTTCCCATTTGTGCAGAGCTTGAAGCACAGATTGCAGAGCTTGACCCTGAAGAAAAGGAAATGTTTCTTGCAGAGCTTGGCGTTTCAACCGGTGGTCTTGATTTACTTATTGAAAGAAGCTATGACCTTCTTGGTCTTATGAGCTACCTTACTGCAGGTCAGCCTGAGGTAAGAGCCTGGACAATTAACAAAGGCACAAAGGCACCTCAGGCAGCTGGTAAAATCCACTCTGATTTTGAAAGAGGCTTTATTCGTGCAGAGGTTGTTTCCTTTGATGTTCTTATGGAATGCGGTTCAATGGCTGTTGCAAAGGAAAAAGGTCTTGTTCGTTCCGAGGGTAAGGAATATGTTATGCAGGACGGCGACATTGTTCTTTTCAGATTTAATGTTTAATTCATAAGCTAATGAACCCCTTGAAAAACTGTAAAGTTTTTCAAGGGGTTCATAAATTTTACTCTGATAATTTATAGTGTCTTAAATAAACACCAACTGTTTTATCGTAGTCGAGAACGTGAATAAATGTACCGTCTGCCATTGGGTAAACAGTTATGCCCTCTGCCTCGTTACCTGCCAACGAGGGAAGAGAACGGGTGCAAAGCTCATTAACCTCACCGGTTTTAACATCAACAGTCATAATTTTATCATCGTTGCTATCTGCAATATCGGATGAGAGATAGAGAACACCATCATAAACCTCGCCACCCTGAATGCGAACAACCCGCTCTGATAACTTGATGCTATGTGAATATTCCATTGTTTCAAGGTCAAATGCAAGAATTTCATTTACCTCGTTGAACTGTGAGCAATAGAGGTAGCCGTTCTCACCATCAACACAGCACCAGGGAATACCATCAGGAAGATTATCGTTAGGAAGCTCATAAACCTCAATAAGCTTAAGGCTCTCGGCATCGTAGGTTATAACAAGAGGAAATAACTCTGCTTCATCCTCAACCGCAGCATAGATTTTGCCGTCATAGTAGCCGATACCGCCAACATGGTCGTGACCATAGTTATCAATATACTCCTGAGGAATGGGAGAATCGTTCTGAAGAAGCTTCTCCATTGTTTCGGCATCCCATTTGGTAAGGCTTGTCATACCAAATGCAGTTAATGAGCCTGATGTGTAATAATACTCACCATCAGTTGTTACGCCCTGACCTGATGCGAAAGCATCAAGGAAAACAAGCTTATCCTCTTTCACAAGCTCAACCTCGGGTGTTGAAGAAGCATTGCCTGCATCCATAAAGCCTGTGAAAATCATACAAATGGTAACTAACACACTTAAAATTGTATCAATAAAACCAATACCTGTCATTTCCATCTACTCCTAAAATTTAGTATAGTAATAGAATATACTAATTTTTACCTTTTTTCAAGAAAATATTAACTTTCTGTGAAAACTCACAAAACCATTGATAATTAAATAGCAACAATGTATAATACCCATTAGAAAATTTTTACAAAGGTGCAGATATGGAATATAAATACGAAATACACGCTCACACAAAAAACACAAGCTGGTGCGGACAATTGGATGCAGAAGAGCTTGTTAAGAAATACAAGGAAGCAGGTTATTCGGGTATTGTCGTCACAGACCACTACTCCCCTATGACCTTTCATATTTCCGAGTTTTTTAATAAAAGAAAAGCAATTGACCATTTCCTTGCAGGCTACCGAAAAGCAAAGGAATCTGAAACAGAGGATTTCACCGTTCTTCTTGGTACAGAATTAAGATTTTATGCAACCGTTAATGACTATTTAATTTATGGAGTAACGGAAGAAATGCTTTACGAGCTCCCCTTCTTGCTTCCGCTTTACATTAAAAGAGCAAGTAAATTATTCAGAGAAAGAGGCTGCATTTTTCTTCAGGCACACCCTTTCAGAAAGTTTATAACAAGAGCAAATCCGAAACACCTTGACGGAGTTGAGGTTTTCAACGGCAAGGCTGATAAAGAAGCAAACGACAACTCTCTCAAATGGGCAGAAGAAATAAACGCTAAAATTAAAACAAGCGGTAGCGACTGCCACAGAGAATCAGGTGTTGGATTAGGCGGAATAATAACAGAAGAGCCAATAAAAAACAATGAGGATTTATTAAGAATTCTGAAAAGCGGAAATTATAAGTTAATAAGAAATCAGAAATAAATGTAGCCACGAATTGAACAAAAATTCAATTCGTGGCTATTAGTTTTATTTAATATAACATAAGGAACAGTTCGGTGAATGACCATTATTGCAACCAAAAACCGCCCCTGATTTTAAGTTTTTAAAATGGCAAAAAGTCTTGATATACAAGGGTTTATGGCTCAATCATAGAACCGTCTGATTGGTCCCGTCCCCTGTCTCGTCGCCCTGTATCGTCGCCCTGTCTCGTCTCTATTTACCAAAAGATTTTTGTATCACAAAGCGTCTTACATCTGAAAAATTCTTGTGCCGCAAGATCTCTTCACACAATTCTACTGTAACAGGAAAGAACTTTATAAAATCTGCACTATTTTTCTTTTTGGTTATGTTACCACGAAATTCTTGCTCTAACTCATTTTTAGAAAAATAAATATATACTCGCCCTGTTCCGTAAAAATCTTTTACAACATTTTTATAGCTTTCTATACCACAGAATTCACAATCATCCCACGACAAAAAAATTTTTTTAGTTAATATGCAACGATATTCTAAACCTTCATCAGAGATTATCAGTTTTCCAAAAGCTAGAGGAAACACTATTGGTATAAAATATATTTTAAATGCACATATTTCTAAACCTAAAAACAATGTAAAACCAACCGCACAGAAAAGATTCTTATCAAAAATTGAATCTATAATAAACCATATACAACCCAAAAAGCCGAAAACAAACAGAATAATATAAAACAATCGAAACTCAATAACAAATATTAATGGTATTCTAAATATTCTTTTATTTTTCATATTTTTGCTCCTATGCACCAAAAGGCAAACTTAAAAACCACGAAAATAAATTGCAAATTGTTTCTGTGACAGTGTTAATAGTAAAATTATCAAAAAACTCTTTTAAATAAGTTTTCACAACATTTTTAGTTGTATAATTCCCTACGGTTTTAGTTACTGTTTCTTTAATAGAGGCAGCGCCAGAAGATGTTGCATTAAATACCGCACCGGTTCCTGCACCAATAACGTAGGACAGGGGACGGTTCTGTGTCTTGACTGTTTTTTCACAATACGATCCCCAAATCCTATTAATTTTTTAAAGAGCAGAGCCTTTGATTTCAAAGGGTTTTCAAGACTTTCAAGAATAGGACATAGAACCGTCCCCTGTCTCGTCCTACTTTTTCAGTGGTTTCGAACCGTCCCCTGTCTTGTCTTCCCAAATTTTTCTGTATTTAACCATTGAAAAAAATAGCCCTAAATAAAAAAATATCAAAGAGTACAAAAAAAATCCTATAAATATAACAACAACTTTATACACTCCATCAATTATAGCTATAATGCTCATAAGTAACATTAAAATCCACCAAAAATATATAAAGCGTTTCGTTCTGCTTGATAATTTAAATTTTATTGTTGGAACACCAACAGCATCTAAATTTCCAATTATAATTTCCAAAGCGAAAGAATTATATATCAATCCAGGTTTGATTACTTGTCTCAAATATAGTTGGTTAGACTTTCTTTCTATAATAAAATCAGCTAAATCATTAAATAAATCAACTACTTCATTTATGCTATTAAATTTATTAGAGTTTAGTTTCTTGTTAATTTCAAATAACATTTTTTCGCTCCTTATCTATTATTTCAAAAGAAACTACCAAAAACACTTTCAAAATAATCCAAGATAAAAAATCAGGGGACGGTTCTATGATTGAGGATTTTCAGGTCAAAAAACGTCCCCTGACTAATTGCTCTCTTGTTTTATTATATATCACCTAAGCACAAAAGTCAATTTTTCGCAAGTATAGAAAAAGACGGTTACGCTTGGCAACCGTCTAATTTTAATTTATTTAATAACTGATTCTTCCCATGAAGCGTAGGGCTCGATGCCGAAGATTGTTGCTACTGTGGGAGCAACGTTTGCGAGACCGAATGCGCCTTCTTTAACCTCATAAGCATTTTTGCTATAAATGATGAAAGGAACTTCGTTGAGAGAGTGTGCTGTTCTGGGAGCAACATTACCCTTTTTGTCCTTTTCAAGCATTTCGTCTGCATTACCGTGGT
Source organism: Acutalibacteraceae bacterium (assembly GCA_045586265.1). Taxonomy (GTDB): domain Bacteria; phylum Bacillota; class Clostridia; order Oscillospirales; family Acutalibacteraceae; genus DTU089. The sequence goes on from JAZMZY010000053.1 coordinate 5,394, forward strand.
CAGCAGTAATAAGAACTGTTACACCGCATTTATCTGCAACCTTAAGAACTCTTGCAAGACCAAGGTCAACTGCTTCAACTGCAGTGATTGTTGCATCAAGGTTACCTGTATGACCAACCATATCACCATTGGGGTAGTTGCAACGGATGAAGTCATATTTACCGCTTTCCATAGCCTCGATAACTGCATCTGTAACCTCTGCAGATTTCATCCAGGGTCTTTCATCAAAGGAAACCTTATCGGAAGGAATTTCCATATATGTTTCAAGCTCTTCTGAGAACTTATCGCTCTTGTTACCGTTCCAGAAATATGTTACGTGACCGTATTTCTGAGTTTCGGAAACTGCAAACTGATTCATACCCTTTGAAACAAGAAGCTCTGAAAGAGTATCTTTAATTTCAGGAGGATTAACAAGGAATCTTGCAGGAAGCTTAAGGTCGCCATCATATTGGAGCATACCTGCATAGCAAACATCGGGCTTTGCGCCTCTGTCAAATGCAGTGAACTCATCATTATCAAATGCCATTGAAAGCTCAATTGCACGGTCACCACGGAAGTTGAAAAGAACTACGCTGTCCCCATCCTTGATTGCACCAACGGGTTCACCGTTTTCAGCAATAACAAAGGGAGGTAAATCCTGGTCGATGACGCCATCGTTTTCAGCACGATAGGTTTCGATTGCTTCAGTTGCGTTTGCAAACTGTCTGCCGATACCTTTAACGTGAGTATCCCAACCGAGCTTAACCATATTCCAGTTAGCTTCGTAACGGTCCATTGTGATAACCATTCTGCCGCCGCCTGATGCGATTTTTCCGCAGAAGGTATCGTCATTAAGCTCATTGAGAGCATTTTCAAGCTCATCAACATAAACAAGACCTGATGTTGCAGGAACATCACGACCATCAAGAAGAATATGAGCACGAACACTCTTTACACCCTCTGCCTTAGCCTGCTTGAGCATTGCAATAAGGTGGGAGATATTTGAGTGAACATTACCATCGGAAAGAAGACCGATAAAATGAAGAGTTGAATTCTTATCGATGCAGTTACCTGCGATTTCCTTCCATGCAGTTGATTCATAGATTTTGCCTGATTCGATAGATTCATTAACAAGCTTTGCACCCTGAGAATAAACCTGACCACAACCAAGAGCATTATGACCAACCTCGCTGTTACCCATATCGTCATCAGAGGGAAGTCCTACTGCTGAACCGTGAGCCTTAAGGCGAACATTGGGGCATTCTTTAAGAAGTTTGTCAAGAACGGGAGTGTTAGCAAGAGTAACAGCGTCGCCAAGACCTGTTTTTGAATAGCCGATACCGTCCATAACAACTAAAAGTACTTTTTCAGACATTTTAATCACCTTTTAATTTTATCTTAACACAAAATTTATCTTAACAGAAATTTCGGGCAGACGGTTTTGTCTGCCCTACTTTTTTATTTCAATTAAACGCTTGCTGCTTTAACAATAACAGAGAAATCTGCTGCTTTAAGAGATGCACCGCCGATAAGACCGCCGTCTACATCAACCTGAGCTAAAAGCTCTGCAGCATTAGCAGCATTCATTGAACCGCCATACTGAATTGTTACGCGACTTGCACATTTGGGGCAATAGATTTCACCAAGAACCTCACGGATTGCGTGGTTAACCTCATTTGCCTGCTCTGCAGTTGCAGTTTCGCCTGTGCCGATAGCCCAAACGGGTTCGTAAGCGATGATGATTCTGTCAAGTTCTTCGTTAGAAACTCCCTGAAGAGCGATTTTAGTCTGTGAACGAACAACTTCCATTGTAACGCCCTTTTTACGCTCATCGAGAAGCTCGCCAACGCAAAGGATTACTGTGAGACCGCTATCAAGAGCAGCTCTTACTCTCTTATTAACTGTTTCATCAGTTTCACCGAAATACTGTCTTCTTTCGGAGTGACCGATAATAACATATTCAACCCCGATTGCTTTAAGCATAGGAGCTGAAACCTCACCTGTGAAAGCACCGCTTTCTGCCCAATGGCAGTTTTCTGCACCAATTTTGATGTTGGAGCCGGCAGCTGCTTCCTGTGCTGCGAAAATGTCGATATAAGGAACGCAGAGAACTACGTCACAATCTGCATCTGCAACAAGGGGTTTCATTTCGTTGATGATAGCTTTTGCTTCATCGGGAGTTTTGTTCATTTTCCAGTTACCTGCAATAACTGCTTTACGAAGTGATTTATCCATATCTATAAATCCTTTCACCTAAATTTAATTATTTGTCATTTACGGCTTCAATTCCGGGGAGAGCTTTACCCTCGAGGAATTCAAGAGAAGCACCGCCACCTGTTGAGATGTGTGTCATCTTTGCGCCGAAGCCGAGAGTGTTAACTGCTGCTGCAGAGTCGCCACCACCGATGATTGTAACTGCATCAGTTTCTGCAAGAGATTCAGCAACTGCAATTGTACCCTTTGCAAGAATGGGATTCTCGAATACACCCATAGGTCCGTTCCAAACAACTGTTTTTGCAGATTTAACTGCTTCTGCATAAAGCTCTGCAGTCTTAGGACCGATATCAAGGCTCATCATATCTGCAGGGATTTTATCTGCATCGCAAACCTGAACCTCGATTTCTGCATCGATTGGGTCAGGGAATGCCTTTGTGATTGTAACATCAACGGGAAGAAGAATCTTAACACCCTTTTCCTCTGCCTTTGCAAGCATATCCTTACAATAGTCAATCTTTGTTTCATCAAGGAGAGATGTACCTACACTGTAGCCCTTAGCTGCAAGGAATGTGTATGCCATACCGCCACCGATGATAAGTGTATCTGCTTTGTTAAGAAGATTTTCAATAACGTTGAGCTTATCTGCAACCTTAGCACCACCGAGAATTGTAACGAAGGGTCTCTGGGGGTCTTCAACAGCGTTGCCGAGGTATTTGAGCTCTTTACCCATAAGGTAACCAACAGCAGCCTCTTCAACAAATGAAGCAACACCAACTGTTGAGCAGTGAGCTCTGTGAGCAGCACCGAAAGCATCGTTTACATAAATATCGCAAAGAGAAGCGAGCTCCTTTGAGAATGCTTCGCCATTCTTTGTTTCTTCAGGACGGAAACGAGTGTTCTGAAGAAGAACAACATCGCCATCCTTCATTTCTGCAACTGCTTTTTTAGCATTTTCGCCAACAACTACATCGTCTGCAGCGAAAACAACATCTTTATTGAGAACCTCTGAAAGTCTCTTTGCAACGGGTGCAAGGCTTTCCTTCTCGTTAGGACCATTTTTTACTTTACCGAGGTGAGAGCAAAGGATAACCTGTGCGCCATCATCGAGAAGCTTTTTGATTGTGGGAAGAGCGGCTGTGATACGGTTTTCGTCTGTGATAACGCCATCCTTGAGAGGAACGTTAAAGTCGCAACGAACAAGTACCTTTTTGCCTTTTGCGTTGATATCATCAACTGTTTTCTTGTTTAAAAGACCCATTTTTGATTACTCCTTTTAACATTTTTTATATTGTTAATTTTTTACCGAATATATTTTATACTAATTCCCCTATTTTTTCAAGAGAAATTCACATATTTCAACCTATCATTTTTAACATTCTTTTAAAGCATTAACCAAATATTTTTGTTATGTTAGGCTAAACTGTCATTTTTTCTCTTATTTCTTTTAAGATTTTCTTTTCCCTTCTTGAAACCTGCACCTGTGACATGCCTAATTTCCCTGCTACTTCTGTTTGGGTTTGAGACATAAAATATCTCAATTCTATGAGCTTTCTATCCTTTTCCGAAAGTTCTTTTATACATTTATCAAGCGTCAGTTTTTCGTTAATTTTTTCTTCCTCGCTATCCACAGCTATATCAAATTGTTTTTCCTCTGTTTCGCCATCACCCGATGTCAGAGAAACAACAGGTTGAGTTGCAAGTAAAAGCTCGCTTGTTTCGCACACACTTAAGCCCACCCTTTCAGCGATTTCAGTTAATGTTGGCTCATACCCTTTTTCATTTTCCAATTTTTCTTTTTCTGCCCACACCTCTCTTGAACGCTCTTTTATAGAACGGCTCACCTTCACTGAACCACCGTCACGAAAAATCCGCTTGATTTCACCTAATATGGCAGGCACAGCATAGGTCGAAAAAACAAAACCCAAGCTTTCATCAAAGCCATCTGCCGCCTTAATCAGACCAACGCACCCTGCCTGAAACAAATCGTCATATTCCACCCCACGATTTTTAAACCGTTGGGCGCAGGAATGAACAAGACCTAAATTATCATTTATCCGCTTTTCTCTTTGGGTCATTTTCTTTTACCGCAAATTCTTTTTTCTATTGTAACAGTTGTGCCGACTCCCACCTTTGAGCGAACACGAAGCTTATCAGAAAAGCTTTCCATAACCGAAAAGCCCAAGCCTGAACGATCGCCACCAACACTTGTATAAAGAGGTTCTCTCGCCTTATTAACATCTTCAATTCCGCAACCTCTATCTCTCACAGTTATGCGGACAATCCCCTCTTCAAAAACCGAACAGGTTATGTAAATCTTACCAATAGTATTTTTATAAGCGTGGACAATGCAATTAGTTACTGCCTCGCTTACAACTGTTTTAATATCCCCCAACTCTTCAACAGTCATATCAAGCTGAGAAGAAAAAGCGGAAACCGCTACACGAGAAAAGCTCTCATTTACGGAACGACTGTCAAAAACCATTTTCAATTCATTTATTTTTTTCATTTTACTGCCTCTTTTCTTTGATTTATCTCCGCTAATTTTTCAATTCCCGACATTTTCATAATCATATAATCACGCTTTGATAGGTTGTCCACCCTGAGTTTTTTTCCTTTTCCCGAAGCAAGACGATAACGCCCCATTACAAGACCTACTCCCGAACTGTCCATAAAGGTTACATCTGAAAAGTCAAGTACAAGAGTCTGAACATTTTCTGCAGCTACAAAACCATCATCAATGATATCTCGAATTTCGGGCACTGTGTGATGATCTATCTCTCCTTTTATAAACGCAGTTAATGTGCCGTTTCTGAATTTTAAAATTACAGGCATATTTAACCCTCCTTATTAATTATGAATTCATCTTACAACCCCTATTAAGAAAAAAATGTCGTTTAATCCCGAAAGCAAAAAGAATTTATAACCTTTAATCATAAATAAAATTAATATGGCTTTTTGTTTAACACTGTGATATAATTGAAAAAAATACCGTTCAGGAGTAATAAAATGATAAAAAAGATTTTCTCCCTAATAACATTTTCAAAAATCAAAAAATGGTCTGCTACTATGTTGCCTAAAGCAATATATATAAATTTCTTAAAGCATGGTCGCCTTGATGACAAAAAAATTCTTTTAGAGGCTCAGCACGGTGGTGAAATAAGCGGCAATATATTTTATATTCTGAAGGAGCTCACAGAGAACAAGGAATACAGCTCATACAAAATATATTTAAGCTGTAAAGCCGAAACCGAACAAAAAATCTCTGACATTCTTAATAACTACGGAATTAAAAATGTTACCTTGCTTCACGTTCATTCCTTTAAATATATGAAAACTGCTGCCACTGCAAAATACCTTTTCAATGACAACACCTTTCTCCCCTTTTTCACAAAAAGAAAAGGTCAGATATACCTGAACACATGGCACGGAACACCCTTGAAAACCTTGGGTAAGGGTATAAAAAATGCTATGAACAATATCGGCAACACACAAAAGAACTTTGTGGCTGCAGATTATTTATTGTACCCCAATGAATACACAATGGAGCACATGCTTGAGGATTATATGCTCCCCAACATTGCCAACGGAAAATGCTTGCTTGCAGGCTACCCGAGAAATACTATTTTCTTTGATAAAGAAAGGTGCGCTTCTCTCAGAAAAGAGTTTGCAGATGATGATACAAAAATATATGCATATATGCCAACCTGGCGAGGTGCTATCGGCGATATAGACTCAAATGCAAATGATGAGATAACAACATATTTAAACGAGCTTGATAAACTCCTGACAGATAAAGAAATTCTTTATGTAAACCTGCATCCCATAGCGGTTAAGAACATTGATTTCAGTGGTTTTTCCCGTATAAAGAAATTCCCGAAAAATCTTGAAACCTATGATTTCCTCAATTGTACAGACTGTCTTATTACCGACTATTCAAGTGTATTTTATGACTATGCCATCACAGGAAAGAAATGTATTCTTTTCACCTATGATGAGGAAGAATATTTCGCAGAACGCGGGGTTTACAAATCTATCAGAGAGCTCCCATTTCCACAGGTTAAAACGGTTGACGAGCTAATTCACGAAATGCGTTCCGAAAAGAACTATAACGACAAAGACTTTTTAGACGAATACTGTGCTTACGATTGCGCGGATTCCACAAAAAATATTCTTGATTTGGTTTTCAAGGAGAAAATTTCAGAAAAAATACAGCTTAAAGAAATACCGAAAAATAACAAAAAGAATATTCTTATTAATTCAGGTAACCTTGACCAGAATGGCGTTACCGCTTCTCTTTACAACCTTTTAAACAATGTTGATACTAAGGAAAACAATTATTATATATGCTTCCCCTCAACAAAGGTAAACCAAACTGCTCTTGCAGATTTACCTGAGGGTGTAGGCTATTTCCCAATGCACGACAAATTGAACTTAGGCTTTATTAAAAATATTTTCTGGTACATCTTTCTTGTAACCTGCACCATCAAAAAAGATTTTATTAAGGTTGACTTCATTGACAAGCTCTTAAAAGAGGATTGGCAATACGAAATCAAAAGATTATTTGGCGGTGCTCGTTTTGACCACGCGATACAATTCACCGGCTATAGCCCTAAACTGACTTTACTTTTTGCTAATTTCCCCTGTAAAAATACAATTTATGTTCATAGTGATATGCGAAAGGAAATTGAAACAAGAGGAAATCAGCGAGAGGATGTTCTGAAGTTTGCCTATAAAAATTATAACAATGTTGCACTTGTAACCGAAGATATTTTTCAATCTACCGCAACCTTTGTTGATAATACAAACAATTTCAGAATCGCACACAATGTTATCGCACACGAGGAAATTAAGAAACGCGGAATGGGTGAAATCGTTTTTGAAGAAGATGTTACCCAAAGCAACAAGCCTCTGGAAGAAATCAAACAAATTCTCCGTAGTGATGCAAAGATTATTATAAGCGTAGGAAGATATTCTCCCGAAAAAGACCATAAGAGAATGGTTGACGCTTTCAATAAAGTGTGGAGTGAAAACAAGGATTCTTATTTCATTATCATCGGCGGTAACCAATACAACAACCATTATGACATATTGAGTGAATACATTAAAACCCTTCCTTGTGGTAACAATATAATCCTGATTCTTTCTATGAAAAACCCTTTACCAATTGTTAGGGCTTGTGACGGATTTATTTTAGCCTCTCACTACGAGGGCTTCGGACTTGTGCTTGCTGAGGCAGATATTCTTGGTCTCCCTGTTGTTTCTACTGATATTGTAGGGCCGAGAACCTTTATGAACAAAAACAACGGCACACTTATTGAAAACACAATTGACGGTGTTGAAAAGGGCCTCCGACTTCTTCTGAACAAGGAGGTTCCCAAGCTCACAACCGACTACAAGAAATACAATGAAGATGCCGTTCAGGAATTTATGAATTTATTAAACTAAAAAGAAATGAGAGTCTGTAACAGATTAACAGACTCTCAATTTTTTATTTATTTATTTTTAAATATTCACCGATTTTTCTGATATCAAAGCTCGGCTCGAAAATAGGCTTGAATGCTTTTACAATGGGTTTAGAGCTTAAAATGAAGCACAGAAGCAATCCGCAGGCAACAAACAAAACCTTTGACCAAGGCGTTGTCAATTGATGTAAAAATTGAGTTTCATAATGATAATGCCTCATAATCGCAATTGGTATAACATGCAACACATAAATATACATACTGTTTTTGCCGAGATACGCAAGAGGCGTTTTAAATTTAGGACACAATGCCAAAATTGCAAAAGTCATAAGAATTGCCGCCGCAATAAAGCCTAATCTTGCGCCCAAAGCCTGATAGATACTTAAATCAAAGTCATAATCCCAATAGCTTGTGTTCATACCAAAAATAGATTTTAACGAGCCTTCTTCCCGTAGGTTCCATATACAAATTCCCGATGAAGCTATAACAACAAGTGACGGTAGAATTAAAAGCTTTTTGTTTTTCAAAAAGTCAATTTGTGGCTTTGTGAATATTGTACCTAAAACGAAGAAGGGCAAAAAGCCTAAAACCTTAGATAATCTTGCTAACTCAATAGGCTCGGTAAAGCCTGAAGCAAGGCTTAAAGCAACAGAAATAAGGAATGCTCTTACAGGATGCTTTTCAGCTTTTACGATAATGCAGAAAATAAATGCGATTATTATTCCCCAGAAATACCAAAGGTGGTAAATAGGGAACAAAAATGAAAACAAGCCCGAATAATACAAACGCCCAACAGAAAGAGCTGTTACACCATGAGGCAATGTTATGCCACACAGATAAATTAAAAGCTGAGCAGCAAAATAAGGAATTAATGTTTTATTTATTACGGAAACATAATCCCTTCTTTGAATTCTACCCTTCAATAAATATCCGGACAAGAAAGCGAAAACAGGCATATGAAAAAAATAAATATAATTTGACCAGAACGCAAAAACCTCAAAGGTATTAACAAGGTTTGTAATTAAATGACCAATAACAACCGTTATCATCAAAAAGCCTTTTGCGTTATCAAACCACATATCACGCTGCTTTGCTACAATTAAACTTTCACTCATAAAAAACCATCCGATTTAAATTATTCCGTCTTTTTTCAAAAATTCCACAAGACGCTCTGTGTTCCTTCCATCTCGGAAATTAACAAGCTCTGAATATCTGTTTTTATACTCTTCTGTTTGAGAATTGTCATAGTTCCTCCTGATAATTTCACCAAGATTTTCGTCACTGTAAGCAACATCACCATAAACATTTTCCTCATTGAGCATAAGCTTGGTAGAGGGGCCGTACTGAGACATACAGTAATCCTTCTCTTCCCAATAAAAAACAACCCTTGAGCCACGGTAAAATGCATCATACGCTATTGAAGAATAGTCGGTAACAAGCACTGCTGTATCTTTAAGGATATCATCATACCTTGCATCAAGAACAATTTTCTTAGTAAGCGTTTCAGAAAGCTTACTAAGCTCATTTACGATAAGCGGATGAGGCAGAATTACAACCTTTTCCTTCAAATCCTCGGGTACTGCATCATAAAGCTTCATAAGCATTTTAAAATACGGAGTCCGGGTAAAATCTGTTCTTGCTTCGTTGATTTCCCAAGGTCTCCAGGTTGGCATTATAACAATTTTATCAGCATTCTCGTTAAGAGTGTTGCGGTCAAATTTAGGAAGACCTGTTATGTAGATATCCTCCTCATTATGCTTGCCGAGAGTGATAAAATGGTCTGCTTCCGCCTGAGAGGAAACAACAACTCTGTATTTACCCTTAAGCTCTTTTCTTTTAAACATACCTCTTGATTCAGAATCAAGCGACACCATATACATTACACCGTGCTGTAAAAATACATAGTTAAGATTTTTGCTGTCAACCTTCATCAACGGTAAAACATTAAAGGTTTTAAGGTCAATTGAATGGGCAATAGCCTCTGTACCTATAAATGTTTTTGATTTAAAGAAATATAAATAATGCTTGAATGAATACTTGTAGATTATATTGCTTAAATATTTTTCAGGAATTCTGTCAAAAAACTCATAATCCTTGGTTACGATAAAATATGCATTTTTATAGCCTGAATCAACAAGCTTTTCAAAAAGCACACTTGCGCTTTCCTCATACTTGGATGAGTTTTTCTCATAAAGAAGCACAATTTTTTCTGCATCCTTTGTTCGCCATAAAAGTGACAGACCAAAGGCGATATACTGCTTGATTCTGTGAGAAAATGCATCGGTTACATTTACTGAACGAACATAAAGCATAACCTTGTTTTCCAAGGACTGCCTTAATATAGCAACTGTTGAGGTTTCCTTATCAACAAGCATCGGACCTCTCAGACCTAAGAACAAATCCTTAAGCAATGAGCAAAAGACTATGGGAACACGAACTGTCAGGTTGTATTCATCCTTATACTCAAAAAAGGTTGTGCTTGTAATAGGAAGATTTATTACATCCTTTTTAGGAATACTGTAAGAATAAATGCCGAAATGAGCTTTGGAGGCTTTATTTTTATTGGCTAAAAATTTCAGCTGATAATAATTACCGCCAACAAAAAGCGAGGCATCCTTAAGAGCCATTGGCTTTGCCGTTTTAAGACGGAATGCACTGATGCACTTCATATTTCCGCCCTTGTTATAGAACAAAGGCAGTATATTTTCCATTTTTGTGAGTATCTTTAAGCTTGAATGAGCTAAGCCTGTTTCGTTATTTTCGGTATAAGCCTTGTTTTCATCCTCACTGAAATCAACAATTTCAAAGCCCTTTGCCTTTTCGAATTTATAAACCATATCATTTGCTTTGGCGGTTTCATTTGTGGTTACAAAAAAATCACCGTGCTTTATAAATTGTTTTTTGCATTTAAGCTTCGCTAAAACACCTGCAAGAACTATATTACTGCAAGCGAAATCAATAACCACATCGGGTTCAAAGCTATAAAAGAATCTGTCTGCCTCTCTTTCAAAAAAAGCAGAGAGCCTTTCACTCCGTTTAACTGAGCCTGTCAATCTGAAAAGTAAAAACCAAACGAACTCTCTAACAGTAAACTGAAAAGCGGTTAAAAGGCTGAAAAGAGTTATATCAGGGTCAATTGCCTCAATCGCCTCTTTTTTCGCGTGGGGAAGACTGCGACTATATGCAACTATATATTTGTAGTCAGGATTTTTCTTTTTGTGAACCTTCAAGCCCTCTAAAACAGAATCGGTAAGCGCACCGCCATAAACGAGGCAGGTTTTCTGATTCTCTGGTGGGGCGATTTCTATTTTATAGGTATCGCTTTCCCCTGTAACCAGCATTTCAAAAAGCTTTTCACAGCTATCTATGCTACCGTTGGGGCAATATTCCTTAAGAAACTCCTGAGAAGCCTCATAGGGCTTTTCCATTTCATTGACAACATCTGCAACAGCTTCCACAATTGCAAAGGGAAGCTCCTCAAAGGGAATATAGGTTCCCCGTGTGCTTAAATATTTTTTCTTGTCATAGGCAAAAAGAACAATCTTTTTACCTGTAACTGCAAAATCAAAGAAAACGCTTGAATAGTCGGTGATAAGACCATCACAGGCATTGAGAATTTCGTATGTATCGTAATCACCACTAAAGTATTCTATATGCTTATATCTATCGCAGTTAATCTCTGATGCCAAAAGGAAATGCAGGTTTACAAGAAGAACAGAGGAATCATCAAGTTGCTTATCAAATTCACTGAGTATTGCTTCTGTTTCTTTAATGCTTGCCAGCTTCTGAGCATCATTTTTGGCATCCCGCCAGGTAGGCATATAGGCATAAACCCTTTTACCCTCATAGCCCAGCTTTTTCTTCATTTCTATTCCTGCCTGAGCATCATAGAAAATATAGTTTCTCGGATAATTTGCAATAAGGCTTTTACCTTTGTAGATATCACGAAGGTAATAATCCTCCATAAACACATTTCTTGTGAACTCGTTGGGAAAAAGCGCATAATCGCTCATAACATAGTTTTTCTGCACATTGCCGAGAGAATCAAGGCTTGATTTATTGGCTTTACCAAGAGTTTTCAAGGGTGTTCCGTGCCAGGTATTGAAGAAAATCTGCTCTTTTCTTTTGTGAAAATATGGCGGAAAGGAGTTATCCGTCATTATATATTTTGCGGTTGCGAGGCTTTTTAAATACGCTTTAGAGTTTCTAACTACAAGACTGACACCCTCAAAGCCATACAAAGCCATTCGCTTTTTTGCCTTTTCAAAGGTAGAGTCATTCACAACAAAGGCACAGGTATAATCCCTCCAACGAGGATTTGTGCAAAGCTCCTTGAGCATAGCGAACATATTGCCGTTAATGTTTGAGCCCTGTCCGCCTTCAAGAAGAACAAGCTTTTCATCAATGGGCATTTTGCGGTATTCAATATATGCAGGCTCACAATTGCTTTTAAACCTGTTTACCTTTTTAAGAATCTTTTTTACCATTTGAAAAACTCCAAGCTGAATTTTTGTCGTAAATTATGTTTCGGGTACCTGGTCAACGCCATCAATTGTTTCCTGAAGCTGAAGGTCGTTTTTAATCATAGTTGTGGAAACACCTGGGGTTCTTTCAAGGAATTTAACCTCGCAATATTCTTTAAGGTAATCAAACTTATCACTACCTGCCCAGTCATCGCCCATAACAACAACATCTATTTTATAATCCTTTATATCCTGAATTTTCTGCTCCCAATTATTTTCGGGAATAACAAGGTCAACATATCTGATTGCTTCAAGCATTTTTTTACGGGTTTCATAGCTGTGATATGCTTTTTTACCCTTTGTGGCATTAAATTCATCAGTTGAAAGAGCAACCACAAGATAATCGCCTAATTCCTTTGCTCTTTTAAGAATACGGATATGACCGTAATGCAACAAATCAAATGTACCATAGGTTAAAATTCTTTTCATTTTAATACCCCTTTATCACAATTGGTTGCAGATAATTTCTGCCAATTTTTCAGTATTGCTTACGCCTTTATTTTCAATAAATTTATCTGAAAATGCTTTAAGGCTATTGAAATCATAATTATTGCTTTTGATTGCTGATAAAAGCTCATTTTCATCAACAAATGAAGCAGTTTTCATTTCCTCTTTAATATCAATATTAAGACCCTGCTCCTCTTTATATTTCTCATAATCAGGAATATAAAACCACAGAGGCTTATTGAGAAGCGAGCATTCTAAGGATGTAGCTGAATAATCGGTAATAATTCCGTAAGAAAGCTTTGCCAAATCATAAGAAGAGAAGCTACCGTTAAATTTATATTCATCCCCGCCCCTTGTTAATGGGTGAGGAGAAACCACCAAAGCATACTCTGAATCATTTTCAAAAGCCTTGTGCAATTTTTTTATATATTCCCAATCCCCATCTCTGAAGGTAGGAAGATAAACTATAATCCTCTTATTCTCGCATTGGGGATTGAGCTTCACGAACTCATCATAGCGAGAGCTTCCGTCTAAAATCACATCAACTCTGGGAAGAGAGGCTATGACGATTTTATCCTTACTGCATCCGAAGGCTTCGCAATAAAACTCGGCAGTTTTTTCCGATGGTGCAACAACAAAATCATAATTTTTGTGCATACACATAGCCTTTGCAACCCCTGAATCTCTACCCTGGGCTTTGCCTGCAGACTGCAAGCTGAATTTTTTAACTGCACCTAAAGCGTGCCATATCTGAAACACTTTTAAATCCTCTTTATGCTTAAGGCAAGAAACAGCTATTGAGTAGGTATCTGTTACAGCAATTTTTGCAGATGCAATTTCCCACATATCTCTTAAAATAAAGAAAATATATGAAACGGAAAGTCCGCTTTCGTCCTTAAGTCTGCAAAGCCTGAAAACCTGCTTTGTTTCGGGTGAATGCCTTGAAATCTCCTCAGAAAGCATTTTCATATCCTCAGATTTTTCGTTGCTTTGGCGGGACAGCCAGACTATTTTATTTTCAGTTTTTCTTACTTTCATAAAAGCATAAAGAGCTCTTATAAAAACAACAAAAAGCTTAATGATTAATAACTTCATAAACCACCTGATAAAAATCATATATAGTCTATTTTATTTTATTCTAATTAAGTGTGTTTGTCAAGAAAAAGAGTGAATATATAACCATATTGAAAACAATAAAATATTGTGCTATAATTCCATCTGTTATCAGGGGAAACAGGTGCAAATCCTGTACGAGCCCGTCGCCGTGAGATGCGTTTTTGTTATTTATCTATCTGTTGCCGCAAAACAGAGAAAAAGCCATTGAAGGCATTGCCTTTGAGAAGGTGATAAATAATGCACCAAGTCGAAATACCCGTTAACAAAAGCTCTTTTAAAGACATTGTCTTGACTGCGAGCGCCGGTTTTAATAAGAGAGCAATAAAATTTATAAAGGAGAAATTCCAAATGAAAATGACACGCACAAAAAAAGCGTTGTCGTTCATCCTTTGTATTGTGCTTATTGCGGCTATTGCACTGTTTACAACTGCTTGTAACGACAACAAAGCACCCGATACCACAACCACAACTGAGAATGTGGTATCAACAACCGAAAGCCCCAAAGCAACAGCTTTAGGCAAAGGCGAAACAAAATTCACCTTTACCGTAACAGACCTTGAGGGCAACGAAGCAGCTTTCGAAATCAATACAGATAAGAAAACTGTTGGCGAAGCACTTTTAGAGCTTGAGCTTATTGCAGGTGACGAAAGTGAATACGGCTTATATGTAAAAACCGTAAACGGCACAACTCTTGACTATGACAAGGATGGCGCATACTGGGCATTCTATGTTGACGGCGAATATGCAACAAATGGTGTTGACACCACCGACATCGTTGCAGGAACAACCTACACATTCAAGGCTGAAAAAGGATGAAGCTGACACTTAAGGAAGCCGTTATTTTTGGAATGCTGGGTGCTGTTATGTATGCTTCAAAGCTACTGACAGAGCTTTTACCCAACATCCATTTAATCGGTGTTTTTATTGTTGCAATTACTGTTGTTTACCGAAAAAAAGCCCTTTACCCTATTTATGTTTTTATTTTTCTCACAGGGTTACTTAACGGCTTTAATATGTGGTGGATACCCTATTTATATATATGGGCAGTGCTTTGGGGTATAACAATGCTTCTACCAAAAAAGCTGCCACCTAAAGCAACACCGATTATATATGCAATTATCTGCTCGTTACACGGATTTTTGTACGGAACCATATATGCCCCCGCCCAAGCTCTGATGTTCGGGCTTGATTTCAAGGGTATGGTTGCCTGGATTGTTGCAGGACTCCCCTATGATGCAATTCATGGAGTAAGCAATTTCATAAGCGGTTTGATACTAATTGTCCCTATAATTTCAATCCTTAATATTGCAGAAAAAACTGCAAGAAAAAGTTAAAATTCACCACCCCACAGAATTTTCAGAAATTCTGTGGGGTGGTGTTAGTTTTATACCATTTTCTCTTGTTTTACTTTTTTATCAATTACGTGCCTTGAGCTTAATTCTTTCATAATATCATCAACGGAAATGCCCATTTCAATCATAAGAACAAGGACATGATACATAAGGTCTGAAATTTCGTAGATTGCTTCAGCCTTATCGTTTGCTTTACCTGCTATGATAACCTCAGTGCATTCCTCGCCAACCTTTTTGAGAATTTTATCAATACCCTTTTCGAAAAGGTAGGTTGTGTATGAGCCTTCCTTTGGGTCAAGCTTTCTGCCCTCAATAGTTTTAACAAGACCATCAACGCTGAATGCAGGTGCAATATCCTCGTTTTCAAAAACAGTATTGAAGAAACAGCTTTCCTCACCTGTGTGGCAAGCAGGACCATCCTTTTTAACTCTTACTGTAAGAGCATCCATATCGCAATCTGCAGTAATGCTTACAATATGCTGATAGTTTCCGCTTGTTTCACCCTTAAGCCAGAGCTCCTGTCTTGAACGACTCCAGAAGCAAGTTTTTTTCTTTTCAAGAGAAATACCAAGGCTTTCCTTATTCATATATGCAAGAGTGAGCACCTGATTAGTTTCATCGTCCACAACAATTGCAGGAATAAGACCTTTTTCATCAAATTTAAGCTTTTCTATATCAAACATATTATAACCTCACTGTTATGTTATTTTCATTAAGAGTTTTCTTTAAATCGTCAATTGTAACCTCGCCATAGTGGAAAATTGATGCCGCAAGGCCTGCACTCACCTGCGGAACAGTATTGAATAAATCAACAAAATCCTGCTTTCCGCCCGCACCGCCTGATGCAATAACGGGAACATTAACGATATCGCAAACAGCCTTGAGCATTTCAATATCAAAGCCTTTTTTCACGCCATCGGTATCAATGGAGTTTACAACTATCTCCCCTGCGCCGTTATTAACACCGCGTTTAATCCATTCAAGTGCATCAAGACCTGTATTTTCTCTTCCGCCTTTGGCAAAGACCTTAAACTGTCCGTCAACCCTTTTCACATCAACGGAAAGAACAACGCATTGGTCACCGTATTTTTCCGCTGCAGCGTGAATCAAATCGGGGTTTCTTATGGCACCTGAATTAACACTTACCTTATCTGCACCGCATTTTAACACTCTGTCAAAATCATCAAGAGTGTTAATTCCGCCACCAACTGTTAAAGGTATGAAGACCTTTGATGCGGTCTGAGTGAGTATATCGGTAAAAAGCTTTCTTCCGTCAGAGGATGCAGTTATATCATAGAAAACAAGCTCATCTGCACCATGAGAGCTATAATACTCCGCCAACTGAACAGGTGAAGAAATTTCGTTAAGGTCTTTAAAGTTTGTACCCTTAACAACTGTTCCGTTTCTTACATCAAGGCAGGGAATAATTCTTTTTGTAATCATTTAACTGCCTCCAATGCATCACTTATTTTAATTGCGCCCGTGTAATAGGCTTTACCTATAATTGCTCCGAAAAGGTTCATTTTATTAAGAGCAGTTATATCATCAAGAGTTGAAACACCGCCTGATGCAATTATATTAACGCTGAATTTTTCGGAAAGCTCCTTATAAAGCTCTCTGTTTGTGCCCTGCATTGCGCCATCCTTTGAAATATCGGTGCAAATCACAGTTGAAACACCGATTTTCTGAAGCTTCTCAAAAAAATCGAATGTACCGTATTCAGATTTTTCAACCCAACCCTTAATGGCAACCTTGCCATCCTTAATATCTGCACCAACGGCAATTTTATCGCCATAGGTAGCAACCGCAGTTTTCAAAAATTCTTCGTCAGTTACTGCCGCAGTACCTAAAATAACACGACTTACACCTGCATCAAGATAGGCTTTAACGGTTTCCATCGAACGAATACCTCCACCCACCTCAACGTTAAGAGATGTGTTTTCAACAAAGCTTTTAATTATATCAATATTGGGTGTTCCGCCGTCACGAGCACCTTCAAGGTCAACTGTGTGAAGCTCAGTTGCTCCCTGACCTTCAAAATCCTTTGCAATTTCAATAGGATTTTCAGAGTAAACTGTTAAATCGTTATAGTTACCCTTTAAAAGCCTGACAGCCTTACCCTCATATAAATCTATTGCGGGAAAAATTTTCATTGTATTACCTCATATTTCACAAAATGCCTTAAGTATTTTCAAGCCAACATCCCCACTTTTCTCGGGATGAAACTGACAACCGTAAATGTTACCCTTACCAACTGCTGCAGTGATTTGTGCACCATACTCTGCAGATGCAATAAGAGAATTTTCACAATTAATACCGAAATAAGAATGAACAAAATAAACACAGTCGCCCTCATTTATGTACTTGAAAAGCTCACTTTTACCATTGTGGAATTTAAGTGCATTCCACCCCATATGAGGTATATCTAAATCCTGTGGAATTTCGCCTTTAAGAGGTACAATCTCACCCTCAATCAGACCTAAGCCCTCATACTCGCCATATTCGTAGCTTTTATCAAAAAGCATCTGCATACCCAGGCAAATCCCCATAAGTGGTTTTCCCTTTTGTGCTTCTTCAATCACAACATCAAACAAACCACTTTCGCGAAGCTTTCTGACCGCATCACCGAATGCACCAACACCGGGAAGAATAATTCTGTCGGCAGCTCTTATAATGTTTTCATCATCGGTAACAACTGCCTCTGCACCTATTTTTTTAAGTGAACACTGTAGAGAAAACAAATTTCCTACTCCGTAATCTATAACTGCAAGCATTATAAAACTCCTTTGGAAGATGGTATCTCGTTTTTCATTGTTTCGTCAATGGCAACTGCCTTTTTAAGAGTGCGGGCAACAGATTTGAATGCACCCTCAATTAAGTGGTGAGAGTTCACTCCATCAAGCTGTTTGATATGAAGAGTAATTGCACTATTGAACGCAAACGCCACAAAAAACTCTCTCAAAAGCTCCGTATCAAAATCCCCTACCATTGGTGCAGGAATATTCATGTAATACTGAAGATATGCTCTGCCCGAAATATCAACCGCAGAAAGAATAAGTGCTTCGTCCATTGGAAGGATTGTACTTCCGTAGCGGTGAATACCTCTTTTATCGCCTATTGCCTCTTTGAATGCCTGACCGAGAGCAATACCTATATCCTCTGTTGTGTGATGTCCGTCAACCCAGATATCACCACTACATTTAACAGTTAAATCAAACCTTGAATGTTTAGCAAAAAGAATAAGCATATGGTCAAAAAAGCCTATACCTGAATCAATATCGCACTCACCTGTGCCATCAAGATTAAGCTTTACATATATATCAGTTTCTGCAGTTGTTCTTTTAATTTCTGCTACGCGCATTTAAACTGCCTCCGTAATAATTTCTTCGATTTTTCCAATAAGAATTCCCATTTCTTCCTGTGTACCGATGGTAATACGGTTGAAATCTTTAATTCTTTCTTTTGTAAAATGACGAACAAGAACGCCCTTGTCTTTAAGCTTAAGGTAAAGCTCCTCACCGTCAATTTTATCGGACCTTGCAAAAACAAAGTTTGCTTTTGATGGTAAAACCTCAAAGCCGAGGTTTTCAAGCTCTTTAGTTGTGTAAGCTCTTGTATCAATAATTTTTTTGCAATTATCTGTGTAATAACTCTGACTATCTATTGCCGCCGCACCTAAAGAAAGAGTAAGGCGGTTTATATTATAAGGATTGGTTGAATAACGAAGCTTGTGCAAATCATTGATAATCTCTTTACTACCAATAGCAAAGCCTAAGCGTGCACCTGCCATTGAGCGAGATTTTGAGAAGGTCTGAATAACCAGAAGGTTATCATATTTCTTAACAAGATTAACTGCACTTTCTGCACCGAAATCCACATAAGCCTCGTCAATTACAACAACATTGTCGGGATTTGATTTAACAACCTCATCTACCTGAGAAAGAGTTAAAGCGAGACCTGTTGGTGCATTGGGGTTTGCAATAAACACGCCACCGTCAACACCGCAGAATTTTTTATAATCAATTGAAAAGTCCTCTTCCAAGGGAATTTCAGTATAATCTGATCCGTGAAGATTTGCAAAAACACTATAAAATCCGTAGGTTATATCTGCAAAATATGATTTTCTGCCGTTGGCACAATATGCCATAAATGCAAAATTCAGAATATCATCAGAGCCATTTGCAAGGAAAACATTTTCCGTGTCAACACCATAAAGGTCTGCAAGCTTTTTAGTAAGGGTTTTACCATCGGGGTCAGGGTAAAGTCTTAAAAGCTCTGCCTGACCTTTATTCGCCATTTCAAGTGTTTCAGGACTTGGCGGATATGGTGACTCATTTGTATTGAGCTTTATATATTTTTTATCCTGAGGCTGTTCACCGGGAACATACGCCGCAAGAGAATCGTATCTTTTATCAAGGAATTTGCTCATCGGTTTATTCTTCCCCTCTTATACTTACACTTTTAGCATGAGCGTGCAAGCCTTCTTCAGTTGCAAAGCGAACAACCTTATCAGAAATCTCTTTAAGAGCCTCTCTGCTGAAATATGAAAACTGAGTTTTCTTGACAAAATCATCAACTGAAAGAGGACTTGAAAATCTTGCAGTACCGCTTGTTGGCAATGTGTGGTTAGGACCTGCAAAATAGTCACCAAGAGCCTCAGGACAGTTTTTGCCAAGGAACACAGAGCCTGCATTTTTAACATAGCCCAAATATTCAAAGGGGTTATCAACGCAGATTTCAAGGTGCTCGGGAGCAAGAATATTTGAGGTTTCCATAGCCTCAACAAGTGAATCTGTTATGATGATTTTTCCGTTTGTATCAATTGAGCAACGGGCAATTTCTGCTCTCGGGAGCATAGGAATCTGCTTTTCAAGCTCTTCGCTTACCTTATTTGCAAAAGCCTCGCAATCAGTAATAAGAACTGCAGTTGCCATTTTATCGTGCTCTGCCTGAGAAAGTAAATCTGCGGCAATATGAGCAGGATTATTGGTTCCATCTGCAACAACAAGAATTTCGCTTGGACCTGCAATCATATCAATATCAACTGTGCCGAAAACCTGCTTTTTAGCCTCTGCAACAAAAGCATTACCGGGGCCAACAATTTTATCAACCTTGGGAACACTTTCTGTACCATAAGCAAGAGCAGCAACCGCCTGAGCACCGCCGATTTTGAAGATTCTGTCAACCCCTGCAATACTTGCAGCCGCAAGAATAACGGGCTTGATTTTGCCTTCCTTTGCAGGTGTTACCATAACAATTTCAGAGCATCCTGCAATTTTAGCGGGAACGCAGTTCATAAGAACTGATGAAGGATAAGATGCAGTGCCACCGGGAACATAAAGACCAACCTTTTCAATGGGCAACACCTTCTGACCGATTATAACACCTGCATTATCGTTAATAACAAAGGAATTGCGAACCTGCTTTGAATGGAAAGCAGTGATATTCTCTTTAGCCTGCTTTAAGATTTCGATAAGCTCTGAATCAACTTCATTTAATGCGTTATCAATTTCCTCTTTTGTAACTTCAAGAACATCATCAACTGCACCGTCGAATTTCTTGCTGTATTCAACAAGTGCTTTATCGCCATTTTCACGAACATTTTTTATAATATCAGTAACAATACCCTCAACATCAATTGTCTGTTCGCTTCTTTCAAGAATTTGTTCTGTTGAGATTTCGCTACGCTTGTATATTTTAATCACTGTTTTTCCCTCACGATTTTATCTAAAGAATCTTTTAATTTATCTATAATTTCTGATTTGAATTTATAGCTTGCCTTGTTTGAAATAAGCCTTGCACTTATTCCCACAATGGTTTCTTTAGGCTCTAGCCCGTTTTCAAGAAGAGTTGCACCTGTTTCAACAATATCAACAATAACATCGGAAAGACCTAAAATCGGTGCAATTTCAATTGAGCCGTTAAGCTTGATTATATCAATATCACGGCATTTATCTGCATAATAGCTTTTTGCAATATTTATAAACTTTGTTGCAACTCTCAAGGTGCTTGTGCCCTTATCGGTAAATTCCTTTTTACCTGCAACGCACATTCTGCATTTACCCATATCCAAATCAAGAAGCTCATAAACATCAGGAGCATATTCAAGAAGAATATCCTTACCTGCAACGCCTATATCCGCCGCCCCCCGTTCAACATAAATTGCAACGTCAGAGGGCTTAACCCAGAAATAGCGAACCTTTTTTTCTGCATTTTCAAAAATAAGGCGTCTGTTTTTTTCGTGAATCTGCGGACATTCAAAGCCTGCACCTTCAAACATTGAATAGACCTTTTCACCAAGCCTGCCCTTGGGAAGAGCAACATTAAGCCAACCATCGTCTGCAGTTTCTTCTGCTTCTTCTTTATTTTCAAGGAGTCTGTCAACCTCATCAAGATAAACCGCAAAGCCGATGGCACCTGCTTTTTTGTTTACTCTTTCCATTAATTTATCGTATCTTCCGCCTGAAAGAACACTTGCAGGAACACCGTGAACAAAGCCCTTGAAAGCAATACCATTATAATAGTTCATATCGTTAACCAATGAACAATCAATATTGATGTTACCCTCATAACCTGCGTCAATAAGCTTTTCGCAAACCTTTGAAAGCTCATTAAATGCATTCTGCATTTCAGAATTGACTGCAACTGCACCGATTTTCTTAAGAACCTCAGAGGGTTTACCACAGGCATTCATAATTTCGATAAGCATATTAACAAGTGCATCACCAACACCAAAGCTTTCGCAAAGTGATTTAACAGCTCCTGCATTTTTCTCTGCAATAGCGCAAAGCAAATCTGTTTTGCTGCTTTCATTAAGCTCCATAGCATTGAAGAGACCACTTAAAAGACCAAGATGGGAAATATCAAGCACATAATTTTCACTTATAGCATAAAGGCTACGGGCAGCAAGAATAATAACATCACAAACATCGTCTTCAGTAATATCACCCATGCACTCAATACCTGTCTGCATTATTTCGCTGAAGCCGCCTGCTTTTTTACTTTCGCGGTAAACATTTTCGTTATAATAAACCTTCTGAACGCCCTGAATGCTATCATCAAGATTTTTGATAATTGAAAAGGTTACATCAGGCTTAAGGGCGAGAAGTCTGCCATCGGTATCAGTAAAGGTAATACAATTACCACTGACAAGGAAATCCTTGTTGCTACCATATAAATCATATTCCTCAAACTTGCTCATTTTAAAGGGCTTGTAGCCAAACTTTGTATAAAGAGAACGAAGCTCGAATATTATTTTTTCAGTAGGGTTAAGAACAGAAAAATCAAAGCTCATTTGCTCTCTCCCCCTTTGAGCTTTTCTATTATATTTTTATAGCCACCGTTACCATAGGAAAGGCAACGGTTAACTCTGCCGATTGTTGCAGAGCTGGCACCAGTTTCCGTAGTAATAGTAGAAAAGGTTTTGCCCTCATCAAGCTTTTTTGCAACGCTCAGACGCTGAGAAAGGGAAACAATTTCATTGATAGTACATAAATCCTCAAAAAACAAAGCACATTCCTCTTCATTTTCAAGGCTTAATATTGCTTTATAAAGCTCAGAAACATCGCTATTTTTTAAAGGTGTCATAACTTTTGACCTACAACTTTTCTTTTTAAAAAAAGTTATTCCTTTCTGCATATTCCGCATTTTAAAAAACGTGTTCATATGGTAGCACACTAAAGCGCTAAAGTCAATAGAAAAATAAGTTAAATTTACTATGTTTTATCTTTTTGTTATTTTATATAAATATTGCATAAGGCTATTAATCTTTTTAGTGTTTTTGTTCTCCTTTGAACAGATTTTCTGTGGTATGGGCAAGCCCATACCTTACGATTATATCACCTAATTAAGAAATGCAAAGCCATACGAAAAACCAAAACACCCGTAAGGCACCGGCTTGCCTGTGTCGCAGAACGAACAAACCGTAAGGCACTGGCTTGCCTGTGCCACAGAACGAATAAATATAAAACACAAAAATAAAATTCAAAAACCCTTGAAAAAAACAAGTGTTTTATATATAATACTATTCGTATTTATAAGTATATTTTGCTGGAATAGCTCAGTTGGTAGAGCAGCTCATTCGTAATGAGCAGGTCTTTGGTTGTATTTAAGGATATCACCTTTCCCACACCATTCCAACAAATCAAAACTCAATATTCGCTGGTGTGGCTCAATGGCAGAGCAGCTCATTCGTAATGAGCAGGTTGCAGGTTCGATTCCCGTCACCAGCTCCACAAAAACAGAGTGTTCACTTTTTCGTGAACACTCTGTTTTTATCTCTATCACACCATTTCCGGGAAATGCTGCCTATGTATAATTTTATGCATATAACTCTAGTTCATTTTTAAAATCTGTACTAGATAAAACCACTATATCATCATAATAATAAAGATTCCCACTTGCATCAATGTTATTTAAGAAACGACTCAATGATTTTCTTATATCTGAATAGTAATTATCTGCACTTCCACCAAGGTCTGTAACACTGCTTAAAATATCCTCCATGCTCTCAACATCATCGCCATCAATAACGACAACATAATTAAGTTTTTTACTTCTTTCGCATCCACTATTATGACACAGAGGAATTATTTTCTTGTCAAGAAAAACATAGCTTTCTATGGCTTTCATTTTTAGCGAATCCATCAGAATTTCTTTGTTTGATGAATGATATCGAAGCAACAAAGCTCCATACTCTTCACAAATTTCGCCTTCATGTTTTTCACATGTAACCTCTTCAGGTTTATAATTAGCTTTAGTAATAAGTTTTTTAAAACCGGTTTTAAATTCTATTAAATTAATGCTTTTACCACTAAAGGTTAATCCATCTGCTGAAGAAGGTTTTTTATTCTCATCAAAATAATCCGCCACAATATCATCAAAGCATAAAATTTCCTTATCGCTTTCAACTAAAGACACACCATTATCTGATTTTGATATATCAGAAATTGACTTTAAGAAAGAAGACCAATGAGATGTTGCGTAATTTTCTATATCTATAATCAATTTGTTTCATCCCCAAAATCCCCCAAATATTTATTTCTCAAAACCTTCATTTTGGATAAATAATCAAGGAAATCAGCATAAATTCTACCCATATCATCATTAACACAAAAGTAATCAATCGATCCATCTTCACGTGACTCTGTTTGATAGAAATTGGTTTTTTCAGCTATGTCATATTTGCGCATGTATGCGTCAAGAGCCAACATAAAATTAGGACTATGGGTTGTCAACAAAACATTTACATTAAGATACTTCACTATAAGTACTATTAACTCAGCAAACTGATTTTGCCATTTCGGATGAAGATGTGCTTCGGGTTCATCCAAAACTAATACAGTTGAAGAATCAAGTTCACCCTTCTCCATAAGCATTTTTATAATTGAAAACATTTTAGAGCCAGTAGCCAAATTTGATATTTTTAATTTAACCCCATTATGAATGTAATAATTGCCTTCTTTCGAATGCTCGAATTTACCTGGAATCACCTCAAGAATTTTTTCGTAAACCAAATTTGTTTTGTCATCTATAACCGTTTGCTCAAATACTGAAGGTTGCGAAGCTCTTACTAGATCATATTTAAGCTTAACTCTATGGGGGAGTATATTGGACGCATTAAAGAATGAATTTGGCACAGATAAGCCAAACCCATAGCGACCTCTAATGGTGTGTTCAAAATATTGGTAAGGTAATTCGTCCAAAACAAACGGATCATCAATAAAATATATTTTTTTATAAGGCGAACTTAAAAAAACCGGAGTATCCTTTTTTACTATGATGTTATTAATAATATCAAAAGAAAAACATACTGCATCATCATCATAAAGTTTGATATGTGATTCACAATCAGAACATCTAACTGGTTGGATTTGTTCTGAAAATTCAACACACAATGTTTGGTTTATACTTTCACGTGCATAGTCGATCAATTCGTTATCTTGCTCAATAGTAATGAATGCACGTTCGATAATTTCAATAGCTTTTTCTCTCTGCTTATTAAGAGATTCACGGATATCAAAATCATCACTTGAATACATAGTGCGTAACGCACTTAACATATATTTCTCAACATAAAAATTAGATGTATCTAATAATTTCAATTTCTCGCATAATATTCTTGCATATATTTTGAGTTCTCTTAAACTATCGTCTGGTATGTGATGTTCGTCTAAGAAATCAAAAAGCCATGTGTATTCAGGCATTTTTGCAACATCTTGTTTCTTGTGTTTTAGCACAATGGATAAGGTTCTAAATGTTTCTAATGAAAATCGAACATTTTCCAATTGCTTGCGCATATATGCAATTCGATCACTTTCAGCCTTTCTTCTTATGTCAGAAACGCCCTCTATTAAAGCATACAACACCTTACCAACTGTAGTTTTACCGGAATTATTTTTGCCAGTTACAACAGTAAGTCCATTTAATTCTATTGTTGAATTTTTAATTATACCTATGTTGTTTAAAGTTATGTTCATATACAACCTCCGATAAATGTATGCTCTAACACAAATTTAATTATATAAAATTTTATTTAAAAAATCAATATCAAAACACTCATATTTATTAATTATTCAAAACTGATTAGCACAAATAAAGCAACAATTATCATTTCATAATATATTATTATAAAATCCACTATACATTAAAAACTATTGTGTTCTTTATTTTTCAACACGCATTTGCAATTATAAAAATCATACACGCATCCTATCATATTCTCTTAACATGTCATCGAAACAACCCACCCGAAACCATTAACATATATTTTCATTTTATTGACATAGTTATTCATATAATCAAACTAAAAATCTCGTCCGATTTTAGTGGCAGGAATAAGTCCGTACGTCTTTTAGGACGTTCGGACAGTTCACAACAGACGGCGATGCCGACTGTTACAAGGGTTGTAAGCATTTTGAAATTTACCACTTTTCAAAAGGGCGATACTACTTTTTACAGACGAATCAGCCGTAAGCACCGATTTCAAAGGCTTGCAGATACATACTTTCAGATTTTCAAGGATTTACACGAAAACTCTCTACCAAACATTACACAACGAGTAATCTGCCGTTTGTTCGCCACTGTAAGCCGAATAATAGAAGTTGTTGAGGAAGTAAGGATACAACCCCTACTTCCTCACTTTTCTTTCCTTTACCCATATGTCAAAATTTATACTGCAATAAACAAAGAAAACGATTATCTAAGCACTCCCTCAATATACTGCAACATTATCTCACAAAATCAAGCAGAAACAATTGTATTATCTTTTTTAGTTATCTGCTCTTTTTCTGCATAATATTTATCGGCAATTTTTTTCTGATTTTGAATAGTTTCCTCTAACAACTCTTCATCACCCAAAGACTCGTATATGTATACTTGAAGTGTATAAACCGTCATTTTGTCACGATATGAAGTTGCATTTTCTAAAATATAGGTTAACGATGTATTAACTCTTGTAATATCTTTCTTACTTTTACAATATGTTTCTATTTGATGCCAGAAAATTTTAACAAAAAAGCCGTCATCCTCAAATTTTGAAAAATACAAAAGCAATTCAGATTTATCAATATGTTCATAAATTATTGATTTAACTAAAAATTCCGATAAAAATGTATCATATATTCCACAAGCCTCTTCGTCATTAATGTTATAATAATCTGCTATATCTCCGGAATTATAAGTATCTAAATATTTTTTTGAATACTCATAAAAATGAGCATAGTTGTAACACTCAGCTGAAACATTGCATAACGAAAACAAATTATCTCTTGTGTCATTCTTTTCGTATGCTGATTTATATTTTATAAAAGATACATAAGGATTCAATAAAAATGTAGTTGTGGAAAGCACAACAATTACAGCAAGAAAAACAGTAATTGCTATTAACAGTTTCTTATTACATTTTTTCATATTAACATCATCCTTCCAGTTAAAACAGTCTCTTCTACTAATTTTCAATTAACCTTCAAGAAAGTTCTTCTATGTAAACAATTATATTTCCATAGGTTTTATCGTAATAAACATATCCTATTTTTAAATGCTGACCGTTACCCTCAATTACACCACCGTGCGACCTAGCATTGTTGTACCCCTGCTGACTTTCATAATCTGAATAAGAAAACTCAACTCCGTTAATTTCAAAAGACTCTTTATTACCGCGACCTTCATAAGGCATTGGAACAAAATTTTCAACATAGCCTTCAATAACTTCATACTGGCCGTTATTATAAGCACCTACTGTTTTATTGTACATATTCAAGTGAGATGCCCAACTGATAATTAAAAAAACAGTAACAAAAGCGCCCATACAAAGGCATAACGATTTAACAGTTTTATAATCAATTTTAACCTCGTTGTTTTTTTCATATATCTTCCAAAGCACAGGAAACAATGCAATAAAAACTAACATAACAGCAGGAATCACTAAAAGTGCATCAAGCTCAAATCCGGCTTCATATAAAACATTGTTCATTTTGCGTTCTCCTTATACCTTTCTTACAATTTTATCATTTAACAACGCCTCAAACTCTTCAATAGAACCTTTTGAAATCAATTTTTTCTGACAAACACAAATGGCAGTTATATAAACACTCGGAAAAACAATTTCGTAAAACTCACCGTAATCATTAACTGCTTTGATTTTCGATATAGGTTTGCTGATTGTTGTTTTTTCACTAATGGCTTCTATTTCACCATTACAAATTTTTACTTTCTTTAAATTAATTCTTTGCTTTTCTTTTTTAGTAATGCAAACACGAAAAATAATCGGAGAAAGAAGGAAAAATACAAGAACTGCTATCATTACCTCAATAAAGGTGTTTGTGATTGTTGACAAAAGCACCCACATCGGAATTGAAAGTGCAATAAGAATTAATAGAAGTTTACTTCCTGCATTCATCATCTTCCTTATATAAAACTCATTTGCATTACCTGACAGATAACCGTCAAAAACAATCATATAAAACACCCCTGATAAACAAATTCCATCTGTAATATAACAATACTAAATTCGACAGTAGAAGAAAAGATATTTTGCATAACTTACGAAAATTGCGACATAAAGTACGAAAAGAACAGATATTTAGCTTTTCCACAAACTAAATAACCGCTCTTTTTACTTAAAATATAATACAAATTTCAAAAAGGTGTTCTTCCTTTTTATAATTCCAATCAAAACTACCTTCGTATTTATCAACAATCATTTTTACACTTTTCAGACCTAAACCATGCAGGTTTTTGTCCTTTTTGATTGTTTGTAAATTTTCGTTTTTTGTATTTGGTTCTGTATCACAAGAATTAGTAATCTTTATAACCTGCATTGAATTATTTTTAGTAAAAAGTTTAACCAATATCTCCTTTTTAACAGATAATTCAGCAGCTTCTACAGCATTATCCAATAAATTGTTTAACATAGCAGTTAAATCTGTGGGTTCTATAAAAGACAAATTTGCAGTTTTGTTGTCAAAATAAATATGTATTCCTTTACTTTCGCATAAAAGCAGATACTTATTTATAATAATATCAAGTGTTTTATTTTGACTCATAGCAGAATTACCAAAACTAACAACAATACCGCACAGGTCGTTTACATAATCAGTTACTTCATTGTTATTGGCTAACTTTGCAATATGTAATAAATGATTTTTTATGTCATGTGTGAATATTTTCAGATTATCGTTATTCTTCTCTAAAATCTCAAAATATGTTTTATCAGTTTCTGCTTTTTGCTCTGCAGTTTTCAGCTCTAAAAGCTCAGCGGCATCTCGGATAGATCGTTCATAAACAAAGAACAAAACAATATTAGAAATTATCAATAAGACTGCTGAAACGCTACTTAATATTTTAAACACTTCAGAAAAGCTAATATTTAATGCAGCATTAAATAAAACAGTTAAAGCTACAAGCGATGAAATCGGAACTATTATTAGAATCCAAAAACGAGAAGCATTTCCAAATTGACCTTTAGACCTATTAAAGACACGAGTCATAAACAAGCACAAAAGAAAATATATCATTTTGCTGAATGCAGAATTTAATATGTACATATTAGCATCATTGGTATATGCATTGAAATCCACACCAAAAAGCATTGATATCACCGAAATAGATACAAACTCGGTTATTATCATCAAAAAGCTAAGTACAAATGAATGAAAAACTGCATTTTTCAATTTACAATCAAACAAGAAATACAGTAATAAGAAATTAATCAATAAAAGATAAACTGTATTTATCAGACCGGTTGCATTCAAATGAACTAATAGAAAAGACAGATACAATATTGAAGTACAAACAGCAATTGTAATACTTTTCTTTTTCGTTTTAAATAATGATTGTCCGTAATAAAAAATCATAAAACCTTCAGCAATAAACATGATTATTTGAAAAATTGTTTTATATAACATGTTATTCC
>JAZMZY010000054.1:0-3111 GCA_045586265.1 Acutalibacteraceae bacterium
AAAATCCCAGCTTAACATCGTGCTTTGCACAGGCGTTGGCAAGCTCTTCAATAATATCCTTACCATAGGGAGTTGCATCAACAACATTGTATTTGTCAACCTTGGAATGAAAAAGCGCAAAGCCATCGTGGTGCTTTGTTGTAACAACAAAATATTTCATTCCGCAGTCCTTTGCAAGCTTGATTATTTCATCCGCATTAAAGTAAATGGGATTAAAAGCGGTCGCCAATTTCTCATATTCCTTAATGGGAATTGCAAAATGTGAGCCAATCCATTCCGCATAATTATCACCGAATTTGCCATTGTATTCACCACCAAGAAGAGAATAAAGACCGAAATGCATCATCATTCCGTAGCCTGCATTTTTAAAATATTCAATGTTGCTCATACTGTCACCTCTATAAGTAAAGTATATAAAAAACAAAATATTATTGCAAGAAAAAATGTCAGTTAAAAGAGAAAATCTTTCAACTGACATTTTGTTTATTTGTATTCAATGAAATTATATTTTTCAAGTGTCTTGAAATATTGTGAGAGTCTTTCGTAAAGGGGATTTGCCTTTTCGCCGAAATGCTCTTCAACAAATTTGCCGATTTCAAGAATATCTCTTTCACCATCCATAAGAGGCCATATAAAGCTACCCATTTCATCAAGGTGAATATAACTGATTTTAGGCTTCTTAATAAGCTTCTGCATTATTCTGTTTGCAATGCCCTTGTTTTCCATTTCGAGAGTGACATTGCCGTTTTCATCCTTTGACCAATTGAGACCGCTTTTGCAAATGGGCTTTTTTTCAAGATAGTTTTCGTTATTTATATTCTTTTTCATACCTTTTTATCACGCTTTTTCCAGACTGTGAATTTAAGAACTGTTAGAACAATCAAAGCGAAGAGAAGCAAGCCGCCAAGGTCTGAAACAGTAGCAGGGATGCCAAGCTTTTCAGAAAGGTTAAGTGCTTTATCAACACCGAATACCGCAAGAAGAGCAAGGAGAATACCAACAAGACCTTCACCTGCAATCATACCCGAGCAGAAGAGAATACCATCATTAACGATTTCTTCCTTGTGCTCTGCCTTTTTGCCCTTAATCTTGTCAAGAGCGAGTCTGATAAGACCACCCACCATAATGCAGGCATTAAGCTGAACGGGGAGATAAACACCAATTGCAAAGGGAAGAACGGGGATACCGATAAGCTCAACCGCAACTGCAATAAATACACCGATAAATACGAGAACCCAGGGTAAATCGCCACCCATAACGCCCTCAACGATAAGCTTCATCAAGGTAGCTTGGGGAGCACCAAGCTCGTCTGAGCCGAAGCCCCAAGCAGAGTCAAGAAGGTAAAGTGTGCCACCGATAGCAAGAGCAGATGCAACAACACCAACAACCTCACCTGTCTGCTGCTTTTTAGGAGTTGCACCTAAGATATAGCCTGTTTTAAGGTCCTGAGATGTGTCACCTGCAATAGCAGAAACGATACAGATAATTGAACCGATTGCAATGGCACTGCACATACCGTCAACACCATCTGCGCCTGTAACCTTAAGAATAAGAGTTGCAATGAGAAGAGTTGCAATAGCCATACCAGAAACGGGGTTGTTACTGCTACCAACAAGGCCAACCATTCTTGAAGAAACGGTTGCAAAGAAGAAGCCGAAGATAACAATAATAAATGCGCCTAAAAATGATACGGGAATTGCAGGAATGAGCCAGATAAGAACTGTAAGAACAAGAATAGCAACAATAACTATTTTAAGGTTAATATCTCTTGCGGTACGCTCTGTTGAGGTTGCACCTGCACCCTTCATGCTCTTCATAGCACCTGTAAAGGTTTTAACAATAAGGGGAAGGGATTTAACAAGGCTGATGATACCGCCTGCTGCAAGAGCACCTGCACCGATATAGCGGATATATGTGCTCCAGATACCGCTTGCGCCACTTTCTGCAAAAATTTCACCGATGGGAGCAGTGCCGGGGTAAAGGATAAGCTCTGAGCCGAAAAGCACAATCATAGGAATAAGCACGAGCCAGCTAACAATACCGCCCGCAAACATATATGAAGAAATTCTTGCACCGCAGATATAACCAACGCTCATAACAGCGGGGTAAATCTGAGTACCGATTTCACCTGCAAAGCCTTTAACTCTGAAGGAAATTTCGCCTGATACCAGCTTAAGACCGTCAATGATGAATTTGAAAAGTGCTGCAAAGCCCATACCTGCGAAAACGGTGCCTGCGTTTGCGCCACCCTTTTCACCTGCAAGAAGAACCTCTGCACAAGCAGTTCCTTCGGGGTAGGGGAGAGTGCCGTGCTCCTTAACAATAAGAGCATTACGAAGGGGAATCATAAAGAATACACCCAAAAGACCGCCGATGAGAGCGATGAGAGTGATTTCAACAAGGTCGGGCTTGTCCATTTTGCCCTCTGCTGCCCAAAGGAAAAGAGCAGGAAGAGTGAAAATAGCACCTGCTGCAAGGGATTCACCTGCAGAGCCGATAGTCTGTACCACATTGCTTTCAAGAATTGAGTTTCTGCGCATAATTATCCGGATTACACCCATAGCAATAACTGCTGCAGGAATTGAAGCAGAAACGGTCATACCAACACGAAGACCGAGGTATGCATTTGCCGCACCAAAAACAACCGCCAGAATAATACCCATAACAATGGAGGTAACTGTGATTTCAGGTGTTACCTTTTCTGCCGGAATGTACGGCTTGAAATTGTTTTTGTTATCCATATTTTCTCCAATCCGTATGAGCCTTTTCAAAGGTTGAATGCTCATACCAAAATGATCGGCTTATTCTATCACAAAAGCTCTAAAAATACAATACAATAATTATTGTAATTTTTCCAATATCTTCAAAAGTATATTGAAAACATTTTCTGTTGAAGAAATGCTCAGCTTTTCATTTACTGAATGAACATCGTAAAGGGCGGGGCCTATTGAAATACAGTCGATATTTTCTATTGCATCTGCAAAAACACCACATTCAAGACCTGCGTGAATTGCTTCAACCTTTGGCTCTTTTCCGAAATATTCTGTGTAAACATCTTTATAAATTTCTCTTAATTGAGATGCTTCTTTGTATTCCCAAGGGGGATAATGT
>JAZMZY010000055.1:0-1893 GCA_045586265.1 Acutalibacteraceae bacterium
CAATCAAATGACAGCAAGAACCTTGAATGCCATTGGTAAAAACGGTGGTCCTCGTTGCTGTAAACGAGATTCATATCTTGCAATTATTGAAGCAGTTAAATTCACCGAAGACAGATTGAATGTAAAGATGGAAATACCCAATATAATCTGTTCTCGGTCACACTTGAATAATCAGTGTATTCAATCTGAATGCCCATTTAATAGTTAAACAAATTCCAATTTATCGAACTGACAGCAACTGATAGTTGCTTGTTCAATATAACATTCAGTGATAGAATAACACTGAGGTGATAACAATATGGAAACTAAAGATATTATTCTTGAATTAAGAACTAAAAAAGGATTATCGCAGGATGAACTTGCAGAAAAAGTTTTTGTAACCCGTCAGGCAGTATCCCGTTGGGAGAATGGTGAAACCACACCTAATACAGAAACCCTGAAACTGTTGTCAAAACTATTTGATGTATCTATCAATACACTTTTAGGCTCTCCCTGTCAGTTGGTTTGTGGATGTTGTGGAATGCCCCTGAATGATGCTGACATCAGCAAAGAAATCAACGGTGCTTTTAACGAAGAATATTGTAAATGGTGTTATGCTGACGGTGATTTCACCCTTGATTACTGGAAACAGTATTCACACATTGGTGGCAAGGAAATGTTTGAAGAATTCAAAAATAAAATCATCGATGAAATCAACACACTTCTTAATATTGAAGGCTTACCAAAAGTGGAAAGTCTGAATGTTTTGTCAGGCAGTTTCGTAAATCTTGAATACCGACTCCCTAACGGACAGGTTGTGAAATTTCTTGACGACAAAGCAACCTATCTCGGCAGTCAGTTGGAATGCGAATTCGGTGGTGACAGATGCTTCGGCATCGTGGCAAATATGGAATTCATCCTTGTCTGCACCTATGAAGAAAATGGCGAAAACCCTGAATTGGTTATGTATAAAAAAAGATAACAAATGCACAAGCAACAGCCTGAAAATGAACTGTTGCTTTTTGTTTTGTATGAGTGATATAATTATCTCGACAAATAAGAATTTGACGTTCAATTTTCACTCTACTAATGGTTGATTTCTCCCCTTTCAACCATAAGTTCGTGTTATTTTCCTTAAAAGCTACTATAATTAAAGTGAAAGGAGGTAGCCTATGGACCAAATCAAAACAGGAAAGTTTATTGCCGAGTGCAGAAAAAAGAAAAATCTTACACAAGCACAATTGGCAGAAAAATTGAATATAACCGACAGAGCTATATCAAAATGGGAAACAGGTAAAGCAATGCCTGATTCCAATATTATGCTCGACCTTTGTTCTGTTCTTGGGATAAATGTAAATGAATTATTATGTGGGGAGATGATTGATATGGAACAAAAGGATGAACAATTAAATGAATTGATTTTTCAGATGGCAAAAAATGAGGAAAGATATCATAAACGACTGCTGCATTCCGCTTTTGTGATTGTCGCAACCAGTTTGATAGCACTTGTTTGTCTGATAACCTTAATATCACTCCTTATCCCTGAATGTGGATTTCAAGACTTTTTGATAATAGTGTCTGTTATAATATTTATAATTCCTTGCATTATTGCTCTTAAATTTAAGGTGGAGACAGGGTATTATGAATGTAAGAACTGTCAACATATGTTTGTTCCTAACTATAAAGAGATTGCCTTGTTTATGCAAACGCCAACCAGAAGGTTGCTGAAGTGTACTAAATGCGGAAAATGGACTTGGTGCAAAAAACTAACCAAGAGATAACTTCCAATTTATCGAATAGATCAAGAGCGCACTTCTTATACGCATCCCTCCTCGTCTTAAGGGCGGCAAAACTGCATATCAACAAAAAAGACCTTCTGCAAAACGCAGAAGGTCTTTAATTATTCATATCTTT
>JAZMZY010000056.1:0-3017 GCA_045586265.1 Acutalibacteraceae bacterium
TTTTTTTCCTATCCCCGAAAAGAGGCTGTAAAAAAACTTATCGTTTTTTTACAGCCTCTTTTAGTTGCCGGATGCCAGTTGCCAGCATAGGGTCTGCGACACAATTATAAATGATAGATTTTAATCACTTAATAAATAACCGAACGCGCTTTCAACCTTGCCGTTTTTCATATAAACTCTTGTAACACGGCTATTGATATTGCAGATTATTTCGTAATTTATTGTATTAGCTTTTTTTGCAATTTCATCAACAGAAATTGTTTCATCACCGTCAGTACCGAAAATCGTTGCGGTGTCCCCTGCTTCCACATAGGGAATATCCGTAACATCAACCATAAACTGATCCATACAGACTCTGCCGATGATTTTCGCGCGTTTACCTCTTATAAGCACCTCACCATTATTGGAAAGCACTCTTGTTACACCATCTGCATAGCCTGCACAAAGGGTTGCAACTATGGTTTCCTTTTCGGTTGTGTAGGTACAGCCGTAGCTTATGCTCTCCCCTGCTTGTAAGGTTTTAACCTGCACAACACGGGTTTTCATTGACATTACAGGCTTTGGTGCATTTATATTATTGAACTCAACCTCGTCAGAGGGCTTCAGTCCGTAAAGAATAATTCCCTGGCGTACCATATCATATTTCTTTTCTAAATCTGCAATTCCCGCAGAATTATAAAGGTGCTTTACGGGTGCTTCAACACCGGTTCCGGAAAGCTTTTTAACAAATTCATCAAATTTTTCCACCTGCATTCTTGTATATGATTTATCAAGCATATCTGCTGCAGCAAGGTGACTGAAAACTCCTTCAATTGTAATATTGGGGAGTTTTTTTATTTTTTTGATTTCCTCTATTGAAGAATCGTTGCAAGCAAAGCCTATTCTGTTCATACCTGTATCAACTGCAATATGAAGAGGTGCAGTAACACCTGCTTTTTCTGCCGCCCTTGAAAGAAGCTCTGCCTCATAAAAATCTGAAATTGTTGTGGTAATATTGAATTTTACAATATTATCATAATCCCCATAAGGAATATGACCTAACACAAGAATCGGGCAATTAATTCCGTTTTTGCGAAGCTCCAAAGCCTCGTCTGTTGCGGCAACCGCAAGGTAATCCGCTTTATCCTGCAAAAATTTTGCAACACCAACAGCACCGTGACCATAAGCATTCGCTTTAACCACAGCTAAAATTTTAATATTTTCAGGAAGTGCCTTCCTGACGGCGTCAAAATTGCACTCGAGTGCATCAAGATTTATCTCCACCCAAGTGCGCAAGGATTTAAAAATTTCGTTCATTAAAAATTATTTTCCCAAAAGTGTATTCATAAGTGCTGAATCGTCTGTTATAAGACCATCAACACCATATTTGATAAGCTTTTTAGCAACGCTTTCTTTATTGATAGTCCAGGGATTAACCTGAAGACCTGCTCTGTGAGCTCTTTCAACATAAAGTCGGCTGACAAGCATATAGTATGGGTGCAAAGCATCTGCACCGATTTCCTTTGCAAAGGCAACGGGTCTGGGTGCGATTTTTACACCTATCAATTTATCGGGGGCATAAAGGATACCTGTTTTGCAATTTTTATCAATTTTTTTGCAAACAACAAGAATTGCAGGGTCAAAGCTTGATATGAGAAGCTTATCAAAAAGTCCGTGATTTTTAACTGCATCAATGGTCTTTTCTGCAAGCTCAGTTCCCGCCTGACCAAAATGCTCGCTCTTCAGCTCAATATCAAGAACCTTCATTTTGTCACCCATAGTTTTGCTGAGCTCTAAAAATTCATCCAATGTAGGAATTTTTACCCCTTCATAATCAGAGCCCTTATAGCTACCGAAATCATATTGACGCAGCTCTTCTAAGGTCATATCCTTAATTGCGCCCTTACCATCAGAGGTTTCATCAATGGTAAAATTATGGCAAACAACAGGAATACCATCCTTTGTTAAATGAATATCTGTTTCAAAACCGTCACAGCCGATTTCCTTAGACATTTTAAAGGCTTCAATTGTATTCTGAGGTGCAACTATATTAGCTCCTCTGTGAGCAATAACATTACATTCTGCCATTGTAATCCCCCACTTTTTTATATTCTTCTATCATTATACTTTAAATTAAGCTTTTATGCAACCTATTTTAAAAGAGCAATAATTCCGCCCACAATTGCGCCTAAACCGACCACGCCACCTGCAATAAGGGCAATTTTCTGTTTGAGGAAGCCATCTGCATCCCAGATAAACGCAAGCTCATTTAAAATTCCGTTACCCATAAGCTCTTTATATGTATAGAATTTTGTTTCGTAATTGCCGTTTTCGTCAATATCAAAAACTCTTACACCGCGATATCTTTTGCCGTAGCAACGGAATGACGCACAGGCAGTCTGAATAAAATTGATGCCGTCAACAACACCCTCGAAGCAGTTGCAATGGTCGTGGCCGAAAACAATTGCTTTAACATCGCCACATTCCTTTAATGCTTCCATCTGACCTGTTTTTTCATCAACCGCGCAAATATATTCACCCATAACACCCTTGCAGGAGTCCTTGAGCTTAATATATTTACCATCGGGAGCCTTGATTGCACCTTCGGCATCTGCTGAGCATTCCTCTGTAAGCTCAAATTCCTCAATCATAGGAATATGCTGGAACATCAGGGAAGGAACGGGCTCACCGCCATTCTCGGCTTTAAGCTGTGCGCTTTTCTTTTTATACCATTCAATAGCCTCGGGCTTAACAACGGAAAAGGTTCTGTTAAGCTCCTTATCACGCCATGCGGAATCCATCATCCAGAGATTGAATTTAATCTTTTCGCCATCCTCGGAATAAATAGGAAGATTATATGTTGCCACATCGGGAGACTCTTCATCATCAAGACCAATGCAGGTACTGTATTTTCTGTACATATCTGCCTGCTCGTCTTTAGTAAGGCGATTCATATCATCGTGATTACCGTAAATCATTGCGAAAGGAATTTTTCTTTCTTCAATGGGGGCAACAAGCTTATCAATGGCAGTTTCCAT
>JAZMZY010000057.1:0-23603 GCA_045586265.1 Acutalibacteraceae bacterium
TGTAACGGGGTTACCTTCAAGAGCTTCATAGAGCTTCTCGAAGTCGCCCTGCTGATAAGGAAGAATCTTATCAAGAGCTGCTTCTCTTTCTGCAACTGTATCAGCACAGATCATTTCACGGAATGCAGCGATTCTGTCTGCTTCGAAGAACATATGCTCTGTACGGCAGAGACCGATACCTTCTGCACCGAGTTCACGAGCTTTCTTAGCATCAGCGGGAGTATCAGCATTTGTACGAACCTTAAGAGTTCTGAATTCATCAGCCCAAGCCATGATTCTGCCGAATTCACCTGCGATTTCAGCGTCAACTGTGGGGATGATACCATCGTAGATGTTACCTGTTGAACCATCGATTGAGATGTAGTCGCCTTCAACATATGTTTTGCCAGCGAGTTCAAATTTCTTGTTTTCTTCGTCCATTTTGATTTCGCCGCAACCGGATACACAGCAAGTACCCATACCACGAGCAACAACAGCTGCGTGAGATGTCATACCGCCACGAACTGTGAGGATACCCTGAGAAGCTTTCATACCTGTGATATCTTCAGGAGATGTTTCAAGACGAACAAGAACAACCTTTTCGCCACGAGCATTCCAAGCTTCTGCGTCTTCAGCAGTGAATACTACTTTACCGCAAGCAGCACCGGGAGATGCGCCAAGACCTTTACCTGCAGGAGTTGCAGCTTTAAGAGCTTTAGCATCAAACTGGGGATGAAGAAGAGTGTCAAGGTTTCTGGGGTCGATCATTGCAACAGCTTTCTTTTCGTCGATCATGCCTTCGTCAACGAGGTCACAAGCGATTTTAAGAGCAGCCTTTGCAGTTCTCTTACCGTTTCTTGTCTGGAGCATATAGAGCTTGCCTGCTTCAACAGTGAACTCCATATCCTGCATATCTCTGTAGTGATCTTCGAGGATTGCGCAAACCTTTGTGAATTCTGCGAATGCCTCGGGGAATTTTTCAGCCATTTCAGCGATGGGCATAGGAGTACGAACACCGGCAACAACGTCTTCACCCTGAGCGTTTACAAGGAATTCACCCATAAGGCCTTTGTCACCTGTAGCGGGGTCACGAGTGAAAGCAACACCAGTACCGCAATCGTCACCCATGTTACCGAATGCCATAGCCTGAACGTTAACAGCAGTACCCCATGAATAAGGGATATCGTTGTCACGACGGTAAACGTTTGCACGGGGGTTGTCCCATGAACGGAAAACAGCCTCAACAGCGCCCATAAGCTGTTCTTTGGGATCTGAGGGGAAGTCTTTACCGATTTTTGATTTGTATTCAGCTTTGAACTGACCTGCAAGTTCCTTGAGGTCTTCAGCAGTAAGCTCGATATCCTGAGTTACGCCTTTAGCTTCTTTCATTTCATCGATGAGCTGCTCGAAGTATTTCTTACCAACTTCCATAACAACGTCTGAGTACATCTGGATGAATCTTCTGTAGCAGTCATAAGCCCAACGAGCGTTGCCTGACTTTGCAGCCATAACTTCAACAACTTCTTCGTTAAGACCAAGGTTAAGGATTGTATCCATCATACCGGGCATGGATGCACGAGCACCGGAACGAACAGAAACGAGAAGGGGATTTTCTTTGTCGCCAAATTTCTTGCCAACAACGCCTTCCATTTTGTCGATGTATTCCATAATCTGTGCCTGGATATCATCATTGATTTTTCTGCCGTCCTCATAGTACTGAGTACAAGCTTCAGTTGTGATTGTGAAACCCTGAGGAACAGGAAGACCGATGTTAGTCATTTCTGCAAGGTTTGCACCTTTACCACCGAGAAGCTCACGCATTGAAGCGTCGCCCTCTGAGAACAAATAAACGAATTTCTTGCTCATAATTTACCTCCAATAAATTTTTTGCGCATTTTGGCGCAATTAGAGTTATTACACCATCGCTCATTGTAACACATATTTTCAAAATTTTCCATAGTTTAAAGGTAAAAAACATATAATAGAACAGAAAAATTTTTGGTAAAGATAGACAGAAAGCACCGCAAAAGCGGTGCCTCCTCTTAATATTTATCTGTTATTGACTTTGTGTTTGAATAGGCACCGTAGGTTTTGCTGTAATAAGCTTTTACTCTGTAATAATATTTTGTGCCTTTCTGTGCAGTTGTGTCTCTGAAAGTAACATTCGAAACACCCTTTTCAGTTGCAATTCTCTTGTAACTGCCATCAGCTGTTCTACGGTAAACCGCATAACCCTCTGCACCATTTACCTTTGACCATCTGAGTCCTACACCCTTGGTAGTAGTTGAAGGTGTGTTCAAGGTTGGGTCTTCAAGATAATATTTTGAAAGCGAGCCTGAATACGAAGAGAGTCCTGCTTCATTTTTGGCTCTTACTGCATAATAGTACTTTGTGCCTGATTCTGCAGTTTTATCTGTATAGTAGGTTTTGCTTGTGGAAGCAATGTATTCCCAATCGGTTTTACTTGTTTTACGATAAACTCTGTATGAATCTGCGCCTTCAACCGTTTTCCATTTAAGAAGAACACCATATTCGGTATTTTCAATTGACTTAAGTGTAGGCTTGGAGCATTTAAGCTGTGGAATTTCGGTAAATTCAAAAGCATCACCACAGGCTGTGCACTCCTTGTATTTATAGCCCGAGCTGTAAACAGTTGCTTCAAGGTCTATAATCCAGGAAGAAAGCGTGTGAGTATGAATTATTAAATCAGAGTCAACAGGCATTTCATCAACTGAAATTGTTTCCCAAGAAAGAAATTTTACATCTGTTCCGTCATATCTGATAGTAATTTTATGACATTTCAGAATTTCTACGGGGTAATCATAATTCATAACATAGTCTACACCTTCAACTGCATCATCGGGCTTTTCATAAGCCTGTTCAACAGTGTAACCGTAAACCTCATATTTGCGACTACCAAGATATTTATACCCTTTTGTTAAATAGGTAACGCTATCGCCGAAGCCACCTGCATCAGGCATATCGTAGGTGTTGGTTTCTGCATTATATACGGGGTCGTGGTCTGTATCATTCCTCAAAGCATTTATATCGCTTATATTAAAATATTTTTTTGCTTCGCTCTCGTAAACATCTGCAGGAATCATATAATAACGAAGGAAATAAGAGCCATAGCCATAATCAATTTCTTCATCATAGAAATCATAGTCATAGATATTAACTTTATAATTTGTGTACCATTTTATGTGCTTAGGTGAGAATTCAGAAATATTATCTTCTCCACTGAAAGCAACTGACCACCAAAGCTTATGAATTTCGGGGTGAAATACTACATAATAATCCTCGGCTGCGCTTACAGATACTGTAAAAGCACCACAAATCAGAACAAGACATAAAACTAATGATATTGCTCTTTTCATAACGAAATCTCCTTATTTAATAATTATTGGTGTTCCCCCGTTGTTACCGACATTACAGATATTAAGTTATAGCCTGTTTCGGTTTCTTTGAGGGTGATATCTGCATATTTATCGGGCTGGGTAGCGGCAACTGTTCCATCGGGAGCAACCTCAACATTATTGGTGCCCACATAGCCAACGCGAAGAATTGCAAGACCACCTGTTTTTTCAACCGATTCAATTCTTACTGTAAAGGGTGGGGTTACACCTGTAAGAGGCACTGTATAGGTATCTGCGCCTGCATCATAGGTAAATTCATAACCATAACCCATAACACTTGAATGAACAATTTCAACATCGGGTCCGAACATTTTAAGGTAATAGCCTGCAACATCCTCTGCAGGAACTATAAGGCCTTTTTCTGTAACATTATAATCCCCTGTTTTAACATCATCTGTTAAAAGAGAGCAGATTGCAATATTGAGAAGTGCATTTTTATCTGCCTTGGTTATATCTGAGAAGGAATCGGGGTCAACACCCACTACCCAGGTTAAAAACTCTGCATAGCCTGAATAATCTATAACCTCTTCCTCGCCTGAATAGAATTTATCTATTGCGAATTTGCCGATGCTCACAGCACCTGTTACTGCAAGGGCAAGAACCAAAAGACCGATTAAAAAAGACCCGACCTTTTTCTTTTTGTTTACGGTAACAATTTCACTCATAATTTTTACCTGCT
Source organism: Acutalibacteraceae bacterium (assembly GCA_045586265.1). Taxonomy (GTDB): domain Bacteria; phylum Bacillota; class Clostridia; order Oscillospirales; family Acutalibacteraceae; genus DTU089. Next base: position 4,075 of record JAZMZY010000057.1, read on the forward strand.
ATATTTCTTTTTTGTACGCTCGGTGCGCCTTTCAAGAGCTTCTTTTCTCGCTTTTTCCTGCTGACGTTTTTTCTTCTCTGCCGCCTTCTGACGAAGGATAAGATTAATTCGGAAAACAACAATTGTTCCGCCGATTACCTGAATAACATCACAGCCTGTTGCCTCAGAAATTCTCTGAGCAATCTCTTTAGGTCCTTCGGGAGAGGTTTCAAGATGAACCTTGATTTTAAAAAGCTCTCTTGTATTAAAGGTATCTTCAATCTGTGCAATAACTGCATCGGTTACGCCCTCTTTACCAATCTGGAAAATCGGGTCGAGTCCGTTTGCTTCTGCACGAAGCCTTGCTCTTTCTTTACTTGTCATATTTTTTTCCTTTTATTCTTTAGTCCATTTTGTACCTTCGCGGGTATCCAGAAGAGTAACTCCCTTTGACGCCAGCTCGTTACGGATTCTGTCTGCTTCTGCAAAGTTTTTAGCCTTTTTAGCCTCAACTCTTAAAGCAATCTGTTCTTCAACATATTTTGCAAAGTCATCAAGCTCTTCAACTTCCTCTGTTGTTTCGTTAAGCTTCTTTGCTCCCTCAACCAAATCAAGCGAAAGAACCTTATCAAAATCATTGAGAAGATAAATTTTTGTTTTATCGTTTGTTTTTTCTTTGAGAACATCATAAACTGCAGTAACTGCAAGAGATGTGTTTATATCATTATCAAGAGCAGCTTTGAATGAGCCTTGAAGCTTTTCAACTGCAGCCATATCGAGCTCATCGCTATCGCAAGGCTTAAGGCCTGCAATTTTCTTAAGAAGCTTGTCATATGCAGTTGCTGCACCATCAAGATTTTCGTAAGAGAAAACAAGCTGTTTTCTGTAATGAGACTGCAAACAGAAGAATCTGTATGCAAGAGGGTTATAGCCCTTTTCTTCAAGAAGCGAAACTGTAAGGAATTCGCCCTTGGATTTACTCATTTTACCTGAATTGGTGTTAAGGTGAAGAACATGGAACCAATAGTTGCACCATTTATGACCGAGGTATGCTTCACTCTGTGCAATTTCATTTGTGTGGTGGGGGAAAGCATTATCAATACCACCACAATGGATATCCATATATTCACCAAGGTGCTTAAGGCTGATTGCAGAGCATTCGATATGCCAACCGGGATAGCCTACACCCCAGGGTGATTCCCATTTAAGTGCCTGGTCTTCAAACTTTGATTTTGTGAACCAGAGAACAAAGTCATTTTTATTACGCTTATTGGAGTCCTCTTCAACGCCCTCACGAACACCAACCATTAATTCGTCACTGTCGTGCTTGTTGAAAACATAGTATTCGTCAAGCTTTGATGTATCAAAATATACATTTCCGCCTGCAACATAGGCATATCCCTTATCGAGAAGACCCTGAACCATTGTAATAAATTCATCAATACAATTTGTTGCAGGCTCAACCACATCAGGAGTTTTGATATTAAGCTTTTTGCAATCCTCAAAGAAAGCATCTGTATAGAATTTTGCAATATCCATAACAGATTTGTTTTCCCTCTTTGCACCCTTAAGCATTTTATCTTCGCCTGTATCAGCATCGCTTGAAAGATGTCCGACGTCAGTAATGTTCATTACGCGCTTAACGTCATAGCCACTGTAACGAAGGTGCTTTTCAAGCACATCCTCCATAATATAGCTACGAAGATTACCTATATGTGCAAAGTGATAAACTGTGGGACCGCAGGTATACATATTAACCTTACCGGGAACATTTTCTTTAAAAATTTCTTTTTTTCTTGTAAGAGAGTTATAAAGCTCCATAAATTCACCTTATTTCGAAAAATCTATAAGTTTAATGGACTGTTTTACATAAATTACGCCTGAAACAACGCAAAGTGCTGCTGTAATCCATAAAAGTCCGTTTGACACTGCAGAAATGGGGAAGCTCTCACCCAAAATGCCGATATCATTAAGCTCTGCAAGAATCATAATCACAAGGGAGAAAACCATTTGTGAAATAGTTTTAAGCTTACCGTAAATATTTGCGGGAATAACAATACCCTGAGCTGTTGCAACAAGTCTGAAGGATGTAATTGTAAACTCACGGAGTAATACAATCATAATAATCCAGATGTTACAAAGACCAAACTGCATAAATGCAAGTAAAGCTGCGGTTGTGAGTATTTTATCTGCAACAGGGTCTGCAAGCTGACCGAAAACTGTTACAATACCCTTTTTTCTCGCAATTTTACCATCAAGAAAATCTGTAAATGAACCAATTGCAAAAACGATTAAGCCAATCAAATAATGGTGGGGCATATCGCTCAGAAACAATGCTAAGAATATAGGGGTAAGAATTATTCTTATAACGGTCAATTGGTTAGGTACATTCATATTTTTCATACCGCTTCACCAATGAGAGAATACTCATCCTTATCAAATATTTCAACAGGAACAATTTCACCATTCTCGATTTCATAACCGCAAGTGAAAATGATGTTATTATCAATGTCGGGAGAGTCCATATATGTTCTGCCGTAGTAGCTGTCTGTATACGGGTCATAGCCCTCAACAATAACATCATAGGTTTTTCCCATACATTCTTCCATTTTCTGTTCGGAAATTGTATATTGCTGAGTCATAATTGCTTCAACGCGGTCTGCAGCAATTTCAGGGTCAACCTGGTTTTCAAAATCGTAAGCAGGAGTACCCTCCTCGCGAGAATATGCAAAGCAACCGACTCTGTCAATTTTAGCCTCGTTAACAAACTCAGAAAGTGTTGTGAAGGCATCATCTGTTTCACCGGGAAAGCCAACAATAAAGGTTGTTCTCAAAACAACATCCGGGATTTTTGCCCTGATTTTTTCAACAAGAGCAAGAAGAGACTCCTTATCGCCCCTTCTGTTCATAGCCTTAAGAATTCCGCCATCTGCGTGCTGAAGAGGAATATCAATGTAATGGCAAACCTTTTCATTTTCTGCAATTGCATCTAAAAGCTCGTCTGTGATTCTGTCGGGATAGCAATAAAGAAGACGAATCCACTGAAGCTTTTCAATTTTATTAAGCTCACTCAAAAGCTCGGGAAGCTTAAGCTCACCATAAAGGTCTTCACCATAACGGGTTGTGTCCTGAGCCACAAGAATAAGCTCCTTAACGCCCTTCTCGCAAAGCATATTTGCTTCTTCAAGAACATCCTCCATTTTTCTGCTTCTGAATGCACCTCTGATAGAGGGAATTGCACAGTAGGAGCAACAGTTCGAGCATCCGTCTGCTATTTTAAGGTATGCGGTATATTCGGGAGTTGTAAGAATCCTTCCGCCAGCAAGAGGCAAATTTTCTTTATCAGGGAAGCTCTTATACTGCTCATCATTCTCAAAAATCGCATCGCAGACCTCAACAATATCTGCATTTGCGCCGATACCGATTACCCCATCAACCTCGGGAATCTCGGTAAACACCTCATCATTGTATCTTTGAGCAAGGCAACCTGTTACAAGAATTTTCTGAAGAAGTCCGTCTGCTTTTAAATCTGCCATTTCGAGAATTGCTTCAATAGATTCTCTTTTAGCATCCTCAATGAAGCCACAGGTATTAACAATAACAATATCAGCCTTCTCTGCTTCCTGAACAAGAATATACCCTGCATCAACTAGCTTTTTCAGCATCAATTCTGCATCCACCTGATTTTTCGGACAGCCTAAGCTAATCATTCCGATTTTTCGTGACATAACTTTCACCCTTTCGGCATTTCTAATTCGCACTCATAAAACGCGGATTTTATATCAGAATAGGAGTACCCCATTCTTACGAAACGGTTGACAATTCTTTTCCTGTCTTTTTCCGTTTCCAGTTTGTTTTCGTATTTTGTCCTTAACATTTCTATAATACGCGAAATTGGCTCATTGTCAAGTGTTTTCAAGGTATTGTTAACAGTTTCGCCATCAATACCCTTCATTTTTAATTCGTATGTAATCCTCTTTATATCATATTTTTTTACTTCAAAAAGATACCTTGCATATTCCTTACAAAAGGCTTCATCATCAATATAGCCTCTGCTGAGCATTTTATCAACTGCTTTACGGGAGGACTCTGCACCGAATTTCAGTTTAAGCTTATCATAAAGCTCTTTTTCTGAATAGCTACGCATAGAAAGATAAGTTATACCCTTCTCATAAGCAGAGCGAAAGCCTGCCTCCTCTTTCAAGGAAGCAAGCTGTTCATCTGAAATTTCCTGACCATCCTTAATACCGCAAAGGTACCAATAGTCATCATAAAGCGTCAGGGTATATTCTCCGTCAATATAGATATGAACCTTATTGCCGTTACCCGGTTTAGATGTAATTTTCATTATTCGTCGTCAACTGCAATATCAATTTTTGCTCTTGCAACTGCTTTTGAAACCGGCTCAACTGGTGTGGGTGCAGCCGGTTCTCTTCTGGAAATCGGGTTTCTTGCAGAAATAAGATTCTTGGTACCTTCGCGAACCTTTCCTTCAACCTCTGCGCAGAATTCAGGTGTATTTCTGAGGTATTCCTTCACATTATCTCTGCCCTGACCGAGTCTCTCCTCGCCATAGTAGAACCAAGCACCGCTTTTTCTGACAACCTCCATTTTAACAGCCAGATCAAGAAGCTCACCGTATTTGGAAATGCCTTCACCATACATAATATCAAATTCCGCCTCTTTGAATGGTGGTGCAACCTTATTCTTAACAATTTTGGCTCTTGTTCTTGAGCCGATAAATTCATTACCGGGACCCTTAAGCTGCTCAACCTTTCTCACGTCAACACGAATTGTTGAATAGAATTTAAGAGCACGACCACCTGTTGTAACCTCAGGGTTACCATAAATTACGCCAACCTTTTCACGAAGCTGGTTAATGAAAATAACAACTGTGTTGGATTTTGAAATAGCACCTGTTAATTTTCTCAATGCCTGAGACATAAGACGAGCGTGAAGACCAACGTGGCTATCTCCCATTTCGCCTTCAATTTCTGCCTTGGGAACAAGAGCAGCAACAGAGTCCACAACAATAACATCAAGAGCTCCTGAACGAGCAAGATATTCTGTGATTTCAAGTGCCTGCTCACCATTATCGGGCTGAGAAACAAGGAGAGAATCAATATCCACTCCCAAAGCCGCTGCATAAACAGGGTCAAGAGCGTGTTCAGCATCAATAAATGCGGCTTCGCCACCCATTTTCTGTGCTTCTGCAACAACATGAAGTGCGAGTGTTGTTTTACCTGAGCTTTCAGGACCATAAATTTCAACAATTCTGCCACGGGGAAGGCCACCGATACCCGTTGCCGCATCAAGAGCAATTGAACCGGTAGGAATTGCTTCAACATTAAGTCCTGCATTTTCACCAAGGCGCATAACTGCACCTTTACCAAAATTCTTTTCTATCTGAGAGAGAGCTGTTTCAAGTGCTTTACTTTTTTCGTTTCTTTCTGCCATTTCTGAGTGAATCCCCTTTATATAGTAATTGGTATGTGCTTGCCAACTATTACTCTCGTTGTTCGCACAAATGTTCGGTTACAAGTAGCATTATATAGCATCATTTAAAAAAAATCAAGCAATTTTGAAAAAAATATTGTAATAACACCCTCAAATATATGTGAAAGTTCATAAAAACGGACAATTTCAAAAAAAATACTTGCATTTGACGAAGAAAGGTGATATTATACATTTCGTTGTCTTATGTTTAGACTTATTGAAAATTTTAGAAGGAGGTGCAGCTCAATGGCAAAATGTGAATTTTGTAACAAAGAAGTTGCTTTCGGCATCAAGGTTTCTCACTCACACAGACGTTCAAACAGAACCTGGAAACCCAACGTAAAAAGAGTTAAAGCAATCGTAAACGGCTCTCCTAAGAGAGTATATGCTTGCACACGCTGCTTGCGCTCCGGTAAGGTTACCCGCGCTATCTAAGTAACTTAATTGTTAAAAAGCATACGGCTCCGAAGCTCGCTTCGGAGCTTTGCTTTTTTCTAATACTAAGTATTGCTTTCGTGTATATTATTAATAAACAAAAAAGCTCGCATTTTATTGTATAAACATTCCTATTGAAATTACACCTGCTATATAATATAATTATATTAGTATATTACCGCTTGAAAGGAAGTGTTTTCTTGAATAAGAAAAAGCTGTTAAGCTTTGTTTTATGCCTTTGCATTCTTTTATCCTGCTTGGTTTTTTCTGATAATATTCCAAAAGCAATCGGCGGAACAACAGGAGCTTACGAAAGTGAAGAGCCTGTAATTCCACCTGAAAAGGATTTTACATATGAATATTGCTCTGATGTTCCTGAGGATGGTGTTGTTATAACCGCTTACTCAGGAAAAGAAACTAAAATTATTATTCCTGAAGCATTAAATGGTGCACCGGTAGTAGAAATTTATCCTGATGTTTTTCAAAAAAATGAAAAAATCACCTCTATTAAGCTACCCTCTACTCTTACATTTATAGACGGAAGTGCCTTTATACTTTGCTCTTCTCTCACAGAAATACTTGTGCACGAGGATAATCCTTACTTTATTTCTATTGATGGTGTACTGTATTACAAAAATGATGATGAAAGCTCATCTTCTTTCGGTAAACCTTACTATCTCTCTAACTTCCCCGCAGGAAAGGGCGGACGCTTCACAATTCCTTATGGTGTTACAACCATAGGTGGTTATGCATTCAGCCATTGCTATAACCTTACCGAAATTAATATGTATAACACGGTTACAAGAATTGACGCCTATGCTTTTTCTCATTGTTGGAATCTAAAAAAAATCCGCTTAAGTGATAATCTTAAGATTTTAAGAAAAGAAGCGCTGGCTTACTGCGATTCATTAAAACGAATCGATTTGCCTGCAACTCTCAAGGAAATTGGTACAGATGTTGTTTTGGGTGGTATTGATTCTGACGACAACAAATTCTATTACTTTGTTGACGGCATTTCCTGCGCGAAGGATTCCTATGCTCATAAATACCTTTCTAAGCTGGCTCTCCCTGAAGACATTATAATTTTAAACAATCAATCAATTACAGATAACACCACCGGCATAAAATTAATTGATGCTTACGGTATTCTTCCCGAAAATAAAACACTTGATATTTCTGTTAAGACTGTTAAAATTTCTGAGGTAGAAGACCTTTTCCCCACAAGATACGCAAAGGCTTACGCCTTTGATATTGATGTTGTTAGCGGTGGCGCTTCAGTAGACCTTGATGGTAAAGTAATTCTCAACTTCGATGCTGTTTGCACTGATGCGATTCCAAGCGCAACAAAGGTTTATCAGCAGATTGGTGATGAGCTTATTCCTGTAAGCGGGTCGGCAAATGCTCCTTTTGTAGGCGCTCAGATATCCGAGGGCGGACGCTTTGTAATTCTCGTAAACGACGATTTCTCTCTTAAGGGTGATGCTGACGGAGATGGTGTTGTTACTCTTTTTGATGCTAAAGCAACCCTTTTTGAAGCCACAAAAATGCTTTCACTTACTCAGGAGCAGAGAGTCGCCGCAAATGTATATAATTCAAGCAGTGACAAAATTACTACAACTGATGCTCAAAAAATCCTTCGCCTTGCAGGTGGTATGGAAATAAAATAAAAATTTCGGAGGCACCGATTATGATAGGTACAGGCAAATACAAGGTTGATATTGACCATATGTTTTTCAAAGGCGAGGCTGTTTTTGAAATTAAATTTGAAAACAACAACTATGAATTTGAAATTGAAATTGATAACGCAGATTTTGATATGGATGTTACCATAACAGAATTTGAGGAGGAGGATGACACCCTCGATGCAAAAGCCACTGTTGCTATTCTCCCCGGTAAAGAAATTGATATTCACCTTACCTTTGACGAAGATGGCTGCAACGGCTATCTGAAGATTCCCTTCGTTGGAAAAATCAAAATCAAGGATGCTGTTAAAATCTGAATGCTAATACCGTTTTACCCTGAAAGAGTAAAGCGGTTTTTTTATCAACAGAACAAATCTCTGAGGAAAGGAGCTTTGAATTGTCGGAAAATAAAATACGTGAAAGAAAAAATCCAAACCTACCCGAATGGTTCAGGCTTGACAATGCAGCATCGGTTTTCCCCGGGCAGAATACAGGCACCTGGTCAAATATTTTTCGCTTCTGTATAGAATTAAAGGAAGAAATAAACCCGGATACCCTCACAAAAGCACTTGAAAACATAATGCCTCGTTTCCCCGGATTTGATGTAAGAATCCGCAAGGGTTTTTTCTGGTATTATTTTGAAAAAAACCCGAATATTGCGCCGGATGTGAAGCCCGATATTCAGAATCCCTGCCATCGTGTTAAATTCAAGGAAAACAAAGGCTATCTTTTCAGAGTTTATTACCACGGAAAGAGAATTGCAGTTGATACATATCACGCTATTTCTGACGGACACGGCGCGGCAATATTTTCCTGCACCCTTGTTGCAGAATATTTAAAGCTTTGCGGTCACAGTATTTCCGTTGGCGGTCTTGTACTTAATGCCAATGAACCACCAAAAAAAGAAGAGCTTGAAGACTCCTTTTCAAAAATTGCCAACTCAAAAGGCAAGATAAAGCGAAGCGACAAATATGTTTATCACGCAAAGGGCACAAAGCTCCCCAAGCATATGGTAAACATTATCTCAGGCACAATGTCCTTCAGTGAAATTCATAAATATACAAAGGCTCACGGTGTAACCATAACAGAGTTTTTTGCCGCTCTTCTTATGCAGGTGCATATCGAAAAGCAACGCAAGGAAGAAAAAAAGCAAAAAGAGGTATCCGTTCAGATTCCCATTGATTTAAGAAGCGTTTATAAAACAGAAACTCTCAGGAACTTTACTATCTGCCTTCGCGCAAAGGTTGACCCTCAATTAGGCGATTATTCCTTTGAAGAGCTTTTAAAACAGGTTGCCTATCAATTGCGTCTTGCAAATGACGAAAAGAAGCTTAATGCAATGGTAACTGCTAATCTGGGTCTTGAAAGAAACCCTGCTTTAAAATACTTACCCTTGGCAGTAAAGGATTTAGGTGTTGGTATTTCTTTTCTTATTACAGGCGAGCAGACAACATCGGTTCTGCTTTCAAACTTAGGTGCGGTAAAGCTTCCCGAGGATATGCTTCCCTTTGTTGAAAAAGCTTTCCTTATGCCCGGACCGGGTGTTCGTAATGCAGTCCGTTGCGGTCTTGCAACTGTTGGAGATAAGCTTGTTATGACAATTGCAGGAATACACAAGGAAACCGACATTGAAAAAGAAATTTTCACAAAGCTTGTTAAAATGGGCTTCCACGTGAAAATTGAAAGCAACAGAGATTAATTAATTCTACACACACTAAAAAGGATGTTTAAATATGTCATATTGTGTTAATTGCGGAGTTGAATTAGACAAAAGCGCTCATAAATGTGCCCTTTGTGATACTCCTGTATATAACCCCAATGAAAAAAGCGAGGAAACTTCTCTCCCCTTTTCACACACACCTGATATTCCTGCTGGAATAAAGCAGAAATTTATTGCGCTTGTTATTTCTTTCATACTGTTGATTCCCAACATTGTTTGTATGTTCATAAATATTTTTTTGAGCCCTGAAAATCTGTGGTTCATTTTTGTGGCATCAAGCTCATTTTTATGTTGGATTTTGTTTGTATTTCCATTCTTTACAAAAAAGCTGCACCCCTATTTGATGTGGGGCTTTGATACCTTGGCGGTAGCTCTTTATACCTTGGTTTTTTACGCCAATGACCCGAGCGATGCAAAATGGTATTTTAATGTTGCTGTACCGATTATCGCAATTGTTTCGGCTTGTGTTTTATATTTCACCTTCTGGTACAGAAAAAGGAAACGCCATTGGACCTCAAAGGTTCTTCACATTTTTGTAGACCTTGTAATATGTCTTTCAGTAGCAACTCTTTGCTTCTTCCTGGGCAACTACATCACCGCTTGTGAAATTGCTCTGGTTTCAGCAGTTTGTTGCTTAGCCCTTGTGTTCTTCTGGCTATATGCCAATAAGAGCAAAAAGGTCAGAGCGTGGTTGGCAAAGAAGCTCTTTGTATAAAAGTTATCACTCCATTGAAATTTACTTGTAAATTTCAATGGAGTGAATTTTTGTTTACAATCTTATTACCGGTGCTTTAAGAATACCTGTTTTTCTTAATACATATTCATAAGACCAGTTAGGACCTGTGCTTCGCCATGCACCGGGACCATGCCACGATTCCTTTTCATTAACAAGGTGAATAGGCCCGAAGGAATTATATCTGTGTATGTAAAGCTTAACGCCGATTTCGTGCTCACCATTTGTAAGATTTTCAATATTGAGTGTATAAGGCGGATAAATAATTCTGCCTTTTTTCTCTCCATCAACCTCAACAGCTATAAGACCACCGCGATAGTCGGATGCTTCAACCTCTACACTACCATTCTCAACATTAACAGGAATTTTATAAGTAATCGCACCGCTATAGAACGGGAAGCCCTGAGAAATAATTTCACCGAAGCCGATTTTTTCGGGAAGGGCAATAATTGTGCTTTCAGTACCAACAACCCTTACACCGAAATAGCCAAGAACAAATATATTCTCAAGATTTGCAGAAGGTCCGAAGGGATAAGTGATAATAAGTTCATTTTCGCCTTTTCTGATATTACCAAGCTTCACCTTGTAAATTGAAAAGTCAACATAATTATCAACTATTTCATTGGAAACCTTTTCGCCGTTGAAAATAATTTCTGCTTTATCTGCATCCTCAAGACCAAGATATGCACCCTCATAATCGATTTCACTGTTAAATGTATATCTGAGAGTAACCTTGCTCACATCGGGCATTTCCCCATAAACCCAAGGCTGAACAATTGCTTCACCACGATGACGAAGACCTAATCTCTTACGGCAGATATTATCAAGCCTTAAAATTTCTTCTTTGGGTGAAAATTCTTCTTCGCCCTCCACCTTGAATTCTGCCATATCAAGAACAAGAATATTCTCTTCAGAAAGCTCATATTTCACCTGAGATGGAACACGGATTTCTTTCTTTTCTGTTCCTTCTTTTTCGGTTGCAGATGTAACCTCATTTACATCAACAAGCTTATAAAGTCTTGATTCGTAGCCGTAAATATGGTCAAAAATTACTGTTTTGCCGTTTTTGATTTCGTAATCCGCAGAAACGATATTACCGTTTTCTGTGTCATATATAACAACGCCATATTCACCATTTATGGTAATTCTTATATCATCACCATTGTCAATATCCTTGTTATGGGGCTCTTTATCGTGACAAACGAAAAGCCATCTGCAATCCTCATCCTGACGAAGCTGATAAATAAGGTCATCAGTAAGATTACCGTCATCGTATCTCATTGTGAGAGTTCTGTCCTTTTCCATAGCGGTGATAAGTGCAGACCGGGTATAGTCAATGTGTTCGCTCATATCATAAAGAGCTTTACCTCTTTCGGAAGCGACTGCATCGCACAGTTCGGGTGCAGCACCGAGGAAAATAAGTCTGCCACCATTTTTGCGGAATTCTTCAAGACGCTCTAATGTTGTTGAACGAAGAGTTTCACAAGCAGGAACAATAATTGTATCATACTCCATCTGACCAACCTTAAAGGGTGCTGTACCCTTTTCGCAAAGAGTTGGTAAAAGAGATTCGCAGATAAAGTTAAAGTCTATGCTACCCTCAAGAAGCCATTTGGTAAGGCTAAGGAAGTTTTCGTCAGCGCCATCGCGGAAGATTGCTGATTTATCATTAGGACCCCAATGGAGCCAGAAGCTTTCAACGGGATGAATAACGCCAACCTTAACTATTGGTTTACCTCTTGTTAGGGCGGTATTAACTCGAGCAAAATGGTCTTCAATTGCGCCATATTCTTTATACCAGGGCGACTGATAAGAAATTGATGCAGGGTAGTCACGCTTTGCTTCGCCTGCCATTGCATACCATGAAAGATGAGGAACACGAACAGTTATACCTAAAGCAGCCTGCCAATCACCCTGATGCTTATAGGTTCTGAAATCACAATCCCAGCCTGTTACACCATAAAGCTCGGAAAGAACACCCTCATAACCAAACTGATGGGCGGCAGACTGTGCCTGCTTTGCGGTAGTGAATTCATGAGAGTTGCAAAGCAAATCTATACCGGGAAGCCGGAAGCTTCTGTAAGAGCGCATTGCTTCACCTAAAGCGGCTGTCTGGCTATGTAATGTTGGCTCTTCCATCATATGACCTGTAAGAGCAATTCCGTTTTCTGCACACCAAGAACCAACAGTATCTGCAAAGGACTGTGCAAAAAGCTCAGCAATAAAATCGTGATAACGATAGCGATGGATTGAGGGTGCGCTATCCTTCAAATCCCAGAAAATTTCGGGAAGTGTATCAAGAATATCTGCACCATAAGCCTCTTTATAAAGCTCGGGAACCTTATCGGTCCAAGGCATTGTAACATCCTCTGTATCAAAGGAGTTATCGAATGTCTGCTTTCTTGTAAACTGAGGCTCGTCTGTAAAAATTGCAGGGACAGTTTTATCAAACTCATAGCCTACGCTTTCTTTGTACCTATCGTGAGTAACCTCAATAAATCTGTTTATTGCATCTTTGTTGAGTGTATCAACATAAGTCTGATCATTGTGCCAGCTATTTTTTGTGTAAACATCAAGAAAAGCATACCATTTTGTACCCTTTGCCTCGTCGCTTTCGCCTATTCTTTTATAGCTTTCAAGGTAACCATCTTCATCAAGAATAACATCGTAACAAGCAATAAGAGTTTCGTTACCTGAACGACCTGCATCAGAACGGCTTATATCACCCGACGAGAAAGCCTCACCGGTTTTATTTGCAGTCCATAGCAAATCTCTTGCGCGATATCTTTCATCGCAAGTAACAAGACCGCCTGCCGCACCTGAGGGCCATCTGTCCTCATCATAAAGCCAGGCAAGCATTTCCTCGCCCTTTGCCTTTTCAACGCATGCCTTAACAAGCTCCATATATTCGTCACTTAAATATTTGTTTTTAAGACCTGTTCTTACATGCATATGAAATCCGCCCAAGCCCATTTCCTTGAAAACATCAATCTGACGGCAAAGCTCTTCCTTTGTGAGCAAATTGTTCCATGCCCAGAAGGGTGTTCCACGGTATTCCGCAGTTGGATTTTTAAATAACTCCTCTGTTAAAGCAGGAGCAGAATTTTTCTTATAAAGCATAGGAAAACCTCCTGAATTTTTATTACAATAATTCTATCATAGGCATTTTTTAAAAGCAATAAAATTAACCTATCGGGAAGATACAATTTCAAGGTTGATATATGTGCAATTTGTATGGTATAATTTTTAATATATTTTATAATCCGGAGTGGAAATTATGAAAAAAGTCGGCAGAAAGGTTCATTTAATGGCACCTGAGAGTTCAGTAAGAAGAATTGGCGAGGGTTCATTTATTCGTTTGAATGACGGTAGAATTTTATTTGCTTTTACTGAATTTTTAGGCGGAAGAGAGGACGAAGATATTGCCCGAATTTCTTTTATTTCTTCAACTGATGAAGGCGAAAGCTGGTCGGAAAGGAAGGTGCTTTTTGAAAAGGCTGAGAATGATGTTAATATTATGAGTTTTTCATTTTTGAAAATGAATAATGGTGATATCGGTGCTTTTTATATTGTAAAAAACGCAGACGGCTCCGATACTATTGTAATGAGGCGTTCTTCTGACGAGGGTAAAACCTGGAGCGAACCGCAGAATTGCTTGGACGCTCTCGAAAGACCTGATTATTTCATTCTCAATAACGATAGAGTTTTAAAGCTTAAAAACGGCAGAATCATTCTCCCCTTAGCCCGTCACACAATTTATGACAACTCCCAGGAATTATCTGTTGGTGAGCTTGTGTTTTTTTATTCCGATGATGACGGCTACACCTGGAATAAAACCGAGCAGGAATTAAGAACTCCTTTCCCCAATGATAAAATCGGATTTCAGGAACCGGGATTATATGAGCTTCCCGATGGTAAAATATGGTGTTATATAAGAACACTTTTAGGCTATCAGTATGAATGTTACTCCGAAGACAATGGCGAAACCTGGTCAACACCTGAACCAAATGTGTTCTTTTCATCCCCTGCCTCACCTATGTCAGTTAAGGATTTCAAGGATTTGACCGTTGCAATTTTCAATCCTATTCCCGAGCATATTTTAAGAGATGATGATGCAGAATTCTGGGGCAGAACACCCTACGTAATGGCAACAAGGAAAAAAGATGAAAGCAATTTCACACAAGAAAAGCTTTTCTATCTTGAGGATGACCTTAACAACGGCTACTGCTACCCAGCCACCCTTGAGGGCGAGGATTACCTTCTTATTGCCTACTACCACTCCAACAACACAGACTGTTGCCTTAACAGTACGAAAATTATTAAGATTATGTATGATGAATTAAAATAATATCAGGTGAATTTATGTCAAAAGTATATTTAATCTGTGGTAAAATCTGCAGTGGAAAAACAACCTACGCTAAAAAGCTTTGCAAGGAAAACAATGCAATTCTTCTTTCGGTTGATGAAATTATGCTTTCCCTTTTTGACCAATGCTGTGGCGAAAAGCATCATCAGGAGTATGAGAGAAGAATAAAAAAACTTCTTTTTGACAAATCCTTAGAAATTGTTGAAAAAGACTTTGATGTTGTTCTCGATTGGGGCTTCTGGACAAAAGAAGAGAGGGACGCAACAAAGGAATTCTTCAAATCACGTAATATTGATTGTGAGCTTCATTATATTGCAGTCAGCGATGAAATATGGGAATATCAAATTAATAAAAGAAATAACGAAATTCTCAACAATGAAACAAAGGCATATCACCTTGAGCACAGTCGGGCTTTATATTTTGCATCTATGTTCAAAGCACCAAATGACAATGAAATTGATGTTTTTATATAACTTTTGACTATTGCATTGACATATTTTGTATGCTATTATTAAAATGTATAACTTTGAGATTTACGGAGGTAGAAAATGAATCACGCAGACCTTATTAAACAAATGACTCTTGAAGAAAAAGCAAGCTTTTGTTCCGGTCTTGACTATTGGCACACACCGGGAATTGAAAGACTTGGTATCCCTGTTGTTATGTGGACTGATGGCCCTCACGGTATCAGAAAGCGTGCAGAAAAAATGGATAAAGAGCAGGCAACAAGCCTTAAAGGTGTTCCTGCAATCTGCTATCCCACAGCAGCAACAACCGCTTGCTCCTGGGACCCCGACCTTATTTATGAAATGGGTGTTCTTCTTGGTGAAGAATGCCTTAAAGAGCAGGTCAGCGTTCTTTTAGGACCCGGTACTAACATCAAGCGTTCTCCCCTTTGTGGCAGAAACTTTGAATATTTCTCCGAAGACCCCTACCTTGCAGGTGAAATTTCTGCCGCTTTTGTTAATGGTGTTCAGTCTAAAGGAATCGGTACATCTCTTAAGCACTTTGCAGGTAACAACCAGGAAACCCGCCGTATGACCTGCGACAGCGTTATTGACGAGCGCGCATTAAGAGAAATTTATCTTACCTCTTTTGAAAAAACAGTTAAACAGGCTCAGCCCTGGACAATAATGAATGCTTACAACCGTCTTAACGGTACATACTGCGCAGAAAACAAATGGCTCCTTACAGATGTTCTTCGTGACGAATGGGGCTTCAAAGGTATGATTGTTACTGACTGGGGTGCAGAAAACGACCGTGTTGCAGGTCTTCTTGCAGGTCAGGAGCTTGAAATGCCCACCTCTAACGGTCTTGGTAATGCTCAGATTGTTGAAGCAGTCAAGGACGGCAGAATCCCCGAGGAATTCCTTGATAAGATGGTTGATAACGTTCTTACAGTTATTATGAAATCCAAAGAGGTTCTCGGCGACTATACATACGATAAGAATGCACACCATCAGAAAGCCCGCGAAATTGCAGGTCAGTGTATGGTGCTTCTCAAAAACGATGATGCTGTTCTTCCTCTTAAGAAGAATGCAAATATTGCAGTTATCGGTGAAATGGCTAAAAATCCTCGTTATCAGGGTGCCGGCTCATCACTTGTTAATGCTATCAAGGTTGACTGCGCTTATGATGAAATTCTTGCAAAGGGTGCTCAGGTTACTTATGCTCCCGGTTATTCAACTAAGAAGAAAAATAAAATTTCTGACGAGCAGTTTATTGCAGAAGCAGTTGAAGCAGCAAAGGGCAAGGATGCAGTAATTCTCTTCATTGGTCTTACTGAGGAATTTGAGTCTGAGGGCTTTGACCGCCGTCACCTTGGTATTCCCGCTCTTCATACAAAGCTTGTTGATGCAGTAAGTGCGGTAAACAAAAATGTTATTGTTGCTCTCTCAGGTGGCTCAGCTATTGAAATGCCTTGGGCAGATAAGGTTAAGGGTATTCTTAACTGCGTTCTCGGTGGTGAGGCTTCCGGCAGTGCTGCAGCAGACATTCTCTTCGGTGATGTTAACCCCAGTGGTAAGCTTGCAGAAACATATCCCCTTTCACTTTCCGATAATCCCTCTTACAACTACTACCCCGGCTACACTGCATCAGTTGAATACAAGGAAAGCGTTTTCGTTGGTTACAGATACTATGACACCGCAGAAAAGAAAGTTCTCTTCCCCTTCGGTTACGGTCTTTCTTACACCAACTTTGAATATTCCGACATCAAGCTTTCTGCCGATTCTATTAAAGACACAGACAAAGTAACTGTTTCCTTCAAGGTTAAAAACACAGGCGCTGTTGACGGTGCTGAGGTTGCTCAGGTTTATGTAACCGACAACGAAAGCACAATTTACAGACCCAAGCAGGAGCTTAAAGGCTTTAAGAAGGTATTCCTTAAAGCAGGCGAAGAAAAAGAGGTTTCAATCGAGCTTTGCAAACGTGCATTTGCTTACTACAATGTAAACATTCACGATTGGCACGTTGAAAGCGGTAAATTCACTATTAATGTTGGTGCATCAAGCCGTGATATCAAGCTTTCTGCTGAGCTTAATGTTGAATCAACTGTTGAAGCAGTAATCCCCGATTACAGAGCAACTGCTGCTAAATATTACAGCGCAGATATTATGAATATCACAGACGAGGAATTTGTTTCTGTTCTCGGAAGAGAGCTTCCTCCCCGTGAAATCAAGGCTTACCCCAACCTTACTCTTGTTAACACAATTGAAGACTCTGCAGCAGGTAAAAACGGTGCAAAAATCGTTGGTCTTATCAAAAAGCTTGTTGGTGAAGAGAGTATGGCATCAGGTATTGCATTACAGCTCCCAATCAAGAACCTTATTTCAATGAGCTTCGGTATTTTCAGCCCCAAAATGGCTGACCAGCTTCTTGACATTCTTAACGACAAGAAACCTCTTGTTCGTGGTGTTACAGTAATGATTGTTAAGGCAATTCCCTCTGTTATCAAGGGTATTCCCAATTTGATGAAGATATAAACTAATCGCTCCTATGCAAAAATGATTTTTGCATAGGAGCGAATTTTTATCTTATTATGCTTATTATTAACGGTTCGTCTTTTATTGGTTCTTCTGAAAACTCCAATGCAGATAAGAATTTTTCTTTTGAAGAATTAAAGGACCTTTCGTTGCATGAATAAAGTGTTGCAAGGGTATCGCCCTTTGATACTTTATCTCCTGTTTTTTTATTGAGCACAATTCCTGCGCTCATATCAATAATATCTTCCTTTGTTTCTCTGCCTGCACCAAGTATAACAGATGCAATACCGATGCTTTCCGCATCCATTTTTGAAATATAGCCGTCTTTTTCTGCCTTGATTTCAAAACTATGGGTAGCTTTCGGGAAAAGGTCGGGGTTTTCAATCCATTCCCTTTTTCCGCCTTGTGAAGAAATCCATTCCTTGAATTTTTCAAAAGCTTTGCCTGAATAAAGTGCTTTTTCCGTTAATTTTCTTGCCTCTTCAACAGAAATATTCTTTGAAAGGGAAACAATTTCAGAAGAAAGAGTAAGGCAAACCTCTTTTAAATCCTCAGGACCATTGTTTCTGAGAACCTGAATTGCTTCAATAACCTCAAGGGAATTGCCGATATTGTTACCTAAGGGTCTGTCCATATTTGTAATAACTGCCGCAGTATTTCTACCGCAATTATTACCGATTTTAACCATAGCCTCTGCAAGCTCTTTTGCATCCTCAGGAGCTTTCATAAACGCACCTGATCCACACTTAACATCAAGAACAATTGTGTGCGACCCTGCCGCAAGCTTTTTACTCATAATGCTTGAAGCAATAAGAGAAAGGTTATCAACGGTTGCGGTAACATCACGAAGAGCATAAAGCTTTTTATCTGCAGGGGTAAGGTTACCCGTCTGCCCTACAACCGCAACTCCGTTTTTCTCCACCTGACTAAAAAACTCATCAGGTGAAAGAGCAGTATTGAAGCCCTCTATGGATTCTAATTTATCAATAGTTCCGCCTGTGTGGCCAAGACCGCGACCACTCATTTTTGCCATAACGCAACCAAGAGACGAAACAATGGGTGCAACAATCAAAGTGGTTTTATCACCTACTCCGCCTGTACTGTGTTTATCAATAGTCAAATCACCAAATCGTGACAAATCAACAGTATCACCCGAATGTGCCATAGCCAGAGTTAAATCTGCGGTTTCTCTTTCGTTCATACCTTGGAAGAAAATTGCCATACAAAGTGCAGATGCCTGATAATCGTGAATAGACCCGTCAACATAGCCTTTTATGAAAAAATCTATTTCTTCTTTTGTAAGCTCAAAGCCATCGCGCTTCTTTTTTATAATATCGTAAATTCTCATAGTTACCTCGTTTAGTCGCCAGCAAATAGCAATTATTTGTTTGTAATTAATAAACTTAAA
The DNA here is from genome assembly GCA_045586265.1 of Acutalibacteraceae bacterium. Classification (GTDB taxonomy): domain Bacteria; phylum Bacillota; class Clostridia; order Oscillospirales; family Acutalibacteraceae; genus DTU089. The sequence continues at coordinate 22,878 of JAZMZY010000057.1, forward strand.
ACAAAAAAGTATTTGGTGGTCCTATACCTGCCTTCGAAGGCGGGGGGACCACCTTGTTTTTATGATTTTTAGAATACCGTTTCAAGCGAATGATATATAAAGAATCAAAATAAAGTTGGTCGGGTGGTGGGTGGTTCTTGACGCGAGAGCCGAGCGTCATTGAAGCGCAGGCTTCAACTGTAACAAACCAACCTTCACAAAAGCTTTATTACTGTTACACCTTTGGTGAAATATTGCTACGCAATAAAGAACCTTCCGTCACGAAAAATTAAAATTTTTCGCGCCACCTTCCTTTGAAGGAAGGCTCAAATGAAACACAACCATATTTTTCTACAGTTACTCCTTGCGAAGTCTCTGATGGATAGTAACCTATATCACTTTACATTCTCCGGACTAAAAGACAATGGAAGCAGTTCTTTCAATGTTACCTCTTTAAAGCCTTCAGGAGTTTCCCCTAAAATAATTTCAAAATCATCCTCGCAGAATTCTCTTAACACCTGCCTGCATACGCCACAGGGGGCAAAAACACCGTTGATTATACCATTTTTACCGCCAACTACTGCAATTTTTGAAAATTCCTTTTCACCCTCGGAAATCGCTTTAAAAACTGCAACTCTTTCCGCACAGACTGTGGGACCAAAGGCAGCATTTTCTATATTTGTTCCCGTATAAACCTTGCCGTTTTTGCAAAGCAAGGCTGCGCCTACCTTACACTCTGAATAAGGC
>JAZMZY010000058.1:0-10919 GCA_045586265.1 Acutalibacteraceae bacterium
CAATTCGCTATCTGTAAAAGCCTCAACGAGAACCTGCTGCTGATCCGGCTCCATATACGAGAAAACCATTGAAGCATTCTCTTTGGGAATAAGACGAAAAAGCATAACAACTTGCTTGTCCTCAAATTCCGGCAACAATAAAGCCGTATCAACGGGGTTCATTGTATCAAAAATGCTTTTTATTGCTTTATAGTGTTTTTCGTTTAATAATCTTTCAAAAACTTCTTTTGTCATTCTTCTTCCTCCTTTTCAATTATAGAATAGAGGGTGAACCGCAAATAAAAAAACTGAGCCTGTAAGCTCAGCGACAAAAAGACACATCAGCCGAAAAGAAACTCTTTTCCGCCGCAAATAAAGTTGTGTTAACAATCCGTAATGGATTGCTTTATCGCTGTTTCAATATCAATGCAACTTCGCCCATGTCCGCTACTGCCTGAATCCATTACTATGTCACACTCCTTATATATTATGTTTATTTTATAATATAGTATTAAATCTACCTTTAAATATACTCCAATAGCTTTTCTTTGTCAAGAAAAACAACCACCAACAATAAAAAAAGAAGCCCCGAGGGACTTCTTTTAAATCACATATTCAATTAACCGATAAGTGAACCGATGAGAGCCATAATCCACTCCCAGAATGCAAGGAGACCGGTCCACTGAGATGTTCTTCTGTGACCGCAGATTGAGCAAACCTTGTTTGCTGCGGTTGCGCCTTCAGCGAGATGGTCGTGACCGCCCTTTTCACATTCAGCACCACAATCTGCACATACTCTCCAATGGTCTGTACCGCTTGCTTCATAGCCACCCTTAGGGTTATGCTTTGCAGTAACAACACATTCGTTTGAATAGCCGTAGGATGAACCGTCAGCATTTGCTACGAAATATCTTACAGTAAATACACCTGCATCCTCAGCAATGGGCTCACCATCATAGGGAATCCATTCGCCACCCTCATACTTGATTTCCCAGCCTTTTGCATAAATGGGACCTGATACTTCAGGAGTAGGGATGAAATATTCATCGATAACATCACCGGGGCAAATTCTTTTTGAAGAAATGATTTCAGAAACAGAAAAATCATCTGATGCACCTGCAACGCAAGCCATTACACTAAAAAGAAGACACACTGCAAGTATTGTAGCCAACACTCTTTTTTTCATAATTATTTCCGTCCTTTCAATGACAGTTTTTTATATATTACCATTTATGTGAAAAAATTTCAAGTATTTTGAGAAAATCTTTTAGAGTGAATGGATTTGAAGTAGCCTTTATCCACTCTATTCAAAATAAACAAGCTCATTTTTATCAGAGGACTCAACAATCGCTTCCATAAGCTTCATAAGTCTTCTCTGCTGATTATGGGTAATTAACGGCTCTGCACCATTTCTCAACACATCATAAATATTATTATAATAATCTGCCCATTGAACCTCGATAACCTCAAGAGGGAATTTCTGAATGGTTTCGGGAGTTCTGGGTGCCATAGTTTTTGTTATGCCTGCACCCATCTGCACGGGAACTGCATCCATTTTTTCCCAATCCTTGATTTTAACTATTTCTCCCTCAATATCCCATGTTCGGATAATGGCTGTGCCGTTTTCACCTGCCATATACCAACGGGGTGCCTCAATAAAGTTATTTGTGAACACCTCAACAAGACACTCGGGACCATCTTCAAATCTGATGATTGCACGGAAACCGTCATCAACCTCAAGATTTGTGATGTTGGTTAAAGAGCCGTATACACTTTTAATTTTCTTACCCTCATTAAGCATAAGAATCTGGTCAAGAAGATGAACACCCCAGTCAAGAAGCATTCCGCCACCGTGATCTTTTTCGCCCCGCCAGCCTGTTGGCACACCACGGGAGCCGTAAACCCTTGATTCAATTGTGAAAACAGGACCCAGCTCTTTCTTATCAAGAATATTTTTCAGTGTGCAATAATCGTTATCCCACCGTCTGTTCTGATGAACAGTGAAAAGCTTACCTGTTTCATTAGCAACTGCAATTATTTCTTCAAGCTCCTCTGAATTGAGGGTAACGGGCTTTTCGGAAATAACATTCTTCCCTGCCCTCATAGCACGGATTGCAATATCCTTGTGGCAGTCATTATATGTAGCGCAAACAATAAGCTCAACGCTATCATCCTCAAGCACTGCCTCAAACGAGGGATAAGCATACCAGCCCTTACCCTCTGCAACCTGACATCTTTCAGGCTTTATATCATAAATACCTGCAAGATTAAAATTTTCAAAGCTGTCTATTTTTTCAGCATGGTAATTACCCATACCGCCGTAACCAACCACAACAACATTAATTTTGTCCATTATAAAAACCTCTTCACTCTTCACTATTCACTCTTAACTGTGAGCGAAGCGAACTTAAATCCACCAAGCGTCTGTAAGACCTTCTTTTATTATGCAATTCTTAAGAAGAGCAACTGCCTTTTCAAGTCCTTCATTCTGGCTCATAAGCGAATCCTCGTGCTCGATGGAAATTGCATAGTCATAGCCAACCATACGAAGATTACTGATAACATCACGCCAGTAGCCTTCACCATTACCGAAGCCAACCGAACGGAAAATCCAGGAACGATTGATTTCGTCTGCATAGGATTTTGTATCAAGAACACCGTTAACCTCTGTGTTAAGCTTATCAATTTTAGTGTCTTTAGCGTGGAAATGGAAAATTGCATCCTCTTTACCTAATGCACGGATAACTGCAATGGGGTCCATACCCTGCCAGATAAGGTGAGAAAGGTCAAGGTTTGCACCGATTTCCTTACCGACTGCATTACGAAGCTTCAAAAGGCTTTCTGTGTTATAAACGCAGAAGCCGGGATGAAGCTCAAGAGCAATTTTATCAACACCGTGAGCGGTACTGAATTTAACAAATTCCTTCCAATACGGAATAAGCACATCGTTCCACTGATATTCGAGAATTTCACCGAAATCATTGGGCCAGGGGCAGGTTACCCAGTTGGGATATTTTGCAGTTTCGCAGTCACCCGGACAGCCTGAGAAGGTATTAATCTGATGAACACCCAGCTTTTCTGCAAGAAGAACCGCTTTTTTCATATCTTCATCGAAAGATTTTGCAATTTCTTTATTGGGATGAACGGGGTTTCCGTGACAGCTTAAAGCACTGATTTCAACATCATATTTTTTAAGAAGTGCCTTAAAATCTTCTAAAGCCTTTTCATCATTAAGAAGAATATCAGGGTCAGCATGGTCTTTTCCGGGGTAACCACCGCAACCGATTTCAACCATTTCAAGACCGAGAGATTTAAAATATTTTAATGCTTCCTCAAGGGAAACAGAGCCTAATAAATTAGTAAGAACACCAAGCTTCATAACTATACCTTTCTAAATTTGCACAAAAATTATTAAACTTTCTAATTTTTAGAAAAAATTGTTCACAGTGCCGTTTTGTGTGAGTGGTGCTGTATGAGATACTGCCCCGAGCACAAGGCGGTGCTGTGGGCAATTTTAGCAAAAATTAGCTTCGAGCCATTTGTAGCTGCGAGCAATATCCTCAAGGCCTGTTGGTACCGGGTCATCATTCTCAAGAATTACCCAATCAAGACCGATAGCCTTTACGCCTTCAAGAACCTTACCTAAATCGTTTTCACCCTCGCCAAGTGCCATAGGCTTACGATTAACACCGTCTTTAATGTGAATAAGAACGATTTTATCTTTGTTTTCGGGAAGATATTTGCTGTTATCAATACCTGCGCAGAAGCTCCAATACGTATCAACCTCAAGCTTGCAACCGTTTTCGGAAATAACATCCATAGCATTTTTGCCGTCTTTAAGGTCTTCGAATTCTTCTGTATGGTTGTGATAATATGTATCCATACCCATTTCACGAGCTTTTACACCTGCGGCACTGAGAACATCACCTGTGTTTTTAGCTTCCTCATAAGTAGAATGAGGTGCACCACCAACGCCGAGATATTTTGCACCAAGTGCTTTACCATACGCAAGAGTTTTATCAAGATTTTCGGGCTTGAAATCATCAAGACCCATATGGCTACCCACAACTTCAAGGCCTAATTCTTCACATCTTGCGCGAAGAACGTCAGCATCAAGGTCAAAATAACCTGCGAACTCAACACCGTCAAAGCCGATTTCTCTGACCTTACCGAGAACCTCTAACATATCTTTTCCGTCTTTGATATGGTCACGAACGGAATATAACTGTACTGCAAATTTCATATATATAACTCCTTTTGTTGTACGCTATGGGCGATTTTAATCAAAGTAAACAGGCTGTCCACTCTTAGCAGATTCATAAATAGCCTCTAAAATTCTTGTTACACAGAGTGCCTGACGTGGTAAAACAACGGGGTCTGTATCTGTTCTGATAGCATTAATCCAGGAGGATGCTTCCATCTCTGCAGGAGAGCCATCCTTCTGACCCTCGAAGAATGCAGCACCGCCTGCATCAAGGTTGGGCTCTTCAATGCACTGACGCTGATGCTTTATGTAGTTGATTCTTGCTTTATCGTCAAGAGTATCTGCACCGCCCTTATCACCGCAAACCATATATGCTGCTTCGTGATAATCAGCAATATTAAGCGCCCAGCTTGATTCAAGATTGATAACTGCACCGTTTTTCATTCTTATAAATCCGAATGCCGAATCCTCAACTGTATATTCCTTTGGATCCCATTTGCCCCAGGCATTACCCTGCTCCTCCTGATCTGCAAGCTTACGGAAGGTCTGACCAACAACCATTTCCGGCTCATAGTTATTCATAACCCAAAGGGTCATATCAAGAGCATGGGTACCGATATCAATAAGAGGACCGCCACCCTGCTCAAATTCATTAAGGAAAACACCCCATGTGGGAACTGCACGACGACGAAGAGCAAGAGCTTTACCATAGTAAATCTCACCGAAATCGCCATTATCTGCGCATTTTTTAACATAGAGATTCTGAGCTGTCTGACGATTCTGATAACCGATAGAAAGCTTTTTACCCGTTCTTTCGGCAGCCTCGCACATTGCCTTTGCCTCTTCATAGGTTTTAGCCATAGGCTTTTCGCACATAACGTGCTTACCTGCTTCAAGAGAGTCAATTGTAATAAAGCTATGCGAACGGTTAGGTGTGCAAACGTGAATCACATCAATGCTTTCATCCTTGAGAAGCTCCTTGTAATCCTCATAAACCACAGCATCGGGAGTGCCGAACTCTTTTGCTGCTTTTTCTGCTCTTTCCCTGATAATATCGCAGAATGCAACCATTTCTACACCCTCAACCTTTTTAAGAGCGGGCATATGCTTTCCGTTTGCAATACCACCGCAACCGATGATACCGATTTTCAAAATTTTATCCATAATTCATACCATCCTTTCAGACAGATATTTTCATCTTCTATTATATTTCTTTTCCCATATATTTCAACAATTTTAAAACATTTATAATGCCAAAAAAACACCTCAATATTTGGGGATTTTTCACATACAAATTCTGTTGCAAACCAACAACCGATATTATATAATTTTTCCATATACTTTCACTATAGGAGATGTGTTATGGGAAAGAAAAAGATTTACACAATTGCCACTGCTCACCTTGATACCGTGTGGAGCTGGGATTTGGAAGAAAGCATTGATGAATATATAAGCGATACCTTCGAGCAAAACTTTAAATTACTTGAAAAATACCCTACATATAAATTCAATTTTGAAGGTGCTTACAGATATGAGCTTATGGAGGAATATTACCCAGAACAATTCAAAAAAATGACCGAATATATTAAAGAGGGTCGTTGGAATGTCTGCGGTTCTGCTTATGAAAACGGCGATGTCAATGTACCCTCTCCCGAAGCTCTTTTCAGAAATATTCTTATAGGTAATTCCTATTTTCGTAACCAATTCGGAAAAACCTCGTGCGATATTTATCTGCCTGACTGCTTCGGATTTGGTTGGGCGTTACCTTCTATTATGCACCATGCAAACCTTAAAGGCTTCACCACTCAGAAATTAAGCTGGGGCGGTGCTTTCGGTGTTCCCTTTGATACAGGCAGATGGCGTGGTGTTGACGGCAACGAAATTTACACAACCTTAAAATTAGGCTCTTACAGTAAATCCCTTGACAAATTACGTGACTGGGATTTCATTGAAGAAAAATTCAAGGAAAATGAACAATATGATTTCCCGTGGACAACTGTTTTCCATGGTGTTGGTGACAGAGGCGGTGCGCCTAAAGAAAAATCCGTAGCCTTCGTTGAACAGGAAATCAACAAAAATGATGAAAGCGATATTGAAATTATCGCCGCAGCCGCAGACCAATATTATAAAGATATTGATGAACAGCTTACACCCGAACAGAAAGCAAAGCTTCCTGTATGGGAAAATGAGCTTGTTATGAGCGAGCACGCTATCGGCGGTTACACCTCAAGAGTTATGAGCAAGCGTTGGAACAGAAAGGCAGAAGAGCTTGCAGATATGGCAGAGCGAAGCTCTGTTATGGGCGAATACTTAGGCACTTATGACTATAACCGCGAAAGCCTTACACGTTCCTGGAAAAGAGTTCTTTCCCACCATTTCCACGATGATATGCCCGGCACCTCCTGTCAGCGAGTTTACAAGCGCTCCTGGAATGACCTTTACGTTTCAATGAATCAATTCCAAAGCGAAATTGAGGGCGCGGTTTCTTCTGTTGCAAAGCTTATGAATACAAGCGCTTGCAAGGGTACACCTGTTACTGTTTACAACCCCATTGAAGCAGACAGACACGGTGCAGTAACAGTCCGCCTTGATAATATCAATAGTGATTATGTTAAGGTTTTTGACGGTGAAAACGAAATAAAATGCCAAAGCAAAAAGCTTTCTGATAATAAAACTGAAATCACATTTATTGCAGATGTGAAAAGCCTTGGCGCAAGGGCTTATGATATTCGTGAAAGCAATTCACCCTGTTGTGTAAAGAGCGAAATTTCAATTGGCAACAATACCCTTGAAAATGGCAAATACATTGTTAAGCTCAATGAAAACGGGGACATTTGCTCAATTATTGATAAAGAGCTTAACAATAAGGAAATCCTTAAAGCACCCGTTGAAATCGGTCTGTTTAATTATACAGGCTCCTGGGATTGGCCTGCCTGGGAAATGAATTTTGACGAGGCTAACAAAAAGCCTGACAGAAAACCCACCCTTGTAAAAATTGAAGTGCTTGAAAATGGCGTTGCAAGAGTTGCCTATAAGGTTACTCAGAAAGACGACAGAAGCACGTTTACAAATATAATTGCCCTTACTGATGGTGGCGAAGCAGTTGAGGTTTACTCAGAATTTGAGTGGCAGTCACTTCAGACAATGGCTAAAAATGTTTTCCCCTTTACTGCAGATAACGAAAAGGCACTTTATGACCTTGGACTTGGTGCAATAGAGCGCGGAAATATGACGAAGCAGCTCTACGAGGTGCCTGCACAGAAATGGGCAGATATTACAGATAAGAGTGGCGAATTCGGTGTTTCTGTTATCAGTGAATGTAAATACGGCTGGGACAAGTTTGACAACAACACCCTTCGCCTTACAGTTGTTCACACACCCAAATACAATTACCGCATAGACTCAATGCAGTCTATGATGGATTTAGGTCTTAACAGATATTCCTTTGCTATTTTCAGTCACGAGGGCAAGGTGGGAGCAGATACTCAGCTTCAGGCAAGGCTCTTCACTCAGCCAATGTGCGCAGTGGTTTGTGATAAACACGATGGTGTTCTCGGTACAGAATACTCGTTCGGTAATGTTTCAACAAATGACATTATCATCCGTGCTATGAAGAAGGCTGAGGAAAGCGATGAAATCATTGTCCGTCTTGGTGAAGGCACAAAGAAAAATGTTGAGGGCTTCACTCTCACATTAGGTGACGGAATTGAAAGCGCAAGAGAAGTTTATGCAAGTGAAGAGCATATCCGTGAAGCAAAGGTTGTTGACGGAAAACTTGTTGCAGATTTCAAGCCCTATGAAATCAAGTCCTTTGCCCTCACTCTTAAAAACAGCGCGGTAAAGGGAGAAAAAGCAATTTCAACTCCCGTTGATTTAAAGCCCAATAAGCAATTAGTTACAAAGCAGGGCAAATTAGGTGATTTTAAATACACTATTCCCTACGAAATCACACCGGACATCATCACCTTAGGTGGTGTTGATTTTGAAATCAAGAAAGACGGCAAAAATGCAATTGTTTGCAAAGGACAGAAAATCACTGTCAATAATAACGCAACAAAGCTCGTTCTTCTTTGCAATTCCGTTGATGGTGATAAAAATGCTAAGTTCAAAGTGGGTAAAGAATCCGTAACAAAATTCATTCCCGATGCTTTCCAGAGACCTGCCCGTTGGGATATGTATGATTTCAAGGAAACTGCAAGAATCAAGGATTGCAAGGTGGCTTATGAATTCACCCATTGCCACAAGGATTTCTCTGATATTACTGCAAAATCAATGTATTTCTTCGCAGTTGAAATTGAGTTGAACGGCGAAACAGAAATTACTCTCCCCAAGGATAAGGATATTGTTATTCTTTCTGCAACTGAGGTTAAAGGCTCTCTCGGTGGTCTTGCAACACCTCTCTGTGACGAAGTTAAAGAACGAAAATTCAAGTTCAGAATGACCCGCAAAGAGAAAAAACAGTACAAAAAAGAAAGAAAATTAAAAAATCTCCACGATAAGAAGTTCTATAACAGAAAAAATTGGGGCAAAAACTATTAAAAAAGACGGCGCAAGCCGTCTTTTTTAGATGCCAGATACCAGATGCCCGATGCCAGAGTATTCGCCAGTTGCCAGTCGCCAAAAAGTGAGGAATGAGGAGTGAGGAGTGTTGGGGAAGCTTCGCTTCCAAACATTATAAGCTTCGCAGCACTTTTACTATGTTATGTGGCACAGGCAAGCCAGTGCCTTACGGGTGCTATGGTCTAAGTAAGAATATCGGATAGAGTCGTAACCGTAAGGTATAGGCTTGCCTATACCACAGAATAAATTATGATAGTACATTTTTATAAGAACCTTTCTGCGACAGAACCTTGTTATTCGCTACGCTCATAATAATAGCGTCGCAGACCCAAAACTTTCAACTTTCCACTTTCAATTTTCCACTTTTACAATGCCGTGCGCAGCACCCGACACGCCTAACTCCTCACTCCTCACTCCTAACTTCACTAAAATATTCTCAAAAATATTTTAGTCACCAAAAACCCTATCACCCCACATCCCGGAAACGTAAGCAGCCACGTCAATCCGATTTCCTTTATAACTGACGGGTTCAGGGATTTTATGCTTTTGGCTGTGCCTGCACCCATCATTGCGGTGGTTTTTGCGTGAGTTGTGGAAACGGGAAGGCCTGAAACCGTGCTTATAAAAAGCGAGAGAGAGGCAGACAAATCTGCAGAAAAGCCCTGATATTTTTCGAGCCTTACCATATCCATTCCAACGGATTTTATGATTTTTTTACCACCGCACATTGTACCTAAAGCCATAACAACTGAGCAAAGAAGAATTATTTTCCAATCTCCGCTCATTTTCTCTCCTTGGTCATTTCCCGAAAAGCTCATACATAGCATTAATACCGCAATAAATTTCTGTCCATCCTGTGCTCCGTGCATAAAGCTCATTCCTGCAGCAGCAAAAATCTGACCATATTTAAAAAACTGTTCTGCATTTTTCCTTTTTATATTTCTGAAAAGCGTAATTATCAATTTGCAGATAACAAACCCTACAATAAAACCAAATAAACAAGATGTGAAAAGCCCTTTTACTGCTTTAAGCCATTCTTCTCCGTTTATACCTGATAGCCCACCATTAATTGCAATGGCACTGCCTGAAAGACCTGCAATAAGAGCGTGACTTTCACTTGTAGGTATTCCAAAATACCAGGCAAGCACCGCCCAGAAAACAATGCTGAAAAGCGCAGCAGAAAGAGCAACAGAAGCAGAATGTGTGTCACTTCCGAAATCCACTATATTTGCAACCGTTACAGTAACCGAATTATTGATTGCACTCATAACCGCAACGCCTGAAAAATTTAATATTGCAGACATTATAAGAGCTGATTTTAACTTCATACACCTTGTAACCGTCACAGTTGAAATTGCATTTGGAGCATCAGTCAAGCCGTTTACAAACACTACCGCAAGAGTAAGTATTATCGATGTCAGGGTTAAAGGTGGGAGGCTTAATATTTCTGTCATCGTTATTTCTCCCGATATTTGCAAATTTGTCTTTTATATGATATATTCAAAAAAATAAGATATATTAACCTAAAATACAATTGACATATAAAAACCTCTGTGTTAAACTAAGAAAGTAAATTTTATTAATTATGTGGAGGATGCTATTATGGAACACATCAAAACAATTGAAACACGCAATTTGTGTGAAAGTGCTAAAAACGGCGGTTGTGGCGAATGCCAGACATCTTGCCAGTCTGCTTGCAAGACAAGCTGCGGTATTGCTAACCAGCAGTGTGAAAACACAGAGAAGGACAGCAAGTAATTATTTAAATTTTAATGCCGCCTTTATGGCGGCATTTTTATCGTATAAGTTAAAGTAAAGGAGAACCGATATGATACATCAATATCAGCTCGGCGGATATAATATAGTCCTCGATATATGTTCAGGCTCTGTTCATGTTGTAGATGAAGTTGCGTACGATATTATATCAATGTTTGAAAACAATAAAAAAGAAAAGATTATAGAAGTAATCAGTGAAAAATATGCTGACAGAAGCGATATTACAGCTGAAGATATCGAGGAATGTTTTACACAAGTTGTTTCACTCAAAGAAAGCGGAAAGCTTTTTGCTCCCGATACCTTTGAGCCTGTTGCAGGACACCTTAAGGCTAAAACTTCAGGCGTTGTAAAAGCTCTTTGTATCCATATTGCTCACACATGTAATCTTAACTGTTCATAT
>JAZMZY010000059.1:0-12040 GCA_045586265.1 Acutalibacteraceae bacterium
TTGCAGAATTTCGCATTCTGCAGCAGGTCCCACGCGAAACAAGAGTTTCGCGTGTAAATTCCGCTGGAATTTGCTGCAATATTTACCGTTTTTGGGCTCGTTAAGAGCCAAAATGCCTGCTTCATCACTGCCGGCAAGGTAAATTTGCGGAGCACACCGGGAGGAAAAAGGAAAATAAAAAAAGAGAGCTGCAATTGCAGCTCTCTAATAATGTCGGCATCGTCCTATTTTCCCAGGCCGTCGCCAGCCAAGTATCGTTGGCACCGATGTGCTTAACTTCCGTGTTCGGAATGGGAACGGGTGTGGCCTCTTCGCCATCATTACCGGACTATTTGGTTAGAAAGAAATCATTCCTTCAAAACTGGATAATGTAAGTTTGGCAAGTATGCTTGATTCATTTGGTTAAGTCCTCGAACGATTAGTATCCGTCAGCTCCATGTGTCACCACACTTCCACCTCGGACCTATCAACCTGATCATCTTTCAGGGTTCTTACTAGCTTGCGCTATGGGAAATCTCATCTCGAGGGGGGCTTCATGCTTAGATGCTTTCAGCACTTATCCCTTCCGCACGTAGCTACCCAGCTATGCTCTTGGCAGAACAACTGGTACACCAGCGGTGCGTCCATCCCGGTCCTCTCGTACTAAGGACAGCTCCTCTCAAATTTCCTGCGCCCACGACGGATAGGGACCGAACTGTCTCACGACGTTCTGAACCCAGCTCGCGTACCGCTTTAATGGGCGAACAGCCCAACCCTTGGGACCGACTACAGCCCCAGGATGCGATGAGCCGACATCGAGGTGCCAAACCTCCCCGTCGATGTGGACTCTTGGGGGAGATAAGCCTGTTATCCCCGGGGTAGCTTTTATCCGTTGAGCGATGGCCCTTCCATGCGGAACCACCGGATCACTAAGCCCGACTTTCGTCCCTGCTCGACTTGTAGGATATTTGAGGAGCGCTGTCCCTAGTACGAGAGGACCGGGATGGACGCACCGCTGGTGCATCGGTTGTCACGCCAGTGGCACGGCCGAGTAGCTATGTGCGGATTGGATAAACGCTGAAAGCATCTAAGCGTGAAGCCATCTCCAAGATTAGATTTCCCATAACTTAAGTTAGTAAGACCCCTCAAGGACTATGAGGTTGATAGGCTGCGTGTGTAAGCATGGTGACATGTTCAGCTAAGCAGTACTAATAGGTCGAGGGCTTGACCATTTCGTTTGTTTCGACTAGCTTTCTCTTTATTCAGTTTTCAGGGTATATGAACCAAAGTCGGAATTTGTTCCGACTTTTTTGTTTTTTATTCAAATAATTTCTTGTAATTATTTGAATAAAAACATATTGACAATTTAAACTTTTAGTGCTACTATTTAGAAAAAATGAGAGGAAAAACGGTTATGAAACAGTTTAACGCAGTTACATACTATTATTACTATTACTTAACTAAATAAGTAATAGTGATTTGTGCTGCTGTTTTTAGTCGTTTGTTTAACCCTTGCAGTATAATCACTGCAAGGGATTTTTGTTTTTTATTATATTGTATTTTTAATTCTTAGGAGGAATTATTATGAATATTGGTGTTGTTGGGCTCGGTCTTATTGGTGGTTCTATTGCAAAATCAGCTAAGAAAAATACTAAATTTAAGGTTTATGGCTATGATATTGACCAGAAAACTGTTAAAAATGCTATCTCAGAAAAAAGTATTGATGGTGAGTTAACAGAGAAAAGAATTGCAACCTGTGATTACATATTTATTCCTCTTTACCCTGAAGCAGTAATTGAATTTGTTGAGAAAAATGCTTCAATTTTTAAAGATGGCGCAGTTGTTATTGACTGTGCAGGTGTAAAAAGATCAGTTTGTGACAAATGCTTTGAAATTGCAGACAAGCATAATTTCTCGTTCGTTGGTGGTCATCCAATGGCGGGTACACAGTTTTCAGGCTTTGAAAATTCAAAGGATACAATGTTTTATAATGCGCCATTTGTTTTAACACCTAAAGAAAATGAAGATATTTTAACCCTTGCCAATGCCAGAGAGGTTATTATGCAGTTAGGCTTTGGTCGCGTTTCTGTTATGACACCTCAAAAACACGATAAGCTTATAGCATTTACTTCTCAGCTTGCCCATGTAGTATCAAACGCTTTTGTTAAAAGTCCATCAGCACTTGAAAGAAAGGGTATTTCTGCAGGTAGCTACAAGGATTTAACCCGAGTTGCTTACCTTAATGAAAATATGTGGACTGAGCTTTTCCTTGATAATAAAGATAACCTTATTTTTGAGCTGGATAATATAATAGCCGAGCTTCAGAAATACAGCGACGCTATGAAAAATGACGATGTTGAAACTCTCAAACAGCTTCTTAAAGATGGTAAAGAAGCAAAGCTTAAAGCAGATTAAAAATAAAGCAGATAAAACCGCGCATTTCAGTTTTATCTGCTTTTATTTTTTATCTGTTATTCCTAAAATATAATCTGCTGAAACTCCATAATATTCACAAAGTTTTATAATATGTCTTACAGGAATTTCATTAGCACCACGTTCATATCTGGCATACATCGTTTGAGAGGTTCCGAGATATTCTGCAATTTGAGATTGGGTTAAATCTGCATCCTCTCGCAAATCCCTTATTCGTTTTACATAAGTATTCATACTATCACCTGATATTATAATACCCGAGTAAAATTATTTACTATGCTTTTAATAAATATTTTTACTATTGACTTTAATGAATAAATAAAATATAATAAAATTAAGATAATGAAAGGAATGATGTTTATGAAACGCATTTTAGGACTATTTCTATCTTTGGTTATTGTTTTAGGAGCATTTTCTTGCTTGCCTGTAACAGTATCTGCAGAATCTGCGGATGAAATAATGTTTGAGTTAAACGATGACGGTGAATCATATTCAGTAACAGCCTATATTGGTGAATATACTGATAAATTATCAATTCCTTCAAAATATAATGGCTTGCCAGTTACCAAAATTGCAAGATTTGCTTTTGAGCATAATGATAATATTGGCTCTTTGTTTATTCCTGCAACGATCGAAGAAATTGATGAAAGGGCTTTTTATAGTTGTGATTATTTAAAATCGTTTTCCGTTTCTTCAAAGAGCAAGTATTTTTCAGCTATAGATGGCGTTTTGTTTAATAAAGACCAGACCAAGCTTGTTCGCTATCCTGATAACAAAAAGGGTTCTTCGTACACAATTCCTGATGGTGTAAAATATATTGCCACCAATGCTTTTGAAGGAAGCGCTCCTGATGAGGTTATTTTATCAGAAGGTGTTCTGAGCATTGGGGAGGGTGCTTTTGCACATAGCGGAATTGAAGAAATAGTTTTTTCTGATACTGTTACTGAAATAGGAAAAGAAGCTTTTGCGTATTGTGAATCTCTTGAAGTTTTAGCTCTTCCTGCATCCCTTGAAAAAATTGGTGCTGGTGCTTTTTGGGATTGCGATGATTTAACCTCATTTACTGTTGCTTCAGGTAGCAAATATTTTTCTGCTGTAAACGGTGTGTTGTTTAACAAAGCAAAAACAAAGCTTGTTCAGTATCCTTGTGCTCGTGAAAAATCGTCTTATACAATTCCTGATGGTGTAAAGTATATAGGGGCTTACGCTTTTGCAGGGAACAGGGAGCTTAGCAAGGTTATTCCGTCTGATGACCTTGTTAGTATAGGCAACAATGCATTTGCGCGTTGTGGTTTGCAAGAGTTTAATATTCCTGGTACTGTTACAAAGATAGGAAGTTTTGCTTTTTATGAATGTAACATAGGAAAAATAGTTGTTCCTGAGGGTGTTACTGAATTATCCAATGGCATTTTTTATGGGTGCAATTATCTCTATTCTGTAACCCTTCCCGAAGGCTTGAAAAATATAGGCTCTCGTGCATTCTTTTGGTGCTCTTCACTTAAAAAAATCACCATTCCAAGCACTGTAATAAGTATAGGTGACGAGGCGTTCAGGGGTTGTCCGTTTACATCTATTAGAATCCCCGAAAATGTAACTGATATAGGCCAATATGTTTTCTTTGGTTGCCAATTCAGTTCTATTAAATTCCCTGATAGCGTCAAAAATATAGGTACAGGTGCCTTGTTCAGCTGCGAAAATCTTAAAAGCGTTACAATTGGTAAAGGCTTGGAAAATATAGATGTTGATGTTTTTGCGCATTGTTTAAAGCTTGAATCAATAAAAGTTGATTACGAAAACAAGAATTTTACATCTGTTGGCGGTGTATTGTTTAACAAAGCTAAAACTGAGCTTATTCAATACCCGAGAGCGAATTCCTCAACAAGCTATACCGTTCCTGATGGTGTTGAAAAAATATGGGTGATTGCCTTTAGTGGTTCTGATAACCTCACTTCTGTTGTTCTTCCTGATAGTGTTACCCATATAGATGAGCTTGCCTTTAATGGTTGCGATAATCTTTCTTCTGTAAAATTAGGAAACGGCTTGAAAGTAATAGGTGATAGTGCTTTCTGGGGTTGTAAAAAGCTCAAATCAATAACGATTCCTGCAAGCGTAACACAAATTAACGAAAGGGCATTTTGTGATTGTGAAGCTCTTTCAAAAATTACAATTAAATCAAAAAATATTAACCATATCGGAAGATATACTTTTAGTAATACTGCGTATATGAACGATACTAATAATTGGGAAAATGGTTCTCTTTATTTGAATAACTATTTAATTAAAGTTGATAGCAATGTTAAAGGTATGTATAGAATTAAAGATAATACTACAGTTATTGCAGATGGAGCGGCAGAATATAATTATCAAGGTATCACGGCAGTTTCCATTCCGAATACAGTAACCAATATTGGTAGTAATGCATTCCGTTGTTGTGGTGATATTAAAGCAGTATTTATTCCTGAAAGTGTGTCTTTTATAGGTATGGAGGCTTTCGGCTATTGCGATGCAATAGAGAATATTTACTATACAGGATCAAAAAGACAATGGAATGCAATCGAAATTGGCGATTATAATCCAATTTTGGAAAAAGCCCAAATTCATTATAACTATGTTTGCGCAAAGCCCATACTCAAATCAATTGAAAACACCGAATATGGAGTTTTAATAAAATGGAATAGTGTATTGGGTGCAGACAGATACAGAGTTTATCGTAAAACAAGTAAGTCTAATTGGAAATATATCGGTTATACAAACAATACTTACTATACAGATAAAACTGCAAAATCAGGCACCAAATATTACTATGCTGTAAAGGCAATCAGTGGTGCGGGTAATTCATCACTTTCAGGCGCTCTTTCTGTGTACTACCTTGAAGCCCCAACCTTGAACACACCTTCAACCTCAACAAAGGGTGTTGGACTCAGATGGTCTGAGGTGAAAGGTGCAGAAGGATATTTGGTTTACCGTAAAGAAGCGGGGGGCAGTTATTCAAGAATTGCAACCGAAAAAGGTGTATCAAATGTTGTTTACAGAGATACAACCGCTAAAAAAGGAACAAAATATTACTATAAGGTGAAAGCATATTACAGCAAAACCCAAAGTGCTTGTTCAAATACCAAAACAATAAAAGATAAGTATTAAAAAGGAATCGTTCCATCACAAATTTATTGAAATTTGTGATGGAACGAAAGTTATTTATATAAATTGTTTAATATCTCAATAGCATGAGCTATGCACCCCTTGTTATTAGACCGTGTTACATATTTTGCAACTGAAAGTGCCTCTTGTGAGCCGTTTTCGGGGACGAAACCGCCATTTGAAGCAACAAGCATTTCAACATCGTTGTAGCCGTCACCTGCGGCGTAGGTGTCCTTTTGCTTGCAACCTAAAGCTTCCGCAAGCTTTAAAAGCCCTGTGCCTTTATCAACACCTTTTTTAAGGATTTCAACATAATTACCCGTTGTTTTCAGATAATTTATTTCAGGGTGGCTTTCAAGAATTTTCTGAACCTCTTGTGAGCAACCGTGTGCGGCAATCATAACCTTTGTCCAGGGGAGCGGTGCTTCTTCGGGTGTGCTTATGGTTTCAAATTTAATGCCCTGACTTGTAAAATGCTGTTCAGAATGAGAATTCAGGTTAATTGCGCATACTTTTTCAAAATTATAAAACTCAATTGAAATGTCAGGAAAAGCCTTTAAAACATCCCTTATTGCAGGCAGACCCTCTTCGCCAATTGCATCATTGAAAATTACCTCGTTATTTTCGTAATCATACGCCATAGCTCCGTTGCCTAAAAGAACTGGGGCATTGATATATTCGGGACTATAAAGATGAAAGCCTTGATGTATTCTGCCTGTGCAGACTGTGAAAAAACCGCCATTTTCAATAAAATATTGTATTTTCTCAATAACATCGGGAGTTATTATGCCATCGTCATTTTTCAGTGTTCCGTCAAAATCACTTGCAATAAGCACATTTTTAAATTTCATTTTATCACCACCTACATTTTATCAAATATAAGCATAATACACAATAGTTTTAATGCTTATTTGTATATTTTCTATGTCGGATAAAGCAAAAAAACTTGATAAACCTTGTTTGGAGTGGTATAATTTTATAGTTAAAAATCCGGTTACTGATTTGAAGGTGAAAAAGGTGCAGAAAAGAGAAGATATCAGAAATATAGCAATTATTGCTCACGTTGACCACGGTAAAACAACTCTTGTTGACCAGCTTCTTCATCAGAGCGGTATTTTCCGTTCCAATGAGCAGGTTGATGAAAGGGTTATGGACTCCAACGACCTTGAAAAAGAAAGAGGAATAACAATTCTTTCTAAAAATACAGGTATTCATTATAATGGTGTAAAAATCAATATTGTTGATACTCCCGGCCACGCAGACTTCGGTGGCGAGGTTGAGCGAATTATGATGATGGTTGACGGCGTTCTTTTGCTTGTTGATGCATTTGAGGGCTGTATGCCTCAGACTCGCTTTGTTCTTAAAAAGGCATTGGCTCTCGGTAAGAAGGCTATTGTTGTTATAAACAAGGTTGACCGCCCGGGTGCAAGACCAATGGAGGTTATTGATGAGGTTCTCGACTTGTTTATTGAGCTTGGTGCAAATGATGACCAGATTGAATTCCCCGTTGTTTTCGCTTCAGGTCGTGATGGCTATGCTTCTCTTGATGCAGATTTAAGAGAAGGGGATATGAGACCTCTTCTTGATTCTATCCTTGAAAATATTGATGCGCCCGAGGGCGATATTGACGGTCCATTACAGCTTCTTTTCTCTAGCCTTGATTATGATGATTATCTCGGCAGAATCGGTGTTGGCAGAGTTGAACGCGGTTCAGTTAAGGTTGGTCAGCAGGTTGCTCTTTGCAATAAGGATGGCGTTCAGTCCAATGCAAAAATTGTTAAGCTTTATACATTTGAGGGTCTCGCAAGAGTTGAATGTCAGGAAGCAAAAATGGGTGACCTAGTTGCAGTTTCAGGTATTGCAGAGCTTAATATCGGTGAAACTGCTTGTGATAAGGATGTTCCTGAGGCACTTCCCTTTGTTGAAATAGACGAGCCTACAATTTCAATGAACTTTATGGTTAATGATAGCCCCTTTGCAGGTCAGGAGGGCAAATTTGTTACATCCCGTAACATCCGCGCTCGTCTTTTCAAAGAGGTTGAAACAAATGTTAGTATGAGAGTTGAAGAAACTGATACAACCGACTCCTTTAAGGTCAGCGGTCGTGGTGAATTGCACCTTTCAATTCTTATTGAAACAATGCGCCGTCAGGGTTATGAATTCCAGGTTTCTCGTCCTCAGGTTATTTATAAAAAAGGACCTAATGGTGAGCTTTTAGAGCCAATGGAGCTTCTTATTGTTGAAGTGCCTGAAAATTATGTTGGTGCAGTTATGGAGAAAATCGGTTCACGTAAGGGTGAGCTTGAAAATATGGACGTTCGTGACGGTGGCTCAACTCATATTGAATTCAAAATTCCTGCCCGTGGTCTTATCGGTTATCGTTCCGAGTTTATGACTGATACAAACGGTAATGGTATTATGAATAACCTTTTTGCAGGTTATGAGGAATATAAAGGCGATATTCAGATGCGCGAGCGCGGTTCTATCGTTGTTCACGAAGCGGGGGAGACCACAGGCTATGGTCTTTTCAATACTCAGGACAGAGGTCGCCTTTTCGTTGGTCCCGGTGTTCCTGTTTATGAAGGTATGATTGTTGGCGAATGCGCAAAGAATGAAGACATTGTTTGCAACGTTTGCAAGAAAAAGCAGATGACAAACACCCGTGCTTCAGGTAGTGACGATGCACTCCGCCTTGTTCCTCACACAGTCCTTTCCCTTGAACAGTCAATGGAATTCATCGGTGATGACGAGCTCCTCGAGGTAACACCCGAAAGCATCCGCCTCAGAAAGAGAATTCTTTCAAAAGAAAAACGAATGAAACAACAGTTCGGGCATAAATAATATAAAAAAATCCGTTTAGCAGAAAAGTCTGTTAAACGGATTATTGCTTTTTTATTAATACATAATGTCCGAATGTAAATAAACGCAGGACTCACCCTCGGAATAAGAAAGCTGCAAACTGACACCTACTGTATTACTCATATCGTAGCGGTTTACCTTTGTTTTTATTTCTACAATATCATCTACTTCTTCAATGGGTATTTCGTTTCCGTCATCATCTATGATTGTGGTTTTTATTACACCGTTTTCATTGGTAGAACTGTATGAGGCGGCGTTACTATCTGTGAATTCATAATCTGTTTCGGTGAGTGTGCCATCAAACTTGAAATCAGGATCATCTTTATGTAGATCCATTATGCTTTTATGAGCTTCATTAAAGAATTTATTGGCGTCTTCAGGCGTTTTGCAATCAATTATAAAGGAATATCGGTGAAGCTGACTGTTAACAGTGCCTCTGTTGTCAGCAGAAAAAGCTACGTCCTTTCCCTCATAAACAAAGCTGAAATCAAAGGTGCGTTCACCTGTAATATCGTTGACCTCGCTTATGCTTAGAGGATACCCATATTTTAATATAACGTCACTTGGCTTGCTGTTCCAGGTTATATCAGGGGTAATAAAGGATACAGGTTCATTTCTGTATATGAACGGTACTAAATTTATACCATTCACAAAAATGCTTGCCACCATAAAAGCAATTGCAACAATTATAATTATTTTAATAACTTTCTTTGATTTTAACCTTGCCATAAAAACACGCCCTTTAATTAAACTGTAACACCATTATAGCGGTAATAAAAATTTATAACAATAAATTGAGAAAATCTTAAGAAAGTTTTAAGAATTTGTGTAGTAAAATTGACCGTAATGCGCGATCTATGGTTGTTGATAAGGGTAACTTTTTAGGTGGTTTTTGAAAAAATGTTAAAAGTTATCTAAAATGAATTGCTTTGTTTTTAAATCAATTATGAAAAATTCCTCTGCAGGAACGGGGTCAGTTTTATAATCAACAAGATTTGCTCTTCGCTTTTCCAACGGGTTTCGTCTTTCCCATTCTATAAAATTAAGTAAGCGGTTCTTGATTAAAGTCTTGTTTGTCCAATCTTCGCACCATTTTTCAAATTTGCTCATTATTTCTTCTGGATTGGTGGGTTCAATTTCGCACATCCAATGACCATAATATAGTTCAGTTGGCATTAAGGCATTTATAAATATGCCTGGGCGAATATAATAGTTCTCTTTTGAAAAAGAGCTACCTTGAATTAAAAATGAGATTGTGAATTCTTGAGTTTCTTTTGTCCATTTTTTGTTTTTCTTTTTAAAACCATTTGCTTTTAAATATGTCTTTACATAATCAATTAATTGTTCTTCTGGCAAAATATGTTCCATATATTCATCCTACCCACCCCAAATTTAGTCTATTATAGCATAGGGGAAAGGTGTTTTCAATATTGCATTTAAGGATAACTTTTTCAGGTGTTTGTATACTCATCAACCCAACGAACTTGTAGTATATATGCACGCATTGGTATTTTTCGCCGTCTATGATTTCTTTTTCTGATACCGCAATTTTCTCTATAAGCTCGTTCAGGATTCTTGAATTGAGCGCTTGTATGGGAAAAATCACACCGTAGGTGTGTATATCATCAATTTTGCAGAAATTGCATATCACTAAAACGCAGTTTTGTATATCATCATTGTGAAAGCAATACAACCTAACGGTTGATGATATACGCCTTTGGCGATGATATGCACACAAAAGCTTGATGATATACCATTGCTTTCGCAATGGATAAAAAAAGACAGTCCTCGGACTGTCTTTTTTGGAGCTGGAGATGTGACTCGAACACGCGACCTATGGTTGTAGTTAAGGATAACTTTATTTTTAAATAATCAGTGTTGTAATTCATTCAGTTTTATGATAAAATAATACAAAAGGGAGGCGATAAAATGTCACCAAAGCAATATCAGAAAAGAATAAATGCAATTAAAGTTGCTGATGCTCTCAATAAAATTGAAGGTGCTCCTGTTTCCGACTATGCACGAGAGTTATCAGATAAATGGGCAAAGGGTGAAATTACCGGTTTGCAAATGAAGGCGGCACTTATCGCTGCTCATAAAAAGGTATAATTATGAATGATTTATATTTAATTGAAAATAGCAAGGTTCTGAAAAATCTTCTCGGAATTACAGATGAAAACGAATTAGATGTTGCCGAAGCAGAGCTTTCCAGAGCTAATATGATGTTGTTGTATGAAAATGGGTTTTCTGATTTTTCATCCAACGGCATTTGTTATATCCACAAGGAACTGTTTGGCGATGTGTATGAATGGGCAGGGAAGTACAGAAAAATCAATATTCAAAAAAGAGAAAAAATCCTTGCAGGTAAAAGTGTTTGGTATTCTAATAACGAAGATATTGAAAAGGATTTAGAAATCGCCTGGAAAAACATCAATGCAGTTGATTGGGCTAAACTATCTAAAGACCAATTTGCCAAAAATGTTGCACGATTGTTTCCTGCTATATGGCAGGTTCATCCTTTCAGAGAAGGTAATACAAGAACTGTTGTAATGTTAATCACATTCTTTGTTGAGCACTACGGCTATTACTTTGACCAGGAGCTTATATCTGCTAATGCAGGCTATGTACGTAACTCTTTCGTCCTTGCAAGTCTTGGTGAATATTCTGTGTATGAAGATTTAGAAACCATCTTGTGTGATGCTATCTGCACCGAACCAGTTGAATATTCTGCAGAAGAAACACAAGAGCATCAAAACGAAAAATATAGCAAATACGATAATGGCGATTACGAACCAACCAAGCACGAATATATAGAATAAAAAATCCACTCCGTTTAGCAGGAAAATCTGTTAAACGGAGTGGTGTTGTACATAATTAATACATGATTTCCGCACGCAAACGAACAGAGGATTTACCTTCGGAATAAGATAGCCAATAGTAAACACCTACTGTGTTACACATATCATATTCATTTGTTTTTGTTTTTATTTCTACAATATCATCTACTTCTTCAATGGGTATTTCGTTTCCGTCATCATCTATGATTGTGGTTTTTATTACACCGTTTTCATTGGTAGAACTGTATGAGGCGGCGTTACTATCTGTGAATTCATAATCAATTCTTGTTTCTGTGCCTTCAAATTCAAAATCAGGCTCATTCTCATATAAATTCATCATTTTTTCGTGACATTCATCAAAGTATTTGCTTGCCTCTTCAGGTGTTTTGCAATCTATTGTGAAATAATAGCGGTGGAATTCATTGTTTAAAGCACCTCCATTATCAGCAGATAAAGAAACATTTTTTTCATCATATTTGAAATTGAAATTGAATTCACGGCTACCGTCTATATCGCTGACTTCACTTATATCTTCAGGTAAACCATATTTCAATATAATATCACTTGGCTTGCTATCCCAGGTTAAATCCGGTGTTAAGAATGAAACAGGTACATTTCTGTATCTGAATGGTACTAAGTTTATACCACTTAAAAGAATATCAATAGCTATAAGAATCACTGCAACTATTACAATTGTTTTAATAACTTTCTTTTTGGGTTTTAACCTTGCCATAAAAACACTACCTTTAACTAATCTGTAACACCATTATAGCGGTAATAAAAATTTATAACAA
>JAZMZY010000060.1:0-12944 GCA_045586265.1 Acutalibacteraceae bacterium
CCTTGCTCTCCGCCAAGAAATACAGAGTGTTACCAAAAGGTAATGCTCTATATTTTTTCACTGAAAAGAAGAGGGATTCGAACCCCCTCGGCGAAGCCGAACACAATCGGGTGTTCGCAAAGCGAACGATGGGCAGAGCCCATCGAATCCCTTGCTCTCCGCCAAGAAATACAGAGTGTTACCGAAAGGTAATGCTCTGCTTTTTTTTACTGAAACGAAGAGGGATTCGAACCCCCTCGGCGAATTAATATTTTTATTTTTGTTTTTTATTGTATAGTTTATATATTTATGGTATCATTTACATTAACAGATTTCTTTCTTGGTGTATCACTCCCGTAAGGTATAGGCTTGCCTATACCACAGAAAAAGCCACTAAGAAACTTCATTCTGTGGCACAGGCAAGCCAGTGCCTTACAGTTAATAAGCAAGGAGAGTTTATATGAAATTCAAGCCATATCACAAAAATCTTGAGGACTTACACATTGGTTGCGAAAGTCCTCGTGCGTATTTTATCCCCTATGATAACCTTGAGGATGCTCTTTCAGGAGACAGAAACAAATCTTATTATTTAACAAACCTTTGCGGTGATGACTGGAGCTTTAAATTCTTTGAAAGCTTCGAGGATTTAGATGACTCTTATCTTACTGCAGATTTTGATAACAAGGATTTACCCTTGGTAAAGGTACCCGGCAACATCCAGCTTTATGAGGGTGTTGAACACGATTCTCCCCTTTACTCAAACCTTAAATATCCCTTCCCCACTGACCCACCCTTTGTTCCTGACGAGAACCCCTGCTCTCTTTTCATCAAGGAATTTGATGTAAGCGCAGAAATGCTTGAAAGAGATAACATCATCACCTTTGAGGGTGTTGGCTCCTGCTTCTATCTTTTAATTAACGGTGAATTTGTTGGCTATAGTCAGGTTCACCATTGCACAAGTGAATTTGATATTTCAAAATATCTTGTTGAGGGTAAAAACAGAATTACTGTTTTAGTTGTTAAATGGTGTGACGGCTCTTACCTTGAGGACCAGGACTATTTCCGTCTTTCCGGTATTTTCCGCGAGGTTTACATTCTTTCCCGTAGCAAAAATCGTTTAAAGGATGCTTATATCAGACAGAGCTTTAACGAGGATTATTCCCTTGCAACTCTTACTGTTGAATGTGATTTGGTCGGCAACGCTCCCGTTCTTTACGGACTTGCGTCTCCCAAGGGTGATGTTATTGCCAACGGCGAAAGCGAGAATGCAACATTTAACATTGAAATTCAGAATCCTTTGATGTGGAATGATGAAACCCCCTATGTTTACACTCTTTTCCTTACTGTTGATGATGAAATTATACCATTCCAGCTTGGTCTTAAAGAGGTTAAAATCGTTAATAAGAAGCTTCTTATTAACGGCAAGGCTGCAAAGCTTCGCGGTATCAACCGCCACGATTCCTCGCTCAACGGCTATGTTGTAACAGTTGAGGAAATGGTTGAGGATTTGCTTCTCCTGAAGAGAGCGAATGTTAACTGCATCAGAACCTCTCACTACCCCAACGACCCGAGATTTTTAGACCTTTGCGAAGCTCTCGGCTTCTATATTGTTGACGAAGCAGATATCGAAACTCACGGTATGGGCTTCAATACAGATGCAGACTGGGACTGGTTCCGTTGGTCAATGCTTTCAACTGTTGACGAATGGGAAGAGGCTTATGTTGACAGAGCCGCAAGGCTTTTCGAGAGAGATAAGAATCACGGCTGTGTTATTATGTGGTCTCTCGGTAATGAAAGCGGCTGCGGTAAAAACCACAGAGCTATGAGAAATTACATAAAAGCCCGCAACGAAAACGCTATTGTTCATTACGAAAATGCCCACCTTGAATTCAAGGCAGTTCCCGAGGGCGAATGCTTCAAGGATATTTCCGATGTTGAAAGCAGAATGTACCCCTCCTATGAATATTCAATTGAATACCTTGAAAGCCAGGAACACACAAAGCCCTTCTATATGTGCGAATATGTTTGCTCAATGACAACGGGTGACGTTCACGCCTTCTGGGAATTAGTTGACAAATACGATAATTTCTGTGGTGGTTGTATCTGGGAGCTTACAGACCACGCTATAAATATTCCCGATGAAAATGGCATTCCCCGTTATTATTATGGTGGTGATTTCGGCGATTTCCCCAACGATGGTATATGCTGTCTTGACGGACTTGTTTTCCCTGACAGAAGCCTTCGTCCCGGTTACTTTGATATGAAAAAGGTTTATGAGCCATTCAGAGCAAGCTACAAGGACGGTGAGCTTACCATTAAGAGTGTGCGCTATTTCACAAGCCTTTCCGACCTTTCATTGAAATGGAAATTAACATCAGATGAAAAGGTGCTTGCTGAGGGTGAAATTGATACACTTGACATTGCCCCCCTTGAAAGCGCAACCTACAAGCTTCTTGACGAAAAGGCTTTCAAGCTTTCAGGTGACTGCTTCATTACTGCAACAATTCACCAGAAGAATGACACTCCCTGGGCAGAAAAGGGCTATGAGGTTGGCTTCCTTCAGTTTGAAATTGAAGCAGAAAAGGTTAAAGCTACAAAAGACGGCAACACAGTTGAATTAACAGAAACCGACAGATATGCAGTTATTAACTGTGGCGATGTTGAATACACCTTTGACAAGCCCTACGGCAGAATTAACTCTGTTAAAAAGGGTGGCAAGGAAATGCTTCAGGCACCTGTTAAATTCAAAATGTGGCACGCGCCCACCTATAACAGAGGCTCTGTCGATGAATGGTATGCAAACCACCTTCACCGCATTGCTCAGAAAACATATTTCACCAATGTTGAAAGTGCTGACAACAAGGTTACAATTTATTCCGAAATTGCCCTTGGTGGTCCCGCAAATCCGCCTATTCTCAAGGGTAAGCTCACTCATATTTTCCACGGTGACGGCTCTGTTGATATCGGTCTTTGGGCAGAAATCCGTGAAAATGCACCCCTTCTTCCCCGTTTGGGTCTTGAAATTCTTATGAATGAGGAATTTGAGGATATCAGATATTTCGGTCTTGGTGAGGTTGAAACCTACCCCGACAGATACAAGGCAGGTCGCTTTGGTGAATATGAATTGACTGTTACAGATAATTTCGTTCATTATATTCGTCCTCAGGAAAACTCCTCCCACTTTAAAACAAGAAGAGTTGCTGTGGGTAAAAAGGGTGACATCGGTCTTTTCGTTACAGGCTCCTGTGGTGCAGAGGAATTCTCCTTCAATGCTTCTCACTATTCTGCAGAGCAGTTGACAGAGAAAAAGCACGATTTCGAGCTTGAAAAAGAGCCTTACACAATATTCAACATTGATGCCCGCTTCAATGCTATCAGCGAAGACAGCCAGCTTAACAATGATGAAAACAACAGACTCTTTGACGAAAAATATTCAGGCTTCTGCTTTAACATCAAGCCTGTTGAAATGAAATAATCTGGTGATACAAACTGATACTAAGTGATACTAACTGATACCGGTTAGTATCACTTATATTTTTAAAAGAAATAAATATTGCCATTATTATATTTAATTGGTATAATTCATCTATAATCTTGCTTTTTGGAGTGATTTTATGAAAAAAGGTAAACTGAAAGATATGCTCTCCTATGGTGTGGGTGCGGTTGGTCTTGATTTAAGCTACGGACTTTTTTACTCATACCTTGCAAAATATTTAACCGATATTCTGCACCTTAACAAAAAATTCCTTTTGTTTTTAACGCCCGTTGCTCGTATCTGGGATGGCTTCAACGACCCTATGATGGGTACAATTGTTGACAACACCAAAACAAAAATGGGTAAATACCGTCCCTGGATTCTTATTGGTTCAGTTTGCAATGCAGTTGTGCTTTCACTTATGTTTTCAAACCCCGGCTTTGAATTAGGTGGCATTCCCCTTTACATTTATGTTGCAGTGCTTTATGTTGGTTGGGGTATGACAAACACAATGGCAGATATTCCCTATTGGTCAATGGTACCCTCATTCACAAGCGATCCGAAGGAGCGTAGCCTTATTGCAACAGTGGCAAGAACCTTCTCAGGTCTTGGTCAGGGAATTATCTCAATTCTCACCCCTGTTATGCTTCCTATGTTAAGTGAGGCTACATATAACGGCGAGAAAATCGCAGACGCAAGAGGCTATTCACTCTGGGCAATCATCTGTGCATTTGCACTTGTTGGCTTTTCCTCTCTTTCAGTTCTTAACACAAAGGAAAAGCATATTGTTACACCCAAGGAGAAATTCACCTTCAAGCAGATGTTCAATATCGCAAAAAACAACGACCAGTTGCTTATATTTATGCTTTTCGCAATGCTTTCAAATGCAGGCTGGTATATGATTTCAGGCGTTGGTGTTTATTTCTTCGATGTTGTTGCAGGTGACCCCACAAAGCAATCCACCTTTAATATTATCGGTGCGGTTGGCTCTGTTTTAGGTCTTGGTGTTGTTCCCGTTCTCACAAAATTTATGTCAAGAAGAAGATGCTATCAGGTATCCCTCAGCCTTGCGATTTTTGGCTTTGCAACAATGGGTATTTGTGTTAAAGCCTTCGGCTCATATATGGCAATGAACTTCTGCTACCTTGTTGCATCAATCGGTGTTGCATCAATGTTCGTTTCACAGACAGTTTTCCTTGCAGATATTGTTGACTACGGTGAAATCAAAATGGGCTTCCGTTCGGAATCCATCACCTTCTCAATGAAGGGCTTTTTGCAGAAAATGGCTTACACCATTCAGACAATTATTCTTTTTGCAGGTCTTGAGATTTCAAAATATAACGAAAATCTCCACGCACAAAATAGCGAAGAGGTTAAATCTGCAATCAGCTTTATGATGCTTGTTGCACCTATTATTCTTATTACACTTTCACTTATAATTTACACCCGGAAATTCAAGCTTCATGGAAAATATATGGAAGAGATTACAGAACAAATCAATAAAAAACATTCGGAACTTACTACAGAGTAAGGAGTGCGGAATGCGGTATGCGGAATGAGCTTCGCGATACTTTTATACAATGCTGACCGCAGGTCCCGACACTCCTCACTCCTAACTCCTAACTAAAAAACGCAGTCCATTATGGACTGCATTTTTTATAGTGTATCAAGTGTCTGCTCATAGGCAGGGATGAATTCATTGAGGAACACATCTGCTTCGGGCACATTCATTTTCTTTATGCGCTTGAGGGTGGATTTTTCCGCCTCTTTAAATTCGGTGTTACCTGCCTTGCGCTCTTCAATACACTTTATAAGTGCACTTAATCTGTCGGCAGCCTTAATGAGAACAAGCAAATCCTCATCCTCATTTTCACCTGTTAAAAGGCTATTGAATTCCTCTCTCAAATCCTCGGGAAGCCTGTTGAGAAGCTTTTCGTTTGCAGAATCCTCAACTGCCTTGAATGCCACTAAAATATCATCATTCTGATATTTTACAGGAGTTGGCATATCCCCTGTTATAATTTCGTGGGCATCGTGGTAGAGACCTAAAACTGCGGCTCTGTCGGGATTGTAGCCCTTACCGAAGCGCTTGTTACCTATAACTGCAAGAGCGTGGGCGATGACAGCCACCTCTTTTGAGTGACTGTCAAGGCTTTCTCTGTCGGTATTTCTCATTAGTGCCCAGCGGTCGATGTATTTCATTCTTGAAATCATCGCAAAAAAACTGTAATTCATAATATTTTCCTTATTTTAGTTTTACTTTAAATGTTTTAATTTCAAAGGGCTTGAAGGTTGCAGTGAGGGTGTTATTCTCAAATGCCACTGCTTCGTCCTCCTCTTCCATAAGGTTACATTCTGTTGCGCTTTCAATATTATCGCAGAATGTAAGTGTTACGGGTGTTTTACTGTTCCAGGTTTCATAAGCGCGGACAATGATATTATCGCTGTCCTCTGCCACCTTAACTGTTTCAATAACAACATTTTCCTTATCGCAGGAAACGAGAGAATATTCAGGAGCCAGTGTACCCTCCTGAGCCTTCTGAGGAATTGCATAAAGGGGGAAGTTCACATTATAGCCCTCTTTAACAACATCGGAATCGTTGGCTCTTTTTGCGTGGGGGTAAATTGAGAACGAGAAGGAATGAGGCTCTCTGTCCTGAATGTGATTGGGATGAGTGGCGCAACGGAAAAGAGTGGGTCTGATGCAACCATCCTTAACATCGCAGCCATATTTACAGTCATTGATAACAGAAAGACCGAAGCTATTGTCTGAAAGGTCCGTCCATTTGTGCATCGACTCCTCAAACTGAGCAAATTCCCATGTGGTATTAGTTGTTGTTGAGCGCTCAATATTACCAAACTGAATATCAAAGGTTGCTCTTGTTGTGTTAACATCAACGGGGTAATTTGCTTTAAGAACAACGTGGTCCTCGTGCCAGTCCGCTTCGTAGTCCACATCAATTCTCTGCAAGTCGTTATAGATGCAGTAATACTCTGTGAAGGTTGAATCACGGAAGGCTCTGTCAACCTTGTAAACCGCTCTTACGGCGCCGAGCTCAATAATCTCAGCTTCCCTGAAATCAAGCTCCCAGCTTTTTTCATCAAAATAGCATTTGATGTCCCATGCCTCGTGGTTATGGGGTCTGTCCTGATAAGCAATAACCTTACCGACTGTTTCGCCGTCAGGTGCAACGCTTCTGCCTGTTTGCTTATGAACAAGCCTTGAAATATTATATTCACCATTGAACTCAACATCAAAATAAGGTGTTGAGGCTTTTTTATCACTAACATCAACAAAATCAAATTTCTTTGGTGCGGTTTTCTTGACTGTGTAGGTTGAGTAGCCCTTTGAAGCCACATCTGCAACAAACACGATTTTGCCGTCAAAGGTTTTCTGATAGGGTGTTTCCTTGCCGTTTTTATCGAAGAGTGCAAACTCCTCTTCGCAGGGAATTTCACAGATTACCGCATCGTGACGGTTGAAGCCTGTTGTGTTGAAAACAACGATACTGTCTTCTGCAAGATTGATTTTTGAAAGAAGCTCGCTCTGTGCCTTGCCTGCCATTTCACAGCCTGCTTTGAGAACTCTTTCATAATCCTCCTTACTGTCCTCATAAACAATTGCAATTGAGGAACCGGGAAGAATATCGTGGAACTGATTAAGAAGAATTGTTTTCCAGTTTTTGAGAAGCTCTTCTCTTGGGTAAGCAAGACCTGTTTCCTTGTTGGCAATCGCACAAAGTGTTTCAACATCGTGATAAAGACATTCGCTCTTGCGGTTATATTTCTTATTTCTTGCCTGACTTGTGAGAGTGCCTCTGTGGAACTCAAGATACAATTCGCCACACCAGGTTGGAAGATGCTTATTGCCTGAAACCTTTTTATCAAGGTCACGGAAGAAATCAAGAGAGGTTGACTGCTTAACAACGGGACAGCCCTGAATACCCTTTTCCATTCTTCTGCCGTATTCAAGCATTTCGATGGTGGGACCGCCGCCACCGTCACCAAAGCCATAGGACATCAAATAGTCTTTGGAAAGGTCCTTCTGGGAATATCTCTTGTAACCGCCCAGAACATAAAGAGGTCTTAATTTACTGTTATAGGTTGTCTGCCAATTGGATCGTTCGTTTACAGTTGCGTGGCAAGAGGGTGGGAAATGAGAAAGAACCTCTGTTCCGTCAATACCGCGCCATTTGAATGTATCATAGGGGAATTTATTATACTCATTCCAACTGATTTTAGTTGTCATAAAATAATCCATTCCGCATTTTTTTATGAGCTGAGGAATTGCGGCAGAATAGCCGAAAACATCGGGAAGCCACATAATTTTGTTGTCAACGCCCAATTCCTCACGGAAGAAGCGCTTGCCCACAAGGAACTGTCTTACAAGGGCTTCACCTGAGGCTACATTTGTATCTGCCTCAACCCACATTGAGCCCTCTGCTTCCCATCTGCCCTCTTTTACTCTCCTTTTGATTTCCTCAAAAACCTCAGGGTAATCCTCTTTAACATATTCATAAAGCTGAGCCTGAGAGGACATAAATTTATATTCGGGGTATTCCTCCATTAATTTGAGAACTGTTGAGAAGGAACGGCACGCCTTATCTCTTGACTGACGCAATCTCCACAACCAAGCCACATCAATATGGGTATGACCAACTGCCCAGCAGGTAGCCTCCTCAAATTTACCGTAAAGGTTTTTATCAAGGTATTCTGATGCCTCAACACAGGACTGACGGAAAGCTTCACGGTTATTTGTATCAATATCAAGAATATTGCACGCCTCATTGAGAGCCTTGAGAATATTTATTCTCGCGTCACTGTCCTCATCCTTATATTTTGCAACCTTTAAGGGTGTGAGAATATCAAAATATGTGCAATAGGCAACATCATCAAATGCCTGAAGCTTTGCTCCAAGCTGAATTTCACCCTTCCATTCCCAATCATCTGCATAGGCATTGATTGCAATTTCAAGCTCCTCGCCACCCTCTGCACAGGGAGTAAGGGTTACATACTGGTGGTTACTGTCGCCACCCTGAACCACCTTGCCGTTTACGCAGATAATAAACTGAGGGTTGATATCGTGCTCCCATTTTCTCTGATAGGGAATGATTTTATAAATAACGTGGTGACCCTTGAAGCTATCGGGAATTTTAACTGTTTGCTTAAACCAGCAATAGCACTCCTTATAGCCCCAATAATCCTTATTTGCTCTGAAGGGTATCCATTCGCCCTTGTCAATATCATCAACAGAATACTGACCCTCGCGATATAAAAAATCGCCTGTATCAACACTATCGATAATGATGAACTTTGCATACATATCTCTGAGAATCTGATTGATACGGCCACTGATCATATATCTTTCACTGTTCTTATCGTGGAAATCAATTTCAAAATGTGCCATAGAAAAAACCTCTTTAGTAAAAGTAAAGTAATGATATCACAGAATATGTGCTTTTACAATAATTTACGCCAAAAAAAGACTGTTTTATCGTTAATTTTTCATAGTTGACATAACAAAAAAAAAGAGTTAGAATGTAAGGTAATAATTTTGTCCAAAGGAGCGATTTGAATGGCACATTTTTGTAACGAACCCTCTAGAACCTTTAGCGAATATTTGCTCATCCCCGGCTACACCGGTCCTGACTGTATTCCCGCAAATGTTTCTCTTAAAACACCTCTTTGCAAGTTCAGAAAGGGCGAGGAATCTCCCATAACTCTTAACATTCCTATGGTATCTGCTATTATGCAGTCTGTTTCTAATGACACACTCGCTATTGCTCTTGCAAAGGAAGGCGGTATGTCCTTTATTTACGGCTCACAGTCTATTGAGGACGAGGCAGCAATGGTTGCAAGAGTTAAGAATTACAAGGCAGGCTTTGTTGTTAGCGACTCTAACCTTTGCCCTGAAAACACTTTAGCAGATGTTGTTGAGCTTTATGACGCTCTCGGCCATTCAACTATGGCAGTTACCGATGACGGCACTCCCAACGGCAAGCTTCTCGGTGTTGTTACATCCCGCGATTACAGAATAAGCCGTATGCCCCTCGATTTAAAGGTTACAGAGTTTATGACTCCCCTTGAAAAGCTCGTTACCGCTCCTGCTTCTACAACTCTTAAAGAAGCTAACGACATTATCTGGGAACACAAGCTCAACTCTCTCCCCATTGTTGATGATAACGGAAAGCTTATGTATTTTGTTTTCCGTAAGGACTATTCTCAGCACAAGGAAAATCCTCAGGAAATTCTTGATGCCCAGAAGAGATATATGGTTGGCGCTGGTATCAACACCCGTGACTATGAAGAAAGAATCCCTGCTCTTGTTGAAGCAGGTGCAGATGTTCTTTGCATTGACTCCTCTGAGGGCTACACAGAATGGCAGAGAAGAACAATCGCATTCGTAAGAGAGAAATATGGCGATACAGTTAAAATCGGTGCAGGTAATGTTGTTGACCGCGATGGCTTCCGCTTCCTTGCAGAATCCGGTGCAGACTTTATCAAGGTTGGTATCGGTGGCGGTTCAATCTGCATCACCCGTGAAACAAAGGGTATCGGTCGCGGACAGGCTACTGCTCTTATTGAGGTTGCTGCTGCCCGTGATGAATACTTTGAGGAAACAGGCGTTTATGTTCCCATTTGCTCTGACGGTGGTATTGTTCACGATTACCATATGACTCTCGCACTTGCTATGGGTGCAGACTTTATGATGCTTGGCAGATACTTTGCAAGATTTGACGAAAGCCCCACACCCAAGCTTAACATCAACGGTACTTATGTTAAGGAATATTGGGGTGAAGGCTCAAACAGAGCAAGAAACTGGCAGAGATATGACCTTGGCGGTCAGTCAAAGCTTTCATTTGAAGAGGGCGTTGACTCCTATGTAACCTACGCAGGCTCACTTCACGATAACGTTACAAAGAGCCTTTACAAGGTTAAATCCACGATGTGCAACTGCGGTGTTGTTACCATCCCCGATTTACAGAGAGATGCAAAGCTCACTCTTGTAAGTGCAACAAGTATTGTTGAGGGTGGCGCACACGACGTTACACTTAAGACTAATACAGGAAACATAAGATAATAAAAAAGGATGGTCGGTTGACCATCCTTTTTTATTATTAGCTACCAGTCGCCAGCAAATAGCAAATAGCAATTAGCGGTTTGCAAACAGTTGCAAGTTGAAAGTTGAAAATCGAAAACGGAAGGTTACAGGGCACAAAAATGCGCCGTAGGGAAAATGTAAATTTAAGCGAAGCCTATCATCCCTGTGCGAAGCATAGGGAGGGGGACCGTTCCTCTTTGGGTAAATTTATTCGTTGAGTATATTTCGGGTGAGATTTTTTCCTACGAATAAAGTACGGGCGGAATGGTGGTGGGTTGCCACGCTCCCTCTTTACATTGTTGATGAGAGGAACTAAGCTTCGCAAAGAGTAACGAAATTGCGGTACTTTTACAAAAACTAATCTTTACGGGGCTACCCACCACCGTTCCGTTTAAACACAAAGCAAAAGTGAGTGTATTACACGAAATACACTCACTCTATATTTTTAGTTATTCAAGAACGGTCCCCCTCCCTATCCGCAAGCGGACAGGGATGATAGGCTTCGCTTTACTTTTATTCCTTGCGAAGCTCATTCCGAATTCCGAATTTCGAATTTAAACTGTAACTGTTTCCTCTGCAAACAACTTTGTTAAAAACTCCAAGGACTTTGCAAGGCATTCTTTCGCATATTTATTAATCGAGGGAGTAAGGTGGAAGCAATGGTTATTGGCAAAGCCTGCCACGTGATATTGGTCATAAAGCGGAACAACTGCTTTGAGCTTCTCTGCCATCGGCTCACCCTGACCCTGACATACCATATCGTCATCTGCCCAGCAGATAAAGGCTGCGCACCATTTATCATTAACAAATGAAGCAGGTGAAATATATTCGTAATCAGGAAAATCCTTAATATTAGAAAAATCGTTATTGAAATCGAAATTCAAGAGTGTTCTTGCGGTTGTGGGGATAACGCCCATAAGGCTTGTGCCCTTCATAAGCACCTCAAGGTCATAAATACCGCACATAAGCATAAGCCCCTTAAGCTCAACATTTACTTTATCACAGCCTAATATATCGCAAAGGTGCTCGTTATATTTTAAAGCACCGAGATAGGATGCCATATAGCCGCCTGCAGAATCCCCTGTTACAACAATATTGTTTAAATCAATATTATATTTTTCTGCAAGAGCATCAACATAATTGAGTGAGCTTACACAGTCCTTTATAAGACCCTTATAGTCCACCTCGGGTGGCATACGATAATTGGGGCAGAAAACAAAATAGCCCTCTTTTGCATAATATTCGCAGATGGAAACTCTGTATTTCTTATCTCCTGCCAAAAATGCGCCACCGTGATAATAAACAATTACAGGGTGCTTTTTGCCGTCATTCAGAATTTCGGGTATGTAATACAAGTCCCCTGTATTAAAATTTTCATTACCATAGGCAATATCCTTTACAGAAACAACATTTTCATAGGATATATTGTTTTGTAACGGGTCACCGATAATGTCAACCGCTTTAAAAAACAATTGTGCTTTATTCACACAATCGCCTCCTTGTAAAATTTTCCAAATAAACCATATTTTTATTTTAGTACAATATTTTGGAAAATACAAGGGGGGGGTTTGTTTTAGTTTGTCATTTTCTCAATATCTCTTTTCAATTTTAATATTATTCTTTTTTCAAGCCTTGATATATAGCTTTGGGAGATACCTAAAATATCTGCAACCTCTTTTTGTGTATGCTCGTTTTTACCCTCAAGACCGAATCGCATATTCATAATAAGCCTTTCTCTTCCCGATAGAGTCTGCATACAGGCTATGAGAACTCTTTTTTCATCCTCCTGCTCAAGATTATCGTTGATTTCCAAGCCGTCTGTTCCTAAAACATCAGAAAGCAGAAGCTCGTTTCCGTCCCAATCCACATTGAGAGGCTCATCCAAGGAAATATCAAGCCTTTGTTGATTCACTTTTCTCAGATACATTAAAATTTCATTTTCGATGCAACGGGATGCGTAGGTTGCAAGCTTGATATTTTTATCGGGCTTAAAGGTATTGACCGCCTTTATAAGACCGATTGTACCGATAGAAATCAGATCCTCCGTCGGCACTCCCGAATTTTCAAACTTTTTAGCAATATATACCACAAGCCTCAGATTATGGACGATAAGCGGTTCACGCGCTGCTTCGT
Source organism: Acutalibacteraceae bacterium (assembly GCA_045586265.1). Taxonomy (GTDB): domain Bacteria; phylum Bacillota; class Clostridia; order Oscillospirales; family Acutalibacteraceae; genus DTU089. Next base: position 12,690 of record JAZMZY010000060.1, read on the forward strand.
CTCCCCTTTCAATTTTCTCCATTATTTTTCTTTCCTCTTCCTTGCTCAACGGAGGCGGAAGAGTTTCGGGACCACCGATATAATGGATTTCCTGAGGCATAAACTTATATTCAAGCTTTTCTATAATCATATAAAGTTTTTGTTTCAGAAGATAGAATATTCTCAGCATTTTTTACCGTTCCTTTCAGAATAAATTGGGACCAAGCAGCATATCAAAGCTTTCGTTTATGTGTTTTTTATAACTGATCACCGCAA
>JAZMZY010000061.1:0-22125 GCA_045586265.1 Acutalibacteraceae bacterium
CCAGATGCCAGATGCCAGAGCTTCGCAAGGAGTAAAAAAGAGCAATAAAGTTATTGTTATTTGAGCCTTCCTTCAAAGGAAGGTGGCGCGAAAAATCTTGATTTTTCGTGACGAAAGGTTCTTGTTGCGTAGCAACATTTCACCGTAGGTGAAACTGTAATGCACTGTAAGGTACAGGCTTGCCTGTACCACAGAATATGTATAAGTCACCGGAATGTAGGGAACGGTCTTGCCGTTCCGTAGTAGTGGAAAGTTGAAAATGTCAAGTGGAAAGTTTCGGGGCGCAAAAATGCGCCGTAAAGTAAGAAGGTTTCCGGGGGAATACCTCTCTTCGAAGAGGGGGACTACCTTTTGATTTTTTATTTATCAGATTTTAGTTTTAAGCGTGCCAAATAATAAAGAGTTATAATAAAGTTGGTCGGGTGGTGGAGAGTTCTCGACGCGAGTCCTTGAGCGTCGTTGAAGCCTAAGCTTCAATTGTAATGCACCCATCTCCTGAATATATAAATTTTATGCATTTAGTTTATTACAGTTCCACCTACGGTGGAATAACGCTCCTTAGGTCGCGTCAAGAACCACCCACCGTTCCGCCTGACCTTAATTTGCTTGGTTTGCATTTGGCTCGCTTGAGACTATTTTTGGTTGATTTTACCTATTCAAGACGGTCCCCCCGCCTTCGAAGGCAGGTATGAACCACAATAATTTTTTGTCTTATCTTTACTCCTTGCGAAGCTTCACTCCGCATTACGAATAAAAAATATACCAACGTATAAATTTTATGTCAAAAATGCCAGTGGCAAAAAAACCAACAAAACCCAAAAAACCCAGTGGGTTTTCTGTAAAAACAGTGGAAAAATGTTGTTGTCAGGTTAAAAAATACTCAAAAACAGGCAGAATTAATACCAAAGTATGCCTGCGTATGCGCTCGTATGCGAAATATGCCGATATAGATAAAGATATAGAAATAGATACAGATACAGATATAGTAACAGATATAGTAACAGGTATAGAAATAGAAACAGAAACAGAAACAGATATAAATATAAACACAGAAAAAGAAATTGAAAAGCAACTGACATAGGAAGGGGAAAAGGGATAGTGTGAAAGGGAAGAGGGGGAACCTGTCAAAAAATAAAACAAAAATTCAAAAATAAGTGCTAAAAAGGTTGAATTTTTTAAAAAAAGCCTTATAATAAAAACGAACATTTGTTCTATTTTGAAGATTGTTTGAATTTATCGGAGGTATTAAATGAAAGAAAAGAAAAGCTTTTTATTTTATTATGATTGGGAAGGTCTGTTGAAGCCTATGACAAAAGAGCAGGTGGGTGAATTGCTTTTTGCCATACTTGATTATAACAAAAATGGTGTGATTCCTGAATTTGATGATAAGCTTTTGTCAGGTGTGTTTTCCTTTATGCAGTCTCGATTTGACGATGATAATAAAAGGTATGAAAAGGTCTGTAAGCAGAATGCGGAATACGCTAAAAAACGATGGGAAAAGGAAAGAAAAAAGGCTGAGCTTGAGAATGATAATGAAAAGAAAGATGAAAAAAACAGGTCTGATGTTGATGAGAGAGTGAAGGCTTCTCAGAATTACATACCAAACATTTCACCGGGTTTTCCGCCCGTGTGCAGAATTGATGAATGAAAATATGCATAAAAAGTGAATAATATACAAAATATGCATACAAAAATGCATATTAATATATATTACATTATAGATATGGATGTTTTTGCATAAAATTGTATTGAAAAAATACACAAAAAACATTTATAAATCAGGTAGTTTTACTGCAAAAAGGCGAAAATAAACAAAAATGAAATTATTTATTCAAAAAGGTTGACTTTTTTGTGCCGAAGGTGTATAACTATGCATATCGAATGAATATTTTTGCAAATCTTGCAAATGGAGGAAATAAAAATGGATAAGAAAAACATTAAGAAGGTAGTTCTTGCTTACTCAGGTGGTCTTGATACATCAATTATCATCCCCTGGCTTAAAGAAAATTATAACAACTGTGAGGTTATTGCAGTTTCCGGTAACGTTGGTCAGGCAAGTGAGCTTGAAGGCCTTGAAGAAAAAGCTATCGCAACAGGCGCTTCAAAAATTTATATTGAAGACCTTACAAAAGAATTTCTTGAGGATTATGTATTCCCCGGTCTTAAAGCAGGTGCAATTTATGAAGAATATCTTTTAGGTACTGCTTTCGCTCGTCCTCCCATTGCAAAAAGAATTGCAGAAATTGCTATCGCTGAAGGTGCAGATGCTATCTGCCACGGTTGTACAGGTAAAGGTAACGACCAGGTAAGATTTGAGCTTGCAATCAAGGCTTTCGCTCCCAATATGCCTATTATTGCTCCCTGGAGAGAATGGGACATCAAATCCAGAGAAGAAGAAATTGCTTACGCAGAAGCACATAATGTTCCTCTCAAAATTAACAGAGAAACAAACTACTCAAAAGATAAAAATATCTGGCACCTTTCTCATGAGGGTCTTGACCTTGAGGACCCCATGAATGAGCCTCTTTACAACAAGGAGGGCTTCCTTGAAATGGGCGTTTCTCCCGAAATGGCTCCCGATAAGCCCACCTATGTTACAATTCACTTTGAAAAGGGTATTCCCACAGCAGTTGACGGCGTAGAAATGGGTGCAGTTGAGCTTGTTACAAAGCTTAACGAGCTTGGTGGCGCAAATGGTATCGGTCTTCTTGATATCGTTGAAAACAGACTTGTTGGTATGAAATGCCGTGGTGTTTATGAAACTCCCGGTGGAGCAATTCTTTATAAAGCACACGCAGTTCTTGAAACAATCTGCCTCGATAAAGAAACAGCACATTATAAAGCTCTTGTTGCTCAGAAGCTTGCAGAGCTTACCTACAATGCTCAGTGGTACACACCTCTCACAAAGGCAATTCTTGCTTTTGTTGATTCAACTCAGGAAACTGTTACAGGTGATGTTAAGCTTAAGCTTTACAAGGGTAATATGATTAACGCAGGCGTTTGCTCACCTTACTCACTTTATGATGCAGATATGGCAACATTTGATGAGGATGAGGTTTATGACCAGAAGGATAGTGCAGGCTTCATCAACCTTTACGGTCTTCCCATCAAGGTTATGGCAAATATGAGAGATAAAGCAGGTCTTGCAAATCTTGGTGAATAATTAGTTAGCTACCAGTCGCCAGTCGCCAGATGCCAGAGCTAAGGGTCTGCGACGCGATTATAAAATTAAAATAGTCAAATCAATATTATTGCTTTGCACATTCGGTGCTTTTTCCGAATGTGCAAAAGTAGTTTTTGAAAGGGTATAAATTACTATGGATAAAATGTGGGCAGGCAGATTTACAAAAGCTCTTGATAAGGAAGCGGACGATTTTAATTCATCTCTTCACTTTGACTGCAAAATGTTCCGTCAGGATATCGGCGGTTCAATAGCACATGCTCAGATGCTTGCAAAACAGGGCATTATTACTGAAAATGACTGCGAAGAAATAATTGATGGTCTTACAGGTATTCTTGAAGATATTGAAGAGGGTAAGCTTACCTTTGACAGTGATGCGGAAGATATTCATATGTTTATCGAAAGCGAGCTTACGCAGAGAAAAGGCGATGTTGGTAAGCGTCTTCACACTGCAAGAAGCCGTAACGACCAGGTTGCAGTTGATATCAGACTTTATCTTCGTGATGAAGCCGAAAAAGTAAATGATTTGCTTTATGCTCTTATTGAGGTAATCAAGGATAAGGCTTCCGAAAATCAGGATGCAATTCTTCCCGGCTACACTCATCTTCAGAGAGCACAGCCTATAACATTTGCTCACCATTTGCTTGCTTATGCCCAGATGTTTATGCGTGACTGCGGAAGACTTCAGGATGCGGTTAAGAGAATGAATTATTCTCCTCTCGGCTCTTGCGCTCTTTCAGGTACAACTTATGATACAGACAGAGAGTTTGAAGCAGAAAAATTAGGCTTCTACGGAATTATGCAGAACAGTATTGACGGTGTTTCTGACAGGGATTTCTGTGTTGAGCTTATGAGTGCATTTTCAGTTATTATGATGCACCTTTCAAGATTTTCTGAAGAGGTTATTCTTTGGTCCTCATGGGAATTCAAATTCGTTGAGCTTGACGATGCATATACCACAGGCTCAAGCATTATGCCTCAGAAGAAAAATCCCGATATGGCAGAGCTGGTACGTGGTAAAACAGGTAGAGTTTACGGCGACCTTTTCGCTCTTCTTACATCTCTTAAGGGACTTCCTCTTGCATATAACAAGGATATGCAGGAAGATAAGGAAGCAATTTTTGACAGTATTGAAACTGTTGAAAAATGCCTGAGCATTTTTGCTCCTATGATTGCTACAATGACAGTTCTAAAAGAGAATATGTATTCTGCGGCTCAGAAGGGCTTTATCAATGCAACTGACCTTGCAGATTACCTTGTTAAAAAGGGTATGCCTTTCAGAACTGCATATAAAATTGTTGGTCAGACTGTTGCAGAATGTATTGAAAAGAACAAGGTTCTTGATACTCTCTCTCTCGAGGAATATAAGGCACACAGCGACCTCTTTGAAGAAGATTTATTTAATGAAATTTCACTTGAAACCTGTATTGCAAAAAGAATTTCTGCAGGTTCAACAGGTTATAAATCAGTAGAAAAACAAATTCAGCAGGTAACGGAGTTTATCAATGGCAAAGAAAGTATTTATTGACGGTAAAGCCGGAACAACCGGTTTGAGAATATATGAAAGGCTCGAGCAGTTTGAAGGTATTGAGCTTATAAGTCTTTCAGAAGAAAAAAGAAAAGACAGAGAAAGCAGAAAGGAAGCACTTAACAGTGCAGATATTGCCTTCCTTTGTCTTCCTGATGATGCGGCAAGAGAATCAGTTTCTCTTATAGAAAATGAGAATACAGTTGTAATTGATACCTCAACTGCTCACAGAACTCTTGAGACCTGGGCTTATGGGTTTGCAGAGCTTTCTCCTGCTCATAGAAATAAAATTAAAAATTCAAAAAGAATAGCCGTTCCCGGATGTCATGCAAGCGGATTTATTTCTCTTGTTTATCCACTTATTGAAGCAGGTGCATTGGATGGCACGGAAAATCTTTCCTGCTTTTCACTTACAGGCTATAGCGGTGGCGGTAAAAAAATGATTGCAGAGTACGAGGAAGAGCCGGATGAACTTTTAGGTGCGCCTCGTCAATACGGACTTACCCAGAATCACAAGCACTTAAAAGAAATGGTTAAGATTTCAGGACTTGAGAGTGCTCCTGCATTCTGTCCCATTGTTGGGGATTTCTATTCGGGTATGGAAGTAACTGTTCCCCTGTTCAAAAGCGATTTGAAAAATGGCTTTGATATTGAAAAAATAAAAGAAATTTACAAAAACAAATATAACGGACCTCTTGTGAAATATGAAGAAAATTTAAATGAAGAGGGCTTCATTTCCGCAGGTCTTCTTTCAGGGAAGGACAATATGATTATTTCCCTTTTCGGAAATGAAGACAGAATTATTCTCACTGCAAGATACGATAACCTTGGTAAAGGGGCATCGGGTGCGGCAGTTGAATGTCTTAATATTGTTTTAGGAAATGAAGATACTTATAATCTGGAGATATAACTATGGAATTCATTAATGGCGGTGTTTGTGCCGCAAAAGGCTTTACTGCAAGTGGTGTTCACTGCGGTATCAGAAAAAATAAAACTAAGCGCGACCTTGCACTTATTTTTAGTGAAAAGAAAGCAAGTGCAGCGGCAGTATATACAACCAATCTTGTTAAAGGCGCACCTTTGGCAGTAACAAAAATGCACCTTATGGACGGCAAGGCACAAGCAGTTATCTGCAATAGCGGTAATGCAAATACCTGTAATGCAGATGGTATTCAGGTAGCACAGGAAATGGCAAGACTTACTGCAGAAGAGCTTGGCATTGATAAAGAAGATATAGTTGTTGCTTCCACAGGTGTTATTGGTCAACCTCTTGATATCACACCTATCAAAAATGCTCTTCCTGAACTCAAGGATGCTCTTGGCGACAACAATAGCGAATATGCCGCAGAGGGTATTATGACAACCGATACTGTTAAAAAAGAGGTTGCAGTTTCCTTTGAAATTGGCGGAGTAGAATGCAAAATCGGTGGTATTGCAAAGGGTAGCGGTATGATTCATCCCAATATGGCAACAATGCTTGTGTTTATTACAAGTGATGCTGCAATCGCGCCCGAAATGCTTCAGAAAGCACTTTCTTCCGACATTCAGAACACATTTAATATGGTAAGCGTTGATGGTGATACTTCAACAAATGATATGGTTTGCGTGCTTGCAAACGGTATGGCAGGAAATAAGGAAATCATCGCAGAGGGCGAGGATTTTGATGCATTTATGAAAGCACTTAACACAGTGACTGTTCACCTTTGCAGAATGATTGCAGGTGACGGTGAGGGTGCAACAAAGCTCCTTGAATGCCGTGTAACAGGTGCAAGTGATGAGGAAACCTCCAAAACAGTTGCAAAGAGTGTTATTTGCTCATCGCTTACAAAGGCAGCTATGTTTGGTGCAGATGCCAACTGGGGCAGAGTGCTTTGTGCAATCGGTTACAGCGGTGCAGAGGTTGATGTAACAAAGGTTGATGTTTCATTTGAATCTGCAAAGGGTATTATTCCTGTTTGTGAAAATGGTGCAGGAATTGAATTTTCTGAGGAAAAAGCAAAAGAAATTCTTCTTGAAAAGGAAATTATTATAAATGTGGGTCTTAATTCAGGCGATTATTCCTCAACTGCCTGGGGCTGTGACCTTACCTATGAATATGTAAAAATCAACGGGGATTACAGGACGTGATAAAATGGAAAACTTGAATATTACAAATCTTCAGAGAGCAGAGGTTATCACACAGGCTCTTCCCTATATTCAGAAATATCACAACAAAATTATTGTTGTTAAATACGGCGGAAATGCAATGGTAAGCGAGGAGCTTAAGCTTCAGGTTATGGAGGACCTTGTTCTTCTCTGGCTTATCGGTGTTAAGCCCGTGCTTGTTCACGGCGGTGGTCCCGAAATTTCCGATATGCTCAAAAAAGTGGGCAAGCAGAGTGAGTTTGTTGACGGCCTGCGTGTTACAGATAAGGAAACTGCAGAAATTGTGCAGATGGTTCTTGCAGGCAAAATCAATAAACAGCTTGTTAACCTTTTAGGCGAATTTGGTGGTAATGCAGTTGGTATTTCAGGTATTGACGGTCACCTTATTGAAGCAAAGGTTAAGGACGAAAGACTTGGTTTCGTTGGTGAAATTACTAATGTAAATGTTCAACCCATTCTCGACCTTATTGAAAAGGAATATATTCCTGTTGTTTCAACTGTGGGTTGCGATAAAGAGGGTAATGTTTATAACATCAATGCAGATACTGCAGCCTCCTTTATAGCAGGGGCTATGAAGGCGGAAAGACTTATTACAATGACCGATATTCCCGGCATTTTAAGAGATGTTAATGACCCTGATTCAATTATTAAAAGAGTTACTACCGATGAAGCACGTCAATTATTTGCAGACGGCATTATTTCAGGCGGTATGATTCCCAAGGTAGAATGCTGTATTGAAGCCATTGAAAAGGGTGTAAGAAGAGTAACAATTCTTGATGGTCGCGTTCCTCACGCACTTCTTCTTGAATTGCTCACCGATGAGGGTGCAGGTACACTCGTTAAGGGGTTGGATTGATGAGTATTAAAGAACTTGATAAGCAATATGTTGCCAATACCTATGCCCGTTTCCCCATTGAGTTGGTTTCGGGTAAGGGTAGCTACCTTTATGATAGCGAGGGCAAGGAATATATTGATATGGGCACAGGTATAGGTGTAAGTGCCTTTGGCGTAGGTGATGAGGAATGGGTTAAGGCTGTAACCGAACAGCTCACAACTCTTCAGCATACCTCAAACTTATATTACACTGCTCCCTGTGCAGAGCTTGCAGAGCTCCTTTGCACCAGAACAGGCGCAAAAAAGGTTTTCTTTTCGAATTCAGGGGCAGAAGCCAATGAATGTGCCATAAAAGCCGCAAGAAAATATGCCGCAGAGAAAAAGGGTGCAGATTATTATAAAATCATAACCCTTAACAACAGCTTTCACGGCAGAACAATAACAACTCTTGCAGCAACAGGGCAAGATACATTCCATAAGGATTTTCTTCCCCTGACTGATGGCTTTCTATATGCAGATGCAGGTGATTTGGAAACAATTGAAAAATATATAAAAGAAGAAAAAATTGCTGCCATTATGTTTGAAACCGTGCAGGGTGAGGGCGGAGTTGTTCCTCTTTCCAAGGAATTTGTTTCAGGACTTTCAGTATTAGCAGAAGAAAACGATGTTCTTCTTGTTGTTGACGAGGTTCAGACCGGTAACGGAAGAACCGGTGCTCTTTACGGCTATATGAAATACGGAATAAATCCCGATATTGTTTCAACTGCAAAGGGTATCGGCGGTGGTCTTCCTCTTGGTGCAACAATGCTCTTCGGGAAAACCGAAAATGTTTACACACCCGGTTCTCACGGCTCAACCTTTGGTGGCAACCCTGTTTCTTGTGCAGGAGCAATAAGTATTATAAAAAGGCTTGACGAAAATTTCCTTTCAGATGTTGAAAAGAAAAGTCAGTATATTATTGAAGAGCTTTCCGCTTGTGAGGGTGTTAAGAGCATAACCGGTCTTGGTCTTATGCTTGGAATTGAAACAGTCAAGGATGTAAACGAAGTGCTTTCATATTGTCAGCAGAATGGTGTTTTACCCATAAAAGCTAAAAATAAATTAAGACTTTTACCACCCTTGAATATTTCTTTTGATGATTTGAAAAAGGCAATAGATATTATAAAAAAGGCTTGTGAGGTATAAAAATGAATTTAAAAGGCAGAGATTTTTTAAAGCTTCTTGATTACACAAGTGAGGAAATTGAATATCTTATAAATCTTGCGGCAGACCTTAAAAAGAAAAAGAAAAACGGGATTCCCCACGATACACTCAAGGGCAAAAACATTGCTCTTATATTTGAAAAAACAAGCACAAGAACCCGTTGCAGCTTTGAGGTTGCGGCAAGGGATTTGGGTATGGGTGTAACTTACCTTGACCCTAATGCATCTCAGATAGGAAGAAAAGAGAGTATCGCAGATACTGCAAGAGTTCTCAGTTCAATTTATGACGGAATCGAATATCGCGGTTACGGGCAGGAAATTGTTGAGGAGCTTGCAAAATATTCTAAGGTTCCTGTCTGGAACGGACTTACAAATGAATTTCATCCCACACAGATTCTCGCAGATTTTCTTACAATCAAAGAAAAATTCGGCAGACTTAAGGGTATAAACTTTGTTTATATGGGTGATGCAAGATATAATATGGGTAACTCCCTTATGGTTGGTTGCGCTATTATGGGTCTTAATTTTACTGCTTGTGCTCCTAAAAAATATTTTCCCGACAGTGAGCTTGTTGATATATGCAAGAAGCTTGCAAAGCAGAGCGGTGCAACTCTTAAATTTGAGGTTGACCCCAAGAAAGCAACAAAAAATGCAGATGTTATCTACACTGATGTCTGGGTTTCAATGGGTGAGCCCGAGCTTGTTTGGGCAGAAAGAATCAGCGAGCTTTCACCCTATCAGGTTAATACACAGCTAATGAAAAATGCAGGCGACAACGCAATTTTTATGCATTGCCTTCCTGCATATCACGATAAGAAAACCGAAATCGGCAAGAGAATGTGCGAAAAATTCAATCGTTCCGCTATGGAGGTAACAAACGAGGTTTTTGAAAGCGAGCAATCCGTTGTTTTCCAGGAAGCAGAAAACAGAATGCACACCATCAAAGCGGTTATGTATGCAACTCTTTAATCAGGTTTTCCGTTTCTATTATCTTAACAAAATCATATTGTGAAAAATAATTTTCAAGCTTTTTAATGAAGCTTTCAGATGCACCGTAGCTTATAACAGCTATGGTGCATTGCTTTTGTATTCCTAAAAAGGCGCAGATTTCCCGAAGATTTGTTATTCTGCTATAAATTTCATCATCGTCAGATTTCAGGGGAATAGAGAGAACAACGCCCTTTTCCTTATACACCATCAGCTTGAATATTATTGAAAACAGAATTAAAACCGCGCCCGCTACCGCCAGAGCCAGAGCAATAATATCAGATAACATAAAAATAGAAGACATAAAAACACCTCTCACATTATTTTATGCGAGAGGTGTTTTTTTGTTAATTTGATTACTTAAGCTCAAATGACATTACAGCCTTTGACCAATCATCTGTTGTAAGGAATTTACCGTTTCTGAAGTCTCTTGCATAGAAGATAACCTCATCATCAGTAACCTCAACAAAAAGACCTGTACCGGGGTTGTTGTAAACGCCGTCCTTATTGTCGATACCAACTGAGGGAACGTTAACAGCCTGAACATTCTTTTTAGTGTTGAGTGTTTCGTAGGTGTATTTACCAAAGCCTGTGTGAAGGTGACCTGTGATAAAGAAAACGTTTTCATATTTTACAAGGATATCGTAAACATCGTTTGTCTGGTCACCGATACAGCCTGTCATATCATAGCTGTCTTTACGCTGGTATATGGGAAGAGATTCATCGCCTGCGCCACTGTTTGCAGAGCCCCATGTGTTAGGAAGACCGTGACCCTCTGCAAGAGGATAGTGGCAGATAACGAATACAGGCTTGCCTGTTTTTGTAGCATTTTTAAGCTCAACATTAAGCCACTGTAACTGAGCACTGCTGATATAAGCGTCTTCAAATCTGCTTTCCTCAGAGCCCATTACGAGGAAGGTGTAATCGCCAACCATATATTTGTAATAAACATCATCCTGAGCATTTGCATCAGAGTTAAGGCTGTTCATAAAGCCGAGGAAACGCTCCTTTGACTGCTCATATTCACGAAGACGGATATCGTGGTTACCTGTGCACATAATGAAGTTCTGTGTGTTGAAGCCTGCAATGTGGCCGGCAACTCTGTCAAATTCCTCCTGCATACCATTTTCGGCAATATCGCCTGCGATGATAAATGCATCAAGTTCAATTTCAGAGTTCATCATATCCTCTGCAAAAGAGATAAGATTTGCTTCACGCTCAGGCATATAGTCACAAACCTGAGTATCGCCTGTAACAACGAAATCAATGTTAACATCGTCAGAGATGTTTCTGAGAACATCGCCTGCTGCGGGGGATGTAATACCTCCGAATAAGGTTAAGATTGATAAAAAGAGTGCTGCAATTTCCTGAAATAAGCCTGATATGTATTCCATAAAGACCCTACCTTTTCATTATATTTTTATATGATTATATCACCTAAACTATGTTTCGTCAACGATAATTTGTAATACTTTGGTAAAAAATAAAAAACTATATTATTGAAAAATGTACAATGTTATGATATTATAAGCATATCTATGCAACAAAAAAATTGAAAATTTGGAGTATATTATGGAAAGATTATTTACAAGATGGGGCAAGGCTCTTGATAAGAATTTGCCCCTTAACGATTATCCCAGACCCCAGATGAAACGCGACAGCTTCATTAACCTTAACGGCGAATGGAACTATGCAATTCTTGACAAGTTTAAAAAATTCAACGGCTATCAGGGAAAAATCACAGTACCCTTCAGCCCCGAATGTATTTTAAGCGGTGTAGAAAAAATGGTTCAGCCCACCGATGTTCTCTATTATCAGAGAACCTTTGAATTCAAAAGAACCAATCACAGAGTTCTTCTTCATTTCGGTGCAGTTGATTATGAATGCACAGTAACTCTCAATAACAGCGTTGTTGGTACTCATAAGGGGGGCTATCTTCCCTTTACCTTTGATGTTACCGCGCTCATTCTTGATGGCGAAAATGATTTGAGGCTTACTGTAACAGACCCCACAACAGAGGGGCATCAGGCAAGAGGTAAGCAGACCTTCAAGCGTGGGGGTATCTGGTACACACCTCAGTCAGGCATCTGGCAGACAGTGTGGCTTGAAGAGGTCTGCGAGGGCTATATTGAAAATATCAGGCTCACACCCGATATTGATAATGATGAAATTAGAATTGAAATCAACTATAACGGCAAGCCCGAGGATGAAATGGCAGCAGTTGTTATGGATAAGGGTGAGGTTAAGGGCGCAGTTAAGCTTACAGACGGAAAGGGTACTATCAGGCTTTCTGATTATGAGCTCTGGAGTCCTGAAAATCCATATCTTTATGACCTTAAAATTGCCGCAGGTAACGACAGGGTTGACAGCTACTTCGGTATGAGAAAATACAGCGTGGGTAAGGATAGCGAGGGCGTTTCAAGACTTATGCTTAACAATAAGCCCTATTTCTACAACGGTCTTCTTGACCAGGGCTATTGGAGTGACGGTATGTACACCGCTCCCTCTGATGAAGCACTTATTTATGATATTCAGACAATGAAGGATTTAGGCTTCAATACCTTGAGAAAGCATATCAAAATTGAGCCTCTCCGTTGGTACTACCATTGTGACAGACTTGGTATGATTGTATGGCAGGATATGATTAACGGCGGCGGTCTTTATAACTTTGTTGCTATCGGCTCTGCACCTGCTCTGGCAATGGTTTTCAATAACAAGCACGTAGGCAAGGTTTCTGACGGACCTAAGCATTACAGATATTTTGCCCGTCAGGATGAACAGGGCAGAAAGGAATTCTACGAGGATTCCGAAAAAATGATTGAGCTTCTTTATAACGTTACCTCTCTTGCTCTCTGGACTCCTATGAATGAGGGCTGGGGTCAGTTTGACAGTGTGAAGGCTTGCGAATTCTATAAGCAAAAGGACTCCACTCGTCTTGTTGACCACGCAAGCGGTTGGGTTGACCACGGCGCAGGTGATGTGAACAGCTTCCATATCTATTTCACACCCTTCCTCTTCCCCAAATACGATAAAAACGATGACCGTCCCATTGCTCTTACAGAGTTTGGCGGATATTCAATGCAGCTTAAGGACCACTGCTTTAACAAGGATAAATTCTTTGGCTACAGAAAATATTACAAGCAGGAAAGCTTTGATAATGCAATCAAAAACCTTTACGAAAACAGAATTTATAACTGTATGGTAAACAAGGGTCTTTCCGCAATTATTTATACAGAGGTAAGTGACGTTGAGGATGAATGCAACGGTCTTCTTACCTATGACCGCGAGGTTATCAAAATTACTCCCGAGGTTATGAAGGCAGCTAACGAAAAATTAAAATATTAATTAAAAAACAAAGGTGGGTTTACAATTGGAAAAACTCAGAATCGGTGAATACACCCAAAGAATAACAGAGCATTTTGAGCTCACGGGGAAAATATCTTCAATTGCAATTGCGCAGAACGGAGATATTTATGCCTGCTCGGAAAACGGACTTTGCCGTTTGAAGGATGGAGAATGGAACAAGCTTTTCTCCGATGATATTTTTTCCAAAGTTTATTGCGATAAAAAAGGTAGAGTTTTTGCTTCTCTTGATAAGGTTCTTTATGAAATAACCGATAATGGTGCAAATAAATTTGCCGAATTCGAGTTTCCGATTGTTGATTTGTGCGGTGATGATGAGCTTTATGTTCTTACTGAGCATTCCCTTCATGTTGAGAAGGACGATGGCTTCTTCACTCTTCAGGAAATGGACCAGGATGAAATTTCTCTTGCGGTTCAGGGTGACAAGCTTTGTGTTGCAAGCAAAACTATTCTTCAGAGAATGGAGGGCAAGCGCAGAACCTGGCGTTGCATTTTCCCTGCATATTCCACAATGCCTGAAATTCATATAAATGTAATTGCATTTGATAAAACAGGCTATCTTCTTGTTGGTGCGGATGAAGGTCTTTTCATATATGACTATAAAAGCAATTGGGTAGGCAAAAAGGAAATTTCTGCTCTTCCCGAGGAAAGCGTTTATTCCATCTGCGTTTGTGATGACGGTAGCTTTCTTCTTGGCACGGATTCAGGCGCAGTGCATATCAAAAATGGTCTTGCAAAATATTTACCTGCAACCCGCTATGCCTTTGATACCAACGTAACTGCAGTTGCCTTCCGTGATGGCGCACTTTATACCGCTTCTGAGGGCGGAATTGTCAAAACAAGCGAAAAGCTTATGACATTGGAGGAAAAATCAAAATACCTTTTCGAGCTTACAGAAAAGAATTTCCCGAGAGCACCGGGCTTTGTTACTTGGGTTAAATCTCTTGACGGTAAGGATTGCTCACATCCTACCGATAACGATGGCCTCTGGACTCAGCATTACCTTGCAGGTCTTGCAATGTGGTATGCAGTAACAAAGGATGAAGAGGTGTTAAAGGCTGCAAGAAGAGTTAAGGAGGGTATGCTTTTCCTTACAAGAGCACCCGAAATCAAGGGCTTTACTGCCCGTGCAGTACGCTTCCCCGGTGAAGAGAATTGGGGAACAAACCTTGACTCTGACAGTATCGGCAATGAGTGGCACCGTTCCTCTGACGGTAGCTATGAATGGCTCGGTGAAACCTCAAGCGATGAAATGACAGGTCATTATGCAGGTTTCTATCTTTATTATGAGCTGTGTGCAGATGAGGAAGAGAAAAAGGAAATCTGCGAGGCAGTCTGCAATATTACAGACCATATTTTAGATAACAACGGTTATCTTATTGATAAGGATGGTAAGCCAACCTCCTGGGCTTGCTGGAACGAGAATGCACTCAACCTTGATAATGCGTGGATGTGGGAAAAGGGAGTAAACTCTCTTGAAATGCTCAATTTCCTTAAAATTTCCTACCATATGTCAGGCAATGAAAGATATAACAGGAAATATCAGGAGCTTATTGAAAATCACCATTTCCTTATAAATGCGGCATATCACAAGAAGGCAGACGGACATTCCTGCCACATTGACGATAACCTTGCAATGATGAATACCCTTTCATATCTGCTTGTGGAAAAGGACCCTGCAATCCGTCAGTATCTTCTTATGGGTCTTGCGGCTCATTATGAATATGAAAAAATAGAGGGTAACCCCTATTTTGCCTTTATCTATAAGGGCTTTACAGGTGCTCCCTGCGATGTTGATAGTTGCGTTAAGGCTCTTAAGGATTATCCCTTGGATATGAAAAACAGGGTGATGATTAACAGCAAGCGCAGAAATATCGAAATGGATTATGAGCCTCTCGAATGGTATGAGGAGCCCCATATAAAAGTACCTTTCGCCTGGGATGAAAGACCTTTTGCAACCTTGGGTCTGAGAGCCTTTAAGGTTGACGGCGGTAACGGAATAACCTACGAAAACGGAATGTCCTTTATTTTCATTTATTGGTTAGGCAGATTCTTAGGAATTATTGAGGAGTAAAAAAATGTCATTAAAAACTTTTATTGTTAAATGGGAAGCACAGTTAAAGGCAGTTAACCCGAAATACGATGTTGTTTATGAGGTTTCAAAGGATGAGCCTATCACATTTAAGGACAGTGAAAATGTAAGGCTTTCTTTTGCAACAATTGCAGATACACATTTAATAGATAACGAAATTGCTGAAAAGAATCTTGCCAATGTTTTCGAAGATATCGGTAATTCCAAAGAGAAATTTGATGCTTTTCTTATGGCAGGCGATATTGCAGAATATGGCTTGAAAAAGGAATATAAAAGATTTTTCAGAGTAGTTGATAATCAGAAGGTTATTCCGTATAATTTTGTTACAATGGGTAACCACGATGTTCGTTTTACCTATGGAAAAAATCAGAAAATCATAATGGATAAGGTGAACGAATACCTTAAAATCAATACCAACGGCAAAAGCTTTTATTCCTACGATATAAATGGCTATACCTTTATTGTTATCGGTACTGAAAAGCGTGTTCTTGAAAAAGCGCACATCACACAGGAACAAATGGATTTTCTTGATAAAGAGCTCCAAAGAGGTACAAAGGACGGTAAACCCGTTTTTGTAATATGCCACCAGGCATTTGCTTTCACTCACGGTCTTCCTGAGGTTTGGAAAACAGGTGATATGGGTGAGCAGTCTGACGAAGTAAGAGCGGTTATGGAGAAATATAAAAATGTTATCTTCATTAACGGTCATCTTCACGGCGGTATTTATGAAAAAAACTTTGAATATCTCAACAAGGAAAATAATGTTTGCTCCTTGAGTGTTCCCGGCTACAGAAAGGAAAATAACTTCGGCATCAAGCCCTGCGGAATGGGTTACATCGCAGAGGTTTATGACAATAAAATCCGCTTCGTTGTGCGTAACTTTATGAAAGGCGAGTACATAAAGGGCGATTGTGAGTTTGTGGATTTTGAAATAGATTTAATATGATTTGAAGCTTTTAAACCTGTAGGGTACAGGCTTGCCTGTACCGTAGAATGAGTGAAAATGTGGAATGCGGAATTAGTCGCCAGTCACCAGTCACTAGTCGCTAGAGCTTCGCAAAACTCAAAAAAACCGTAAGGCACTGGCTTGCCTGTGCCACAGAATGAGTAAAAATGCGGAATTCGGAATGCGGAATTAGTCACCAGTCACCAGAGTTTCGCAAAAAGCAAAAAAGAGCAATAAAGTTTATGGTGGTCCTACCTCTCTTCAAAGAGAGGGGGACCGCCTTTTTGTTTTTATATGTTTGAAATTGGTTTCAAGCGTGTGGTGAATATAAAGTTTGAATGTAGTTGGTCGGGCGGTGGAGAGTTCTCGATGCGACCATAGGAGCGTCGTTGAAGCATAAGCTTCAATAGTAATGCACCAATCTTTTGAGTATATAAATTAAAAGCATTTAGTTTGTTACAGTTCCACCTACGGCGGAATGACGCTCGACACTCGCGTCAAGAACCTTCCGGCACGAAAAATCAAGATTTTTCGTGCCACCTTCCTTTGAAGGAAGGCTCAATATATAACAACTATATTCTTCTGAATAAACTATTGCTAAAACAGAAATATTGTGGTAATCTAAAGTTACCACACAAATTGAATATTGGGCATATTATAAGGGAATGTTTTTTACTTCGGTAAAAATGCATTCTCCATTTGTGCATTCCTTGTGATATGCCTTCGATTTGTGTGGTAGCAATCAGGGGTTATGCATTTTTCGGTGTGTGTAGCTTCGGTTGCACACACTTTTTTATTTTTCAGAAAGAAGGAATGTTTATGAAAAAAGTTATTTCTTTGTTGTTGGTATTGGCTTGTTGCTTGTCGCTTTGTGCCTGTGGAGAAAAAAACGACACCACACAAAACGATACAGATAGCATATCAGATTCTATTGCTTCGGCATCTTTTCTTGACCTTGATTTGATGTATAATACTATCCAAACTAATCAAGCACAAGCAAAAATGCAGTATGACGGAAAAATGTTTAAGGTTAAAGTTACAGTTATGAATATAGGCACCAATAACTTTACTTACAGCTTTAAGAATTATAGAGGAGAAACAAAAAATTTCGATATTTTTATGCCAACAGAGGTTTTGGCTACTTTAAGCAACGGAAGTCACATAATTGTTTTTGGCGAATTAGTTCTAAATGGTAGTTCTGCAAATCTTCAAGACGCTATAGTGGTTGATGAAAGTAACATTGGTGAAAAAACATTTGATGAACAAACAATTAAAGCTGCAATTGAGAATTTTGACCCACACAACAGTAGTGGGAATATTGATTGGGGTGATGATTCTTCCGCGTTTTTTATTGACAACAGATTGTATTTCGAAAAAATAACATTAGCAACCTTTTATACTGAAATGAGCGGAGAATGGAAAGGTAAATATTATACAGAGCGTAATACTGAATATCTTATTAATTTTACAAGCAACTCAACTGCAGAAGTTTCTAAAAATGGTGAAGAAGCTTCAGAATGGAATTATACTTTCAGCGGTGGAATGATAAAATTCCCTAATAACTCCGCAATCAAACCACGAGAGGTTAGAAAAGTATCAGATAATGTAATTGTAATTTATGAATACACTACTGATTACGTTCCTTATTGGATTTTATATAAAGAATAATTACATAAAACAGAGGCGGAACCGAAACCGCCTCTTTTCTGTATGTAAAAGTATTGCGAAGCCCTATCATCCCTGTTTGCTTCAGCAAATAGGGAGGGGGCAAGGAACACGACCGCGCCCTGTGGGCGATACAGGGAGTGTGAGTTGGCGTAGCGGTCAAAATTGTGCGAAGTGAATAACAAGCAAACAATTTTGGGCACCGCAAGAGGGCTTAGCGTTACTTATTGTTCGAATACAGTTTCAAGCGTGGAAGGTATATTTAGGGTGGTATGCTTTTTGTATTCATATAGTACGGACGGAACGGTGGTGGGTTGCCACGTTCCCTTTTTACATCGCCGATGAGAGGAATAATCAATTGTTTGATTTATACATTTATTATTGCTCTCAAAAACAAAGGGTAATATTAACGGGGCAACCCACCACCACCCCGATTAAGCTTATTTAAAAATAACCAAAAGGCACGAAATAAACATATTCATAAATAAAGATATTCAAGGGCGGTCCCCCTCCCTATGCTTACGCACAGGGATGATAGAACTCGCCGACCGCGAGAGAAGTTCAAGTCTTCTCTTATTACCGAAAACAAAAAAACAAGAAACCAACAAAAGTTGATTTCTTGTTTTGGTCTGAGTGAGAAGACTTGAACTTCCGGCCTCTTGACCCCCAGTCAAGCGCGCTACCAACTGCGCCACACCCAGATAGCGAAAGATATAATATCATATCATTTCACATTTTGCAAGTGTTTTTTGAATATTTTTTAATTTATTTGTTTTTTATTATTCAACAACCACATTAAAGTCACTTATTCCATAGTATCTGAAGCACTCAATTGCTTCCTTGGTTATCCTTTCACCGCAAACGAGAATCGGTACTGCGGGGGGACAGCCGACTGTTACTGCTGAAAGAATTTTGCCCTCACATTCTGAAATGGGTAATATTTCTGAGGGGGAGAGGGTTGCTTCTCTTACTGTTATAACCTTCTGAGCCTTTGTGAATTTCGGCGGTGTTGTTTTTACGGGCTCTCTTTTGGGTATTGATGATAAAGCTATTTCGATTTTTTCAAGCTCTTCCTCTGTTGTTTCGGGTGTTGGCATCAGAACAACATAATCCGGGTCGGCAAATTCACAAAAAATATTATTTTGTTCGAGAATTTCTGCAAGCTCGTTTCCTGTATAACCGTAGTGTTTTGCAGATAAAGTAAATTTCATCGGTTCATCACCGTAAAAAGTAAAACCTTTTTCTTCAAGCCTTGTTTTCATTTCTGAAATCAAGGGCAGAAAATTATTTAAATTCTGTTTGTAATTTTCAAGGTGTGAATTACAAGCGTCCAAAGACTGCAAAATAAGGTATGAGGGACTTGTTGAGCCGAAGAGTGCCAGAGAATTTTTCACGTTTTCATAAGAAAAAAATGAAGTTTTGTCTGAAAGATGAAGATACGCACCACCAGTAACAACAGGCAAAGTTTTGTGGGCAGAATCGCAACACAAATCTGCGCCCAAATCTATTGGGTGCTGTGAATTTTCAAGAAATTTAAGATATGCACCGTGAGCATTATCTACAATCAAAAGCATTCCGTATTTATGACACACCTTTGAAAGTCCTTCAACATCTGCAGTTTTTCCTAAATAGTCGGGACTTGTAAGGTACAAGGCAACGGGCTTTTCCTCTGTTGCTTTAAGAAATTTTTCGAATTCATCGGGTGTGATATTGCAGGAAAGGTAGTTCTCCTCTTTTTGTGGGTACAACCACATTATATCAAAATCCAATAACGCCGCCGCGCTTATAAAGGTTTTATGGGCATTTCTGCCTGCGGCAATAATCGGTTTTCTTCCGATTTTTTTTGCATAAAGGCATATAAGGTGCATCATTGCACGGATGCATTGAGATGAGCCTTCTGTTGAATAAAAAGTGGGGCAACCGAAAATTTGTGAAGCGTTTT
Organism: Acutalibacteraceae bacterium; assembly: GCA_045586265.1. Taxonomy (GTDB): domain Bacteria; phylum Bacillota; class Clostridia; order Oscillospirales; family Acutalibacteraceae; genus DTU089. The sequence continues at coordinate 19,886 of JAZMZY010000061.1, forward strand.
TTTCACTTTCAGCAATTATACCTGTTGGGTGATATAAATCATCTGCTCCGTCAAATTCAGTTATATCAAGGTTCTCAAAGCCTAAAAAGCTTTTGCCTTTGTGACCGGGCATATGCATTCTTGTTGAGGCTTTTTCTTTGTACTGACGCACAAAATCACAAATAGGTGTGTTCATAATCATTCACCGAGAGTTCTTGCGATTGCAACCATAATAGCGCATTCCATACGTTTGCGGAAAAGCTTGCAACCGCTTTCGTATACACCTGTAACAGAGCCTGTTGCATGGTAAGCATTAGCGGCACAACCGCCTGAGCAATAAAGTCTTGCCCAGCAATCCTTGCATTCAGGGTGAGCATAAACATTGCAGGCGGCAAACTCACTTTGGATTTCCTTGTTTGTTACACCGTCCCAGACGTTACCTAACTTGAATTTTTCATCGCCTACAAACTGATGACAGGGGTATAAATCGCCCCAAGGGGTAACTGCCATGTATTCCGTTCCGCTTCCGCAGCCTGAAATGCGTTTGTAGATACAAGGACCGCCTGTAAGGTCAATCATATAGTGGTAGAAGGTGAAGGGCTTGCCCTCTTTATCTCTTTGGAGCATTAAATCAGCAAGGTCTTCATACTGCTTCATTACAACAGCCAAATCCTCTTCTGTCAGCTCGGAAGGGTCACCGGGAGCGCATACAACAGGCTCCATACTTAACTCGCTGAAGCCTAAATCCAGCATCTGCTGAATATCTTTGAGAAAATCAGGGTTGCGGTGAGTAAATGTACCGCGCATATAGTAGTTTTTGCCGTTTCTCGCTTCCACAAATTTCTGGAATTTGGGAACTATTTTGTCCCAACTGCCGTTGCCTGCATAGTCTACACGGTAATGGTCGTGGATATCTTTTCGTCCGTCAAGGCTGAGAACAACATTACTGCATTCCTTGTTTGCGAATTCAATAACATCATCATCCACTAAAACTCCGTTTGTTGTAAGAGTGAAACGGAAATTTTTATTATGCTCTTTTTCCACGCTTCTTGCATATGCTACCAAATCTTTAACAACCTGAAAATTCATAAGTGGCTCGCCACCGAAAAAGTCAACCTCAAGATTGTGACGAGTGCCTGAATTTTCAATAAGAAAATCAAGGGCACGTTTGCCTACTTCAAGGCTCATAACATTTCTTTCACCGTTGTATTTTCCCTGACTCGCGAAGCAATATGCACAGTTAAGGTTGCAGGTGTGAGCAATATGAAGGCAAAGAGCTTTAACAACACCTGCCGTTTTCTGCTTGAGTGTGCCTGCCATTGCTTCAAAAGTGTCAGGTGCGAAAAGCTTTCCCGAATCCTTTAAGCTCTGTACCTGAGCATAACACTCAGCAATATCAGAAGCTGTAATATCTTCCCGATGAGAATACTTTTCACCCATAGCTTTTAAAACTTCTTCTTTGCTGTTGTTCTCAAACATAGCAATAATGTCGTAAGCTACTTCATCCACAACATGAATAGCGCCTGAACACACATCAAGAACAATGTTATAGCCACCTTGCTTGTACTGATGAATCATAATTTAATCTCCTCTATACTTGACTCACTCTAAGAAAAATGCCGCCATTAACGGCGGCATTTCTGTTTTTTTACAAATTGATTACTTGCTTTCTTTAACGCTTTCGCATTCCTGGTTAGCGATACCGCAGCTTGTTTTGCAAGCAGACTGACATGAAGTCTGGCACTCGCCACAGCCACCCTTCTTTGCGCTTTGACAAAGATTACGAGTCTTGATAGTTTTGATATGTTTCATAGCAGTAACCTCCTATAATAGTCTAGACCTATTTTATCGCAAAGTAACGCTAAAGTCAATAAGCATTAAATATATAGTTGATAATACAAGATTCTTTGTGATATATTAAAGTAGAGGTGATGATATGAAAATTGCGTATGCGGGGTTTGACCTTTTTTATCCGATGCTTGAAAGCCTGTATCACAATGGTTGCGAAATAGTAAAAATCTTTTCCTGCAAGGTTGATAACGTCACCGAGTTCAACACTGAAGTAACAGCCTTTGCAAAGGCTCATGATATCCCCATCACCTACGACAAGATAACATCAGATGATTTGCACGCTCTCAAAAACGATGGTGTACAAGCGCTTTTTTGTGCTGCTTACTACCACCGTATGCCTATCCTGCCCGACTTTAAAATGATAAATGTACATCCGTCGCTGCTACCAAAGGGTCGCGGCTCGTGGCCTA
>JAZMZY010000062.1:0-6358 GCA_045586265.1 Acutalibacteraceae bacterium
TAGCCTGCTGTACCATCTTTGTAAATAACAACATTATCTGAATCATCTTTTATATATCTTAAATTATGATTAATTGCGAAATTTTTGCAGTAACGAGCTATACCCTCACAATTACCTGAGCCTCTCGGTACATCGCTTATCTGCTTGAAATAATAAAATACTTTTTCGGGTTTTAAATTAGTCATTATTTTTCTCCTCGGTCTTTTCTGCAATTTGTTTTGAATAAATACAACCGCAATAGTTTTGTCTGTAAAGGCTATATTCTCTTGAAAGCTCGCAAGAACGTTTGTAGCCCTCTTTCTTTTTAAAATCTGAATAAAGGTAGCTTATGCCAAGCTCTTTTTCAAGCTCACTACCAATTTCGTTAAGTGCCTGAGCGTTTTTATATGGGCTTACGGAAAGGGTGGTGGTAAAATAATCAAAGCAATGCTCTTTTGCATATTGAGCAGTTTTCAAAAGGCGTAAGCGGTAGCATTTTTTGCACCTTTTATCACCCTCGGGTAAATCCTCAAGCCCCTTTGCAAGCTCTTCAAACTCATTATTGTCGTAAGCAGGAACAACTATTTCAATATCATTGAATTTCATTTCAACAATAAGCCTTTTCAATTCTTCAAGTCGGTAGTTGAATTCACCTTCAGGTGAAATGTTAGGATTATAAAAAAACAGGGTTATATTAAAATGCTCGTATAAATATTCAAGCACGGCACTTGAACAGGGCGCACAGCAGGCGTGAAGCAAAAGCGAGGGCTTAATATTCTGTTTCTTATTTTTCTCGATTAATTCATCAAGCATTTTTTGATAATTAATTTTCATTTTATACACCTAAAATATTTCTTAAGGGAATCCAGAGCACAACAATTACAAGAACAATAATATCGAATACCTGGCAAGGTGACTTGTAGTTGAATTTTCCGTTTTTTATATAGCTTTTTGCAGAATTTAAATACACCCATAAAATATATAGCATTTCAACGGGGTAAATGTAATTATATGAAAAAGAAGTAAGAAAATCAAGCTGTAAAAGACTTTGCAGAGCGTGGGTATTTCCGCAACCGGCACATTTAAATCCTGAAATTTCAAAAAAAAGACATTTGAAACCGATACCGGTGAAGCGATATACCAGATAAACCACAAAAATACACACTAATGCAAGAAATGTGAATAATATAAGACGGAATATTCGGTTGTTAAAAGTCCTTTCCATTGCTATCCACCCTTCTTTCACACGATACATCAATAATATAATATTAAAGTAATATTTTCAAGGCAGTAAAAAATCCATTTTATTACTTTGTTGACTTTTTTGCATAAAATTATGAACAATTTCCAGCACCTTTTGTAGAATTTTGTTGAATCAGAAGAATTTTTATGGTATAATCAACTCAAATTAAGTGAAAGGAGTTGTTTTTATGCAACTTGAAAACAGAAATATAGCGAAATGTATTATTTTATCATTTATAACCTGCGGAATTTATATGATTATCTGGGCAGTTAAGCTTGCAAGAGATGCAGTTAAGGTTAAGGATGTAAACGATGACGGTCTTTTAGAAATTCTTCTTTGCATATTCTTGCCCTTCGTTGGTTGCTTCCTTGCTGAAAAGAAGCTTAGCGAGGGCTGTCAGGCTTGCGGAATAGACCATAAAGATAATTCCGTATTATATCTTGTGCTTGGTCTTTTCGGATTTGCTATTATTGACTTTGCTTTAATGCAGAACGATCTCAATAAGATTGCAGATGCAGGTTATGTTTTTGCAGCCGCTCCCGCAGGCGCACCTTATGCACCTCAGGCACCCGTTGCTCCCGCTCAGGAGGTTCCCTTTGAAGCAGTGGAAACTGCAGAAGAAAAAACTGAAGAATAATTAATTTATTGAAATCCGTCGGGTTATTTCTCGGCGGATTTTTTCTTTTAAAAAACTTTTTTAAAAAAATGAAAATTCCTATTGACAACCAAAATCTTTTGTGATATAGTAGTCAAGCATTAAGTTGCTGGTGTAGCTCAGTTGGTAGAGCAGCTGATTTGTAATCAGCAGGTCGGGGGTTCGAGTCCGTCCACCAGCTCCATTTTTTTGAATAGTGAACATGGGAGTGTTCCCGAGTGGCCAAAGGGGGCAGACTGTAAATCTGTTGGCACCGCCTTCGGTGGTTCGAATCCACCCGCTCCCACCAAAAAATAGACTTGCTTTTGCAAGTCTATTTTTTTATCCATTGCGAAAGCAATGGCATATCATCAAGGGCGACTTGTCGCCTTTGTATCTCATCAGTCCGTCAGGACTGTATATCATCACACCTTTAGGTGTGTATCAAAAATGCTTTCGCAATGATGATATACAACGGTTAGCACCGTTGATGATATCCACGGCGTTGCCGTGATGATATGCAATTCCTTGCGGAATTGATTATATACAATGCTTCGCATTGATTTCAACAAGATTATATGTTACAATTTTGTTGAAAAGGAAGTGAAATCAATGCCTAAGAACTATTTGCTTGTTTATTCAGAGCAACTTGCAACTGATATTGAATTGCTTTGCCAAAAGACAAAAGCTCCAGCGAATACTATTTTTCAAATCCGCAAAAGTTCAAGCAGTGTTTACGCAAATATTCGTGAAGCAAATTATGGTCAAAGTAAGGCAGATATGCTTTCTAAATTCGAAATAGCACTAAAAGAATGTAGCGAAACGGAAGGTTGGCTACAATTATTATTTAATACCAACGCTATTGATGAAGATACATATAAAAAACATAGAAATCTTTGTGGCAGAATCAGACGAATGTTGATTTCAAGTTGTAAAACGTTAAAAGAAAAGATTTAATTTTTAACTAAAGGTGGTGAGGCTTTGTTTAGCTTTTTTAGAAAAACAAGGAAAAAAATAACTCCTATAGACTTGAACAATCCCGATGCAGTAGTTACTGTTATTAACAGCCGTCACTCTAAAAATCCTTTTGGTAAAAAATATCGGGGTTGTTGTGAAATTCAAGAAGAATATTTTACTTCAGTTTGTTTTCAGACATTTGATGGAAATGATATGATTTATGAACAACCTCACCGATGCTATGTGAATTTTTTGACTCCGGAAGTATATCCATATACATTATGGTTTGGTCGAAAAATAGAGCTCTACGAGGGCAAGTATCATGTCGGTACAATGGTGGTTGAGAAAATTATGAATAAAAACCTTGACCGAAACACTGAATTTAAAAACAACAATGACATATTGCTGAATCCTGCTATTTTAAATGTTGCTTTAAAGCGCTCTCTTGAATGGGGTAAAGGTTTTGTAAAGCCACTAGATATTAAACTGATGAAATCATTGCCAGAGCTATCAGGAACAGATATTGAAAAAGTGTCTGGATATGTCATTCAGGTACGTGATGATGTTCTCTGGAAAATCTATTATCCGAATTGGGACGGAAAAGAAGGCGATTTTAAAATTGATGCTCAAAAAGCAACAGCTGAGAAATATCCTTGGATCAATAAAGACAATTTAGTCTCACTAGATTCTCAAGGAAAGTATTATGCTTGGCACGGTTAAGCTATCCTTGGGATTTATAAAAATTGAAAAGATGGTGATTATATGAGCATAAAGAATTTATTTGCACAGTATAAGGAATATAAAAACGGCATAAGTCATTGCACGTTTAATCCCGAAGGTCCGGGTGTTGTGAGAATTCATCTTGTACCGCCAAAATTCAGGCTTTTCGGGGACAGAGCTTACATAGTTATTTTAAACGGTTATTATCTTTTACCTCTGGGTTATTCCTGGGCATTATTGCTTTCAAATTTTATGAAAGAGGTAAATGTTTTTAACGGAAGGCCTATAACCGAAAGAGATGAAGACCGTATTTTTAAGAACACGGTTAAAAAGACGCTTTCTGTATATCCTTCAATGAGCAAGGATGATATTGAAGGGGATCTTGAGTTTATTTTAAGAGTTCTTTTTGCTGTTGCAAGAGGCGATGACCCTGAGGTTGAGATTGAAAAGCTTTCGCTTCGTCAATACAGTAAGAATATGACCGCACCTCACAGAATGGATTTGCTTGTCAGCGCTATGACGGATGAAAACGGCAAATGGCAATGTAACCAGAAATGCACATTCTGCTATGCGGCAGGGCAATGCAAAAGCCAAACGAAGGAACTGGGAACAGAGGAATGGAAGAAAATAATTGATAAGCTTTACAGAGCTAATGTTCCCATGGTGACTTTTACGGGTGGAGAGCCAACAATTAGAGGTGATATCGCTTCTCTTGTTGCACATGCGGAAAAAATGGTTACCCGCCTTAATACCAATGGTATAAATTTAACTCCCGGGTTAGTAAGTGAACTAAAGACTGCAGGGCTTGACAGCGTTCAGGTTACTCTTTATTCTCACGATGAAAATATTCACAACTCTCTTGTGGGTTGCCGGCATTTTGAAGATACGGTAAATGGCATAAGAAATGCAGTTAATGAAGGTCTTGACGTAAGTGTAAACACACCTCTTTGCAAAAAAAACGCAGACTATTTAAAAACTTTGGAATTTATAAAATCTCTCGGAGTAAATTTTGTTACTGTAAGTGGCCTTATATGCACGGGAATGGCAGAAATTAACCACGAAGAATATGACCTTTCTGAAGATGATTTATTTGAAATCGTAAAACAGGCGAAAATGTCCTGCACCCTTAATGAAATGGAAATGGATTTTACTTCTCCGGGACTTATTTCAAAAGAAAAGCTGGAAGCAATCGGAATCAATGTTCCTATGTGCGGTGCAGCGCTGAGTAATATGGCAATTGCTCCCGATGGCGCTGTTGTACCATGTCAGAGTTGGCTGAATTCCGATGCGGATTTAGGAAATATTCTAACAGATAAGTTTTCTGATATATGGAAAAACAAAAAATGCATAGAGTTAAGAAAAATGACAGATGAGGAAGCTTTGAGTTGTCCTTTCAGAGCAAAGCGGGGTGAATAAAAAGTGAAGCTAAAAAAAGATACCAATGATTATTCTGCAAAAACTATAGAAAATCGCAGGAAATTTCCCGTAAGGAACACAGCAATAATTGCAGTTTGCATAGTTGTTCAGATGTTTTTGGCATATTTTGCCATAACAGCAAAAGCAGAACCACAGGATATTATTGAAAAATACAGCGTTAGTGTTGAACCCTTAGAAGACGGCTCTCTTGATATTGAATATTCTTTCTTATGGAAAGCTATTGACACAACAGAAGAGCTTAGCTGGGTTGAAATTGGTATGCCTAATTCTATGTTTGCTGTTTATGAAGATTCAATTTCGGGAAACATTAAAGAATATACCGAAATATATGAGGACGGCTATACTGGAGTAAGACTTGATTTTCATAGAGGCTATAAGGGCGGAGAAAATATTAAATTTTCTTTTAAAGTAAATCAGGCGTCTATGCTCTGCAAAGATAATGACAGCTATTTTTATGAGCTTGTTCCTTGTTGGTTCAATAGCACACCTGTGGAAAATTATGAGTTCCGATGGAAAAAGACAGATTCTACATTTGGGGTAGACGGAGCAAAAGTGGAAAACGGTTATTATACATGGTCCGGCGCCTTTGACTGTGGCGAATATGAAATAATGCAGGTTTCCTATGATTTAGGCGCTTTCGGAGATGTTGATGTTGTGGAATATGAGCCTTTCAGCACCAATGGAGCTTTCAATCAGCTTGCAGAGGACAGAATTATAAAAATCGTTGTTTTTTGTGTTGTAATTGCAGGTCTGCTTGTTGTTGAGATTTATCTTTTAGACAGCCACGTTTCCTATCGTAGAGGAAGAGGATTTCTTGTTGGTTATGGATACCCCATACATACTTACGGGTATCAGAATCCAAGATATATAAGAGCATATAACAGAGCCCATACCTCTACTTCAACAAGAGGTGGTAGTGGCGGCTTCCGTGGTGGCGGTTGCGCCTGTGCCTGTGCCTGTGCTTGTGCCGGTGGTGGTAGAGCAGGTTGCAGTCAAAAAGATACCTATACAAATATTGAACGAATAAAAAAATATTAGAAAATTTTTGTAACCGATAGTATTAAATATAACTGTCGGTTACAATTTTTTACGGATGAGTCACTGTTTGGGGGTGTGTGGTGTGCTTTTTAACAAATAGAAGATAACTTTTTTGTTAGAAAAACACATTGAGAAAAAAGCTAATATTATGATATAATTACTGTGTATAGCGTTTAAATAACGGAGGTTGTTTATTGTATGAAAAAAACATTGAAGCACTTTTCGGTTTTATGTGTTTGCGTGGTATTGCTTGCAGTAAGCTTTTTGACTCCCGTAGCATATGCGGCATCAGGTGTTTACGAGCTTGCCTTTGATAATTTGTTCGTTTTTGAGCAATGGGCAAATCATGC
>JAZMZY010000063.1:0-36377 GCA_045586265.1 Acutalibacteraceae bacterium
TTGATTTCTGTGAGCATTCGATTTTCTAAATCCTCATAGAATTTATTTTCATTTCTTATTGCAATATCTCTGCAAAGAGCCTTTTTGGAAAGAAGAGCAACACCCTCAAAATCGCTACCTATACCAACTCCCAAAACAACGGGCGGACAAGGGTTTGAGTCCGCCTCTTTCACTACATTTACAACAAAACCCACAATGTCATCAATGGTTGCAGAGGGTGTAAACATTTTAATTTTGCTCATATTTTCACTGCCGAAGCCCTTGGGTGCGGCGGTGAGCTTTATTTTATCACCGGGGACTATTGAAAGGTGAATTAATGCAGGGGTATTATCGTTTGTATTCCCTCTTCTTATAGGGTCTTTAACAATGGAGCATCGCATTTTTCCGTCAAGATATGCTTTTCTTACGCCATTGTTGACTGCAGTGTTGAAATCCCCATCAACAATATGAACATCCTGACCTAATTCGCAAAATAAAACTGCCATACCCGTATCCTGACAGATAGGAATATTAAGCTCCTTTGCCGCATCAAGATTTTTGCAAAGGTCGCAGAAAATATCCTTTGCAACAGGATTTGTTTCTTCTTTTTCGCAATTGCGGATTTTTTCTTCCAAGGAATCGGAAAGCTTTCCGTTAGCTTCAAGGAAAAGCCTTTCAACTGCATCTTCAATTAATACCGCGCTGATTTCTCTCATTTCTTCACATCCAAATTTTTAAACCGTGCCGACTGCTCGACACGGTTTATAATATGTAACTTAACCTCTTGAATTACCGCCACGGCGAGGCACAGAAGCACCGCGCTTTGCAACATTATTCTTTTTAAGGTCGCTCATTTTTTCATCGCTTACGCTTTTGAATTTTGCCATCATATCTTCAAAAGACATTGTTTGGGGCTCACTTTTCTGTGTACCTGTCCAGACGGGAGGCTGATTTCTCTTAGGTCTGTCTCCTGCGGGACGCTTCGGTCTGGATTCCTCTACCTGTTCAGGCTGAGCTTTCTTGATTGAAAGAGCCACCTTCCCCTTTTCATTAATGTCAATAACCTTAACCTTAACAACATCTCCTTCAGAAACCTTTTCATGAATATCTTTAATAAAAGATGATGAAACCTCTGAAATATGTACCATACCTGTTGTTTTGTCGGGAAGCTCAACAAAAGCTCCGAAATTTGTAATGCCTGTAACTTTTCCTTCAAGAATCGCGCCGATTTCCACTGCCATAGTTTACCCCTGTTTTTGATTTGTTTTGTTATTCTTCGGAACCCGGTGTTATGTCCACATAAACTCTTTCATCCGGCATAACATACCCTTTTTTCCTTGCATATTCTTCTGCAAGCTCTTTTTTATCGCCGTCCTTAATGGCGGCTTTAAGCTCCTCGTTTTCGGCAAGCTGACTTTCATAGATGCTTTCAAGCTCTGTAAGCTGAGCTTCCTTGGCATTTATTTCGCTCTGGGCTTTTATAAATCTTATTCCCATATAAAGTAAAAGAACAAAGCATAAAACAATAACCAAAACGCTATGTGGTTTAAGCTGATTCTTCTTTTTCTCCTTCGCCATTAGCCTTCCCGCCTTTCCGTGATTTTTGTGAACCTGCACATAATATACCAAATAAATTATACACATACACACGCCATTTTGGCAAGACCTTTTTTTGTATTTTTTGAGACTTTTTACTACTTTTTTTCAAAAAAATGATCAATTTACCAAAAAGCTTTTGTAAAACTCTTTTTAACAACCTAAACGGAAAGGAAATAATATTAAAAATAAATTTATATAGCCTTTTTAAAAGCAGAGCTAATTTATCAGTTAGCTTCATCAAAGCGAAGCCTAATGAGAAATAATAGAAAATCGCACCTAAAAGCTCACCTATTATTATATAGGAACGCACCTCGCCCTTGTTTGAAGCAAGCATAAAAATATAGCTGAGAAAAGCCACCATAAAAAAATAAAGCAAATCAAAAATAATTACGCTCCATTTTCCTCGCGTAAACGATAATCTTAAAGCACGCAAAAAATCATACAGTATACCTAAGATAAAGCCTACACCTAATGAAGCGAGGAAAATTAGCATTTGCTCGCTTTGTTCAACATTATACATTATCTGAACACTCTCGAAAGAAAGCTACCTGATTTATCAATTATATCTGCATAAGAAAGTGCACTTATGCTTCCCTCAATGCACAGCTCCCCTATTTCAAGTGAAAGCTTCGTGATATGTAATTTTGTGCCCTTAACGGTAAGCTCACCATATTCTGTCTGAGCAATAATGGTTTCCTCATCAAAGCTCCCCACATCCTTGACCCCTGAAACAGAAAGCTTTCTTCTGTCCTCGAGAATACAATTATGGGGTAAAATTCCTGTTCTTTTTTCTTCTGTCATAATAAAACACCTCCGTTATACAATATATGTATAAAACGGAGATGTTATGTATTTTATATATTTTCTTCCCAAGTGTAATTATGCAATTGCCCTTTGTTCTGAAGCTCAGGGTAGCCTAACTGCCTTAAAGCCTCATAAACACCTATCGCAACAGAATTGGAAAGATTAAGGCTTCTGGCATCGTCTATCATAGGTATTCTCACACATTCATCGGGATGCTTTAAAAGAAGCTCTTCAGGAAGACCCTTGGTTTCCTTACCGAAAAAGAGAAAGGATTTATCGGTATAAACAGCATCGGAATGAGTCATTCTTGCTTTTGTTGTAAAGAAAAAATATTTCCCGTCAGGATTTTTCTCAAAAAAATCATCAATATTTTCATAATAGGTTAAATCAAGCAGATACCAATAATCAAGTCCTGCTCTTTTTAACTTTTTATCATCAATTGTAAAGCCCATAGGCTTGATAATGTGAAGCCTTGCGCCTGTTGCGGCACAGGTTCTTGCAATATTGCCCGTATTCTGAGGGATTTCAGGCTCTACCAAAACAATGTTCAATTCGCTCATATTTTACCTAATTCCTTAATATAGAATGGAATACCTCTTTCAAAATCCACACCATAATTAATTGGAGTTTCCATTGATTGAGTTCTCTTGATGCAATCGCAAACATATCTTACGGCAATTCCCATTGCATCATAATAGGAAAAGCCGTTGAGAATTGCACCGCAGAAGGAGCTTGCAAAAACATCACCTGTACCGTGATACATTCCGGGAAGGCGTTCTTCAAAATAATATTGAGGAGCTCTGTTCTGACCCATAAATGCGGCGCCTAATTTATCTTCTTCAAATGTAACACCTGTAAGAATAACATTTTTTGCGCCCAAATCAAGAAGCTTATTGAGAAGAGCTTCGATATATTCCTCTGTGTGAATACCTGAAACAAATTCGGTTTCAGTCATAAAGCAAGCCTCTGTAATATTAGGAAGAATAATATCAGCCTTACTGCAAAGCTCTGCCATTGCTTTTGCAAATTTTTTATCAAAAACAGCATACATTCTACCGTGATCTGCCATACAAGGGTCGGCAATAAAAAGGTTATCATCCCTTTTAAAATCCTCTGCAAATTTTTTCACAATATTAATCTGGTCAAAGGAGCCAAGGAAGCCCGAATAAATTGCATCGGGCTTTAAATCAATAGATTTCCAATGAGCTGCTACATCGGGCATATCGCAGGTAAGGTCGCGATAGGTGTAGCCTGTGAAACCGCCTGTGTGAGTTGATAAAACCGCAGTGGGCATACAAATTGTTTCAACACCTGCTGAAGAAATAATAGGTAATGCAACTGTAAGAGAGCACTTACCGAAGCCGGAAATATCGTTTATGGCAATAAGCTTTTTCTGATTTTCCATTTTTACACTTCTTTCCTTGCCAAAATAATCTATTTTAAATATTAACACTTCCATTAATTTTTATCAAGTGAAAATGATTACTTTCTTTAATATACGGGAAACCTATTAAAAACAAAACGGAGGTGTTCAAAAATGATGTTAATGGGCTCTGATAAAACAATGAAAATCGGTGGCGCTTTAATGGCAATGGGCGTTGCAGCAGCAGTAACCGCAGGTGTTGTAAATTCAAAAAACAGCACGAAACGAAAAATGAAAAAGCTTGCTAAAAAAAGTGTTAAAACAATGGACGGTATTTTAGACAACGTGCAGTATATGTTCAAATAAAAAGCGAGGGGATATTTCCCCTCGTTGTAAAAAGAAAGGATAACAAAATGAAGAGCTTCATTGCAATTTTACTTATTATTTCATTAATGTCCCCTCTTCTGTGCGGTTGCGGTAAAAACAATTTGGATGGAACCACATCATTTTCAAGCGAGGCTAAAACAAGCGAGGCAACAGAAAAGCAAGCTACCACAGAAGAAAGCGAAAGCCAGTCTGAAAGTGCCCCCAACCCTGAGCCTATGGAGAAAATTAAAAATACTGCAAAGGCAATATACGGCAAAAGCACAGGCACAGACAAAACCTATACAGGCTTAGAGCCTTTACCAACAGTCAATTTACCCGTTGTTGACCCCGATAATTTAAAGGGCTTATCAACAGAAACACACAACCATAGCTATGGTGTTTCGAAGGATGGTGTCCCCCACGAAATTTCTGTAAACAATCAGAAGCTTTATGAGAAATATGGGGCAACCTGCCTTGATACAAGTGGTGAAAAAGTAATTTATCTGACATTTGACTGTGGCTATGAAAACGGATGCACCGAAAAAATACTTGATACACTAAAAGAAAAGAAGGTAACTGCCGCATTTTTTGTAACTCTTCCAAATGTTAAGGATAACCCTGAAATAATTGCGAGAATGATTAACGAGGGGCATATTGTCGGAAACCATTCGGACACTCACCCAAACTTTTCAAAAATTAATCGCACCCAAATGGCAAAGGAAATTGAAACACTTGATAATTATCTGAGAGAACATTTCGGTTATTCTTCAACCTATTTCCGTTTTCCCGAGGGTGCTTGTTCAGAAAACGCTTTAGAATTAGTACAAAGCATCGGATACACTTCTGTTTTCTGGTCAAGTGCCTACGCAGATTGGGATATAAATAACCCCAAAGGCAAGCAATATGCCTTTGACACAGTAACCGCAAGACTTCACCCCGGTTGCATTTTACTTTTACACGCAGTATCTCAAGATAACGCAGACGCACTTGGTGATATAATTGACTATGCAAGAGAACAAGGGTATGAGTTCAGGTCATTATAGTAAGTGGAAAGTTGAAAATGGAAAGTGGCAAGTTGTAAAATCAGCAATTATAAAAGTTTTTGGTCGCCGGAATGTAGGGAACGGTCTTGACCGTTCCGTTTAGTTGAAAATCCAAAAATCATACAACGGTCGGGTCAAGACCCTACCCTACATTGCTCTATCTTACTATATCGCTTGGTACAGGCAAGCCTGCACCTTACAGTTATGACACTAAGCAATAAACGCACTTAACCCATCTTACCCGTAAGGCACCGGCTTACCTGTGCCACAGAACAAACACAAAAAACTCATCGGTCAGGTGTAAATCAAAGGATTTGTACCTGACCGAATTTTAAACAACGAATAAAAAGCAATCAACTTGACAAAGCCAGGTTAACCACTTGGGTATAATCTTCCATAGTCAGTTCATCGTTTCTATTGATATCTGCGGCTAAACCATAATAACCTTCTAATTGTCTATGTCCATTTAAAGCTTTTTCCATTTCAGATAAATCTAAAACATCGACCGCACTGTCACCATTAACATCACCTTGAACAATAAGGGTATAAATATCTGTTACAGGACCATCCGTATAAATCCAGAGAGCAGAATCTGTACCATACAAATATAAATCTCTGTAGACATATGATGGTCTGCCTCTGTAAGTGGCATTTTCTGTGAAGTTCAATATACCGGTAATATCTCTCTGTTCGGTTATAGTTGTAAAAATAAGCTTGTTTTCAAAATCAATGTATGTATCATCAATTCCAAACATATGATAAAGCCTGTTCTGACACATAGAGCTTTTAATTTCAACCCGATTTACAATTTCGCCCTCTGTGTTTTTATCAGTACTTGTCATAACGCAGTAATAGTACTGATACGCTTTATAATCTTCAGGATTAAATGTTTTATCAGTTGCATTGGTTATCAACTTATCATCAGCATCTCCCTGAATATTATCCGTTGACCCATACCATTGATATGTTCTATTAAAACCTCTTGCATCAAATTCAAGTGGCTTATATGAATACTTATCCCATACAGGTTCAATATCTTCTACAATGGCAGTTTCTTGAGTTATTTCATAAAACGGCACTTTGTTTTCAGTTGCCCATTGCTCTGTATAAGTCCCCTTTGAACCATAAACTGCATAGCTCATCTGGTCGTGTATGTAATCTGTTGTTGGAACACAATATTTCAAGGTTGCAGGCAGACAAAGGTCAACTGTTATGGGGCGATAATAGTCACAATAAAATGTGGAATAATCTTCTATAGCAACAATATTTGGTAAACTGTATAAATACTGAACATTTGATAAATAAAGGTGTTTTATTGCTGTTCGATATAAAGATTTCTCCCCCAATGTTTCCATTGATGGCAAATCAAAATCAATAGACATTATAGCACCATTAAATGTATTAGCAGTAGCTTCTGGTGATTCAATCGCAAAGGAATAGTTTTTCCCATTCAATGTGAAATCATCCATATAAGTTGCTTTGGGCGCATATAACTCTCTTATATAACTAAAACCATTAATATGGCCCTCAACCATATTAAATGCTGAGTAGCTTATCTTTTCACATTCGGGTAAATATACTGTTCGTAAACTATTTGATCGCCAAAAAGTCTGATAACCAATCCACTTAACTTTAGGGAAATTAACACCAATAAAGCTGCACCGAATTAATGCTCTAGGAAAGAGTTCCTCACAATTAGGGAAAAAGATTTCTCTAATATTAGATAAGTTTCTTATAGCATACATACCCAAAGTCTTAACATTATATCCCCAAACATATTCTAAATTAGTACATTTATCAAAACAACCAATTTGGTCCTCTGTTGCTAATATTCTATCATAAGCATCTAAAGTCCTACCAAGAATCTCTACTGTGTCCGGCATTACAACGCCTTTAAGTTCCTCACTTTGAAACGACTCATATTTTAATTCGACAATTTTGATACCGTTAATATATTCAGGTATTTTAAGATATTCTACATTACCCGAGTAAGCGGTTATAACCCCATCCTCAGTTACAGTAAACATATCATCTGTACCTACAAACATAGATATTATATCTCTTGTTATACATCTGCTTCTTGAACCATTCTTATATACAACTGCACGGAATCGCATTTCAGCGTTTTCAAACTCATAAGGCTCTGTATAAAGCATGCCGTTGGTTGGCGAGGGATAGGTTCCATCAATCGTATAATAAATCTCTGCGCCATCTTCGGCATATAATTCAATAGCAACCTTACCATTATACTGCCTTTCATTATGGCTGAAGGTAGGTTCTGATATTGTCGGAAAATCAAACAACTCCACTGCATTTACAACACCGCTACCATAACACTCATTTATATATTCTCCATAAACCTCATTACCGCAATTTTTTATTGCTCTCATTCTGTCTACAAAGGACATTGATTGATGAGTTGCATAAAACATTGCATAAATTCCAGCCATAAGCGGAGAGGAAAACGATGTGCCATCTGCATAGCCAAATACATTGTTAAGATGACAAACGGGAACATTTTCGCCGGGAGCAAATATAGTTACAGGTTTACCCCAACATGAAAAGCTTGCCGGTACATCATAAATATTATTAGCGCCAACCGTAACTGTTTTATCTGAGGCATTCAAAGGATGTGCCAGAAGTCTTTCCAAATCGCCACCCTCGTTGCCAGCAGAACTGAAAATCATACAGGATTTTTCGTAAGCATAATCAATAACCTCTTCAAAAAATTCATCTGCACCAAAAGCAGAAAAGCTACAGTTAACCGCATCAACCTCATCATCAACCGCCTTTAAAATTGCCGTTGCTGCTATAGTTGCACTGTCTATATAACCATTTTCTTTACCACAACGGTAATGGGCAATTTTCACATTATCGGTTGTGCAGTTATATATCATACTTGTAACCATTGTTCCGTGACCGTTATAATCCTGTTCGGAATCAGGGGCATGTTCACCTGAATTATTAAATCCTGTTTCAATTATTCTGTCTGAAAAATAGTTATTATTAAAATCGTAACCTGTATCAACTACACCAATAACTATTTCAGGTAAATCTGCATCCTTGTATTTATCAAGAACAAAATTCATACCTGTCGATTCTATATACCAGGCTTTTCTATAATCTTCATAAGTTAAACCTGTAGTTTCTTCTGTTTCCTCTTCTATATTTTGCAATGCGTTATATGAAACATCGTATTTAACAGATAAAATATTTTTATCTGCACAGTATTTTTCATATGCATAGTTGGTATCTTCTTCGTTTTCAAACTGAACTATGTAGAAATTGGAAAAACCACTTACAATGTCAACCGAATTATATTTTTCGATGGGTTCATCCGATTGAACAATAAGGCGACTACAATAATTTATATCCCAATCAGAAACTTCTGCTGTTTCTTCTGCTTCAAGCACAGATTCCTCGGGAGTTATATACTCAGCATCACTATACTCCCCTACTAAAGCTGTCACATCCTCGCAGAATTCTTCTACATTTTCCGAAACAACAACTTCTTCCGTTGCTGAAACAGGCAAACAGAATATTGATGCGAGTAATGAAACACATAAAATAGTGCTTATAATTTTCTTCATATAAATCCCCTTCTTTTATCCTCTATTATTTAGTGCCATTTTTAGAAAAAGTTGACATAAAAATTTCTCAAAAGCGTTAATCATCCCCTTAAAAGAACAAACTGATATGTTGCGATACACTTTCAATTATATCTGTAAATCCGAAATAATTCTGCAAATTTGCCGAAATGCAGAAAAAACGTGCCGAAATGCAAGAAAATTCACCAAAAAGCCTTGAAAAACAAAAAGTGCGCCCACCGAAGCAGACGCACAAAAAACGCAAACTCCGATAGTCGCCAAACCAATTCAATATAAAGGGCAATAAGCACCAACATATCGCGGAATTTGCATTTTTATCAAATTCACATATATGTTGATACGAAAAGGAAGCATTATTCCTATAAAAAATAGAAATTGCCCTCATTTTTATATTCAATTGGTTTGGCATTTTTAGTTTATCACAATTTACAACTTTTATCAATATATTTTTAAAAGAGAATTGATAACTTGAAACTATTTTAATATGTTTTATATTTTAAAATTCAGAACAAAAAAATTGATGACGGTTCCCCTCTCTTCGAAGGCAGGTTCAAAAAACTATAACCTTTTTCTTCTGAATTTATATTTTCTATAATAAAGCTTAACTAATGAACTCAAAATCACATCTTTAATATATGTAATTATATTAATTAAATTACATATATTAGATTCTCCAACATAACAAATGACACCATTCAAAAGCCAATGTTTTTGAATGGTGTCATAAAATTTTTATTCAGTTCTCAAAGCTTCTACAGGATCCTTCTTCGCTGCTATTCTTGAGGGAATAAGACCTGCGATAAGTGTGAGAGAAACGCTTATTATTACGAGCACTACTGCCGCAACAGGTGGCAGAGCTGCCGCCGCAGGAATATGAGCTGCATATTTGAGAAGCAAGTTAATGGGAATTTCTAACAGTAATGTTGAAAGAATACCGATTATACCTGCACCAAGACCGATAACTGCCGTTTCTGCATTGAAAACTCTTGCAATATCTTTCTTTGAAGCACCAATACTTCTAAGAATACCGATTTCCTTTGTTCTTTCAAGAACGGAAATATAGGTAATAATACCAATCATAACAGAGGAAACCACAAGGGAAATTGCAACGAAGCAAACAAGCACATAGGTAACAACGTCAATAATTGTTGTTAAGCTACTCATAAGCATACCGATATAGTCAGAAACCTTAATCTGAGCTTCCTCGTGACCGTCTGCAACTACCTGCTCATTATAATATTCAATAAGCTCGTTAAGTCTTTCCTTTGCTTCAAAGCTCTTGGGGTAGAAATAAATGCTTGTAGGTGTTTCAAAGGTTGAATAACCAATCTTATCAAGAGTTCCTGACAGAGAGCTCTTTGCAGTCATCGTATCAACATAAGCCTGCTTAATGGCAAGAACCTGTTCATCAGTAAGGAAGCCTTCCATAAGCTTTTTCTGAAGCTCTGTCATATCGTCAAAGCCAAACATAGCTCCCATATCCATCAAATTAACCTCAGACATATCCATACCCTCAGCCATAGACATAAAGGGTGTATAGTCAAGATAATTAAAATCTATAAGACCTAAGTCAACATCCTTGAGGTCGAAATCGTTAACTGTAAGGTGTGAAAATTCAAGACCTGTAAGAACATCCTTGGTTGTGTCTGCAAGCTGTTCTTTAACAACATCTCTAGTAGCGGTTTCTTCAATGGCGTAATCCATAAGGTCACGCATATAACCGATACCACCCGTACCTAAAGAAAGAGTGTTGTTTTCATCGGGCTTTAATATACCAACAATACGGAGCTCCTGACCCTCATCAACAAGCTTTTTAACAAAATAATCGTTGGCACTGTTATCGCTCCAGAGGCCTGTTTTCTTATCCTTAACGAAATAATCTGCGCTTAAAACAAGCTTGAATTTCATATCAAGAATTTCATCATAGGAATATTCGCTGACATCCTCTTTCTCTAAGGATTCGCCACTTGCAAGGGCATTCATAATATCCTTTGTGAATTCCTCCTGGTCCTTAAGACCGAGAGCATAAACAACAAGCTCATTTATCATATTGTTACCGTCAACAATAAGCACAACCTCATTGAATTTTTCAGGCATTTTACCTGCAATAACATCATACTGAGCATCCATCAGCTCTTGGTCGCCAATAAGCTCAATCCATGCATTAACAGGCATCATACTCGTCATTGAGGATGCCATATCCCCCATACTGTCCATACCTGACATGGTAGTCATATTTTCCATCATTGTGCTGGGGTTAACCTTAATCAAGCCGTTTTCGGTATCTGCACGGTAGATATTCAAATCCGTTGAGTATTTATACTGAACATCGTTGCAGACCTCGTCAAACTCTGCCTGATTATCTTCAATATATTTCTTAAAATTATCAAGGTTATTGGAGGTAGATTCAGAAATAAATGCATTTACCATCTGCATAAGGGATTCGTTTACATAAACCTTGCCCTCATCCTCAAAATTTTCTGCACCCTCAACCATATCATTGGTGATGCCCGTAAAGGAGGTCATAATGCTTTCCAAATCGAAAGCCTGCTTTTCAACAGTCATTGGATATGAAAGGAGCATATCCTCCTGAATCCTGTCAATATAAACCTGAATACCGTTTGAAAGGGCTAAAACAAGGGCAATACCGATAATACCAATGCTACCTGCAAAGGCAGTCAGAAATGTTCTTGCGCTTTTTGTTCTCAGGTTGTTGATACTCAATGAAAAGGCGGATGCAAAGGACATTGATTTTTTGCCC
This sequence comes from Acutalibacteraceae bacterium, assembly GCA_045586265.1. Classification (GTDB taxonomy): domain Bacteria; phylum Bacillota; class Clostridia; order Oscillospirales; family Acutalibacteraceae; genus DTU089. The sequence continues at coordinate 11,524 of JAZMZY010000063.1, forward strand.
TTTTCCTTTGTTGTTTCAAGCCTTAGCTTTTCATTTTCTTTATCGACTTCACCAGGCTCAAAGGGATTTGAGTCGCTGATAACCTCACCATCAAGGCAACGGATAATACGATTTGAATAGTTTTCTGCAAGGTCAGGGTTATGGGTAACCATAATAATAAGCTTATCCTTGGAAATCTCCTTGAGAAGCTCCATAATCTGAACGCTTGTTTCTGTATCAAGAGCACCTGTGGGCTCGTCTGCAAGAAGAATATCAGGGTCATTTATAAGCGCACGGGCAATTGCAACCCTCTGCATCTGACCACCCGACATCTGAGTAGGCTTTTTATGAATCTGATTTTCAAGACCAACCTTTTTAAGAGCATCGATTGCCCTTTGCCTTCTCTCTTTTTTGGAAACACCTGAAAGGGTAAGAGCAAGCTCAACATTGGAAAGAACAGTCTGGTGCTGAATAAGGTTATAGCTCTGGAAAACAAAGCCGATTGAATGGTTACGATATGTGTCCCAGTCACCATCATTGAAATGCTTTGTTGATTTGCCGTTTATCTGCAAATCACCGCTTGTGTATCTGTCAAGACCACCGATAATATTAAGAAGCGTTGTTTTACCACAGCCGGAAGGACCTAAAACCGCAACAAACTCGCTCTCACGGAAATTGATATCAATTCCCTTGAGGGCTCTTACGGTTGTGTCACCGGTAACATAATCTTTAACTATATTTTTTAATACTAACATAATTGATTACCTACCTTAATAGTAGAGTCGTTTTCTGTTACAGAAAAGTATTATACCGATTACGGCTGAAACTGATGCAAAGCCACCAATTATATAAAGAATGGTATAGTCCTTGGTGGGTTCTTTATAAATAATCGTGGGATTATATTCTTCATCAACAACTATTTCAATCTGTGCTCTTTCTTTAAAGAGTAAATTATAAAGCCATTCAATAAGTTCATCTTCAGTCATCTGCTTAAACTGCTCACCAATTGAGCTTGAGTAAGTTGCAAAAGTATCGTTACCGCTACCCATTGTGCCAATAAGAAGATTTTCGTTACCGGGCATTTTGAGTGTTTTTGCAAGAACTCTCAAAAGAGTTAGCAGAACACCTGTCTGGTCAGCTTCAATATATGAATACTTAACATTGTTGCCATCAACAACCATTTTACTTTGCTTTTCGGTTTTAGTGCCGATTCCTGCAAAAGTATTTATATCAAACTCTGCAATTTTCATCCCCGAATCTTCAAGCATACCGCCCAAAAGCTTATTTAAATCAAGCTCATTTGTTAATGCAGTAGTATCCAATTCCATATTAATAACTCCCGACATACGAGATGTTAACGCATTTACGGGAATAAGAAGATTTGAAAGGCATATTTCCAAAGAACCGCTGTCAAGGAAATAAACAATATTGGGTAAAATCCTTGTAAGAGTTTTAACAGGATTATCAAAAATCTCATCAAGCAAATCGAAAACAGGCTCTGCAATATTATTTAAAAGAGCATCCTGACTATTATCGTTTACATATTGAGTATAGGTTTTAATTGAACCCTCTTTACAACCCAATGCTTCAAGAATGGGAATAACGCCTGTGTTATAGCCATCTGCACCCTTCAGGGTAATTGAATCAGCGATAATTAAATCTTCACCTGCAAGAACAACCTTCAACAGCGGGTTCAATGGACGTAGCACTGCAACCAAAGCATTCTGGAAGCCTCTTCTTGAGCCGTTATAAAAGCCCCATGAAGCATTGTTAAGATTAACCTTTTCCCAGGATGATGCCTTGCTCAAAGCATCATAAGCAGATGAATAATTTTTAATGTGCTGAGCAACACCCTTTGGCGTTGCATCAATTCCTAAAATAGAAAGCAAATCAAGAAGCCCTTCTTTTTCCAGTGCTCCATAAATACCAAGCATAAGCTCATTTATGTTTGCGTTAGTATAAATAGCATTGGAAAGAAGTGATTCAATACTTCTGTAGCTTCCGCCCTCCTTGACAAAATCATCAAGCAAATCGTCTATTTCATTAAGTACCTTTTTGTAATTATCCTCGGTTAAATTGGGAGTAAACTGAACAACGGTCTGTGCAACCGCAGGATAAAGCATCAGTTCAGGTGCATCGAGCTTTGCGGGAGTGAACAAAAGAATAATGGTACCAACTATTTTATCTGTATCGTTATCAAGGAAGCCTGCCAACATATCTGTTAAAAAAGCAGGCTCGTTTCCGCCCATATCCTTCATAAGCTGAGGCAATGAGCTTTTATTGAGCTTAAAAGTATCAATTAACCACCTTAATATTTCAACAAGAGCTCTGCCCTTATCTGCAACGAACTCCATACCATTATGCTCGCCGCATTGTGAAAGCCTTGCCAAATCAACAGGGGCTAACTGCAAGCCACCTTCCTGTGCCATATCCGAAATGCCCGTTGTAAGCATTTCGTCCATATCAAATTTCATTGATTCCAAATCAAGTATTTTTAAAAATACTGCTATTTCTACAAGAGGATTTGTTAATATGGGTGAAAGAAGTGAATCCATACAGGCATCCATTTCGCCATTCTCAACGAAATATGCAAAGCTTGGCAACACATCTGTTAATGTATCCATTGGTGCATCGCATACTTTTTCAAGCAATGTAAGAACAGGAAGAAGAATATTTTTAATAATATTTATTCTATCGGCATCTGCCTGCTTTGTAAACTCTTCCTGATTAATCATATCGGTACATTTCAAAGCCTGAAGCATGGGCACAATAGCATTTTCATAGCCATTTGCCCCTTCAACCTTAATAAAGCCTGATATTGTATAGGTACCTGAGCAAAGAAGCATATAGAAAATTTCATTGAATGGTGCTAAAGCCTTTGCAAAAGCAACTGCAAAATCATTTTTATTTTTTATACCCCACTTAACGCCCTCAAGGTTTACATTTTCCCAAGAATCCGCCTCATAAAGCGCTTTTTGAACATCAGGATAATCACTTAAACCATCCGCAACAGCCTGAACAGAGGTGTCAATGCCTATCATTCCTAATTCATCGGTATTTTCAGAAAGCCCAAGATAAAGGGAAACAACAAAGCCTGAAAGACTTTCATCACTGAAAAGCATTGGTTTAATCATATCTTCAAGACTTCCGCCTGTTAAAGAGGGAAGCAGATTATTTAAAAGCTTATCTGTTCCTTTGACAGCAGTAAGTGCCTCCTCGGCAGTAACACCTCGGGGGTAATCAGTTGTGTAACCTGCAACAGTAACCTGGCTAAAGCTAGAAAATGCTACAAGCACAAAAAGTATTAAAGAAGTTGCTTTCTTAATAAATTTCTTCATTATCATCACTCTAAATTAATATATATTAAAAACATATATATTTAGTATACTTTATATCCATATTAAATTATACAACATCTATTGTATAATTTGTTAAGAAAATATGAATAAAAGCGAGGTTTTAAAATGAAAAAACGCATATTTTACATAATTATTACTTTATTATCACTTATAACCCTCAATAGCTGTGTTTTCGCAACAACGGGTGAAAGCATTGAAGCATTTTCAAACAGAATGAATGAATTAAACGAAGGCTATAATATGACCTCAGATGGTTATATTATGGACACCGAAAATTGCCGATTAACAAAATTTTTCAAATTCTCCGAAAATGAAATAATGCTTAATTTTAAATATGATAATAAGCACAGACTTACAGAAATGAACATTGTTTTTGAGGCGGTTGTGTTGAACGAAGTCCCCGACTCACTCACCTTTATTAAAAACTGCATAAAATGCTTTGTTGATAACGAAACAGCAGAAGATGAACTATTAAATTCAACAGATTTTAATAATTCAATAAAGGAAATAAATATAAAAACAATCAGTGCCGAGGCTGATAATATCAAAATGGAAATTGATACTACCCAACTCGGCACAGTTGTTACTGTTTATAAAGACATATAATCCTTCAACTTTTCTGCTATCTGACGAAGAGCATTACCTCTGTGGCTTAAAGCATCCTTTTCTTCGCCTGAAAGCTCGGCAAAGCTTTTGTCCCCAACCATAAACAAGGGGTCATAGCCAAAGCCCCCGTCACCCTTAGGCTCAAAGCCGATGTAACCCTTACATTCGCCTCTTGCGGAAATAACATCGCCATTAGGGAAAACGCAACAAACAACAGAAACAAACTTTGCAGTTCTTTCCTCATAGGGTACACCATCAAGAATTTTAAGAAGCTTCTGATTATTCTTGGCATCGTTACCATGCTCACCTGCAAAACGAGCAGAGTAAACCCCGGGCGCACCTACAATATAATCAACTGCAAGACCTGAATCATCTGCAACGCAGGGCATACCACTTTCAAGGCAACCACTCTGTGCCTTTAAGAAAGCATTTTCGTAGAAGGTTTCGCCTGTTTCGTCAACATCGGTAATTTCTACCCCTGCCTGCTCTGCAGTTTTAACATCAATACCTAAAGGAGAAAGAATGCGATAAAGCTCATCTCTTTTTTTCATATTATGAGTGGCGATTAAAAAAACGTTGTTTTCCATTAACCGAACAACCTCCCGAAGAAGCCTTTTTTCTTTTTCTCTTTAACTTCTGAAACTGCTTCTTCCGAAGCGCCGGTTTCAGCAGTTTCAATCTCCACAGTTTCTTCTGTTTCTGCGGTTTCAGTTACTACAGACTCTTCAATATTTTCTGCCATTTCAGTTTCTTGAATATCTTCAACTTCTTCCTCCGCAGAAACCGCAACTTCTTCCTCGTCAGTTTCAGAAGTTCCCTGAATTTCAGCCATAGCACCGAAGATTTCGCCTATTGCTTCAGCAAGCTCACTATGAGCATCGTTTTCCTCTGCAGGAACATATTCCTCACGGATTTTTGAAAGGTCAATTTCTTCCTCTTCAAAATCTTCAGGAAGGTCGTTGAAAAGACCATCTGCAAAGGCGTGGGGGTTAAAGGGCTGTAAATCGTCAATACCCTCACCCACACCAATGAACTTAACAGGAACCTTAAGATCATTCTTAATTGAAAGAACAACACCGCCACGAGCAGTACCATCAAGCTTTGTAAGAATAATACCTGTGATTTCTGCAATTTTTGCAAATTCACGAGCCTGATTAACTGCATTCTGACCTGTTGTTGCATCAAGAACAAGAAGCACCTCACGGTCGGAATAAGGAAGCTCACGGTCAATAACTCTGTAAATCTTGCCTAATTCCTCCATAAGATTTTTCTTGTTGTGAAGGCGACCTGCAGTATCGCAGATGATAATTTCACTACCTCTTGCCTTTGCAGCAGAGATAGTATCAAAAATTACTGCCGCAGGGTCTGCACCCTCTTTATGCTTAACAATATCAACACCTGCGCGCTCTGCCCAAACATCAAGCTGATCAATAGCAGCTGCACGGAAGGTGTCTGCAGCGGCAAGGATAACACTCTTGCCCTCTGCTTTATATCTTGCAGCAAGCTTACCGATAGTAGTTGTTTTACCAACACCGTTAACACCAATAACAAGGATTACTGAAGGAATGGTGATAAGACCCATATCCTCGCCGCCCTCAAGCATTTCGGCAACGATATCCTTGATTTCTGCCTTAACATCAGCAGGATCCTTTATGCCCTTTTTACGAACCACGTCGTTAAGGCGAAGTGTGATTTCAGAAGCTGTGCTAACACCAACATCACCCATAACGAGTGCTTCCTCAAGCTCATCAAAAAGCTCCTGATCAATTGATGTATAGCTATCAAGAACATTATCGATAGCGCCTGAAACATTGTTTCTTGTTTTTCTTAAACCGAAGTTTATTTTCTTAAAAATACCCAAAAATAATCACCTTTTATTTATGTTAAATCGAATTTGGTTGCCATTTCTGCAGTTTTGAGTTCCAACAACTTAGAAACACCTTTTTCCTGCATTGTTACACCATAAAGCATATCCGCCTCTTCCATTGTACCGCGGCGGTGTGTAATAAGAATAAACTGTGTATTGCTTGTCATTCTGCGAACATATGCAGCGTATCTTGCAACGTTAACATCGTCAAGAGCCGCCTCAACCTCGTCAAAAATACAGAAGGGACAAGGATTAACCTTAAGAATTGAGAAAAGGAGTGCAATAGCAGAAAGACCCTTTTCACCACCTGAAAGAAGTGAAATATTCTGAACATTCTTGCCCGGAGGCTGAACCTTGATATCAATGTCACATTCAAGAACATCGCTTTCATCAGTAAGAACAAGGGATGCCTTACCACCACCGAAAAGCTCAGAGAAGGTCTGACCGAAGCTGAAATTAATTTTATCAAACTGCTCCTTGAACTGAACACCCATTTTACCTGTAAGCTCAGTGATAAGCTTAATAAGCTCTGCCTTTGATTTTTCAACATCGCTTACCTGAGTGTGCATAAAGCTGTATCTTTCGGAAACCTCTTTATACTCCTCAATAGCACTTACATTCACATTACCAAGACCACGGATTTTGCTCTTAAGCTCATTAAGTCTTTTCTTTGCCTCGGGAATATCTTCAATAACAATGTTGAGCTCCTCTGCCTCACGCTTTGTGAGCTCATATTCATCATAGAGCTTGTTTTGTACATCCTCAAACTCTTTTTCCATTGTTTCTTTTCTTTCGGAAAGTCTTGCTTTTTCTCCACCTAATTTTTCACGCTCTTCAGTTTTTTCTCTTTCAAGAATACGGAGCTTACCGCTTTCCTGCTCATACTGTTCACGTTTAGAAATCAGGGAAGCAACCTGCTCCTTGGAAGCAGAGCTCTGAGTTCTCAAGCCCTCTGCCTCACCGTTGAGAACCTCAATTCTTTCACGGATTTCCTCATTGCGTTTATTGATTTCTTCAATTTCGCTATCAAGCTGAGAAAGCTTATCCTTATGGCTTGTGCTTCTGTTCTGAAGTCTTGCGATTTCTTCCTGCTTTGCCTCAATTTCCTTTTCGGCAGTTGCAATAGAAAGATTTATCTGTGCCGCATCTGCAGTAAGCTTTTCTCTTTTTTCGCGAAGACTTTCTCTGTCGCCTGTAAGAGCGGAAAGCTCTGCTTCAACCTTGTCAAGCTCAGTCTGAAGAGCAACAAGCTTTTCATTTGCAGAGGAAGCACTATCTTTAATAGATTTAACTCGCTCGCTTAATTGCGTCTTTTCTTCATCGGCAAGAGACTGTGTCTGAAGAGTGTTTTCGAAATTACCCTTGCGAAGAGCAAGAACACCTTCAACTCTGATTTTTTCTTCACCAAGAGAAATAATTTCACTCTTACAGCCTTCAAGCTCTGCAGCAACTGCGGAATAGCTTTCCTGCTGAGCTTCCATATCCTTAAGCAATATTTCAAGATTTTCTTTTGACTCGCTCAAAGATGCTTTCAGCTTTTCAATTTCGTTTCCTCTGCTGAGAATGCCTGCATTCTGAAGCTTTGCACCACCGGTCATTGAACCGCCGGCATTAACCACCTGACCGTCAAGAGTAACAATTTTGAATTTATAATTATATTTTTTAGCAATCCCTATTGCTGCATCCAGATCCTCTGCAACAACAGTTCTGCCCAAAAGAGATTTGATGATTTCTACGTATTTCTTATCATAATCAACAAGCTCAGATGCAAGGTTTATGTAACCGAAGCAATCATCAAGGTCCTTTTCATCAAGAACCTTACCTTTAATTGCGGTAAGAGGCAAGAAGGTTGCTCTGCCTGCGTGGCTTTCCTTAAGGAAGCCAATTGCTTTTTTAGCATCGTTTTCAGTATCGGTAACAATATTCTGAAGCTGTGCGCCTAAAGCGGTTTCAATAGCTGAGGAATATTTATCCTTAACTGTGATAATCTGAGAAACAGGAGCATGAATACCCCTGAGAACGCCTCTTCTTACCTCGCGCATAACCGCTTTTACACTACCCTGATAGCCTTCCATATTCTTTTCAAGGTCGGAAAGCATAGCAATACGGGAGTTTTTGAATTGTATATCGTTGCGAAGAATATTTTCCTGATCCTTTAATTTATCAAGCTTTTCTTTCCTTTTTGTTGCAAGAAGCTCGATACCTGAGAGAGAGTTGTTAAGCTCTGTGTTGCGCTCAACAATTTTTGAAAGCTCTTCCTCTGCTTCCTTGCACTGTGCCTGAAGATTGTCAAGAACAGTCTTTCTTGAAGCAGTTAATTCATCAATAACAGAAATTCTGTTTTCAATTTCCTCAACAGAGGAAGCGGCAGTTGAGCTTACAACTCTGTTATCTGCAATTTCAAGTGAAAGAGCAGACATTTTTTCACTTAACTCAACACTCCTCTGAGCAGATTTACTGTTTTCATCGCTTAAAACATCAAGCTCACCTGCAAATGAATTAAGCTCTGATTTTTTCTCCTCAATAGAAGCCTGAAGCTCTGTAATTGCTTTTTCTGCATCAGCTATCTGAGTACCGATTTCTGTATCGGTATCGTTTTCTTCTGTTTTTTCTCTTTCGATACGTTCAATTGTTTCGTTATTATGAAGAATTGTATTTTCCTGAACTGCAATCTGACTTTCGAGAATAGATGCCTGCTCCTCAAGCTGAGCGCAGGATCTTCGGATTTCGTCAACTGCAACAGTAATTCTCTGAGTTTCCGCAAAAGAAGAATCAATTTTCTCTGTGATTTCCTCAAGAGATTTGCAAACCTCACTATACTGAGAATCAATAATTGTGATTTTCTTCTCCTGCTCTCTTAAATCATTCTTGGTTTTCTCAATTGTGTATAACCAAAGTCCGATTTCAAGGTTCTTTTTCTCCCCTGCGTATTCGAGGAATTTCTGAGCCTTTTCGCTTTGTGTTTTAAGAGGACCAACTCGTGATTCCAATTCCGTGAGAATATCTCTTAATCTTAAAAGATTTTCCTCTGCCTGATTAAGTCGGCGCATAGCATCAGCACGGCGGTATCTGTAATGAGAAATACCTGCCGCCTCTTCAAGCATATCACGTCTATCCTCTGATTTACCCGAAATAAGAGTCTCAACCTTACCCTGACTAATCATAGAATAACCGTCACGACCGAGACCTGTGTCCATAAAGAGCTCGTGAATATCCTTAAGTCTTGCCTGCTCGCCGTTTATTTTATATTCGCTTTCACCCGAGCGGAAATAACGCCTTGTAACAGTTACCTCTTTTTTCGGGTTATTGAGAGCCATATCGGAATTATCAAGCTTAAGAGTAACCTCCGCAAAGCCAACTGCACGGCGGGAGTCTGTGCCACTGAAGATAACATCCTCCATTTTTGAGCCACGCAGGTTCTTTGTGGACTGTTCACCCAAAACCCAACGCATAGCATCGGAAAGGTTACTCTTTCCGCTACCATTAGGGCCGACAACAGCCGTTATGCCTTTTCCGAATTCAAGAACTGTCTTGTCCGGAAAGGATTTAAAGCCCTGCATTTCTATCGCTTTAAGATACATTTGGTTTTCAACCTTTCTTGTAACTTACTCTACTACTATCTCGTACTTTCTGAGTGTTTTCATTCCCTTGACAGAAACATTCCACCCTGCTCTTTTAAGAGCAATTTTGTTTACACTCTTCTGACCGGTCATTTTGGAAATTTCACGGTCATTAACATAAAGAATAATCTCTTTTTTCTGTGAAAGAGAGCATATATTTTCATTCTTTATGGGGTATTTCTCCCCAAGAATTTGTTTCGCTTTATCTAAATATATTCTGGATTCACAAAGCTCACCGAAGGCGGGATGATAAGGGCCTGCAAGAAAGCCCTCCTCCACATTTCCCCCTGAGTGAAGCCCTAAACGAATGACAGTAACATTTTCCTCATAAAACCTTTTGAGAAGCTCAGCACAAACATCAACCGCATCCTCAACTGTCTGTGGTTCATATTCACCCTTTTTATAAAGCTCTCCAAGATATGTACCCTCAAGAACTATTGTGGGATAAATACGAACTGTATCAGGCTTTAATGAAATAATATCCTCTGCGGTTTTCAGGGCTTTTTCGGGTGTATCACCTAAAAGCCCTGTCATCATCTGAAGGCCTAAGGAAAAGCCTTTTTCTTTTATTAATTCTGATGCTTTTATTATATCATCGCGGGTATGACCTCGGTGATTTAATAAAAGAACCTGTTCATCTGTGCTTTGTGCCCCAAGCTCAATTGAGGTTACTTTATAATTTTCAAGAATTTCAAGCACATCATCATCAATGGCATCGGGACGGGTGGAAATTCTTATTCCGCAAAAGCTTCCTGCTTCAACAAACGGCTTTGCTGCTTCTAAAAGAGAAATCATATAATCTCTTTTTATAGCAGTAAAGCTACCGCCGAAGAATGCTATTTCTGTGTTTTCGGGTTCAACCTTATCATTAACTGCTTTTTCAAGAGCTTCTCTTACCTCTTCGGGTGTCAGCTCCTTAACCGAACCCGAAATAGTCTTCTGGTTACAGAAAGAGCATTGATTAGGGCAACCCTGATGAGGAACAAAAAGTGAAATATTTGCGTGCTTCATTTCTGAATTTTTAAAAGGGCATCGCCTGCGGCTGCCTGCTCTGCTTCTTTTTTTGTTCTGCCTTCGCCTGTACCCACAACCTGACCATTGAGCTTCACAACAAACTTAAAGGTTTTGTCGTGGTCTGGTCCGAATTCACCAATTTCTTCATAAGAAAGAGTATTGCCCTTTTCTTTCTGAATTTCTTCCTGAAGAAGAGATTTGTTATCCTTAAAGCTTGCTTCTCTCTTAACAGCCTCTTTTATAAAACCAAGAATATAGGGTCTTGCAACATCAATACCACCATCAAGATACATTGCCGCAATAACCGCTTCAAAAGCATCTGAAACGATTGATGGTCTGTTTCTGCCACCTGTGTGTTCTTCGCCTCTGCCCATAAAAATAAATTCACCTAAATTTATTTTTTCAGCAAATTTGAAAAGTGATTTTTCACAAACAACTGCGGCACGAAGCTTTGTAAGTGCGCCCTCGGGACGATTTTTGAATTCCTCAAAAAGATATTCCGCAGTAACAAAGCCTAAAACGGAATCTCCCAAAAATTCAAGTCGTTCATTATCGTGAGGCAATTTATTTTCATTAGCATAGGATGAATGAGTCAACGCTCTTTTAAGCAGCTCTTTATCTTTAAATTCATAACCGATTACTTGTTCAAATGCAGATAAATCCATAATTGCCTCCTCAAAGTTTTATAGTTTTGTAATAATCCATACTGCGCTGAGCTACCTTAAGATAGCGTTCAGCCTTATCTTTAATTTTTTCATCCAAAGGGTCAATTATTCCGATTGCCGCACCCATTGGCTGAAAGCTTTTAACAGTTTCATCACTTATATATTTTGAAAGTGCACCCAGCATTGTTATTTTTGGCAGACTTATAGGCTCTTCACCGAAAATTCTTCTTGCGGCATTGTAGCCTGCGAGAATACCCGATGCGGCACTTTCCATATACCCTTCAACACCTGAAATCTGCCCTGCAAAATATATATCGGGGGCTTTTTTCATACTGAAATCTTCATTCAGAAGTCCGGGTGAATTGAGGAATGTGTTTCTGTGCATAACCCCATATCTTACGAACTCTGCATTTTTAAGAGCGGGAAACATTGAGAAAACTCTCTTCTGCTCAGGAAATTTCAAGTTGGTCTGAAAGCCTACAAGATTATACATCGTTCCGTCTTTGTTTTCTTTTCTGAGTTGAAGATTTGCCCAGGGTCTGTGGCCTGTTCTTGGATTAGTAAGTCCTACAGGCTTCAAGGGACCATAACGCATTGCATCCTTACCTCTTGAAGCTAAAACCTCAATGGGCATACAACCCTCATAAACATCCTTTTTCTTATCAAAGGAATGGAGCTCGGCACCTTCAGCATTTATGAGAGCCTCGTAAAACGCTTCATACTCCTCTTTGTTTAAGGGACAGTTTATATAGTCATCCTCGCCACCTCTGTCATATCTTGACTGAGTAAAGGCATATTCCATATCAACACTTTCTGCCGTAACTATGGGCGCAGCCGCATCATAGAAGGAAAGAAATTCCTTGCCACAAAGCTTTGACACTTCAGTTGCTAAAGCATCGCTCATCAGAGGACCTGCAGCAATAATAACAATATCACTTTCGGGTATTTCTGTTATTTCCTCTCTTACAAGAGTGATATTCGGGTCATTTTCTATACGCTCCGTAATAAGAGCGGAAAAAATATCTCTGTCAACAGCAAGAGCACCACCTGCAGGAACCTGCGCCACATCTGCCGCATCAAGACACACAGAACCAAAAAGGCGCATTTCAGCCTTTAAAAGTCCTGCAGCCGAGCCTAAACGAGCAGCCTTAAGGGAGTTTGAGCAAACAAGCTCCCCTAATTTTTCGCTTTTATGGGCAGGAGAAAATCTTCGTGGCTTCATCTCATAAAGAGTAACCTTAACGCCTTTTTTACTCAATTGATTTGCCGCCTCAACTCCTGCAAGGCCTCCACCGATAACAACCGCTTTTTTATCAGTCATCATTTTCACTCTGTGTTTTCTTTGCATTTTTGCGAGTAGCCTTATATGTGTAGTCACAAGCTTCATTTGAGCAGGTAATCATACCGCCCTTACCCTTAAAGAGTGCTTTACCACATTTTGGACAATTCTCGCCTGTGGGCTTATCCCAAGTCATAAAGTTGCACTGTGGGTAGTTACTGCAGCCATAGAACTGATAGCCTCTCTTGGATTTTTTGCCGATAACATTACCGCCACAAACGGGACAAGCAGCACTTGTTTCTTCAATAAGAGGCTTTGTTGTTTTACATTCGGGATAACCGGGACAAGCAAGGAATTTTCCGTATCTGCCTACCTTGATTACCATATTTCTGCCACATTTATCGCATTTGACATCTGTGATATCTTCCTGAAGCTGAATCTTCTGACCCTGCATTTCTGCTTTTGCTTTAGAAAGGGTGTTCTCTAAATCGTCATAGAATTCGTGAAGCATTGCAACATAGTTAGTTTTACCTTCATCAATTTCATCAAGCTTAGTTTCCATTGATGCGGTGAATTTAGTATTAACGATTTTCTGGAATTTTTCTTTTAGAAGATTTGTAGTTGCAATACCAAGCTCTGTTGCTTTAAGAAGCTTACCGTCACGCTTTACATATTCTCTCTTGATAATTGTTGTAACAATTGAAGCATAAGTACTGGGACGACCAACACCTGTTTCTTCAAGAGTTTTAATAAGAGAGGCTTCTGTATAGAATGAGGGTGGCTGTGTAAAGTGCTGATTACCCTTAACCTCTTTAAGCTTAAGAGCATCGCCCGCTTTCACCTCGGGAATGTTTGTATCGCTGTCCTCATCGGCAGTAACATCCTCATAAAGCTTTGTAAATCCGTCAAATTTAATTGAATAACCACTTGCAGAGAATATGCAATAGCCTGCAACACCTTCTTTTTCAGCAGTGATTTCAATTTTTACGGTATCCTGAACACAAGGAGCCATAAGAGATGCCACATATCTGCACCAGATAAGGTTATAAAGCTTATACTGGTCATTTGAAAGGCTACCCCTTGCCATAGCAGGTGTAATTGCAACATTAGCAGGTCTTATAGCTTCGTGACCATCCTGAGCACCTGCTCTTGTTTTAAAGTAACGGGGCTTTTCGGGAAGATATTTTTCACCATACTCGCTTGTAATAAAGGCACTTGTTGCTGCTCTTGCTTCCTCAGAAATACGAAGAGAGTCAGTTCTCATATAGGTGATAAGACCGGTCATACCATAACCTGCCACATCAACACCTTCATAAAGCTCCTGAGCAATTTTCATTGTTTTCTGAGCCTGGAAATTCAGCTTTCTTGATGCTTCCTGTTGCATTGATGAGGTAATAAAGGGAGGTGCGGGCTGTTTCTTTCTTGTACCCTTCTTTACACTTGATGCGGTATATGCTGCATCCTCGAGGCGTGAAAGATAATAGTCTGCCTGCTCTTTATTCTCTATTTTAACCTTACCGTTTTCGTCACTGGTAAGAGAAGCGCCAAAGCTCTTTCTGTTTGAAAGAAATTTTGCATCTATTGACCAGTATTCCTCAGGATTAAATTTTTCAATTTCTTCCTGACGGTCAACAATAAGGCGAACTGCCACGCTCTGCACACGACCTGCAGAAAGTCCTCTTCTGATTTTTTGAGAAATAAACGGACTGAGTCTGTAACCAACAAGTCTGTCAAGAATACGGCGAGCCTGCTGAGCATCAACAAGACCCATATCAACAACCTCAGGATTGCTTATACCGTGTTTTACGCTTTTTTCATTAATTTCATTGAATTTAACTCTGTTTTTATCGTTAAGGTCAAGACCTAAAACAGTTGCAAGATGCCAGGAAATTGCTTCTCCCTCGCGGTCAGGGTCAGTTGCGAGATATACTTTATCGCAACCGTCAACGCGCTCTTTAAGGTCTTTAACAAGCTTTTCCTTACCTTTGATAATTGCATATTTAGGACTGAAATCATTTTTAACATCAACATTAAGCTTTGCGGCAGGTAAATCTCTGATATGACCCATAGAAGCCACAACGTCATATTCGCTACCAAGATATTTTTTAATAGTCTTTGCTTTAGCAGGAGACTCAACAATAACAAGTTTGGACATTGGTTTCATCCTTTCATTTTCTCGTATATCAAATATATATCAAACTATTTTATATTTCTTACCGCTTTCCAACTCCACAAAGCCGTATAGCTCAAGCTCGGTCAGAGAAGACAGTACAATATTCATTTTTAAATTTGTTGCCCTCACAATATCATCAATATGAACACCTTGTTCATTCAATGCAGAATAAACAATTTTTGCTTCATTACTGATATCATCGGGAAGAGCTTTTTTTGAAATTGGTTTAACAGGCGTTTCATTTGCCTTTATTTTGTTTTCAACTTTTTTTACTTCAACTGATTGGGGATTCTTCTTTTTCTTTCTGTAATTCACATAGGGAATTGAAGCAATAGTTGTTTTCGCGTTTGACAAGTCTATCAAATCGCCATAAAGGTATTCGTATTCACTTAACACATCTTCCGCATTGAAAATCGGTTTTGCGCCATTCTTTATGAGATAATTTGCTCCGTCAAATGAAGAACGGACAATATCGCCGGGAACTGCAAAAACATCTTTCCCCTGTTCAAGAGCATAATTCGCGGTAATAAGAGAACCACTCTTCACACCTGCTTCAACTACCACAACACCTAAAGACACACCCGAAATCAAACGGTTTCTTGTGGGGAAGGTAGTTTTACTTGCAGGGGTAAACGGTGAATATTCTGACACTACCGCGCCATATCTGGTTATAGCCCTTCTCAGAGAAGCGTTTTCCGCAAGATAATTAACAGAAAGTCCGCAACCTAAAAAAGCAAGTGTTCTGCCTTTAGCAAGCATTGCACCTGCATGGGCTTCACTGTCTATACCCAATGCTCCGCCACTTACGATTGTCACTCCCGAAAGAGCCAACAAAAATGCTAATTTCTGGGCAGTTTCAATTCCGTAATTACTTGCGTTTCTTGTGCCAACCATACCGAGACTGACAGTATCGTTCAAAACGGAACAATCTCCCATTCCGTAAAGCACAAGGGGCATATCAGACAGATTTTTTAATCTGTTTGGAAAAAGATTATCATCAGGAGTTATTATTTTATACCCCTTATGACGACACTCGTTTATTATCTCCGTAGTTTTTTCAACGCTTGAGTTTTTGAGATATTCAATTTTCTTTTGAGTTAAAAGCCCTGATAAACGCCATTCATACTCCCCTGCTTTATACATTTCTTCGGGAGTTTTGAAATATGCTAAAAGCTCATCGGTACGCGCTCCGGCGCCCAATGCATTTTGTAACCATATCCAATATTCAACAGGACAAATACTCATCTCATCATTTCCCAGATAATTATTGAAGCAGCAGCGGCTGCATTAAGAGATTCTGCTCTACCCTTCATAGGTATTGTTACAAGCTTTGTTGCAACGGCACAGGTTTCCTTGGTAATTCCGTCACCCTCGTTGCCTATTATGGCAACAACACCGCCATTCATATTAACCTCTGTAATTTTCTCCGCATCAGAATCAGGAACACCTGCAAGCACAGACATACCATTATCTGCAAGCTCTTTTAATGTTTCGGGCAAATTCTCCACTTCAACAACATCAAGTCTGAAAAGAGAGCCCATAGCTGCCCGTTGGGATTTTGGGTTATAAATATCGCAACCACCGCTTACTATAACGCCATCAAGTCCTACCGCTTCGGCAGTCCTTACAACTGCACCGAAATTGGCAGGATTTGAAACACCTTCTAAGGCAATATACTTCCCATTGTATTTTATTTTACCTATATTTATGTTTTTGTCAAGCATTTTACACAGGCAAAAAAGCCCCTGATTTCCTTTTGTATCAGCAAGCTTTTCAGCCACTTCTTCAGACACAACAAAGCAACGCTCAGCCTTTTCTTCCACCAAACGCACATAGTCTGAATATTTATTCAAGGCCTTTTCCGTAACATACATTTCTGCTACGGGAACACCACTTGAAGCGGCATCATAACAAAGCCTTGCACCCTCTGCAAAAAACAGATTTTCCTGCTTTCTGAAAGAGGCATTTTCTCTGATTTTTACCGCATATTTTATGCGGTCATTTGCTTTACTAGTAATTTTTTCCATAGTTTCAAAAAACATCTTACGCCCGACCAAAAAACTTGGTCGGGCGCAATTCTTGATTATTAAAGAGCTGCTTTTGCTTTTTCAACGAGTGCTGCAAAACCTTCGGGGTCTGCAATAGCAATCTCTGAAAGCATTTTTCTGTTAAGCTCGATGCCTGCTTTTTTAAGACCATTGATGAATGTTGAGTAGTTGATACCATTCATTTTGCAAGCAGCAGAGATTCTTGTAATCCAAAGACGACGAAAATCTCTCTTTTTCTGCTTACGGCCAATATAAGCATAGTTACCGCTTTTCATAACAGCCTGTTTAGCTGTTTTGAAGAGTTTGCTCTTTGAGCCATAATAACCCTTAGCGAGTTTAAGAACTTTATTTCTTCTTTTGCGAGTCATCATCGCACCTTTAATACGTGCCATTATAAGTTACCTCCTGTACCGTTTTCTTCTTATTTATAAGGAATAAGACGTTTAATCTGCTTCTGATTTGTAACGTCTGCAACATTAGTCTTACGAAGACCTCTTTTACGCTTTGTTGTTTTCTTGGTAAGGATGTGAGATTTGTTTGCATGAGCACGAATCGGCTTACCGTTTTTAGACATTTTGAAACGCTTTTTAGCGCCTGAGTGAGTTTTAATTTTAGGCATAATAATATCCTCCTTAAATTTTACTTGGATGCTTTGGGAACAAGGAACATAAGCATTTGACGACCTTCAAGCTTAGCAGGTTTTTCAACTGAACCGGTTTCGGAACAAGCTTCCGCAAAACGCTGCATAATTGTAGTGCCGTATTCGGTGTGTGCCATTTCCCTGCCTCTGAAACGAATTGACACTTTAACCTTATCGCCATCCTTTAAGAAGCGGAGAGCGTGGTTAACCTTTGTGTTAAAGTCACCTGTGTCGATATTCAAAGATAAACGAACCTCTTTGATATCCATAACCTTCTGTTTCTTCTTTGCTTCCTTTTCACGCTTTGCCTGTTCGAATTTGAACTTACCATAGTCCATAATTTTGCAAACAGGGGGAACTGCGTTGGGAGCAATTTTAACAAGGTCAAGATTTGCTTTTTCTGCTAAAGCGATAGCGTCTTTTGCGGACATAACACCGATTTGCTCACCATCTGCAGAAATAACTCTGACTTCCTTATCTCTGATTTCTTCGTTGATTTGATTCTCCTTGCTGATACCTAAGCACCTCCAAAAAATAATGAAAAGCTCGAACAGAAATTCCGTTCGAGCCTCAAAACGCACCTATGGCGTCAATCATTGAAACTATTGACCAAACAATACTCTCGGTTGGTGAGAACGGAACAGTTCTGCTTTATTGCTTTGATATAATACCAACTTTATTATTGTTTGTCAAGCATTTTTTAAAAATTTTATTTTGTTACGCAACTTCTTCAACAACAGGTTCATTATCTACTGCTTCTTCGGTTGCTTCTTCAGTTGTTTGCTCAGTTGTTTCTTCGGTTGTTTCCTCAGTTGTTTCCTCAACATATTCTCCGTAGTAATAAACAATAATTTTATCGCTTACGGAAAGACGTCTGTCATCAGGAATTTCAACCCAGTTATCTGTTTCGGAATCCTCGCAAACGACGCTGTAAACCTTCATAGAATCATCCTGCTTATCTGCGATGTTTCCTGCAACTGTTTCAATTTTCTTAAAGCCAGCTTTTTTCAAATCAGAAACTGCAGACTTAAGGGTTTCGCCAACAACATTAGGAACCTCCTGACCGTTGCTGACTCTGAGAGTTATTGTTCTTTCTTCAAAAACAATTGTACCCTCAGTTATATCCTGAGAAATAATTGATCCCTTTTTCTCATCACTGTCCACATACTCTGTTTTGAAAATGAGGAAGCCCTTGTAGGTTTCATCATTTTTTATATCGTCATACATTTTGCCTCTGAAATTAGGCACAGATATGCTTGACACACCAATTTCACCCTCAGTATCCTCTTCAGAAACAAATTCAGTTGTGGATTCCTCGGTTGTGCTTTCCTCCTGATTACCTGTTGAAAATCCCTTTATTCCCCAAAGGGCAACAACAAGTATTCCAAGACAAAGAATAACACTTATAATAAAAACCGCAATTGTGCTTTTTTTGATTTTGTGAGAATCGGGAATATCATCGAATTCCTCTTCAAGAGCAACCTCTTCCACAACAGCCTCTTCCGCCTCATCCGACTGAGAAGCATACATTGAGGAATATGCCTCGGAAGCGGTTCCTGCTGCCGCAGGAGATGCAGAAAGCTCATCTCTTAATTCCTCTGCAGTAACGGTTCTGTCGTTGGGAAGAATCTGTAAGCCGTTCACAAGAGCATTTATAACATAAGCGGGCAATTGCTCGGCAAATTTGCCGGGAATCATAAGCTTATCATTAGTAAGCCTTGAAGCAGCACTCATAGGAACGCTACCTATAAGAGTTCTGTAAAGAACTGCAGAGAACGCATAAATATCAGTGCTTGTGCCCAACCCCTCACTGAAGCCGTATTGCTCAACGGCTGCATAGCCATCAAACAATTCGCACTCCATATTGCTCTTCTGACGGCGCACCTCTTCAATTGAATAGCCTGTTATGCGAATCTTGCCGTTTTTATCAATAACAAGAGTTTCGGGGGAAATACCGCCGTGAATAATCCCTGCATAATGAAGCTGACCCAATGCAGAAAGCACGGGCATAAAAAGAACTCTTGCCTCATCCCAGGAAATATAGCCTGTTTCCTGCTCTAACAGGAATTCCCTCAAGGATTTACCCTCTCCGAGATATTCACTGACTGCATATACAGTACCTAAATCCTCTACAAGCCCGTAAACCTGAGTGAGCGCAGTAAAGCCCTTAATTTCGGTAAGAGTAGTCCAGAGCTTTACAAACTCTTCCTTTGCATCAATAAACTCTGAAGCCTTACCGATGTTTACAAGGCAATAGTTACCCTCACCTCTTGAAAGAATACCTTTAGGAAAAAGCTCTCTCAGTGTAACGGGAGCCTTTTTCTCCATATCAAAGGCATAATAGGTTGCGCCCTCACTGTTTGAAGCAACAAGCTTGCCCACAAGATACCTTCCGCCCACAACTGTTTTTAGCGGCAAAAAAGGTTCTTTCTGAGGTTCGCTGTTTTCCTTGCGACAATAAGGGCAAAAGTCATTATCCCCTATTTTACGCATACAGCGCAAACAAAGTTTTTCTTTTTCCATTAAAAACTCACCTTAGTCTTCAAAGTTAGGTCTTGCTGAATTATTATGTGCAAGTGCATCCTTAACGCTCTGGCGAAGCTTTCTGATATCATTAACACTGTTTGTGAGAGTTTCATCTGTTTCTCTTATAATTGTTTCAACATAAGAGCTTGCATTTCTTCTGATATCATTTGACCATTTTTCTGCCTTAAGAGTAATCTCCTCAGCGTGCTGCTTTGAGGATGAAAGAAGTGCATCTGCCTCTGCCTTTGTCTGACGGAAAATATCTTCCGCAGCACTTTTAGCTTCCTTTGTAATCTGATGCTCTTCAATCATAAGGTCCGCTCTCTGACGAGCCTTGTTTATGATATCCTCAGCCTCAAGCTGAGCCTGGTCGAGAATATCGCGTCTTTCCTGAGCGATTCTCTTTGCCTGTGTGATTTCCTCAGGCATATTAAGACGAATATCTTCAATAAGTCTTGAAAGCTCCTCTGTATCCATAAGTGTTTTTGTTGAGAAGGGAACAGATTTCGCCTCATCAATAAGCTGCTCAATATCAGCAAGAGATTTTTCCACAATACTTGTAGCCATTATAAAAACATCCTTTCAGTCTTGTTTTTTATTTTTGGGATAATCTTTTTACTATATCATCACAGATTTCCTCGGGAACAAATGTTGAAACATCGCCACCCAATCTGCAAACCTGTTTTACAACGCTGGAGCTTAAGAACATATGCTCTGCGTTTGAAACCATAAAAATTGTTTCCATTTCGGAATTAAGCTTCTGATTTGTTAATGCCTGACGGAATTCGTCATCATAATCAGAAATAGCCCTCAAGCCCTTAACAACTGCCGATGCACCTTTTTCGCGGACATAATCCGCAAGAAGACCTGCGTAGCTGTCAACGCACACATTTGGCAAATCCTTGGTGCAACGCTTTATAAAATCTACTCGCTCCTCTGTTGTAAAGCTGCCAATATCCTTATTGGGATTTCTCATTACAACAACAATAACCTTATCAAAAAGCTTTGCGGAACGGGTTATTATATCAAGATGACCTATGGTAAGGGGGTCAAAGCTACCGGGACAAACAACCGTTTTACCCATTAAACATTCCCCTTTCTGTACACAGTCAAAGCAATTTTGCCGTATTTATATCGTTTTGAGGTGAAGCCCTCAATATCCTCGGGAAGAACCTCTCTTTCCCCTGTTTCGCAGACGATTATACCGCCCTCGGCAATATGAGGCGCAACCCTTTCAATTGCATCCTCCATAATACCTGCGTGGTATGGCGGGTCGAGGAAAGCAATATCAAAAATCTCTGATGTTCTGTCGAGATATTCAAGGGAATTACCAAGAACAGTTTTTGAAATATTTCTGAAGCCTGTTGTTGCAAGATTTTCTTCAGTAACTGCAATTGAAGCACGGGAGATATCAACAAACACTGCTGAAGCTGCACCACGACTTAATGCCTCAATTCCCAACTGACCGCAACCGCAGAACATATCAAGAATTCTTCTGCCCTCAATATCGAATTGAATAATATTGAAAATTGATTCTTTAACTTTATCGGTTGTAGGTCTGACACTATCACCCTCAAGGGTCTTTAATTTTCTGCCACGAGCAGAGCCTGTTATCACGCGCATCAGCCAACACCTCCGTATATATAATCTTGATTACAAGTCATACTTTGACATATATAATCATTATATTATTGCATTAATTTTATATGTTTGTCAAGTTTTTGAAAGAAATTTGAGCATTAATATTTGTAGACGTTGGATGCCAGCGTGTTTAGTTAGGAGTTAGGAATGAGGAGTGAGGAGTGTCGGGACCTGCGGTCGGCATTATAAAAATTTCACAATGCGTAACAATATCGCGAAGCCTATCATCCCTGTCCGCATCAGCGGATAGGGAGGGGGACCATTCTACTTTGGGTAAATTATAATAATGTGTATATTTCGGGGATATATTCTTGTTTGAATATAGTTCGGGCGGAATGGTGGTGGGTTGCCCCGTAAAGATTACCCTTTGCAGATGAGAACAATGCACTCGTAAATCACAGGCTTGCCTGTACCTCCAACCATCAACTTGCGGGAGGGCGAGACCCTCCCCTACATTGTTATTAACCCCTCGTAAACCCCATTAATTTATATTTGACAATACACCTGAAAGAATGTTAGTATTAATGAACTTAATACAATATAATTTTGAAAAGAGAAATACTATGTCTAAAACAGAGCTTACAAATATGATTATGATACAAAACCCTGAAACAAAAGAGGTTTTGGTTCAAAGAAGAGTTAAATACTGGTGCGGTATCACCTTCCCCGGTGGTCACGTTGAAAACGGTGAAAGCTTTTATGACAGCGCAGTAAGAGAGGTTAAAGAGGAAACCGGATTGACCGTTAAAAACCTGAAGCCCTGCGGTTGCGTCCATTGGCACAACACCGATACTAACGATAAATATATTGTGTTGTTTTATAAAACCAATGAATATAGCGGTGAGCTTTTAAAAAATACCGACGAGGGCGAGGTTTTCTTCACACCAATAGAAAGCATAAAGGATATGCCCCTCTCACCTAATTTTGATAAATATCTTGATGTGTTTTTAAGCGACAAGGTTACGGAAATCTTTTGCAATTGGAATGAAAAAATGAAAGAAAACTGCAACGGCGAACCCGATTGGGATTTTCAGTATAGATAAAAAACAACAAGGAACAGAGTCCGAAACTCTGTTCCTTGTTTTTTCATTCACCCCGAAAGGCTTTGATTATTTCAATTGCATTGGCTTCGGTTATGCCGGGGACACTCATTAATTCTGCCCTTGTGGCTTCTCTTATAGCATCCATAGTTTTAAACTTAATTATAAGATTTTTTGCTTTCTTTTCGCCTATACCCTTAATATCTGTAAGGGATGCGGTAAGGGCAGATTTTGTATGCTTTTTGTGATGATAGGCAACAGAAAATCTGTGCACCTCATCCTGAATATTGGTTACAAGCTGAAAGGCTTTTTTCCTTGCGTTAAAGTCAATTCTGCCTCCTGCGGTGGAAATTGCCGATGTTCTGTGCTTACTGTTTTTCACCATACCGAAAACAGGAACATCAATATTATATTCCTTTAAAAGAGGTAAAACTGCATTTACCTGACCCTTGCCACCGTCAAGCAAAATCAAATCGGGAAGCCTTGCAAAGCCTACTGTTTCGCCCTTTTCTTTATGGGCATAATATTCTTCAAAACGGCGGGAAAGCACCTCATTCATTGAGCGGTAATCATCCTGACCGCTGAAGCCTTTTATTGCAAAACGGCGATATGCTTCTTTAAGGGGTTTGCCATCCTTGAAAACAACCATACCCGCAACATTATCGCTGCCGCCCGTATGGGAAATATCATAAGCCTCAATATATTCGGGGATTTTTGACATACCAAGAAGAAGTGAAAGCTCTTCAAGTGCTTCTCTGTTTCTGTCATTAACCCTGTATTTATCAAGGAGCTTTTGTGAAGCATTAGACTTGCACATTTCAACTAATTTCGCCTGAACACCCTTTTGAGGTATAACAATGCTTACATTTGTGCCACGCTTTTCCGAAAGCCATTTTTCAATATTTTCTCTGTTTTCAATTTCTCCGTCAATTTCAATTCTCGGCGGTATTTTTCTGTTCATTGAATAGTAAGATGTGATAAACTCTTCTCGCATTTCAGAGATTTTATCACCCTCTTCTGCAAAGAAGTGCTCTGTATCAAAAAGGCGATTATCTTCAAAGCGGAGAACTGCAAAACATGCCTTACCATCCATAACCGCGAGGGCAAAAACATCCTGTTCCTTATATGTGGAAGAAACAACCTTCTGATTGCTACTCACCTTTTCGATACTTTTTATTGTATCACGAAGCTTTGCCGCCTTTTCAAATTCAAGATTTTCTGATGCTTCATTCATTTGGTCAGTTAATCGTCTTATAGTTTCTTTGCTGCCATTTTTAAGAAAATCAAGAGCATCCCGAACATTTTTCTTGTATTCACTATTTTTAAGCTTGCCTGAACAAGGTGCACAGCAAATGCCGATATGGTGATTAAGACAAGGTCTGCCTTTGCCTATATCACGAGGAAAAACTTTTCCGCAAGTTGGCAACTTAAAAACCTTTTTAGCTTCCTCAACCGCCTTAGTAACACTATACCCTGCAGTGTACGGACCAATATATTCTGCATCCTCATCATCTTTCTGAAGAACAGGATAAATATTCTGC
This sequence comes from Acutalibacteraceae bacterium, assembly GCA_045586265.1. Lineage (GTDB taxonomy): Bacteria > Bacillota > Clostridia > Oscillospirales > Acutalibacteraceae > DTU089. Next base: position 35,522 of record JAZMZY010000063.1, read on the forward strand.
CAATCACCTTTTGTAACCTTAATATAGCTAAAGCCCTTATCATCCTTTAAAAGAATATTGTATTTAGGCATATTCTGTTTTATAAGGCTACATTCCAGCACAAGTGCTTCAAACTCGCTATCTGTGAGTATATAGTCAAAATTCTGCACATTTTCAACCATTTTCTGCACCTTGGTTGAATGCTTTTGTTGTGCGCCGAAATACTGGCTCACTCGGTTTTTCAGTGCCTTTGCCTTACCGATGTAGATAATCTCATTATTCTTATCCTTCATAATATAAACACCGGGAGATAAAGGCAATTTATTAGCTTTGTCCTTTAATCTTCTGAGCCTTTGTTCCATATACTCACCACCTTTTAAATGCGTTACTTTTACAAAGGGGTATCTTTACGGGGCAACCCACCACCGCTAACGCGGTCCCCCTCCCTATTTCATCAAAGATGAAACAGGGATGATAAAATTCACCCTAACCTACATAATTCCGCATTTCGCATTCCGAATTCTGCATTAAAAAAGCGGTAAAGGTTTTCACCTTTACCGCTTTAAAATCCGAATTAAACTTCTGCGAAGCCACTTTCAACCAATGCAACGAGAGCGTTAACTGCCTGCTCTTCGTCAACACCGCCAGCAATGATGCGGATTTCGGTGTCACCCATAATGCCGAGAGAAAGAACGCCGAGAAGACTCTTTGCGTTAACTCTTCTTTCTTCCTTCTCAAGCCAGATTGAAGACTTGAACTCGTTAGCTTTCTGAATAAAGAAAGTAGCGGGACGTGCATGAAGACCTACCTGATTTTTAACTGTTACATCTTTAACGTACATAATAATTCTCCCACATTCAAAATTATAAAAATTGAA
>JAZMZY010000064.1:0-2053 GCA_045586265.1 Acutalibacteraceae bacterium
CAAACCCGAGCCGTAGTTGCCGTACTGCATTTCTTCAATTACACCTGCTACTGTGAAACTATGGGATTTACCTTCAATTACATAAATGATTTCGTCACCCAAAGCAAATCCGCCAAAATTAGAAACATAAAGCGGAATATAGATTGGATTGTCAACATCATTTTCACTTTCACTCACAACCTCAAAATTGTTAAGAGTACGCTTATTGTCAATGTTATAAAACACTGTGTTCATTGAAAAATCCGCACCATTGAAATCCTTGACAGTAGCTTCTGTCATGATAGCAGTATGGCTTTCAGTTTTCTCTACATTTTCGATTTCATCAATTGCTTTTTCAAGTTCACTGCTATTCTGAATCTCGGGAACAATTGCATTGATTGTTGCAGTGCTTAGTTCTTCAAACTTTCCATCATAAGCGCTGTCTACCTGACACAATAAAACCACCGCACAGTTCAATATTAGAGCAGTTATCAGAATGATAACACCAAAAGATATAAAGGATGATTTCTCCTTTTTTAAGTTGTATAAAATCTGATTTGCTATTTTTTTCATATTACCATCCCATCTCCGTTAAAAAGTTATTGAGCTTTGTTTCTCGTTCTTTACTGTCATTTGTATAAATACCCAGATCACACTCACCGTATATCTTGCCGTCTTTAACATACAACACGCGATTGCCTCTTAAAGCTGTTTTTTTGTCGTGAGTTACCATTATAATGCTCTGACCGGCACCATGAAGTTTTGTAAAAACATCAAGAACTGCTGTTGAGTTATTTGAGTTCAGTGCCCCTGTTGGTTCGTCAGCAAAGAGAATCTTGGGTTTATTTATAACCGCCCTTACAATGCCTGCTCGCTGAGCCTCACCGCCCGACACTTGGGATGGGAACTTTTTGCGTGTTATCTCAGGAATATTAACAAGAGCAAAAAGCTCGTTGGCATATTTCACGGACTCCTTCTTGCCCGCTTCTGACAATGCACTCGCTGTAAGCACGTTATCCATAAGGCTCATCTTATCCAGAAGATAAATCTGCTGGAAAACAAAACCACAATTCTTTCGTCTAAAAACAGCAAGTTTATCATCATTTAAGGATGCAATTGTTTTTCCGTTCCAAACAACCTCGCCAGAGGTGGGTCTGTCCATTCCCGAAAGAGAGTACATAAGTGTGGATTTGCCTGCACCTGAACTACCCATAATTACTGTGAAGTCACCCTTATATATATTAAGGTCCAGATTTTCAAAAATTGTCTGTTCTGTGTCACCTGTGATAAAACTCTTTTTAAGTTTCATTGCTTTGATAATGATTTCTTTTTGGTTGCTCATACTAATACCTCCGTAAGCGTTTTGATTTACACTCACACATTACACAAAACGAAGATGTAGCACCACCAACACCTGTTTACAAATACAAAAAACGGACGCTACTTTCCGTAGCATCCGCTTAAAATCAAGGTTTTCTAATTATTTTTCCTGCCTTTTCCCTTTCAAAGACAGAGGAAAATTCAAAATTATCTGCCTCTTTATTATAACACGCTACACACATACTAACAATCAAATCATTTGTACGCCGTTTTCCAAAACTAACCTTGCTCTGCCAAAACCAATCGTTTTTCCCCACAACTCCATGCCTACATAGATTTCTGCTCTTTTTCCTCACACAAAAAATCTCCTCCTCTAACCGTTATGGTTTGAGGAGGAGAATCCGTATTTTACTTAAGTTTCAGTAAGCGTTATTCTAACGATAACCCTACTTATTATTGAGAGCAGCCTGTGCCGCACTCGCACAAAGGGGTAGCTATCTCTGGGGTAAGATACCCCCTCTCTCGGGAAATACCATATAAATCATGACAAGGATAGACTTGATATTGTAGTCTTCTCTAGGTATTTGCCAATGAAAACCAATATAGAAATCGGCTGATGTTTGCCCTTACATCTCTTAGTGAAACTGAAATTTTCGTGTGCGTTAACAATTGGAAATTGAACATTCATAATCCATAGGTTATCGCATGCTTACTTTATCTCATCTTTTCTATGACATCCTTTATAAGCTCCACA
>JAZMZY010000065.1:0-15215 GCA_045586265.1 Acutalibacteraceae bacterium
GATAAACAGGATTACCGATTCCGTTCCATATTTCCTCTGTGCTTGTGGCGCAGGATGAAACAACAAATTGGTCTGCAATACCTTTTTCATTTATGAGCCTTTTAAATATAAACTCTGCCATCGGACTTCTACAGATGTTGCCGTGACAGACGAACATTATTTTAATCATATCAAACCCATTCCAAATCCTTGTTGTTTGCACCTAATTCAAAATGATATTTAACAATACCTAAATCCATTTTTGAATACGGTCCTATAAGAGCCTTTGCTTTAACCTTGTTACCACCCATATATGTGAAATGGAATTTCTGCTGATTTATGGCAGTTGGTGCAGTCATTGAAGCATTAACGCCATCCATAAACCATTCGGGTGCTTCCTCTTTGCAGGAATAAACATCCTCGATGGGTCTGTTTTTATGGGTTCTGCCCTGATGTATACCATAACCAATTGAAATAACAAGGTAGAACTTTTCACCCCTGTTAATTTCAGGCTCAACCTTTTTCTTGTTAAAGGTTAAGGCTACCCAACAGCTGTTAATACCAAGCGCCTGACAAGTCAGAACAAGCTCCTCACCATAGTAGCCGATTTCTTCATCCTTACCCTTTTTACCGACGGCAACGATATAATCAGTGCAGCCACTGAAATGACCATATGAAGCGGCAGAACCCTTAAAAGCCTCAGGCTCATTCACAACTAACTGAAAATGCAAACCGCTCTTTTTATTAACCTCTTCAATTGCCTTACCAAGATCTTCAATATGCTCTTGTTTCAAAGGTTCATCTGTATATCTTCTCACAGAATTTCTTTCGAGCATTGCTTTATATAAATCCATAAGTAACCCACCTGTAATTTTCATATTTATATTATAATTGATATTTAATTATTGTACAAGAAAAATTTATATGCTATAATTTTTATATTAATTTATAAAGGCGTGAAATTGTGAATAAAATAAGGTTTGGTATTATTGGAACAGGAAATATTGCTCACCGCTTTGCAGATGCAATTCAGAATGTTCCTCAGGCAGAGCTTTCAGCAGTTGCATCAAGAACTGAAGAAAATGCAGAAAGTTTCGGCAGCGAATATAATATTCCCAACAGATTTTACAGTTATGAAGATATGGCTAAATCTGATGTTATAGATGTTGCATATATTGCAGTTCCCCATTCAAGCCACGCAGAATGCGCAATTCTTATGATGAAAAACAAAAAGCATGTTATATGCGAAAAACCTCTTGCGGTTAATACAAAAGAGGTTGAAGAAATGATTGCTTCTGCTAAAGATAACAATGTTTTTCTTATGGAAGCTATGTGGGCAAGGCTTGTACCGGGTACAATAAAACTCCTTGAACTTATTGAAAAAGGTGTAATAGGTGAAGTTAAAGGTGTTGAGGGCAAATTCTGCTACACCTTTGACGAAGACGAAATGGACCACCACGCTTTAAAGAACGAAAATGGTGGCGGCTCACTTCTTGATGTTGGTGTTTATGGTCTTAACTTTGCAAGCTGGTATCTTGGAAAAGATGTTAAAAAAATTGATGCACAAGCAGAATTATTGCAAGGTGTTGATACCCACACCTGCGCTATTTTAAAGTATAAAAACGGTGCTATTGCCGACCTTTCTTCAGCAGTGCTTTTAAGAAAGCCTAACGAGGGTTATATATATGGTACTAAGGGCTTTATTCACATTAACCGCTTCTATGCACCTCAGGAAATTGAAATCAAGCTCAATGATGGCACTAGCGAAACAATTGAAGCAAAATATTTCGGCAATGGCTTTGAAGAACAGATTATTCACGTTTGCGAATGTATTGAAAAAGGCTTAAATGAAAGCCCTATAAATACATTTGAACAAACATTATTCATAACAAAGCAAAGGGATGAAATGAAGGAACGGATCGGAGTAATATACCCACAGGACACTAAATAGAGGTAATTTTATGTTAGGTATTTTAATTGTTATTTATATTGTTTTTATTTCATTAGGGCTTCCCGACTCGGTTTTTGGTGTAAGCTGGCCTGTTTTGCACATTGATTTCGGAGTTCCCGAAAGTGCAGGTTCACTTTACAGCATTATAACAGGTGTTTGCTCGGGTGGTGTTGCATTTGTTGCAGGTAAGCTATTAAGAAAATTCGGTACTGCAAATGTCACCTTCTTTTCAATACTTTTAACTGCTATGGGTCTTATCGGTATCAGCCTTTCTCCGAACATCGTCGTTATGATGATTTGTGCAATAATAATGTGCTATGGTCAGGGTGCTATTGATACAGGTCTTAATAATTACATTTCCCTCAACTACAAAGCAAGGCATATGAGCTGGCTTCATTGCTGTTGGGGTATCGGTGTAACAACAAGTCCGCTTATAATGTCACTTTTTCTTAACGGTGAAAGCGGTAGCTGGCGAAACGGCTACAGAATACTTGCATTAATTCAATTTTCAATTGCTTTACTTGTTACCTTCTCTCTCAAGAAATGGAAAAAGATTGAAAAAACAGATATTAAAGAAGAAATTGAAGAGCAAAATAAAAAGCATAGCATAATTGATATTCTCAAATTAAAAGGTGCATTAACAAGTATACTTTCCCAGGGACTTTACTGCAGTATGGAGTTCCTTATAGGTACCTGGGGTGCAAGCTTCCTTGTTAATACTCACAATTATTCACCCGACACCGCTGCGCGATGGATTTCACTTTACTTTGCAGGTATTGTAATCGGCAGACTGATTTCCGGCTTTGTTTCCATAAAAGCCACCGACAACACACTTATCAGAGGTGGTATTGCAACAGCCTTTGCAGGCATAGTTCTTTTAGCTTTGCCTTTAGGTAGTATATCAGTTGCAGGCCTACTCTTAATAGGCATTGGCTTTGGTCCTGTATTCCCCAGTATTCTTCATAGTGTTCCCGAAAGATTCGGTGCAAAATATTCTGCAGATTTAACAGGCTTTCACATGGGTGGTGCTTATGCAGTGGGCTTTGCAGTTCAGCTTGCATTCGGCTATATTGCAACTGCAACAACCTTTAAAATCACACCATTTGTGCTTTTAGGCTTTATAATTCTTTTATTTACAGTAAACGAAATAACAATTAAAACAATCAAAAAATCGAGGTTAGCTTAATGAAAACTGCTTTAATTTTAGAGGGTGGCGGTATGAGAGGTCTCTATACCGCAGGTGTTCTTGATGTACTTATGAAAAACAATATTTACACGGATGTTGCGGTTGGTGTTTCTGCAGGTGCACTCTTTGGCATAAACTATAAATCCAAGCAAATAGGACGAGTTTTAAGATATAATTTAAAATATGCGGGGAACCCCTCTTATACAGGATGGAAATCCCTTTTAAAAACAGGAAACCTTATGAACAAGGAGTTCTGGTTTGAAGACATTCCTTTTAAGCTTGACCCTATGGACTGTGAAACCTACCGAAACAATAAAACAGAGTTTCACGCGGTTGTTACAAATCTAAGAAACGGAAAAGCTGAATATAAAAGCATTTATGATTTAGAGAATGAAGAATGTATGGAATATTTAAGGGCATCAGGCTCATTACCTTTTTGCTCTAAACCCGTTGTTGTTAATGGTATTCCATACCTTGATGGCGGTATTGCAGACAGTATCCCTCTTAAAAAATATGTTGATGAGGGTTATGAGAAGTTTATCGTTGTTCTTACAAGACCTGCCAATTACAGAAAAAACGGTGGCATTCACGGAGCAAGTTTATTTTATAAGAAATACCCGGAATTTATTAAAACTCTTTCAAACAGAAATTCAGTTTACAACGAACAGTGTGAATATGTTGAAAAGCTTGAAAAGGAAGAAAAAATCCTGGTTATTCGTCCAAGTGAATTTGTTAATATTTCAAGAACAGAAACCGACAGAAAAATTATGCAACAAATGTATGATTTAGGTGTTAAAGACTGCAAAAACACATTAGAAGAAATTAAAAATTATCTTTATAAATAAGGTGATATTATGGCTGAAAGAACTATTTACAAGCATGTTGCGGTTATAGGAATTGACGGTATGGGAAACTTCAATTCTCGCACTGAAACCCCTAACCTCGACGAAATTTTCGAAAATGGTGCCACAACATTCTATGGACTTTCAATGGACCCTACTATCAGTGCTGAAAACTGGGGCGCAATGCTTCTCGGTGCAGAGCCAATCGTTCACGGGCTAACTAACAGTAAATTAAGCCATAACGACCATAATAGTGAACTTCTCCCCTCTATATTCAAGAGAATTTACAAGGCTATTCCCGATGCAAAGCTTTACTCCTACTGCAACTGGAATCCCATTAATATAGGCTTAATCGAAAAAGACATTCCGGTTGATAAATACACAAATAAAAATGACAAAGAGCTTACTGATGAAGTTATTAAAATAGTTAAAGAAAAACCTACATTTTTATTCGTTCACTTTGACGAAACCGATGGCTCAGGCCACAGAAACGGCTACGGCACAGAAAAGCACCTTGAAACAATAAGATATGAGGATGAGCAGACTGCAAGAATTTTCAAGGCTTATGAGGACGCAGGAATAATTGACGATACACTCTTTATTGCTATTTCCGACCACGGTGGATTTGAGCATAGTCACGGTGGCTATTCCGATGGTGAAAAATATATTTTCTTCGGTGCAAGAGGTAAAGGCATTGAGAAATCCGAAATAGAATATATGCGGACAGTAGATTTATACGCTATTGTTCTTTATGCTCTCGGAATTGATGTTCCCGAATATGATATAAAGGGCTTCTGCTCACAGGTTCCCGAAGGTATTTTCCCTGATTATAAGGTCAAATACGAAAGAATAATCGGCAAACCATATCATCCTGAAATTAAGCCTACACCTGACTATAAAGCATCAAACGGATTAAGTGCGTTTATTCCCAAAGAAAGAACAAAGCTTGCTCTTTTCTTTGACAATAACACCATTGATGCAACGGGCAAAAATCAGGTTACATCCACTGTTGGTACAGTTAAATACTACTCCGAGGGTGTAAGAGGTGCAAGAGTTGAGCTAGGTACAAACGGACATTTTGTTATTGACGGCTTCAAATTCGGTAACAGTAGCTTTACTGCATCACTCTGGATTAAAATTGACAGAGATTTAATTGATGAACCTGCAATTTTTGCCAATAAAAACTGGAGTGGCAAGAGATGCACTTGTGGTGTACTTTTAGCTTTAAGATGCTCAAATACTGCTCTTAATATCGGTTGTGGTGATGACGATTTTGACTTTGTAACACCATTCCCCCCTGAAATTTCAACAGGTTGGGTGCATGCCATTTTTGTTGTTGATAAAGAAAACAAAAAGGTGCAAACATATTACAACTTTAAGCTCTGCCACGAAACAGAATTAGAGCCTCAGTACCTTGTTGAGCTTGATAATATGCCCTTTACAATCGGTAATGATGCGCTCGGCACATACAATCAGGAATACAATGCGCTTTATAATATTGACGATTTATTTATTTTCGATGGTGCATTCCACGAGGAAGAAATCGGAAAATTAAAAGAATACTATAACTTAAAGGATTAACTATGCACAAAATAAGGCTAAACAACAAAATAATTGAAGTGGCTGACGGCACAATTTTGTCCGATATTTTAATTAAATCGGGCAATAATCTGCCCCACCTTTGCGGTGGAAAAGGCATCTGCAAAAAATGTCTGGTTTCAGTAAACGGCAAGAACGAGCTTTCCTGCCAATACAAAATCAAATCAGACATTGATGTTGTTTTGCCTGAAAGCTACGAAATTCAATCAGAAACAGGCGCAGAGGAATGTAATGAAATTACAGAAAACTGTTGCTTTTGCCTCGATATAGGTACAACCACTCTTGCTTTAGCCCTTATTTCGCTTGATAAAAAAGAAATTGTAAAAGTAAAAACCACTACAAACCCTCAAAGAGCCTTTGGTGGTGATGTTATAACCCGAATTGAATATTGTAATAACAATGATGTTTCTGATTTGCAAAAATGCTTGATTGATGCCATTAATAATTTAATTTCCGAATTTGAAATTGAGAAAATAGAGGCGATGTTTGTTTCAGGGAACACAACAATGCTTCATTTATTTTTCGGTGTTGACCCGTCAACAATGGGTGTTGCGCCATATACACCTGTTTTTCTTGAAACCAAAGTGATAAAAGGCTCAGAATTGGGTATTAATAGTGTTGAAAAAGTTATTTCTCTCCCCTGCATTTCTGCATTCTTTGGTGCAGATTTGGTTTCAGGTATAAACTACGCAGGCTTACCCGAAGAAAATAAATATAATTTACTTATTGACCTTGGCACTAATGCAGAAATTGCTTTATATAACAAGGATAAGGTTTACTGCACGTCTGCGGCGGCAGGCCCTTGCTTTGAGGGTGGCAATATTGAGTGCGGTATGAGTGCAACAAATGGCGCAATTTATTCATATTCTACCAATGGTAAATTCAAGACTATAAACAACAAAGCACCACAAGGAATTTGTGGCACAGGACTAATTGATATAATTGCCGTTCTTCTTGAAAAAGGCATAATTGATAAAACGGGTTATATGAAAAATGAAGAATTTTTCATAACAGAAGGTGTAAAGCTAACACAAAAGGATATCCGTCAATTTCAGCTTGCTAAATCTGCGGTTTATTCGGGCTTACAAGCGCTGTTAAAGGAAAAGGCGATATCTTTTGAGTGTATTGAAAACACCTTTATTTCGGGCGGATTTTCCGCAAAAATCAATACAGATAATGCAATTGCAGTTGGTTTATTACCCAAAGAGCTGAAAGATAAAATTATTGTTTTAAATAACAGCAGTCTGCTTGGCACGGTTAAATATGCTTGTGAACACAATAATTTACCTGTAAGCCATAATAAAGCCGAATATGTTGATTTATCAACAAATCCGAATTTTATGGATTTATTTATTGAAAATATGGAATTTTAATATAAAAAATCAGATGTAAATACTGAATGTACTTACATCTGATTTTCTTTTAATTATAAAGGAAAACACAGAATCATAATATCTGATCTGTTGCTTTACCTACTACTTTACTTTTTCAATAAAATTATCAACAGTAATGCTCAAAATATTATTCTCTATAACGGCAAAGCCTTCAGATATTTCTGCGGTAAAAATAATGCTTCCGTCTTTTGAAACAACTACATCACCTTTTTTCAGGGAAAACAAAGCACTTGCGTGCCCCTTTTTCACTCCATAAACACCTGAAAATTTACCCGCTCTATCGTCAGTTATCGGAATCAAAACACTGTCGCACTCAAAGGGCAAAATGTGTGAATCAACAGATTGGATTTTAACTGAAAGTGTATCATTCATATTTTACACCTTTTCTTTTTTATATGATGCATATACATCATCAATTGTACCCGACATTAAAAAATACTGTTCGGGAATATTGTCACACTCACCTGAAAGGATTTTTTCCATACTGTCAACAGTCTTTTCAAGTGGAACATAAATACCCTGCTGACCTGTAAAGCCCTCTGCAACGTGGAACGGCTGACTCATAAATCGCTGAACTCTTCTCGCTCTTTTTACAAGCTCTTTGTCCTCTTGTGAAAGCTCATCCATACCTAAAATAGCTATAATATCCTGAAGCTCAGCATATTTTTGCAAAATTCTCTGGGTTTCTTTTGCAGTTTTATAATGCCTGTCACCTACAAAATCAGGGGCAAGAGCTCTGGAAGAAGAGTCAAGCGGGTCAACTGCAGGATATATTCCCAGCTCAACAATTTTTCTTGATAAAACAGTTGTTGCATCAAGATGAGAGAAGGTTGAAGCAGGAGCAGGGTCAGTAAGGTCATCAGCAGGAACATAAACAGCCTGAACCGAGGTAATTGAGCCATTACCCGTTGAAACAATTCTTTCCTGTAGCTTACCCATTTCAGAAGCAAGTGTCGGTTGATAACCAACTGCAGAAGGCATTCTGCCTAAAAGAGCGGAAACCTCACTACCTGCCTGGGTAAATCTGAAAATATTGTCAATAAACAAAAGAACGTCCTTGTGGGCTTTTTCACGGAAATATTCAGCCATTGTAAGTCCCACAAGCGGAACACGGAGTCTTGCTCCGGCAGTTTCATTCATCTGACCAAAAACAAGAGCAGTTTTATCTATTACTCCGGACTGGTTCATTTCATTCCAAAGGTCATTACCCTCTCGGGAGCGTTCACCAACCCCTGCAAAAACCGAGTAGCCATCGTGTTCAAAGGCAACATTACGGATTAACTCCATAATAAGAACTGTTTTGCCGACACCCGCACCGCCGAATAGACCAATTTTACCGCCCTTAATATAAGGTGTCATAAGGTCAATAACCTTAATACCGGTTTCAAGAATATCATTAGAAGAAACTATTTCAGCAAAAGGTGGTGCTGAATGGTGTATAGGCCATTTGTGCTCTGTTTCTATCCTTTCTCCACGGTCAATCGGCATACCGGTAACATTAACCATTCTGCCGAGAGTTTCCTCCCCCACAGAAATTTTAATAGGTTCACCGGTATCAATTGCTTGCATACCTCTTGACATTCCATCGGTGGGGTTCATTGAAATGCATCTGACCTCACCATCACCAAGATGCTGAGAAACCTCAAGGGTGTATATTTCATCATTGACTTCGATTTTTATGGCATTAAAAATATCAGGTATCTCATTTGCGGAAAACAAAATATCAACAACAGGACCTGTAATTCTCTGGACCATACCAACGGAACCTTCAGCCATACTATACATCACCCTCCATACTAAATTCAGATGCGGTTTCCAAAACATCAGCCGTAACCTGACCCTGACGTTTTCTGTTCATTTCTGTTTCTAAAATTTCACTGTATTCGCAAGCAGTGTCATAAGCCGAACGCATTGCAGTAAGCGTTGCGGCCTGCGTACCGAGTGCCGCTTCTATAACTCGCTTATAAAGAATTGAAATCAAAATTTTATCCGCCATATTTTTAATAACAGTTTCTTTATCGGGAACAAAGAGCACATCACAGGTATCATCCTGACAATCCACCGAAGTAAGCAAGGGCTTGCAAACAGGTTTTTGCTTAATCATATTGATATACTCAGGGTAAACTGTTTTAATTGAGGAAATTTTACCTTCCCTCAATAACAGGCACAGATATTCAAAAATTTCCTTTACTTGTTCATATTCAGGCACATCATTTAAAGTGAAACTCTTATTAATTTCAATACCCTTCTTTTCAAAATAATCCGTTGCTTCTTTACCGCATGAAACAACAATTCCTTTCTCCTCAATACTGCAAAAGAAATTAAAAAGCTCTGTGTTCAAATTTCCGCACAAGCCCTTATTTGATGCAAGTACAACATAGCAGCAAGGTGCATCAGGATTATTACAGGCAAAAGCCAAATTAAACTGACTGCAATATTTTTTATATAAATGCATATATTCATCTGCATAATTCTGATATTCAGAATAAATCCCGTTAAGCTTAGAAAATTTAACTGTGGAAGCAGTTTTCATAGCCCGAGTCAGCTTAACTGTTGAGCGAATAGTCCGCAATTTTTTCTTTAAGCTTTGAACTGTTGCCATACTACAACCTCTCAGCAAATTCACTTAAGGCCTCTTTAAGTGAATTTCTAAGTTCATCATCAAATTTCGTTGCTGATTTAACCCTTTGAGTTAATTCAGACCTTTCCTCGCAGAAGAATTTATATAACTCACATTCAAATTTTTCCATATCATCAGGAGAAATTTTATCAGCATATCCTTCACTGACTGCAAAAATAAGAATAGCCTGCAAATTATCGTCTACAGGTGAATATCTTGGTTGACGGAGCGCTTCCATAAGAAGCTTACCTGAAGTGAGAGCTTTCTTAGTAGCCTCATCAATATCAGAGCCGAACTGCATAAATTCAGCAAGCTCCCTATACTGTGCAAGTCGGGTACGAAGTGAAGACGAAATCTTTTTCATTGAGGGCGACTGAGCTGCACCACCAACACGTGAAACAGACAGACCTACATTAATTGCAGGTCGCTGACCTGCATTAAAAAGCTCAGAATCAAGGAAAATCTGACCGTCAGTGATTGATATAACATTGGTAGGAATATAGGCAGAAATATCACCGGCCAGAGTTTCTATAATAGGCAAGGCAGTAATAGAGCCACCGCCAAATTTTTCTGACATATGAGCTGCTCTTTCAAGAAGTCTTGAATGAAGATAGAAAATATCTCCGGGGTAAGCCTCACGACCTGATGGTCTGTGAAGAAGAAGCGAAAGCTCACGATAAGCTACAGCATGCTTTGAAAGGTCATCATAAACAATAAGAACATCCTTACCTTCATACATAAAATATTCAGCCATAGCCGCGCCTGCAAAAGGCGCAATGTACTGTAATGCCGCAGAAGCAGATGCAGGTGCAGCAACAATAGTTGTATATTCCATAGCTCCATGTGCCTGAAGCTTTTCTTTAATTTCTGCCACAAGTGTATCCTTCTGACCTATAGCAACATAGATGCAGAAGGTATCCTTACCCTTTTGATTAATAATTGTATCAATTGCAATGGCTGTTTTACCACTTTGCCTGTCACCGATAATAAGCTCTCTTTGACCTTTACCGATAGGAACGAGGGCATCAATCGCCTTGATACCTGTGTGAAGCGGTTCATTAACAGGGGCTCTGTCAAGAATACCGGGGGCTTTAAATTCAATTGGTCTTGTCTGCTTATAAGAAAGATACCCCATTGCATCAATAGGATTACCCGTAGCATCAACAACTCTGCCTAAAAGGCTCTCACCAACGGGTACAGAGGCAATTTTTCCTACTCGCCTTACACGACTGCCACTTTCAATATGCTCAAAATCACCAAAAATGACACAACCGATACGGTTCTGTTGAATATCAAGAACCATACCGCTTTCACCACATTCAAATTCAACAACCTCACCGTACATAATATCGGCAAGACCATCCATCCAGCATATACCATCGGAAACCGTCATAACTCTGCCGAGCTGATACCGGTAAATCTGTGGCTTAAATTGTTCTGCTCTCTGTGTAAATTCCTGAATAAGATGACTGACTGTATCGTCATGCATTATAGGCTCATGATTAAGACTTTTTTCAAATTGATAAAGCTCCTCAGCAACCGTACTGTCATATACCGTATCACCAATTCTGAGACGAAGTCCACCAATAAGCGCGGGGTCTTCAAGAACCCACAATGAAGTTTTACCACCAACAGCAGAAAGCATCTCTTTAGTAACTCTGTCAACCTCTTTAACTATATCTTCAGAGAGAGGATATGCAGAGGTAAGGGTAACATAGAGAACATCGTGATGCTTAAGATAAGCCATATCACCGGGAGTTAAAGTAATTCTTCTGAGAATTTCATCAACAACCGCTCTGTCATGTTTTTTTAATTCATTAAGATACTTTTCATAAGAAAAAAGCTTTATAACGTGCTCTTTCATTACGGAAAAAAGCTCTTTTCTTGCATCTTCAATCATAATCCGATGAATTTCACTTTTTTCACGTTCGCCAAAGGCTTCAATTGAAGAAATTTTTTCCGCAACAAAGCTTTCCGCTTTAGCGATATCTTCACTGAAATCAACAGCATCAACCACAGCAGAATATTCCTCCGGAGCGGGCATAGGTAATTTTTCAATTTCCTCCGCCCTATCAAGAGCACTATTAATTTTTTCATATCTGTCGCCAAAAATTCTTTTAACAGTTTTTCTGCCAACTAAGAAAAGAATAGCAACAAGAATCAGAAAGTTTATAACAACATATTGTATTTCCATAAAATCAGATCCTGTCAGATATTATGCTTTTTGCAAAGATTGCTGCCGCAGTTTCCATTTTAGGTGCAACAGAGTAAACAATTTTATCATATTCCTCTGTAATATCATTCTTATATTCTTCAATATCAGATAAACATTTTCGCTGGGCATTTTCAATCTTCTTTTTACCTTGTGACTGTATCTGCTGAACCTTTTCTTTAACTAAAATTTCATTTTCAGCTTCAGCGCGGGCCTTTTTTTCAGCTATGCTTCGTTCATTCTCCGCAGTTATTCTTTCAATATCGCGAAGCTTTTGCTCAGCATCTTCAATCTTTTTTTTGCGGGCATCAAGAACAAAAAGAACCGGCTTAAAAAGAAGATTTTTTAATACCACCATCAGAAGAAGAAAGCATATTACAGTCCATACTATAACAGAAGGTTGTATATTCATACTTTACTCCTCAGATTTTATTTATAAGCATAAAAGCAATAAGTAAACCATAAATTGTAAGAGCTTCCATAAGAGCAAGTGAAATGATTAATGTTGAACGGATATCCTTTGCAGCGTCAGGCTGGCGGGCTATACTTTCCATAGCTGATTTAGCAGTGATACCCTGACCTATTGAGGGACCGATAGTGCTTACAGCAATTGCGATTGCTGCTGCGATTGCGATAAATGCTGAATTTGACATAAAAATTACTCCTTTAAAATAATTAATCTTCTGTTACTTCTTCCAGATATATCGATACAAGCATTGTAAAAACCATTGCCTGCAAAGAACAGAACAAGAGAGAGAGCGCCATCATAACAACAGGTGCTCCTATGGGGAAAATATGGTAAAGCTCCTCTGTTACCATTTCCTCTCCGAATATGTTTCCGTAAAGTCGCAAAGCGAGAGATGCGGGCTTAATAAATTCATCAAGAATTAACAACGGAAGCATAAAAAACATCGGCATTACAAACCGTTTGAAATAATGCTTAGCATTATGGCGCAGACCGGAAATCTGCAGGAACAGAAAGGTTAATATACCAAGACCTGCTGTAACTGAAAGCGAGGCTGTCGGCGCTTTAACATAATCGGTCAGACCAACACCGGGTATAAGACCTGAATAGTTTGAAAAAATGATAAATATAAAAAGTGATGCAAGGAAGGTAAAATATTTTCTTGATTTCTTTTTACCGAGTATATCAGTAAAGAAATTATCAAGGTATTCTACTCCGGTTTCAATTATATTTTGAAATTTACCCGGACGCTCTTTGATATTAAGCTTAATGATTAGAGAGATTATTGTCAGCACACCAAGAATAATCCACATTGTAACAACCTCACCTGTTACATCAAATATACCGAAAAGCTTAATAATCACTTCGGATTTTTCACCCATTTTCATCCTCCTCTCTGTTTTTTACATTTTTAATATTATCATTGAACGACAGAAGCTTTTTAGTAAAGAAAAGCATCGGTACAGTCATACCAACAACCGCGCCTATAAGCAGATAAGTAATATTTACAGCTTCAAATTTTTTACCTACAAAATAAACTGCAACAAGAAAACCAATCTGGATAATCTGCCTTAAAACAGTAATAACTGAATATTTATCAGGTGATTTTAAAATTACGGTTTTAGATAACATATAGTTTAAAAAAGCGATAATAAAGCCTGCACCTGCTGTCAGAACAGTACTTAAAATATTGTAATTCATTTTATCACCAACCATACTGATTTTTTAAGGTAATTATAACACTTCAGCAATTAATTTCAATATAAATATTTTAATTTTTCAATGAATTCCGGAAGTATTTTTTAGTTATTATTACAACTATGAAGCGCAACAAAGCCATATAAAAAAGCAGAGAGCATTTCCCTTAAGAAATGCTCCTAAAAATTATTTTTTATCGCCTTTCTTTTCGTAACCGTAGGTTGAAGCGAAAAGATCGATTTTGAAAGCTTTGATAAATGCACAGAATAGTCTTGAACCCTGAACAGGCATAAGTCTGTTAAATCTGCCCATTGCGTTACCGTCAAAGCCAACAACAATATATGATTTCTTTTTAAGAATACCTTTAAGGATTTTATTAACTGCCTTGTCACAAGGTGTTGAAACCATATTGATAAGGTCCATACCGTTAGTTTCGCCCTGATTTCTGAAAATATCTGTTTTAGTAAATCCGGGGCAAACAAGACCAATGTAAGCCTCACCTCTGAGTTCTTCTCTCATAGCCTCTGTAAGACCCTTTACGGCTGCTTTACTTGCAGAATACATTGCAGTACCACCAAGAGCCATAAGTGCTGCAGATGAAGCAACATTTACAATTGCAGGAGTTTCACTTTTAAGAAGAAGTGGAAGCATAATCTGAGATGAATATGCGGCAGAATAGAAGTCAATATTGATTGACTCGTCAATTTCTTCCTTTGAATAGTGCATAAGTCTGTCAAAACGAGGAAGAACACCTGCGTTATTAATAAGAACATCGGGCTTTATATCGTTTTCAATAAGCCAATCGTGGAAGCTCATCCAGTTATCATAGCTTGAAACATCAAAAAGCTTATATGTAAAAAGCTTTGCATAGTCGCCCAGCTCTTCAACAAACTTAATCATTTTCTTTTCGCTTCTCGCAACACCGATTACCTTACAGTTATGCTCCTTCATAAGCCTTTCAGCAAGCATTTTACCAATACCGCTTGAAGCACCTGTAAGGATTACGGTTTTATTATCAATCCACTTAGCCATAAAAACACACCCCAAAATCAAAGTAATAAATTATGCTAAAATTATATCATAGAATTTTTATGTTTTCAACTGTATATAAATAAATTATCACTCCTCATAAGGCTCAAACTCAGCATCTATTATTTCAAACGAAGCGGTTTTATTATTAAATTTAAGAATCGTTTTAGCGTTTCCTAAATGGTCAGAATGATCAATTAAAGAAACATACTGACGGCATACAATTTCATAAACACCGTCATTATCTACATCATTTGGTATAAAATCGAAGAAACTGTCAACATGAATTTTACGTTTTATAACTTCACCATTTTCATCATACAAACTATTAAGATACTTTTCAGGCTTATTTTTGAAATCAAATATCTCGCTATAATCAGTAATGCTGTTTTTAATTTTATATTTATTTCCTTTTAATATTTCTATCGAAAAGCCTGTCGTCTTGTTATCACCATTATACAATGCAACAGAATCAGAAAACATTTCTATAAATTCGCCGTTTTCAAAATCTAACACACTTGACGAATACTGTCCTGCACCACCACTCATACCAACTGTTTCCTGCAATAAAATCTCTTTATCGCCATCACCATCAAAATCACATAATTCAATACCTGAACCATGGGAACAAATAGCTGCTTCTTTTAAATAAACCTTATCATAACACAATACAGCAAGATAATAGTCACAAGGTTTTGATTGTTCAAATCGGTCATTACCTAAAAGAAACACCTGACACC
>JAZMZY010000066.1:0-28882 GCA_045586265.1 Acutalibacteraceae bacterium
ATTAATATTTCAGCATTATTGCTTATGGTTGCGTTATTATCCCTCAAAATATCAGCACCGAAAAGAGTAAATGAAACCTTTTTCGGTGCTACTGAAAATTTATAAATAAAAAGCAGGTGAATTGCTTCGTGAATAAGAGCAAAAACAAACACAAAAATATAATTTATATCAGTTTCGGGTGTTATAAATAATAAAATCAAGGCAAAAAAGCTGAAGCTGATTCTGAACTCAGTATTTCTTATTTTAAACCGCATTAACAGCCCCCTTAAGAGCTTTTTGCGGATTATATGAAATGTTATCAACCCTTAATTCAAAATGCAAATGGGGACCTGTTGAGCTACCTGTTGAGCCAACAGTTGCAATAACCTCGCCTGCTCTTATTTTTTGCCCCACTGAAACATTCAATTTTTCGCAATGGCAATAAACAGTCATAATATTGTTATCGTGCTCTATTTTTAAATAATTCCCGTTCCATTGGTCATAATCTGCTTCAATAACAATTCCGTCAAATGCAGAATAGATGCTTTCACCTTTATCTGCTGCAATATCAATACCTGCGTGAAAGCGTAATTCACCACTTATCGGATGTGTTCTTATACCAAATTCTGATGTGGTTTTCCCTTTTAATGGTAAAACCATCTTCTGACTGAGCTTATAATCATCAACAGAAACATTTTCCGGTATTTCTTCACTTGAAGAAACCTCAATATCTCTGCCACCGGTTGCAATAATTTCTGCACTTAAGGAGGGCTCTTCAAAAGGAACAAAAACTGTTTCTGTCTCTGTTGTTTCCGATTCATCGGTATCATCAGTCTTTTCTTTCTTATCTGCTACAATTGAAAAAACCGATTTTGCCTCATCAACACTCAAGTTTTCCTCAAGCCTTTCAGAAAAGTTCTTCTGAATTTCAGCAAACAGCTTATTATTACTGCTTTTCAAGGCGAAAAGAATGCCAAACAGAACAAGACATACTATAAACTGCAAAAGTAAAGCTTTTGATAAATAATCCTTATTATTTTTATTCATAAAAAATCACCTGCAAAAATATATGCAGGTGATATCTTTTTTATTCCTCGGACTGAAGCTCCTCCCATTCTGAATACATTGCCTCAAGATTTGTTCTTAATTCATTCAGAATATTAGTATGTTCAAGAAGCCTTTCGTAGCTTGAAGATATTTCAGGTGTTGAAATCTTTTCTTCAAGAACAGAAATATTGTTTTCAGTCTCTTCTATTTCACTCTCTAATTTTGCTATTCTTGTTTTTCTCTTTCGCTCGTTACTTGCTTTTTCCTTGCGAAGCTTATAATCATTAACAACAGGCTTTTTCGGGACTGCCTCAGCCTCTTCAACTGCCATATTCTGCCTGAAGGCAAGATAATTATCATAATTGCCTTCAATATTTACTGCGCCATCGTGAGTTAAATACACTGTTTTTGTGGCAAGCTTGTTGATAAAGTATCTGTCGTGAGACACAACAAGCATTGTTCCGTCAAAATCAAGGAGTGCATTTTCAAGAACCTCTCTTGATGTAATATCAAGGTGGTTAGTGGGCTCGTCAAGAATAAGGAAATTGGGCTTTGAAAGCATTATTTTGAGAAGTGAGATTTTTGCTCTTTCGCCACCACTTAACAGAGAGACCTTTTTAAACACATCCTCACCACAGAACAAAAACATAGCAAGTGCAGAGCGGATTTCCGTTTCAGTCATAAAACGGTACATATCCCACACCTCATCAAGAACTGTTTTATCTGAATGAAGCTTGTCTGTGTTCTGGTCAAAATAGCCGATTTTAACGTTAGAACCAAAACGGAAGGTGCCATAATCCTGTGCGACTTCTTTGTTGAGGATTTTTAAAAAGGTTGATTTACCGCAACCATTGGGGCCTAATAAAAACACCCGGTCCTCTCTGTAAACAGATAAATCAAATTTACTGAAAAGCCTTTTATCAGGAAAGCTTTTTGAAAGACCCTGAACCTTGACAACCTCGTCCCCTGTTCTCACATCTGTTTTAAAGCTGAAATGAACGCTTTTCAAGGCTTTATCAGGAACTACAAGGTCTGCCTTAAGCCTTTCAATCTGCTTTTCCTTGCTTGCAATTGTTATATAGTTACGAGCCTGATTAAATCGCTTCTGCTGTTCGATTATACCTTCGATTCTCTTAATTTCAGTTATGGTTTTCTCATACTCACGCTCAATAGTCAATTCTCTTTCAGCTTTTAGCTTTTGAAAAACAGTATAATTTCCTGTCGTGAGTGTTAGCTTTTTATGAGATATTTCCATCATTGATGTTGTTATTTTATCAAGGAAATATCTGTCGTGGGAAACAACAATAGCTGCACCCTTGTATTTTATCAGAAAGTCCTCAAGCCAGTTAATTGCATCAACATCAAGGTTATTTGTTGGCTCGTCCAGCAATAACAGATTTGTGTTTGACAAAAGCAGCTTACATAACGAAAGCTTAGAGCGTTGACCACCGCTTAAGGAGTTGACCCTTAAATCCAAATCATTTTCAGAAAAGCCGAGTCCTATTAATGCGGATCTTGTTTTTGCCTTATAAACAAGACCATCACGGCGTTCAATTTCTTCAGTGAGCTTAACCTGTCTCTCAATAAGCTCTATACTACTTTCGCTTAATAGTCTTTCGTTAATTTCTTCAAGCTCAATTTCCATTTCTGCAACATCATTGAATACAGTTAGAGCTTCGTTATAAAGTGTCTGATTATCGTCACATTCAAGGTACTGCTCCATATAACCTATGCGAACATCCTTGCCTCTTACAATTCCGCCCTCGTTAGCTGAATAAGTACCGATTATAAGCTTGAAAAGTGAGGTTTTACCGCATCCGTTTGCACCGATTAAACCGATTTTATCGTTTTCCTCCACTTTAAAAGCGGCGTCTTTGAACAAGACGCCGTCAAGAAAACCAAATGTTAAGTTTTGTGCCGTTAATAATGACATAAAACCACCAAAATACAATTAAATTATTATAATGTGCTTACCAATACCTCAAAATTACCATTGAGAACTGTTTTACCTGAATTTGCAGGAACGAAAATACTATCACCTGATGCAATTTCAACAACGGTGCCGTTGCATTCAACAGTGCCCTCGCCCTTTGTTACAAGAAGAGAAACAAAGCTTTCGTTATCAACATTAAAGCTATACATTCCGTCAACCTCAAGAGTTGACATTTTAAAGAATTCGCAAGAGCAAAGCTCCTGAGAAACTGCACCGTGAAGAGCAATTTTTTCACCATCTGCATCACCTGAACGGGTTGGTGGTACAGTATCCGTTACATCAAGTGCTTTTTCAACGTGCAATTCACGAGGCTTACCGTTAACAAGTCTGCCATAGTCATAAACACGATACGTGGTATTGCAGTTCTGCTGAACCTCTGCAAGAAGAATACCGCCACCAATTGCGTGAAGTGTTCCTGCGTTAATAAAGAAAACATCACCCTTTTTTACATTAACCTTATTAACATAGTCAAGGAACGTGTTATCTTCAATAGACTTTTTGAATTCATCACGTGTTAATTCTTTGTTGAAGCCGTAAATAAGCTGAGCACCCTCATCACAATCAAGAATATACCAGGCCTCTGTTTTGCCGTAGCTGTTCTCATATTTCTTTGCATATTCATCATCGGGATGAACCTGAACAGATAAATCTGCTTTTGCATCAATGAATTTTATAAGGAGAGGAAATTCTTCATATTTCTCACCCTTTGAACCGAGAAACGCCTTGTTTTCTTTAACAAGCTCTGTAAAGGATTTGCCTTCAAACTTACCGTTGACAACGATATTATCCCCATCATTTCTTGCACAAAGCATCCATGCCTCTGCAATATTACTAAGGTCAGATTTAAAGCCATAATCATTTTTTAAACGATTACCGCCCCAAACAATTTCTTTAAAAACAGGTTGTAATTTTATCGGATAGCTCATATTTATTCCTCCGTTTTATTCTGTTGATTTGTGCCCGCTTCAACGGCAACAACATTTTTAATTTCTTTCTTTTCTATAAACGGAACAGAAGATGATTTAATATCGATTCTGTCATAATACTCTTTAAATCTTATGGTAAATCTTATTTTCCTTTTACATTTCTTACAAAGGAAAATTGCCCTGAAGGACTGATTTATAACACGCCAGTCCGATATTCTTTCGCAGGTTGAACCGCATACATCACAAAGGCTTACCATTTTTGATTTATCAATAAGAGGACTGTTGATATCTGTAATAACCTTAGGCTTGAATGTGATTTTTGAATAGAAGGAATTATCACAAACCAGAGTATAGGATTTCAACATATCTTCATTAAAAATCTTTTTGAACAAATCCGCAGTAAGCTTGCTATCGTCAAGTGCTCTGTGAAGTGAATAATCGTCAAAGTTAATTCCGAGCTTTTCTGCTGCGGCAGAAAGACCTATCTGGTCTGCTTTGGAAATATTCATAAAAGCCTGAGCATATTTCTGCAAATTAACATAATTGCTTAAAAACGGGATAAATGAAATACCGTTGAAATACTTGAAATTTTCAATAAGAACTCTGATATCGGTATCACCCCAGGTGAGAATAACATTCTCCTCATGGGAAACCCATTTTCTGAAATTTGACATTGCCTGTGAAAAAGGTGTGCCACTGCTTATATCATCATTGGTGATGTTTGTAAGCTCTTTAACTCTTGCGTGAAGCTTTTTACCTAACTGTGCCTTAATAAAAACAGAATATGTGTCAACAATATCGAGATTACTGTTGAGCTTAACAGCACCAATCTCAATAATTTCATTCATAAAGCCTTTTTTCTTTTTACAATAAGTGTTATTCCACTCAAGGTCCATTATGATATAATTCACAGTTAAAAACTCCTACATCCGAAAACTGAACCTTGACCGCCTGAAAAGACGGTCAAGTCAATAAACAATAATTATTTCAAGTCCTCTGCATCATATAAGAATGCAGTTTCAAGAAGAATCTCTGCACCTGCCTTAAGAGCCTCGGGAACAAGCATCTCAGGGGTATCGAGTCTTGTATGATAGTATCTTGGGGGTGTGGGGTCCATAGCAGCAAAGCCTGTTGCTTTAATACCCTTCTGAGTAAATGCTGCAGCATCACAAGCACCAAGATAAATTGAAGCATAGGGAATATCAAATCCGCAGTTAAGAGCAGCCTGCTTAACAAGAGCCTTAACCTGCTTATCGTGCTTTAACGTACCGCTTAAATCCCGGTCATAAACCGCCATATCCTTAAGGTCGCGCATTGTGTCACAAGCAACAACAACTGTTTCGATTTCCTTAAGCTCATTTTCGTGTGCCTTTGCATAAGCCTTTGCACCACGAAGACCTGCTTCCTCTGAGCCTGAAAGAATAACGCGAACCTCCGTGTTTTCAAAACGAACATCAGCTTCATCCATTAATTTGAGAACAGACATAACTGAAAGACAGCCTGAAAGGTTATCATTTGCACCGGGAACGCTTTTGGTGTAGCTCTGGAAGAAAAGGAAGCCTATGTAGGGCACAATGAAAACACAAAGAACTATACCAACAATAAAGAAGAAGTTTGCCTGAGCCTCTGAGTTAGCGCCATGAAGACCTATTGTAAGGTGCTTGATAAGGCTTGCTGCACAACAGGCAATCAAGCCAACGACTGCAGGAATAAGGAAAAGCTTCATTCCTGTGCCGCCAAGCTTATAGTTGAGAATCCATTCATACTGAGAATCAGAGTGACCAATGAAAATGATTCTCTTCTTTGTTTCCCCTGTTGGTTTTCTGGTTGCGATAAGGTTATGTGATGTGTGGCCCTTGAAAAGCGGGTCGATAAATCTTCTGTACATCAAAAATTCAAGTACAAGAGGAATAAAGCCGAGAACAGTAAGCAAAAAAGCTACAAGAGGATAATTGAAATAAAGAATTGTTGCAATTATTGCCATAGCAACAGTAAAAGGAATAAAGCCCATAAACGCCTGACGATGAACAATAAACTCCTCAAAGGAAACATCATCAGACCATTTCTTCAAGTCCTCTCCCATTGATTGTTGAGCCGCAAACTCCTCCTTGCTACCGGGAGCACGAGGACCGATTTTTTCGCAGATTTCCGTGATTTTATTCACCATATAATCTGTGTTAGCATCAAGGTTAATTTTAGCTTTGTCAAGCTTTGATAAAACTGTTTTCATCGAAATCACCTTCAATTTCCAAAATACACAATAAATATAACACATATATTAACCATTTACAACAGTTTATATAAAATTAAATCTATTGATTTTATATAACTTATACTGTAAAATACAATTATTATACTGTGCTTCACAGTTATCATCACAAGGCGGTGTTTACAAATGGTAAATGATTCAAAGGTTTTATTTTACAAATCTGCTGCAAAGGAATGGCTTCAGGCAATGCCCTTGGGTAACGGCTTTCTTGGTGCTATGGTTTATGGCAGAACTGATACAGAGACAATTGCAATGAACTCTGACACCCTCTGGACAGGCTTCCCCCGTCCCTCTCAGGTAAAGGAAGGTGCAAACGAGGCTTTTATCAAGGCGAGAGATTTAGCATTAAAGGGCGAATACAGAAAGGCTCAGGATATTATTGAGGACAAGGTTCTTGCCCATTGCTCTCAGGCATATATGCCTCTTTGCCACATTAAATATAAATTCAAAAACACCTGTCTTTTAAAGGATTATGAAAGACAGCTTGATTTAGAAACAGGTGTTAATACTGTTACATATTCCCGAGGAAACGCAAAATTTAAAAGAGAAGCATTTGTTTCTGCTCCTGAGGATGCATATATTGAGAATATTTCTTGTAATAAAAACGCTCTTAGTTTTGAAATATCTCTTACTACTCAGTTAAAAGGTGCATCATTTTGTGAAAATGGTGTAATTATTCTTGATGGCAGAGCACCATCTGATTCACCATATAACCAGGATACATACGCACGCCTTGATGCGCCACTTTACCCCGATGACCCGGCTCTTCAGGGCACTCATTTCCGTTGTGCTTTAAAGGTTGCAACAGATGGTAAGGTTGATTATAAGAAAAATTCAATTGTTATTTCAAATGCTAAATATGCTACTGTTGTTTTCTGCACAGAGAACTCCTTTAACGGCTACGACAAGCATCCTGTATTAGAAGGCAAGGATTTTAAAAACGCCTGCCTTGAAAAGCTTGCAAAGGTTAATGAGAATGATTTTGATAATATGAAATCAGCTCATATCGCCGATTTTTCAGGTTATTTCAACAGGGTAAGCCTTGATATCGGAACAAATAAAAAGGGTAACATTCCCACTGATAAACGCCTTATGAAGCACAACAAGGGCGACGAGGATATAGCTCTTTATACTCTTATATTCAATTTCGGCAGATACTTGGTTATTTCAGGCTCAAGAGCAGGCTCTCAGGCAACAAATCTTCAGGGTATCTGGAATGATAAGGTTGCTCCCCCCTGGAGCTCAAACTACACAGTTAATATCAATACAGAAATGAACTATTGGCCCGTTCTACCCTGTAATCTTGCAGAATTCAATCAGCCTGTTATTGATTTGGTTAAGGATTTATCTGTTAAGGGTGAAAGAACCGCCAAAGAGATTTATGGCGCAAGGGGCTTCTGCGCTCACCACAATGTTGATATCTGGCGTTATTCCGACCCTGCCGCAGGTGATGCTCAATGGGGCTTCTGGAATATGTCGGGTGCATGGCTCTGTCAACACGCATTTAACCATTATTTATATACAAACGACATCGACTATTTAAGAGAAACTGCATACCCCATTATGAAAAAATGTATTCAGTTTATTCTTGATTTGCTTGTTGAGGACAAGGATGGTTATCTTATTATGGCACCTTCAACCTCACCTGAAAATGAATTCCTTATTGATGGCGTTGCAATGAGCCTCAGCGAAACCACAACAATGACAATGAGCCTTGTTAAAGAGGTGTTCGCAAACACAGTCAAGGCTGCAGATATTCTCGGTGAAAATGACGAGGATATTGAGGCTGTGAGAAAGGCTTTACCGAGACTGTTACCATTTAAAATCGGTAGCAGAGGTGAGCTTCTTGAATGGTACAAGGAGCTTAAGGAGCACGAGCCTGACCACAGACATAAATCTCACCTTTACGGACTTCACCCGGGTAACCTTATCACTCCCGATGAAACACCTGATTTGGTAAAGGCTTGCATCCGTTCTCTTGAGCTTCGTGGTGATAACGGAACAGGCTGGAGCTTAGGCTGGAAAATCAATATGTGGGCTCGCCTTTGGGATGGTGACCACGCATTGAAGCTGCTTGATATGCAGTTAAGACCCGTTCCCGCTGCGAAGAAGGTGGTTTATCGCGGCGGCGGTACATATCCCAACCTTTTTGATGCTCATCCCCCATTCCAGATTGATGGTAACTATGGTTGTACTGCAGGTATTGCAGAAATGCTTCTCCAGTCAAGAGAAGGCAAAATTTTCTTACTCCCTGCCCTTCCTTCCTCTTGGAAGAACGGCAAGGTAACAGGACTCAAGGCAATCGGCAATATCAGAGTAGATATTGAATGGAAGAACGGAAAAATGGTCAGCTATAAACTTGATGGCAACACAGATGACATAGAAATCTATTGCCAAGGTAAAAGAATATAAACATAAACAAAGGAGTGGCGTTAAAACCACTCCTTGCTTTTTAATATTTATCTTTAATTGTCAAGCCCTTTGTGTTGTAATAGCTGTTTGTTGTGCCCTTAAACGCTCTGACTGTGTACTTGTATGTTGTGCCCTTCTTTGCAGTTTTATCGGTATAATACAAAGTTGATGTACTGTTAACAGTTCCGATTTTCTTCCAATCTCCCGAGCCTGTTTTTCTGTATACATAATAGCCTTCTGCACCGGTTACCTTACCCCAGGTAAGCTTAACACCCTTTGTTGTTGAGGTTACAGATTTTAATGCAGGCACTGCAAGATAACGAAGGTAGATACCATCAGAACAGATTGAAGATTTACCTGTACCGTCATAAGCTTTTACTGTATAGACATAAACCTTACCCTTTGATACCTTCGTATCTTTATAGGAAACGGTTGAACCATTCTTGATAGTTGCAACTCTCGTCCAGGCGTCTGCACCATAAAGCTTGCGATAAACATAGTAGCCATCCGCACCACTTACCTTACTCCAAGTGATTTTTAAACCACCTGTTGCATTAGCGATTTTTTTAAGCTTGGGTGTTGCAACATATTTTACACTTAAGCCTGTTTTATTGTAGCCACTCAGCCCTGCTTCGTTTTTTGCTTTTACTGTGTAGTAATAAGTTGTGCCCGATTTTGCGGTTTTATCTGTAAAATAGCCGTTCTTTGTGGAATCAAGATATTCAAAGCTACCACCCTTGACCTTGCGATAAACTCTGTATACATCTGCACCTTTAACTCTGCGCCAGGTAAATTTAACGCCATCGGTTGTGTTGTAAACCTTTTTCAGAACAATATCATCGCATTTAAGCTGAGGTATTGTCTCTGATTTGAAATATTTATAGCAATATGAACATCTTTGATATTTATGACCGGCTCTGTAAACGGTTGCCTCCTGGCTGACAACCCATTCTGTATTATTATGCTTACATTCAATTTCAAATTTGAAGCTATTAGCATCAGCGTAATTCTGCGCTTCGGTATTTTTATCACCAATTATTTTGAAATTTGAAATTCGGGAATGCTCAAGACCATAATAGGTAGAGTAATAACCAAAAGCACGAGTGCCGATTTCAGTAACATTTTCACCAATTCTTACTGATTTCAGATTTTCGCAATGATAAAAAGCCTCATCACCAACACTTTTTATACCATTACCCAACTCCACAGTTGATAAATTCAGGCATTTCTTGAAAGCAGATTTGCCAATGCTTTCAACATTATCGTGGAGTTTTATTGAATTTATGTTCAGTTGATAAAAGGCATAATCATTAATTTTTGTAACACTTTTCGGAATAACAACATCTGTTGCCAGAGAATTACCAACATATAAATTGGCAGAGCAGGATAACATAGCACTCCTGAAATCAATATTGCACCAGGTTGTTAAATCGGGAATAAAAACCTCTGAAAGCTTAGTACATGATGAAAGTGCACTTGTTCCTATTGTTCTGATAGAGTACGGAAGAATAAGAATTGTTAAACCGTAGCAATCATAAAAAGCACTGTCGGCGATTGCTTTAGTGCCTGCCTTTACCTCAAACGGACCTGTTAATGCCTTAACACTGATAAGATGGCTACCAATATAAAGACCTTCACCATCCCAATTTGCCTCATTGTTATAGTAAGCTGTACCGCTTATCAACCCTGAGCCGATTTCCGTAACAGAATCAGGAATAAATATTTCTGCAAGGGCTTCACAATATACAAAAGCACCGGATTCCAATTTTGTTACTGAATCAGGTATTTGGATTGAAGTGAGGCTTGTGCAATAGCCAAAAGCATAGCTATTTATATCTGTAACACCATCAGGAATATCAATTGTAGCTAAATTACTACAACCATAAAATGCATAAGAGTCAATTATTTTAAGATTATTACTTAATTTAACTGATGTAAGCCCTGTGCAACCCTTGAACGCATCCTCCCCGATTTCTGTTACTGAATCGGGCATTGTGTAGGTTGAGCCACTTTTGTTAATAGGATAATCTATCAATAATGATTTATCTGCATTAAATAATACTCCGTCAACAGAGCTGTATGTGTTGTTTTCTTCTGCCACAGTATATGCCTTAAGATTCAAACAACCACGGAAAGCAGCTTCGCCTATGCTTTCAACATTTTCGGAAAGATATACATCTTCAAGCTTTTCACAATTCTCAAAGGCTTGCCTGCCGATAGATGATACTTTTTCAGGTATTTCAATTGTAACAATGTTCGTGCAACCCGTGAAAGAGTAATCACCTATTGATTTTACATTTTTACCGATTTTTACAGACTCAAAGCTTGAGCATTTATAAAAAACATAGCTATTGATTTTTGTTGCGGTATCCGGAACAACCAAGTCCTTGATTTCAATGCCGTTCAGGTATAATTTCGCACCGTTGTTCAATGGATTTGAGGTGCTGTAAATAAAGGTTGACTCACACCAAGCCTTTAAATCAGTAATATTAACCTCTTTGATGCTTTGGCATTTTTCAAATGAACGATACCCCCATTTTTTCAAGGAAGCAGGTACATATATTTCAGAAACAGAAGTACAACCCAAAAACGCACCTTCCCCTATTTCTGTTAAACCATCAGGAAGCTTGATTGATGTCAGATTGCTACACTCTGCAAAGGTCCAATTACCGATTGCAGATAATCCCTGTGGAATTTCCAATGATTTGATTCCTGAGCAATAACGGAAAGCACTGTCACCTATGTATGTAACACCTTCGGGTATAATCAGTGAACTAAGCTTGCTACAATTATAAAAGGCGTTGTTTCCGATATATGTTACACCATCGGGTATATTTATTGATGTAAGTGACTTGCAATTACTGAAGGCATAATTTCCTATTGTTTCAACAGAATCGGGAAGCTTTATTGTCTTTATATGACTAAAGCTTAATCTTCCGCTATTTATACTTGTAACACCATCAGGTACAACAACATTCTCAACTAAAGCATCATTCAGATATAAGCTGCCACCCGAGGGCGTGCCACCTTCAATATTAAACCATGCATTTAAATCGCTTATATAAACCTTACTGACATCGGAAAGAGTAAAAGCACCGGTGCCAATTCTTTTAACACTTGCAGGAATTCTTACTGAGGTCATAAACTCACAATTATAAAAAGCCTGGTCTGCAACAAGCGTTGTGCCATCCTTAATACTACAAGAGCCTTCAAACTCAATATTCAGTCTTATAAGGAATTTACCGATATAAAGTGCGCCGTTTTTCCAGTTGCTTTGATTAGAGTAATAACCCGTACCGCGAAAAGCACGGTAGCCGATATGCTCAATACTGTCAGGAATATTGATTAAAACAAGATTAGGACAGCCTGAAAAAGCATATTCTGCAATAACCTTGGTTCCATCCTTTATTGTATAAGCACCTGTTAATTGATTAGCTCTGATAAGATATTCGCCATAATAGAGAACATCATTCTCCCAATTTGATGAATCATTATAAAAGCCGGTGTTGTTAAATGCGTTTTCTTCTATACGGGTAATACCCTTCGGCAGCTTGATTTCATTAAGACTTGTGCAATTGCGAAAAGCAGTCTGACCGATTACCCTTAAGCCTGCAGGCAATATAACATTTTTAAGGCTGGTGCAATCATAAAAGATGCTTGCACTCAGAGTGGTTATGCCATCACCCAAATCAACAGAAACAAGATTTTTGCACTTGTTGAATACACGATAACCTGTGCTTGTAACACTATCGGGAATAACAACTGATGTAATATTATTACACCCCTCAAAAGCATAGCCCTTAATCTGAGTTACGGGAAGACCATTATATGTATCAGGAATAATAATTTCACCTGTTGCGGTTGATTTACAATCAGCAACCGAATAACCTACTGTTTCCTGATAACCGCCACCAGAAGTAACCTTTTCAAATGTCAGATATTCTGTGTCGGCAGCAGCAACATTAACAGGTGCAACCGTTAACACGCCTGCCACAATAACTAAAGCCAAAAAAAGACTGATTATTTTTTTCATACATTTGCCTCTTTTCATTGTTAAATGCAAATTTTAAAATATCTTTAAAATTATATTACCATATTCAGGCCATCTTTTCAATTTAAATTCTATAGTTAAATGTAACAATATATTTTGTAGTTGTTTGTAAATTAAAAACCGCACCCAAAATTTGAGTACGGTTTAAAATATCAAATTATGTATTATTTTATTTTGCTAAAACTTCACCAATGATGTTGTAAAGTGCTTCAAGCTCTTCCTTGGTTAAAGAAATACCCTTACTCATTTTTTCGTGGTCAGGTGCCCAGTCACGAATATCATATTTGGGTTTGCCACCATTCCATGAAATAAGGTTGAGCTCTCTTGTCCAACCCTTACCGGTCTCTGAAATTTCACCTAAATTTTCCTGGATTTCGTATTTGAATTCTGCCATTGTTTTTCTCTCCTTAAATATATAATCAATGTAAACAATTCAATTGTAACTTGTATATAGCTA
Source organism: Acutalibacteraceae bacterium (assembly GCA_045586265.1). Lineage (GTDB taxonomy): Bacteria > Bacillota > Clostridia > Oscillospirales > Acutalibacteraceae > DTU089. The sequence continues at coordinate 13,135 of JAZMZY010000066.1, forward strand.
TTAATAAACAATTGAAACAGACGCAATAATTTTAATGTTAATGCTACTATCACTCCAATCAGTATCTATTTTGAAATTATTGTCAGATGATTTTGCGACACATCTAGGACCTCTAATTGGCGCATTAGGTTCAAAATTAATAAGGTTAATTTGCTTTTTAAAAATACAACTAATATTATCTTTCTTTAATAAGTCTTCAATTGAATTAAGAAGGTTGTTTAATAAGTCGTTTATGTGTAGGTTAAAAGCATATCTTTTCGAATTATTCCCACGAAAAATGCCCCTACCTTTCTGGCATTTTAAAGAATCAATTTCAAAAAAATCACCATTCTTAATGTTTTCAGATAATTGTGCACCAAATTTCAAAACATCACACTCAAAAGAAATTTTTTTTAATCCATTTGGAAGATTTTCAAATTCACCATTTTGAGCAGAAGATAATATTCTTTGTTTAATTTGGTTCAAAATATCATTTTGTGTCCTCTGACATAATGAGTTAATACGATTTTGCTCAATTTCTGATGTGGTTTTTGATTGTTTTCTTAACTCATTTTGAAAATCAGTCAATTTATTAATTTCGTCATTCATTATTTATACAAAACCTTTCTTTTATAGCTTCAGTGAAAGCATACATCTGGTCAATTTCAAGCTTTCTGCTTTCGGTAAGCTCTGCAGGATTTCTTGTTCTTGTGTTAATACCGATATCAACACCATCAAGGCTTACATAGTATTTAGCATTTACGGGGTAGCACTGACATTCTGTAACAGAGAAATAGCCAACCATATCCTGCAAGAATTTTGCCTTCTCTTCATCCCCAGCTTTATGAGCCTTAAAAAGCTCAACATAAAGCTCCGGATGGAAATTTGCCATAACACCCGAGTAGCCTAAAGCCCCCATTTTAATGCTTTCAGAAAGAGTTGCAGCATTAGCATTAAAGAGCTTAACGCTTGTTCCGTTAATAATATCAAGCTTTTCTTTAAGCTCCGAAAGACTGCAGCAAGTATCTTTAATAAACTGATATTTACCGCTTTCAACCATTTTCTTCAAAACATATGGTGAAATTTTGCGTTTATAGGGATAAGGACATTCATAAACGCCTAAAGGAATTTCGGGAAGGTGTGATGTTACATATTCCATATTTTTTAAATAAACATCATCATCCTCGTCCTCTTTTGCAAAGCGGTTGGAAATGAAAACATAAGCATCAATGCCACATTCAATAAATGCCTTTGCTTCTTCAATCTGAGTATCTAAATCCTCTGCAGTATGACCTGAGGCCACAATAGACATACCCTCAGGCTTGTTAGCCATAATAAACTTTAAAAGCTCAAGGCGTTCCTCAAAGCTTAAAAAGAAAATTTCACTGCTCTGGCAGATAGCAAAAATACCGTCAACACCTTTTTTTGCATACCAGTCAATTAAAGCCTCAACACCGGCATAGTCAATTTTGTTGTCGTCGGTAAATGTTGTTATCATAGTTGGATAAACACCATTATTAATTTCTTTCATTTAGTATCACTTCCTAAATTTTTACAGTATGTTAATAATACCATATATTTCTTCTAAAATAAATAGACTTTTTATATTTTTATTGTTATAATACTGTAAACATTGTTATTAAATTGTGAATATTTTAGGAGAAAAAAATGAATATCAGAAAATATCAGGAAAAAGACTTTGAAGCAACAAAATATGTTTGCCTTAACGATATGCTCGGTAAAGAGGGTTATGAAAAGGTTATTGAATATGTTGAGGTAATGTTCTGCAGATATTATCTTGAACAAGAACCCCAAAATTGCTTTGTTGCAGTTGATGAAAACGACAAGGTAATCGGCTATACATACGGCGCGGCTGATTATGACAATTATCAGAACAACTTTTCAGAATATATCAATGCAGTCGCAGAAATCGAAAACAGAAAATTCCTTAATGACGCGCTTACAGAAATGTATGACCACGCAATTTATAAAAAGGACTACCCTGCTCACCTTCATATTGATATTCTTCCGGATTATCAGTCAAAGGGCATCGGTTCAAAGCTCATTAAAGCCTTCTGCGACAATCTCAGAGAGCAGAAGGTTAAAGGGGTTATGTTAATCGTCGGAACTGAAAACGAGGGCGCAAGGCGATTTTATGAGCGAAACGGATTCACGCTTCTTCAGGATATGCCCACCGGCGCAGCTTATGGTATGAAATTATAATAAAACAGATATAAAAAATGCAGTAGGTTCATCGCCTACTGCATTTTTGTGTGTTTAGTTATTTTGCGAGCCATTCTTCAGCTTTTGCTGCGGACATTCTCTTGATGTTTTCTTCCTTATATGGTGATTCCTCGCCACCGTTTACATAAAGGAAGAATTTGCCGTCTGCAGTTTTATAAAGGCTTTCTTCATAGCCTGCAGGGTCACCAAACGCACCAAAGGTATTCTTTTTTACGAGCTCTGCTGTTGCGGTATCGTATTCTACTTTACAAATAACCTTTTTCATCATTTTCACCTCGAATTAAAAATATTGTTTGAAACAAAAGGAATTATATATTATTTGATAATAAAAATCAATATGAAAATTTATACATTCTTCTCTTCCATTATGCTCTTATATGCAGGGCGGATAATTTTATCAACGCATATAAGCTCCTCAATTCTGTGGGCACTCCAGCCAACAATACGGGCAATTGCAAACATTGCTGTATAAAGCTCCTGAGGAATACCGAGCATATCATAAACAAATCCGCTGTAGAAATCCACATTAGGACTTACGCCCTTATAGATTTTTCTCTTCTGGGCAATAAGAACGGGTGCCAGCTCTTCAATATTTTCATAGAGCATTAAATCTCTTTCTTTGCCCTTTTCCTTTGCCAGCTCCTCAACATAGCCTCTGAAAATTCTTTCACGAGGGTCAGAAAGTGAATAAATTGCATGACCCATACCATAAACAAGACCTTTTTTATCAAATGCTTGTTTATCAATGATTTTGGTAAGATACGCGCTTAATTTTTCCTTATCATCAAAATCAGGAACATTGGTTTTTATATCATCAATCATTTCCATAACCTTGATATTTGCACCACCGTGCTTCGGTCCCTTGAGAGAGGACATTGCAGCAGCAATTGTTGAATACGTATCAGAGCCTGAAGATGTAACAACGCGGGTTGTGAAGGTTGAGTTATTACCGCCACCGTGCTCCATATGAAGAATTAAAGCAGTATCTAGAACCTTTGCTTCGGTTTTGGTATATTTCTTATCAGGGCGAAGCATCATAAGAATATTTTCAGCAGTAGAAAGCTTAGGGTCGGGTCTGTGAATAATCATACTTTCCTGCTTTTCTGAGTAGTTGTATGCGTGGTAAGCATAAACCGCAAGAAGCGGAAAAGTGCTTATAAGCTGAATGCACTGTCTTAAAGCATTGGGAATTGTTGTATCAATAGCATTTTTATCATAAGAAGCAAGTGTGAGAATGCTTCTGGTCATTGAATTCATTATATCTGAGCTTGGCGCCTTCATAATTACATCACGAGTGAAGTTATTTGGAAGTGTTCTGCAGTCCCGAAGGTATTTTTTGAATTCTTTCAGCTCGCTTTTATCAGGCAATTCACCGAGTAAAAGAAGATATGCAATTTTTTCAAAACCAAATTCATCTTCACCAAGATTATTAATCAAATCCTGTACTCTATAGCCTCTGTACCAAAGCTCACCATCGCACTGAACCTTTTCTCCGTCAACCATTTTTGATGAAATGATTTTAGAAATGTTTGTAAGTCCTGTTACAACACCATTACCGTTAATATCTCGCAGACCTTTATTTACTTGATGTTCTGTATAAAGCTCCGGAGCGATTTTATTATTTTTGCGACAGATTTCCTCTTTAATTGTTGTGTAATTATTCAATTTTTCAAAATTCATCAATTCACCTACTTATATCCTTCTGATAATAAATTAAATATACAAAATTTTTACAATTCAGTCAATAAACCGCAACAAACCTTAACGGAAAATTAATATATAAAAGTCACCTGAGTATATAATAATCAAGCGACTTTTTTATTATCTTAAGCTTTTATACAGCTCTTTTACCGTTGGATAAATAAGCCTGAATTTCCTGTATTTTTCTTCATAAAGAGCAACAAGCTCTTCTTCGGGAATAATATATTCTTTGATTTCAACAAGCCTTTCTGCAGCTTCTGAAACAGATTCATATTCCCCTGCTCCAACCATTGAAAGAATTGCAGTGCCGTAGCCGGGACCTTCCTCTGCGACGGGTATGTTAAGCTTAATATTAAGAACATTTGCTAAAATTCTTCTCCAGAGCTTACTTTTAGCACCGCCACCGCAAAGACAGCTTTCTTTAACATTAATTCCGAGAGATTTTGCAATTTCAATATTATCTCTTATGGCAAAGGAAACACCTTCTAAAACTGCAAGAAGCATCTGAGAACGGCTTGTATCAGGGCGAAGACCGATAAACATACCTGTCGCATCAGTATCGTTTACGGGGCTTCTCTCACCCATAAGATACGGTAAGAAGAAAAGCTCGTTTTTGCCTAAAAGAGCTGTATCAATTTCACTTTCGAGAAGAGCATAATCCTTTTCGCATAATACTTTATCACACAACCATTTATGGCAGGAAGCGGCAGAAAGAATACAGCCCATTAAATGAAAGCCACCGTCTGCATGAGCAAAGGAATGAAGTGCATTGAATTTATCCACACCGAATTTATCTGATGAAACAAATATCGTTCCTGATGTACCGAGAGAAATGTTGCATTTACCCTCGCCTGTTGTGGCAGTTCCTATGGCTGCTGCGGCGTTATCGCCTGCACCTGCAACTACTATTGCCTTACTGCTTATTCCCAGTTCTGAGGCAATCTCGGGCAAAACAGAGCCAATTACTTCATAGCTTTCAAAAAGCTTTGGCATCTGCTCTACTTTAACAGAGCAAATATCAAGCATTTTCTCAGACCAGCATTTATTTTTTACATCTAAAAGAAGCATACCCGAAGCATCGGAATAATCACAAGCGTGAACACCTGTGAGAAGATAATTCAGGTAGTCCTTAGGAAGCATAATTTTATTGATTTTCTCAAAGTTCTCGGGCTCATTTTCCCTAACCCAAAGAATTTTGGGTGCAGTAAAGCCTGCGAATGCAATATTGGCAGTATTTTCAGAAAGAACATCCTTACCGATAACATTATTGAGATATTCTGTTTCCTTCCAGGTTCTGCCATCATTCCAGAGAATAACGGGACGAATTACATTATCATCTTTATCAAGTATAACAAGCCCGTGCATCTGCCCTGCAACGCCTAAGCCTGCAACCTCTTCACCATTAATATCTTTAATAAGCTCGGGTAAGCCCAGCTTTAATGCAGACCACCAATCCTCAGCTTTCTGCTCACTCCAGCCTGATTTTGGGTATGAAACGGAATAATCTTTAGTAACAGAATTGATAACCTGACCCTCAACATCAGTTAATAGCAATTTTAATGAGGATGTGCCTAAATCAACACCTATAAAGTAATTCATATAAAAAACCTCGTTAATATATTGATTTCTTTTATTTTAACATAAACAAATAAAAATATCTACTATAAAAACCATTGTATTTTTCTTTTAATGAAAGTATAATTAATTCAATCTTTCTGAAAGCGGTTTTATTATGAATGATTTTTGCAATTTAGTAGTAAATATCAAGGACAATGAAACGGTTGTTCTTGAGAAAAATAAAACATATGATGTCCGTCAGGATGATTCTTTTTCATTAAAAGGATTCTTCTGCTCTAATACTGCTAAAAAACATGAAAACCCTGATGGAACACGCTATACCGCACTTTATTTAGATGGTAAAAGGAATATTACCATTAATGGCAACGGTGCAACTCTTCTCATTCACGGTAAAATGACCCCATTATTATTCAACAATTGCGAAAACATTACCGTTAAAAACCTTACTATTGACTATGCTTGTCCCACAATGGCAGAATTCAAGGTGCTTTCAAACGAAAATGGTGCTTGTGTTATTGAAATCAACAAGGACTGCCTTTACAGAGTTGAGAATAACAATTTAATATGGCAGGGTGAAAATGATTTGAATGGTGTTCCTTATTGGGAGGACTCATATATCGGTAATCGCAGACATATAAAGCTTATTGACCCCGAAACAGATATACCACGAGATTTCAGAAGAGCAGATTTAGACTTTGAAAGCATTGAAGAGCTCGGAAACAATCAATTAAAGGTAACTTTAGTTAAAAAGGATGCAGATTTTCCCGTTGGGGCTGTTTTTCAGACAAGAAACATTGTCAGAGACCAGACCGGAAGCCTTTTTCAAAGGTGCAAAAATCTTAATTTTGAGAATTTAAGAGTTAAATTTATGCACGGGTTAGGTATGGTTTCTCAATTCTGCGAAAATGTTACCTACAAAAACTGCGACCTTACCCCTTCATCTCACAGAACTATCACAAGCACCGCAGATTTCTTTCAGTTTTCAGGCTGTAAGGGTAATTTAATTATAGAAAATTGCAAAGCTAACGGCGCTCACGATGATTATATCAATGTTCATGGAACTCATTTAAGAATTATTGAAGCAGATTATGAAAACAAGTCAATTATTGTTCGCTTTATGCACGATGAAAGCTGGGGTTTTCAGGCTTTTGAGGTTTCAGATGAGCTTGAGTTTATTAAATGGAACAATCTTCAACCATACGATAAAACAAAGGTCGTTTCATATAAAAAGTTAAATGATACAGATATTTTATTATGCCTTGACAGAGCCTTGCCTGAAATAGAAATCGGCAAGGATGTTGTTGAAAATGCAACCTGGACACCCAATTTATATGTGAGAATTTGCGAGTTCGGACGAACAAGCGGACGCGGTATTTTATGCACAACACGTGGTGAGGTTATAATTGAAAACAACAGATTTTATAAATTATGGGGTCCCGCTCTTCTGATGGAGGATGACTGCAATTTCTGGTTTGAATCAGGCTATTCAAAAAGGATTGTTTTCAGAAATAATGTAATTGACACCTGCGACCACGGTACCACCTACCCCAATGCACCCGTCATTCGCTACACACCAAAAATAATGGATGAAAATTTCAAGGGTTATGTTCACGGCAGATTAATTGTTGAAAACAATGTGTTTAAAAATCCGATTTGCAACAAGCACACCTTCCACCTTGAATATCTCAAGAAAGCAGAAATAAAAAATAATATTTTCGATGCAGATTTCATAATCAATACTAAAAATGTTGAGTCAATAATTGAAGAAAATAACACTATTAAAGGTAGTCCTTGAGGCTGCCTTTTAATTTTTTTGTTGACAAAGTTAAACAAATGGTGCACTATTGTATTAACACAATAATACAAGGAGGCGATTTTATTGGCTTGGAAATTCACTTCAGATAAACCTGTGTATCTTCAGATTGCAGACAGATTAACAAAATCTGTGCTATCGGGCGAATTTAAGCCCGGTGAGCAGATACCCAGTGTACGTCAATTGGCTCTTGAAGCAGCTGTAAACCCCAACACAGTTCAGCACGCTTTCACAGAGCTTGAAAACAATGGTCTGATTATTTCAAGAAACACTGTTGGCAGATTTGTTACAGAAAACACTGCAATTATTGAAGAATGCAGAAATGAAACGGCAAAAAATATTGCCAAAGCTTTCATTAAAAATATGTCTCAACTTTCTATCTCTCCCGAACAAGCAATTAAAATTATTGAGGAGGAAAAGCTATGAATGTTTTAGAGTTTAAAAATGTATCAAAGGCATATACAAAGGGCGTTTATGTTATTAACAATCTGAATTTAGAAATACCACAAGGCAAAATTATCGGTCTTTTAGGTCCTAACGGTTGCGGTAAATCAACCTTAATCAAAATGGTTGCAGGTCTTTTACAACCCTCAAATGGTGAAATTTTAGTTAATGGCACACCCGTTTGTGACGAAACCTGCGCTCTTATCTCCTACCTTCCCGAAAGAACATATTTTACTGCTTCAATGAAGGTAATTGATATAATCGATTACTTTGCAGATTTCTATAAGGATTTTGACAAGGTAAGAGCCCTCAGATTACTCCAAGACCTTAATGTGGATACAAATGCAAGGCTTAAAAAGCTTTCTAAGGGTACAAAGGAAAAGGTTCAGCTTGTTCTTGTTATGAGCCGTCAGGCAAAGCTTTATCTTCTTGATGAGCCAATTGCAGGCGTTGACCCTGCAACACGAGAATACATATTGAGTACAATTGTAAGTAACTATAATCCTGAAGCAACAATAATCATTACAACTCACCTTATAACTGATGTTGAGCCTGTGCTTGATGACTTTATTTTCATTAGCTACGGCGGTCAGATAGTAATGGGTGGCAATGCCGAGGAAGCAAGAAATGCCACAGGCAAATCCCTTGACGAGCTGTTTAAGGAGGTATTCAGATGCTAAAGAAATTATTAAGCTATGATTTTAAAGCCATATTCAAATATTGGTGGATTGGTGCACTTACGACACTTGTTCTTTCAGGTGTTGGCGCAGGCTGTGGTACAATCCTTAAGACAGAAAAGGAATTACCCCCAAGCGTTATAATTTTTGCAACTATCGGTATGGTTTTGGTTGTATTGAGTATTTTCGCTTTTATAATCTTCGCTGAATTATTGGTTTATGTAAGATTTTATAAGCATTTGTTCACAGATGAGGGGTATCTCACCTTTACCCTACCCGTTAAACGCCATCAGATACTCTCTTCAAAGCTTATCAGTGGCTTTGTTTGCGGTTTGTTGACATTTATCGTTGCAGCCGCTGATGCTGCCATAATCATTTTAACAACATTCAGAAAAGATATTTTCTATGATGGGTGGTATAATGATTTAGTTGCTTTCATTAAGGAAATGGTAGCAGAAAGTGGCATACCCTACTTGACAGCCTTCTTCGGTCAGCTTTTAATAATTTGCCTGCTTGTGCTTATATTAGGCGTTCTGTTTACATATCTTTGTATAACATTTGCAGGTGCGATTTCAAAAAAATCCAAATTAGCAAGTGCAATTCTTATATATTATGCGGCAAGCTCAGTTTCAAGTATATTTATGTATATGTTCTATTTCTTTGGTGTTGGTTCCCTTGTTGATTGGATTAATGCACTCCCCAACGAAAATATACAAGACACACTTTTGCTTGTAATTATGTTATTTATAATTTTAATACTGTCAACGCTTTGCACAGTTGCATACACCTTCAACTATCGTCTTTTAGACCGCAAGCTTAATCTTACTTAAGGAGGGAAATTTTATGAAAAAATACTTTGCTTTAATAATCACAATTGTTATTCTCTCTTTAAGCCTTTTAGTACCGTCCTTTGCAGCAGACAAAGAGGTTATAAAATTATCTGAAGATTATAAGGAACTGTATTTCAGAGGTAACACTTATGTTCGCGTTGATGCTTCAATGTTAAAATACAGTGATTATTTTACATTCAGATATGATTCTGATATAATTGAAGAGGATAGCTCAATTTATGATGCTGAAACTGTACCTGCTGATTACGCCAATAAATACACAACAAAATTAACTGAAGCACAGTGCAAAGAGGTTGAATCTGTTGAATATTTAAGCACAAATCACGACGAAACACTATTCTTTATTGAAATAGATTTCTTTGACGGATCCTCCCTTTATATTGATTTCATCAGAGAGGATTTAGTTGATGAATATCTCAAGGTTATAAATGGTGAAACAAAAAAGTATTATGTAGATTTCAGATGGCCGGATGGTAATATTATTACTGCAGATAAGGACAAATTTTTCATTGGTAACGAAATTGTTGTTGATTATTTTGAATATGATTCAGAATTCATAGTATACGCATCATCTGCAACAGGCAGTTTTGATTCCGAAATCGGTGTTATATTAAAACTTGGTGAAAAATATTGTTTCTTCAATTTTATGAACGCTGATATTAAATCTACAGAAGAGCTTTGGCAATCAGATGGTTCAGAAATCAAAGTTATTGAATTAACAGATGAAGAATTAATTGCTCAGTTAAATGAAGCAGAACAGAAATTTCTTGATGACGACTACGGTTATTTATTTAATGACGAATTAAAAGAAACTGTCGCAAAGATATTCTTCATTCTTGTTTTTGCAATATTCCCCCTTGCAATTGCTGTAACAACTCTCGTTCTTGCAATTAAATCAAAGAAGGGCTTATATAAAAAGCTTTTACTTGCAACAAGCGGACTTTCCCTCGCTTCCCTTGCAGTATTCATTTATATTGCATTTACACTCTTCAATAAATAAACCACAAGAAAAAGCAGTTGGTAGTCACTAAACTATCAACTGCTTTTATATTTATATCAGAAATTCCAATCTATAAACTCTCTGAAAATCATAACAATCTGATTAACAAAATTGGTAAACTCAAAATTCAGGAATGAAAGTATATACGGCTCTGTATATTCCCAATCCTCTTCTTTGATTGTAAGGTCTTCGTTATCAACAAAGTAACCGGGTTCAAGGAATGCCTTTGTTTTCATTTTTACCTTAAGAATGTTTCTGCAACATTCTCTCATTGCATTTCCGAAGCCTATGGGGTCTGCATAATACTGCATCTGTATCGCTGCAACGTGGGAAGGCATATTAAGCATCCAAACGCCTGTAAGCATTGTATCATTGCCGTTATATACTGCAAGAACCGGGCTCATATGACCGTTACCGATAAAGTTATTTGAATAGTCGGAAACAACAAATCCGTCAAAGCCCCACTCCTCACGAAGTAAATCTTTGAGAAGCTCTGAGCAACCGCCGCACCAGTCAGTACCGATTCTGTTATAGGCAGACATAACACCATAGCAAGCAGATTCTTTAACCGGAATTTCAAAAGCTTTAAGATAAATTTCACGCATTGTCTGTTCATCTGCCCAAGTGAAAATACCTGCACGATGCGATTCCTGGTCATTCATAGCAAAGTGCTTAATAGTTGTAACAAGTCCTTGACCCCAAGCGCCATCAATAATTTCAGCGCCCATTGTACCGGAAAGAACAGGGTCTTCTGAGAAATATTCAAAGTTCCTGCCACCCATTGGATTTCTGTGAATATTAACACCGGGAGCATACCAGATATCAGTACCGATGCATCTTGCCTCAATACCTACGCTATCGCCCATTTTGTTAGCAAGGTCTTTATTCCAAGTACATGCAATTGCAGTAGCACATGGATAAGCGGTACCGCTATCAGTATAAGCAATACCATGAGCCCCTTTTATACTGGATGGGCCATCATTATCCCATGTCTGTGGAACACCAAGTCTTTCAATTCCATAGGTCTGATAACCACCACGTGCAACAAGGTTTGTCATCTCATCAAGGGTAAGCTGGTCGAGGAACATATCCATAAGCTCTTCATTTTCATAAACATCCTGAAGAGTTATAACACCGGTTTCATAAGTTACGCCCATTAAAGGTGCAACCCCCTCTTCGGTAGCCTCGGGGTATTTATCTGCATTTTTGATCTCGTCAGTTTTAACAAGGGCTCTGGCTAAAGGATAAGTAGCTTGCGCATTTACTCTTGAAAGAACGGTAAATCCCGAATATGCATCATCAAACAGATTCTTAATCTCTGTTCCCGTAGCACTATCTGTTTTTATAATAATGTCTTCATCAACTGTATATGTAAATGAATCAATATGCTCACGTACATTCTCACCGAGAATAATCTGATAATCGCCTTTTTCAAGTACCCAGGCTTCATTATTGAATCTATCATAAGAAGCCATATCGTTTATATCAAATTCAACTGTAACAACTTCGCTTTCAGAGGGTGCAAGAAGCTTTGTCTTTTCATACCCACCCAAAGCAATTGCACTCTTTTCTATTTTGCCGGTATAAGGCACACTGTAATAAATCTGAACAGTGTCCTTACCGCTGACATCACCTGTGTTTGTAACATTTACATCAACAATTATTTTACCATTTTCAGTGCTTGTTGATACAATATCTTTAGTGAAGGTTGTGTAAGAGAGTCCGTGACCAAAGGGATACTGAACCTTGTCTTTTGCAAAGGTTTCAAAGTAGCGATAACCAACATAGATACCTTCCTGATATTCAACATAGTATTCACCACCATCATATTCATAAGAACCAAAATTCTGTGTTGAAGGGTGGTCATAAATGCTATAAGCAACTGTATCAGCAAGTCTGCCTGAAGGATTAACTTCGCCATTGAGCATCTGTGCCACAGCTCTCATACCAAATTCACCCGGTATCCATATAACTGCGGCAGCCTTAATGCTTTCATATTCATCAAGGAAACCCATTTCCATAACATTACCAATATTAAAAAGAACTATAACATCTGAAAATGTAGTGGCTACTTTTTCCAACATAGCCCTTTCATTTTCACTTAATGCGAGAGTTTCGGGAGAAAGGTCTGAGTTTTCTGCACTTGTTCTGCCGATAACTACAATTGCAGTGTCAGAAAAACTTTTTGCTCTTTTCATTATATCGTCTGTAAGCTTTTCGGGATCCATTTCATTCAGTGAGCTTTTGGCAAGAAGAAGCTGAGTGAGGTTATTAAAAACCGTGCTTCCGGTTTTTAATATTTCATTTGAACCGCAATATTCGTCATAAAGCTCCATAATCTCGTTATTATAAACAATACCTGCTTCCTGCAGTGCCTCATAAAAATATACAGGGTCATGAGTTGTAATTGCACCTGAACCTGCACCGCCAAGAAGCGGAACAACAGAGGCAGCTCCGAAAACATTTACTTTTTTACCTGCAAGTGGTAAAGAGTTATCCTCATTTTTAAGTAAAACTATACCCTCTTGCTCAATTTCAACAGCAACCTGACTTGACATTGCAATAACCTCATCGGGAATGTTTCCGCTTACAGCAAATGCCGGAACCGCCAGACAAGTCATAAGTAAAGTAAAAACAAGTATCGAAGCAGTTACCTTATTAATTTTTTTCATTTTGCCATCTCCTTTAATAAGAAAATATTAACTTTAATTACAATATAACAAAAACATTCTACAAAATCAATGGTGTTTTGTTAAAATGAACAAAATAAACATCCGCCCGCCAAGCGGGTGGATGTTTATTAATTCATATATCATATTATTTAACCACGCTTTCAAAAACGCCTATGCTCTCACGCCCAAGCAAATTGTTGGAAACATTTCTTGCATTAAAATAAAGTCTGAATTTGTTATCGTAAAGCGTTAAACAACAAGCATAAACATATTGCGCCATCCAATTACTGTTACTGCATTTCTGTGGAACTAAAAAGTACTTGACAAACTCAAACTCAATACCATCATCGGATTTTAAAAGAACGATTGCAGAATGGCTTTTGCCTTCCTTTTCAAACAATCCGTTTTGAAGACCTATGTAGCAATCCTTTAATTTATAAACCTTTAAGCAGCCCGAGCAAAGATTCAGATATTCTGTTTCTTTATCGGGTTTTATTATTGGTTCAGTTCTTGCAATATAGCCATTTGTGATATTATCGCTTTCAGCAAAAGAAATATATCTTGGCTCACAGAATCCACAGTCTTTAATAAATGTCTGACCGCATGAATAATAAAGTCTGTTTTTACCATTTATATTCATTAAAAATGGATTAGAAAGTGCCTGACCATTTTCGTCAACCTCATAATCTCTAGTGTTACCTAAAACTAAGTAGGGCTCGGACCAGGTCTTTAAATCAACGGATTCTGTGCAATAAATTTCAGATTTCCATTTGCCACCGAAAACTGCAAAGAGATTTTCAATGGGCGTTTTAGTCTTTTCATAAAAAAGAAAATACTTGCCGTCAATATAATTTATATTGGGGCGCATTGCATTTTTTACAATTCTCCCCTTTTTAGTAAAGCTGATACCCTCTTCACTATCATACATATACACACCAAAAAAAGTATGGCAGAACAAATGCCATTTTTTATCGTGTGATACATCAGGTGTTATTACGCTTGGGTCGGCAACAACAAAACTATTAAGAGGATTTTTTATTATAGGATTGTTTTCATATAATTTAAAATCTAAATTATTAAATTCTTCAAAAGTAATATTTTGCATAATGCACCTCTGAAAAAGCTTATTTTAACTTAAATCTTTGAGCATAGCCACATTTTTGGCATAATTCTTCAACAGCTTTTCTGCAATCAAATCCATATTTAATTGCCTTTGCTCTTTCAGAATTGAGAATATCAGAAAGGTTATCAGTAAATATATTACCTAAATTTATAATGCCATTACTGTCAAGGCAACAAGGAACAACCGTTCCGTCAGAAAGTATGCCGAAATGGTCACGCAGACCATAGCAAAAAATATCACTACCCTGCTCTTTAGCATTTAAATTAGGCCACTCGAAGCGTTCACCATACTCAAGAAACATTTTCTCTTTGATTTTAAAGCCCTTTAAATTAACAGACCAGTTAGTATTAAATTTGTTTTTTAGAAAATCAATAATCTTTTCATTTCTTCCGTTATCATATCCGCTATTCCACAACCTGAAAACTACTATAACACCTTTTCTATTGGCTTTTTCAGAAAAATCAACAATGTTATTCAGATATTCCTCAAATTTTTCTTCTGTGCCCTCTTCAAAGCTATGTACAGAAATATTTACCTTATGAATTCCGGCTTCAAGGATTGCCTCACCCCGCTTATTAAGAAGCGTTCCGTTGGTTGTAATAATGGAGTTAAAGCCTCTTTTACCGGCAAACTTAATAAAATCAGGCAATTCAGAATGACTCAAAGGCTCACCCATTAAATGATAATAAATAAATTTAGTATAACCCTCAATTTTATCAAGAACGGACAAAAACTCATCTCTGCTCATTTGCTTTGGCGCACGATTATGCCCCTGGCAAAACGAGCAGTTCATATTACAAATATTCGTGATTTCAACATAAATCCGTGAAAACATAACAACTCCTGGAAGATTTATTATAAATTAATTATATAGTAAAATCCAGTTGAATTCAATAAGATTAAGAAAATGTATGTAATCAATCCGAAGAAAATACACATATGGTGATGACATACGCCTGACGGCGATTACATATACGCTGTCGCGTGATAATATACCAAGCCTCTCGGCTTGGATAAAAAAATTCCTGTTCTTGCGAACAGGAATTTTTTGGCCTTACTACCCAATTCTGAACCACAGTTCGTTAATTTGCAAATTTTATGGTTTGAATCTAAAAGATATCTATTACTAAATTACAATCAATCATATTCGTATTGAATTTTCGGAGCAAATCGTGTACAATAAATTAAAAACATATTCCTTATATGCTCCGTACTTACAAGCGGATAAGGGTAGGATGGATTATATGGAATTTCAAAACTATTTCCCCATATGGAATAAATTAAACTCTGTTCACCAAGGACAGATACTCAGTTCATTGATCACCCGCACGGTAAAAAAAGGAACGGTGAGCCACAACGGCGGAGATGACTGCACAGGACTCCTGATCGTAAAGTCCGGTCAGCTTCGCGCTTATATTTTCTCCGATGAAGGACGGGAAATCACCATTTACCGTCTGTTTGATCGGGATATGTGTCTGTTTTCCGCATCCTGTATGATGCGCTCTATTCAGTTTGACATCACCATTGAGGCCGAAAAGGACACTGACCTTTGGATCATTCCGGTAGAGGTCTATCAGAATATTATGGCCGAGTCCGCACCCGTAGCGAACTACACAAATGAACTGATGGCCACCCGCTTTTCCGATGTGATGTGGCTTATTGAGCA
>JAZMZY010000067.1:0-36010 GCA_045586265.1 Acutalibacteraceae bacterium
GAAAGTGTTTTGGATTGTGTACCTTGTCATGCCTACATATGTAGTTTTTCTTTAAAAGAAGATTCTCTTGATATGTGGAGATATTATTCTAAAGGTAATGGCGGTTATGGCTTAAAATGTTTATCACTACTTTTTGATGAATATAAAGACTATGAACACTCTCGTTATGATGAAGATGCTATGTTTAGTTTAATTCGCTCTTATAAAGTAATATATAGCGATGAAGAAAAAATGCGAATTCTAAAAGAAATTATTCTAGATACCTTTTCTGCGTATGAAAATTCCCAAAAGACAGAAAACGATAAATATCAAGAAGCGAAAAGTTTTATTCAATACACTTTAAAAATATTTCAGTTTCAGTTTAAACATGAATATTATTCGTCAGAACAAGAGTATCGGTTTGTTTTTTATTTACCTTATAACAAGCCAGAACTTTTAGAAAACAAAATGCCAAATGTAAAGTATAGAACACAAGATGGAATACCCGTTCCTTATATTGATATTGAAGTGAAAAAAGGTTCTTCTTATTTAGATGAAGTTTTAATTAGCCCTTTTATTGAAAATGAAAGTGCGTTAGCCACTACAAGTGACTATTTAATGCAATGTGGTTTCAAATGTACAACCCAAAAATCTACACTTCCTGTGAGAAAATAAATTTTTCTCTACAACCAATAAATAAACATAGTGCTTGTTTATACAGTTGGAATAAGTTGTTTTATCTAAGATTTGACAACTTTTCCTGGATTATCAACTTAATAATTTATAAAAATGTGTAACAAAATGGATGTATGAAAATTCGAATGTAACGCTTATGTTTTTGTAAGTATTAAATGTTATCCTTTTCACAGCAAAAAAACAATATCTCTATTGACCAAAGGCAGGTGCATAACTTTAGGTTATGCACCCGCTTTTTTGCTGTAATTGTTTTTCTTTGCCAATAAAAAATGCCCAAAGCCTTGATACATAAGGCTTTGAGCGATGGTGCGGGTGACAGGACTTGAACCTGCACAGATCACTCCGCTAGATCCTAAGTCTAGTGCGTCTGCCAATTCCGCCACACCCGCATATTAACTTTTTTGTGTGATTTTCATCACTATTTTATCACTGATTTTGGCACATTTCAAGCCCTTGCACTTAGAGTACGTTACCTAAATCTATCGTGTTTGCCAGTTCCACCACACCCGCATATTAACTTTTTTAGCGTGATTTTCATCACTATTTTATCACTGATTCAGGCACTTTTCAAGCCCTTGCACTTAGAGTATGTTACCTAAATCTTGCGTGTCTGCCAATTCCACCATACCCGCGTATTAAATTGAAAATTGTAAATGGAAAGTTGAAAATTGTTTTGGGTTTTCGATTAACTTAAGGAATTGTAACATAACACAAATTAAAATGCAAGAGGAATTTATTGAGCTTTTGTTTGTTGTCGGATTTGGTTTATTATAACTTGGAGGAGGGGTATTGTTTTTTGTTGTAAATTGAAAATTACTGTGCTAAAATAATTTCAATAAGCTCAACAGAGGTGTTTGTTATGAAAAAATTTGTGCAGGTAGGATGCGGAATACGAGGTATAGAAGGATATGCAGAGCCCATACTCAAGGGGTATAAGGAGCATATTCAATTGTGCGGCGCTTATGATATTAATCCCAAGCGTGCGGCTCTTGTAAGTGAGATTGGCGGGACTTATGTTCCTGTTTATGATGATTTTGATGAAATGCTTCGTTCCGTCAAGCCCGATACCGTTATTGTAACAACTAAAGATTGTATGCACGATTTTTATGTTATAAAAGCCCTTGAGGCAGGCTGTGATGTTATTGTTGAAAAGCCTATGACAACCACCTTTGAAAAGGCAAATGCAATCAAGCAGGCGGAAAAGAAATCAGGTAAAACCGTTACAGTTGTTTTTAATCTTCGTTACCTCCCGATTTTTGCAAAGCTTAAGGAATTGCTTAAAAGCGGTGTTGTGGGTGAAATTCTCAGTGTTCACTATGAATGGCTTTTAGATACTCAGCACGGTGCAGATTATTTCAGACGCTGGCACAGAATCAGAGAAAATTCAGGCTCTCTTCTTGTTCATAAATCCACCCACCATTTTGATTTGGTCAATTGGTTTTTGGAGGATGACCCTGTTGCAGTAAATGCCTTCGGCACAAGGCGGTTTTATGGTCCTACCCGTGAAAAGCGTTCTCAGAGATGCCTTACCTGTCAATATAAGGATACCTGCGAATTTTATCTTGATATAAATCAACCTCCTATGGATAAGCTTTACCTTGCCTGCGAGTACGTTGACGGCTATTACAGAGACAGCTGCATTTTCTCTGAGGAAATTGATATCGAGGATACAGTAAGCGTTAATGTTCTTTATAAAAAGGGGGCTGTTATGAGCTATTCTCTTACAGCTCATTCTCCTTATGAGGGCTTTAAAATTGCTTTTAATGGCACAGACGGTCGCCTTGAGTTCTGCAAAATAGACGGCAGATATGAGGAATTAGGCAAAAACCTGGATAATGTTATAACAATATTCAACCGCAAGGGTGAAAGAATTGTTATGAATGAGCCCAAGGATTTGCCCGGTGGTCACGGCGGTGCTGATGAAAAAATCAGAGAAAATCTTTTTATCGGCTGCGAGAGTGACCCATTGGGACAGATGGCAGATGTCCGTGCAGGTATGATGTCAATTGGTATCGGTATGGCTGCAAATATTTCTATGAAGGAAAAAAGAAGGGTTTATCTTAGTGAGTTTTACGATGAACTGAAATAATTTCCGTTTTTTGTGATTTGTTCAGAAAAATATTACCCTGAAAGAAAAATAATGACAAATTTTTACAAAAAACTTTAAATTTGGTGTTCATTTTTTCTTGACTAATGGTATTAAATTTATTATAATATACGAGATGATGTGTTATTTATGGGAATAATGCACTATCCGTATGATATGATAATCGTTTTGTTATTTATATTTTTATATATTTTTCTTAATAAATATTCTGAGAAATACATAAATTTTTGCATTTTGTGAATATTTTTTGTATATTT
The DNA here is from genome assembly GCA_045586265.1 of Acutalibacteraceae bacterium. Classification (GTDB taxonomy): domain Bacteria; phylum Bacillota; class Clostridia; order Oscillospirales; family Acutalibacteraceae; genus DTU089. The sequence goes on from JAZMZY010000067.1 coordinate 3,040, forward strand.
ATTAGTAACTTTTATATTTTTTAATATAGATATGTCCCGCACGAATGTGAATTCCTGCGACAAAACTTTTATTATAGGCGGTAATTGGATTTGTTTTTCTTTTATCGCAATTTCGATGACGGAAGGTGCTTTTGCATTTTCGTCATTTTTTGTTTTATTTTAATCTATTTTTGAAAGGAGCACCGATAAAATGGAACCCATTGCAATAGTGCTTATTATTGTTGCTGCCGTAGTATTCGGCGTTGTGGGATTTGTTGTCGGCGGCGCTCACCGTAAAAAAGTTGCGGAGGCTGCCATTGGCTCTGCTACAGAAGAAGCCGCTCGCATTGTTAATAATGCAATGACAGAGGCTGAGCAGAAAAAGAAGGAAACTATTCTTGAAGCCAAAGATGAAATTCACAAATTAAGAAGCGAAACTGAACAGGATTTGCGCGAAAGACGTGCAGAAGTTCAGCGTCAGGAAAGAAGACTTATTCAGAAGGAAGAAAGTCTTGACAAGAAAATTGAAAATCAGGAAAAGAAGGAAGAGGCTTTAGCGCAGAAGATTAAAGACCTTGAGGCTAAGGAGCTTGAGGTTGAATCTCTTAAAAAGAGTCAGCTCGAAATTCTTGAAAGAATTTCAGGCTACACAAAAGAGCAGGCTAAGGATGTTATCCTCAAAACTCTTGAGGAACAGCTTACTCACGAAAAGGCTGCAAAAATATTTGAATATGAGCAGCAGGTTAAGGATGATATGGATAAGCTTGCAGGCGAGATTATTTCCGGTGCAATTCAGCGTTGTGCCGCTGACCACGCTGCAGAAGCTACCGTTTCTGTTGTTACAATCCCCAACGATGAAATGAAGGGTCGTATCATCGGTAGAGAGGGTAGAAATATCCGCACAATTGAAACAATTACAGGCGTTGACCTTATTATTGACGATACTCCCGAGGCAATCACAGTTTCCTGCTTTGAGCCTGTAAGAAGAGAAATTGCAAGACTTACTCTTGAAAAGCTTGTTTCTGACGGCAGAATTCATCCTGCTCGCGTTGAGGAAATGTATGAAAAATCCAAACGCGAGGTTGAGCAGACCATTAAGCAGACCGGTGAAAAGGCTGTTATTGATGCAGGCGTGAATGGTATTCACGGCGAGCTTGTTAAGCTTCTCGGTAAGCTTAAATATCGTACCAGCTACGGTCAGAATGTTCTTAACCACTCCCTTGAGGTTTCTTACCTTGCAGGTCTTATGGCTGCAGAAATGGGTGCAGATGTTAAGCTTGCAAAGCGTGCAGGTCTTCTTCACGATATTGGTAAGGCTCTTGACCACGAAAAAGAGGGTACTCATATCGAGCTTGGCGTTGAGGTTGCTAAAAAGAACAGAGAAAACGAACAGGTTATTCACGCTATTCAGGCTCACCACGGTGATGTTGAGGCAAAAACTGTTATTGCTTGCCTTGTTCAGGCGGCTGATGCTATTTCTGCAGCTCGTCCCGGTGCAAGACGTGAGAACATTGAATCCTATATTCAGCGCTTGCAGAAGCTTGAAGAGATTACAAACTCCTTCCCCGGTGTTGATAATTCATTCGCTATTCAGGCAGGTCGTGAGGTTCGCATTATGGTTAAGCCTGATGCAGTTACTGATGACCAGATGGTTCTTCTTGCAAGAGATATTGTTAAGAAAATCGAAAACGAGCTTGAATATCCCGGTCAGATTAAGGTTAATGTAATCAGAGAAAGCAGAGCAATTGAGTTCGCTAAATAAGACTATTTTAAAAATCGCGAAACCCTCTCACTATGGTGGGTTTCGCTTTTTTGAAAATGTTTAATAGCGGAACAGGCAAGCCGGTTCCCTACAATTATATATAGAAACGATGGTAAAGCTATGCGCTTACTTTTTTTAGGCGATGTTGTTGGTCAGGGCGGTTGCGAATTTTTAATGAAAAGGCTTCCTGACTATAAAAGAAAAAATAATATTGATGTTTGTGTTGCCAATGGTGAAAATTCTGCTCAGGGTAACGGTGTAACGCCCAAATCCTGCGATATGGTTTTTTCAAGCGGGGTTGATTTTATAACCTTGGGTAATCATACCTTCAAAAGACCTGAAATAATGGAATACCTTGATAAAAATGTTCCTGTAATCCGTCCGTATAATTTCCCTGAAGGCGCACCCGGAAGGGGTGTGGGCATAATTGATAAGGGCAGATTTCGTGTTGCGGTTATCAATATGCAGGGAACAGCTTATTCCGAGCCTCTTGCAAATCCGTTTTGGGAAATTGACAAGGCTTTGAAGGAAACTGACGGTTGCAAAACTGTTATTGTGGATTTTCACGCGGAAGCAACTGCAGAAAAACGGGCTATGGGCTTTTATCTTGATGGCAGAGCTACTGCAGTTCTGGGCACACATACTCATGTGCAGACTGCGGATGAACAGATTTTGCCCAAGGGTACTGCATATATAACTGATTTGGGAATGTGCGGTCCTGTGCAATCTGTTTTAGGTATTGAGCCTGAGCTAACTATAAGAAAATTCAAAAGCAATTTGCCTGTAAGATTTGAAAATGCAAAGGGTGAGTATTCAATTGATGGTTGCCTTTTGGAAATTGATGAAAAAACGGGTAAGGCAATTTCAATAGAAAGGGTGAATATAAGATGAGAAAAATCATTTCAATATTTCTTATTCTTTCTCTTTTAGTTGCTTTTTGCTCCTGCGGTGATAACAAAAATGGTGATGAAACCACCACCGGTGAAAGCTATGTTTTGCCGACTCCTGTTATTGCCTCAAACATTTCCTTGCCATACACAAGTGCGGCGGATTTTAATCCTTATAAAACCAAAAGCTCATTAAACAGAGATTTGTTGCCCATAATGTATGAGAGCCTTTATATAGCAACGGATAACGGCAAGGGTGAGCCTCAGCTTGCTTCAAGCGGTGAGATTGACGGAAAAACTGTTACTGTTAAAATATTACAGGGTCTTAAATTCAGTGATGGTGGAGAATTTATTTCCTCTCACGTTAAATATTCCTGCGAAAAGGCAAAGAGCAGCTCTTATTATAAGGCACAGCTATCAAACATCAGCTCAATTACCCTTGTTGATAACTACACAATTAAATTCACTCTCAGAAATGCAGACCCTATGGCGTTGAATGTCCTTGATTTTCCTATCACCAAGGGTGGTGACGGAGAATATGTGGGAACAGGTAAATATACCTTGGAAAAATCCGGAGATATGGTGTATTTTCAGGTGAATAAAAATCATAGGGATTATAACAATAGCTGGAATGAGCAGATTGCCCTTTATGATATGGCGGGTGTTTCAAGCCCTATTTACCCGTTCAAAGCCAACAAAATCAGCATTTACAGAAATGATTTGAATTCTTCTGAATATATAAATCTTTCCTCAAAAACTGTTTCTGTGGGGTTGGATAATCTGGTTTATGTGGGAGTTAATTCCCAATGGGCAGGAACTGTTACATCAATAGACTGGGTGCGCCAGGCGGTTAATATCGGTATTGACAGAAATATAATCGCTTCCTCCTCGTATCTGGGGCAGGGCACTGCAACAGTAACGCCCTTTAAAAAAGGCTATTATGAATTAGAGAAAATGGAGCTTATAGGTGAAAGCGGTAATCTTGAAAAAGCAATAAATATTCTTGAACGCCATGGGTACGATAAATTCAATGGCGATAAGGTCCGCACTAATGGAGCTGCTTCCTTAAGAGTTGATATTCTGGTTTGCACAGAAAATTCCTATAAGCTTACAGTTGCTGAGAATTTTAAGGCTCAGCTTGAAAAATTGGGCTTTGGAGTAAAAATCAGAAAATATGAAAAACCGGAAGATTATATTCTCGCTTTGGAAGAGGGGCATTATAGCTTTTATATCGGCGAGGTAAGGCTTACAAATAACTGCGACCTTTCAGAATTTTTCTCAACTGACGGTAAGCTCAATTACGGAATAAATGAAGAAATTTTCGAAATTTATTCAATGCTCAGAAGTGGTGAATCAAGCACAAAGGTATTTGTTGAAAATTTCAGTGCTAATGTGCCGTTTTTACCTCTGTTTTACAGAAAGGCAGTTGTGTCTGTAAACCCCAATATTACAGGTGTTGGCGAGGGGAATAGCCTTTATTCTTCAGTTTCTGATTGGAAAATGCCAAAAGAACAGTAAAATAACACTTGTAATTATAATGTTAATAGTCTATAATTATATGTTGAATAAACTATAATTCTTTAATAAAAAGGAGTTGTCAGAATGGATCCTATCAAAGTGGATTTTTCCGGTAAGGGCAGACCTAAAGAGGTTGTTATTCCTCCGGATAAAAAGGTTCTCAAAATTATAATCAGTCTTATTGTAACAATCATCGGTGGTGCAATAGCATATTATATGATGCTTCCTGCATTGAATTTCAAATCCCTTGATTTTTACTACTTTATTGCAGTTGTTATTGCAATTTATGTTGGTATGATTTTCCTTACCTCTAAGGCATTTATCAAGCCCGAATACATTACCTATGTTAAAAGGCAGAGCATAGTTCCTGTTGCAATCGGTCTTGTGTTTGCTCTTGTTTTAGGTATTGGTTATCTTACATCTGCTGCGCTTTTCCGTGCAAGAGATTATAGTGAAATTATCGAGGTTAAAACCGAGGATTTCGGTGAAAGTGAAGATAGCATCACAACAATCACAAGCCTTAAGGATTTCAGCAGTGTTCCTATGATTGATAAGAATGTTGCTCTCAACCTTGCAAATAAAAAGCTTGGTGACCTTTCTGAATGGGTTTCTCAGTTCGTTATTGATGAGGCATATTCAACTCAGATTAACTATGAGGGTAACCCCTACAGAATTTTCCCCTTGAAATACGGCGATGTTTTCAAATGGTTGAAAAATACCCGTGATGGTATTCCTGCATACCTTGCAGTTAATATGTATACTCAGGAAGCAAATGCTGTTGTTCTTAAGGATATGAACCTTCCTAACATCAAGGTTTCTACAAGCGAGTATTTCAACGAAAAGCTTTCCCGTGTGCTTCGTTTTGCATATCCCACATATATGTTTGGCACTCCTTCTCTTGAAATTGATGAAGAGGGACATCCCTGGTGGGTTTGCGAAAGAGTAGACAAAACTGTTGGTCTTATCGGCGGTACAGATGTTGTAGGTGTTGTTCTTGTCGATGCTTGCGATAAAAATAATATCAAATACTATGATATTGAAGAAGTAAAAACCAATGAAGAAATTCAGTGGATTGACCAGATTTATTCTGATGACCTTCTTGTTCAGCAGTATAACTACTATGGTAAATATTCAGGTGGCTTCATTAACGGTTATATCGGTCAGAGTGGTGTTGTTTCTACAACAACAGGCTCAAGCTATATTGCAAGTGGTGATGACGTCTGGCTTTACACAGGTGTTACATCTGTTACAAATGACGACTCTATCGTAGGCTTTGCAATTATCAACCAGCGCACAAAGGAAGCTGTGTTCCAGAGAATTTCAGGTACAACCGAAAAGGGTGCTCAGACATCTGCTGAGGGTATTGTTTCCGATAAGGGCTGGAAGGCAACCTTCCCCGTGCTTCTTAACCTGGATGGCGAAGCAACCTACTTTATGGCACTTAAGGACAATGATGTTGTTAAGAGCTATGCAATGGTAAGCGTTGAGCGTGTTCAGGATGCTGTAAGAAGTGAGGATGACGCTAACCCCGATCTTGAGGCTTGTCTTAAATCCTATGTTGCAAAGGTTAAATCAAGCACAAAGAAGGCTCTTGAAATAACCTATGATGCGGTTCTTCCCGATGCCTTGACAGGTGATGAATCAACAGGCGATGCAACTGAAAACACAGAAACTGCAAAGCTTGAAAGCGTAACAGGTGTTATTACTGACATCCGTTCAGCAGTTGTTAACGGTAACAGTATTTATTACATTGCTCTTGATGGTAACAAGACCTACTACTCAATTTCTGCTTCTGATGATGATTCCGTTGTAATCCTCAACACAGGCGATAAGGTTAAAATTTCTTATAAATCTGCAGAGGGTAACATTATTACCGCAAAATCTGTTGAGAGATAATATGTTGACTCCCTTTAGTTTTTCTTGAAAAACTAAAGGGAGTCGTATTTTTATTTGTTCATTTGTTTCTGGTTCTGAATAGGTATTGGTCTGTGCTTTGCGGTATATTCTGTAACATCAATTTTAATAACTGCAACTGCGCTTACCATTCTTTCGTTAAACTGAAAATCCCGACCTGTCTGGGATTTCATAAAAAGCGAAAGTCCTGCCATTTTCTCCTCGGGGCTTTCAAGGATTTCTGCAGTACCCTTACCCATTATCGAAGAATAGGATGTTCCGTACTGACAGGCGATATCACCACCTGAAAAAGCAGTAATACCACTTTCAATGGAGAAAAACACCTTGGGATTCTTTCTCATTAAATCAAGCTTTTTGCCCTCGGTTGCACCGTGCATATAAAGGGTAAACTTGCCATTTTCCATTGTAAAGCCATAATTCATAGGCACAACATAGGGCTCGTCACCGTCAACAAGACCGATATGTATAATATTTTCATTTTCAAGAATTTTTATAATTTCTTCAATATCTGTTATTTCACGCTCTCTGCGTGTAAGACCTTGAATCATAATTTATTTTCCTTTCTCATTTCTCGTCCCGAAGGGACATATCGCGCTGAAAGTATATCGCGTGCCTTAGCACATATCGCAAATTCCGTCAGGAATTTATATCGCTTGAAAGTGGAGCAGTGCAACTGATTCCACATGGTGTGTCCTTGGGAACATGTCAACCGGCGTTACTTCTTTAACTTCATAACCAAGTGTAAGAAGGCGAGAGCAATCTCTTGCCAATGTTGCAGGGTCGCAGGAAACATAAACGATTTTCTGCGGGTTTATTTCTGCAACAGTTTTCAAAAGCTCCTCTGCACAGCCCTTTCTTGGTGGGTCGAGAATAACTGTATCAGGCTTGATGCCTTCTTCCTTGAGCTTTTCTGCTGCAACACTTGCATCACCACAAATAAAACGGGCATTTTCAATGCAGTTCAGCTTTGCATTCAGCTTTGCATCCTCAATAGCCTCGGGGATGATTTCAACACCAACCAATTCTTTAACAGAGCCTGCCATTGAAAGACCGATTGTACCTGTACCGCAGTAAAGGTCGAGTATTGTCCGGTCGGGGGTGGGCTCAACATATTCTGCGGCTTTCTTATAAAGAAGCTCTGCGCCGTTTCTGTTTACCTGATAAAAGGAAAGAGGGGAGAGCTTGATTTTTACACCGCAGAGAATATCTGTAATATAGCCATCACCATAAATAGCAGTGCAGGTGTCACCCAAAACCACATTGGTTTTTTCTCGGTTTATGTTAACAACAAGTGTTTTGAAGCCGTCAACTGCTTTAAGCATTTCGGTCAATTCTTCGCTATTGGGCAGAGCTACGCCGTTGATAACAACGCAAACCATAATTTCGTCTGTTGCAAAGGCTTTTCTAAGATATATATGGCGGATAAGACCGATACCGATTTCCTCGTTGTAAACTGTTATATTGTTATTGTTAATCCACTTGCGGAATATTTCTATTATACTTGTAAAATCCTCGGGCTGTAAAAGACAGTCGCCACCGTCAATAACACGGTGGCTTTTTTTAGCATAAAAGCCGATATTCAAAATGCCGTTTTCACGCCTTACAGGGTACTGAGCTTTGTTGCGGTAGCGTGCTGTTTCAGGGGAGGAAATAATTGGCTTGAATTCGGGAGAAAGACCGCCGATTCTTTTGAAGGCATCCTCAACCTTTTGAGCCTTGTATTCAAGCTCTTCCTCATATTTTATGTGACCGAATGAGCAACCGCCACAGCTTTTAAAGGAAGTGCATTCAGGCTCAATTCTGCTTTTTGAGGGCTTTATTATTTTCATAGCCTTACCTATGGCATAGGTTTTCTTTGCCTTAATAATATGGCAGAGAATTTCATCACCAACAGCAGTGTTTTCAACGAAAATTGCTTGTCCGTCAAATTTACCTACACCGCCACCCTCTGAGGTGTAGCCGGTTATATTCAATTTGAATTCATCGTTTTTGTTAACCATTGCTCTTAACTTCCTCAATAGCGGTTTTATATTCTTCAAATGTTAAAAATGTGTTCAATATCTGCACAAGTGCATTTGATGTGAGCCTTTCGGGTAAATCAAGAGCTTTAAGAAGCTTTTTTCTTAAAGCATCACTGTCGGGCTTGCCTGAAAGCCCATCCTCAAATAAATCAAGCTTGGTAATTTCTCTGCGCTCAGTTTTTTCGGTTTCCTCGCAGAGCACACCTGCTTTTTCTAAAGCATCAATTATAACCTGAATATTTACGCCCTCAACACCTAATTTGCCCTCTTTGGAGGGCTCGGCTTTGCGTTTTTCCTTGCCGAAAATATCGGGTATGTAGGCGTGCTTAATTTGTTCAGAGGGTACAATTCCTCTTATAAAGGAACGGATTTTGAAGCCTGCGGAATCACTGTCTGTAAGAATTAAAAGACCCTTTGCTTCTGCAAGCCTTCTTATAAGCCTTTGCTTTTCCTTATCATTAAAAATGCCGAAGCCGTCAGTTTCTATAATTATGCCGTCAATAACAGAGGAAAGCTTGATTTTATCATAACGTCCCTCAACTATAACGGCTCTGTCGATTTTTATCATTAAACTCTCAACAACCTTAAAATAAGCTCTTCAAGTACTGTTCTGCCGTCCTCATTTGTGGATTTCAAACGGCGGTCTGTGTCCGAAAGAATGTTAAGTGCGTTTCTTAATTGGGTAATGGAATAGCTTGCACCATCTCGGGCAGCATTATCAAGAATAAAGGTTTTACCCTTGTATGCTGATGGAAAGCAATCTGCAAGTACAGTATATGAAACACCCTTTTCCTTGGCTGCTTTGACTCTGTACATATCAACAAAAGCTTTTGAAAGCACCGCTAAAATCATAACCGGCTCTTCACGAAGCTTGAAAAGATTAGAAAGGGTTTCAAATGCCTGGTCTGCTTCACCCCTTGCAATCATTCTTGAAAGGTTAAAGATTTTTGCTTCTACACTTACTATAACAGTTTCATCAATATGCTTTCGGGTGATTTCGCCTGAGCCTGCATAGGCACATACCTTGTTAAGCTCATTCTGAAGGGTGCTCATATCCTCGCCCACAAGGTTAATCATATACCCTGCATCGTTTCGGGAAAGGGTGCAGTCCTTTTTTGCAGCAGATGTTACAAGAAGCTTTTCAAGAGCAGGGCGGGTGCGCTTGTCAATTTTGGCACAAGCACCTGATTCATCAAAGGTTTTAATAATTTTTGACCATTTATTGTTCTTTTCATCAACCTCAATAGTGTCCATCCAGAAAACAAGAATTGAGGTTTCGGGAATATCTGCAAGAATTGTGAATAATTCCTCATCAATTTTTCCTCTGTCACCAACATAGGTGTTTAAGGGGAAATCCTTAACAAGAGTGCAGGTGTAATTATCCATCATAGGAAATGAGGTTGTGCAGTCATAAATCTCGTTAAGATTTGTGTCCTTGCCCTCTAATTTCTTTAGGTTGAAATCGGCAAAATCAGGGCTGACGGATTTACTGCAAATCTGATTAGCATAAAACTGCTTTAAATAACCCTCATTACCATAAAGGAGATAAAGGTTACTGAATTCACCGCTTTTTATTTGTTTTTTGAGAGTATCTTCATTTAAAAGCACTATTCTTCTCTCCTTTACAAGATGATTTTGATATCGCCATTTTCGGCGGTAGTATAAAATTTATTGCACTGATTTTTGAGTGCAGAAATATTTTTATTTATGATAATATCACTGTTACTGCTGATTATAAGAGTATCGACATTTTCGGGCAGACCCTCGGGTATGGATTCCGAAAGCACAAGAATATCGGGTGTGCCATAGGTATTAAAAATAAAATCCAACTCTGCACTACTGCCGTAAGAAATTGCAACAGTCTTTTCATACCCTTTTATTATAACACAACTTACAGGGTATGTGTCAACGGTTTCAACGGTAATTTCCTTATTAAACCGAGATATATACGAATTTGCTACAATAGTATTTTCTCTTAAATATATATTACTTTCGCTCAATGTACCTTTAGAATATTGTGTGACTACCGTTGTTTGGGGTGTATGAGTCAATAAGGCTTTTGTAAGTTCGTTTGTTGTTTTATCAGCATTTCCTATAAAGAGAAAATCAAGGCTTTCGCATTTTGATGCAGGAACAAAGTCATAAGGTGTATCGTCGGAAGAAGTGCCGCAATTAAAATATGCATATTTAAGACCTTGGCGAAGGCTTACATTAACACCATTTTCTACATTTATAACTGAAATAGTAGCAGGTGTAAGATTTGTGCAAGGAAGAATTATGCTTAAACTCATAAAAACCGCACTAATAACAGCAGAAAGCTTAATGATTGCTTTGTTTTTCTTTTTGGAGTAAATCAAAAAAGACAAGAAAGAAATTAATACAACCGAAATAAGACCGCAGACAAAATATTCTTTGTGAGTGGGGAGGGTGCAGAATCTGAATTTTTCAAGATTATCTGCAACACTTGTAACAAAGTCAGACAATAGCTTGGTTATATGGAAAAGAAAAAGCGAAGCTGAATGAGTAATATTATTGGGTATAAAGGAAAATGCAGTTGCAACAACACCCAAAAGAAGACTCCAGAAAGCAGGTTTTACGCAAACAATGTTTGTTACGGGAGAAAGAATACTGAAAACTCTGAAGAAATACGCAGATATTGGTAAAGTGAAAAGTCCTGCGAAAACTGATGTGAATAAGCTGCTTGATAAATATTCAGTGGTTTTTCGTAAAGGCTTATTTTTAATTTTTAAGATTTTTCCTTCGGCTTTTGCGGTTATATTAATGGATACAAGTATGCCAAATGTGGCAAAAAACGAGAGAAGAAAGCTTGGTGAGGTTATTACATAGGGATTATTCAAAACAAGAAGCCCCATTGCAAAGCCTAAAGAGTTCAAAGCATCCTGTTCTTCGTTGAAAAATGGCGCGAAAAGAACAACCCCCATCATTATTGAGGCTCTCATAACCGAGGGGGTAAAAGCGGAAACGATACATAACAAAACAAGGAACAACAGGCACAAAACATTTCTCAGCTTTTCCTTTGTTCTGAAAAGCTTAAGAAAGGCGATTATATATCCACACCAGGTGCTTGTGTGAAGCCCTGAAACTGCAAGTAAATGTGCAATTCCCGTTGCACGGAAATCATTTTTTATATCACCATCTAATAGCGCTTTATCACCAAAGAGCATACCAAGAATAAGGCCTGCGTGGAAATTATCAAGGTAGCAGGTTATTTGCTCAGTTACAATTTCTTTTAAACGCAGGCAGTAATAGTAGGGTGTTTTTTGACTTTCCCAAAGAACATTAAGGTCACTTGCTTGTGCTTCAAGGATTATTCCGTCGCTCATAGAATCTGCATCAGGCTTGTTATAATCATTTTTTATAATGGTCAGTTTTGCAGCAGGGAGAGATATGTAATCATAGAGCTTGAAATCTGTTTCATACTCGTAATTAAGAAGCACCTGAATTTTAGTGGTTTGGTTTTTGTTTCCGATTCTATCGGCTTTTAAGGTGAAGCTTGTACCGAATGGTGTTTCTTGAGGCGAAGTAATAATTTTACCCGAAACATCAGTTACTGTGTTGTGAAGATTTTTAGCAGGTGCAATTTTTGTAAAATGAAAAGCCCCAAAGAAAATACATGCTGTAATAACTGAAATACAGATGGTGGGGATTATAATTTTCTCTTTTAATTTAAGTGGCTTTATAAAATAAATAACAAAGACCGATACTGCGCCGAGGAGCAGTATTGGGAGGACACCTATTCCCGAAAGAACAAGGAAAGCGGTGCTTAGCCCAATTGCTGTACCTGAAACGAGCATCGGTCTTTTCATAGTGTTACCTCATTAAAACTCAGCCTGCCGGCCAAGTGAATTTTCTTCCTGACATAACGTGGAAATGGATATGCTTAACAGTCTGACCTGCAGAATCACCACAGTTGTTTACAACGCGGAATCCATTTGTCATACCAAGCTCTTTTGAGAGCTTTGCAATAACTTCGAAAATATGAGAAATTACTGCGCTGTTTTCTTCATTTACATCTGCTGCGGAAGAAATATGTGCCTTGGGGATTACGAGAATGTGAGTGGGAGCCTGAGGCTCAAGGTCGTTGAATGCAACAACTGTATCATCCTCATAAACCTTTGTTGCAGGGATTTCGCCGTTAGCGATTTTACAAAAAATACAATCCATATTTAAGCACTCCTTATTTTACAAATGTTTTTACAATTTCTTCTGCTGCTTTGAGTGCATCGGGAATCTTTGCGATTTCCTTACCGCCTGCCATAGCAGAATCGGGCTTACCGCCACCGGCACCGCCTGCAACCTTTGCAACCTCTCTTACAATGTTACCTGCGTGAGCGCCTTTTGCGATAGCATCTTTTCCACAGAAGCAACCGAAAGAGCAAGTACCTTTTTCATTCTGCTCTGCTGCAAGAATAACAATAATATTGTCACCCTTGTCCTTTGAGGAGTCAAGCATTGAACGGAGCTCTTTTGCGTCTGCTTCGCCTAAAGCTGCGGTAATAAGCTTAACGCCGTTGATTTCAACGAAGTTGTCGAAAAGCTCACCTGCTTTAGCCTTTGAAATTTCTGCCTTAAGGTCTGCAAGTTCTTTTTCTTTTGCTTTGAGCTCGTTGGAAACTGCTGTTGCTTTGTTGCAAAGATCGTTAACATTTGCAAGCTTGAGAGCGTTAGCAGTATCGTGAATAAGCTTTTCCTGTTTATCAAGGTGAGCGAGAACCCCAAGTCCTGTTACACCCTCAATTCTTCTTACACCTGCAGCAACGGATGATTCGGAAATAATACGGAAAAGACCGATATTACCTGTATTTGAAACATGAGTACCACCGCAAAGCTCTGTTGAGAAATCGCCTGCAGAAACAACGCGGACTGTGTCACCGTATTTTTCACCAAAGAGAGCCATTGCACCTTTTTTCTTTGCATCATCAATGCTCATTTCCTCTGTAACAACGGGGAGAGCTGAAAGAATGATTTCGTTAACTCTGTTTTCGATTTTAACGATTTCTTCAGCAGTAAGAGCGGAGAAATGAGAAAAGTCAAAACGAACCGCATTGTCGTTAACAAGCTGTCCTGCCTGCTCAACATGAGTGCCAAGTGCTTCTCTGAGTGCTGCCTGAAGAAGGTGAGCGGCAGTATGGTTTCTCATAATAGCCTGGCGGCGGGCTTTGTTTACCTGACCGCTTACTGTGTCGCCAACATTGATTGCATCGCCCTCGGTAAGAGTACCGTGGTGAAGAATTACGCCTTCTGCGGTTTTTGTTGTGTTGGTAACTGTAAATACAGAGCCGTTTACGTTAAGTGTACCTGTGTCACCAACCTGACCACCGCTCTCAGCATAGAATGCGGATTTATCGAGAACGATAACTGCATCGGTATCAATTCCTATAAAATCAACCTTTTCGCCATTTGAGGCAATTGCGAGAACCTTGCCGTCCTGCTCTGTTACAGAATAGCCTGTGAATTCTGTTGCATCACATTCCTTGAAGGAAATATCAGAGGATTTCCAGCCCTCTGTACCTGCAACCTTACGGGAGGATTTTGCAAGTGCTTTAGCATCTGCAAGATATTTTTCAAATTCTTCGTTGTTAACTGTATAGCCGTTTTCTTCTGCAATTTCACGGGTTAAGTCAATGGGGAAGCCGTAAGTATCCTGAAGCTTGAAGGCATCTGCACCTGAAAGAACTGTACCTTCAGTTTTCTTAATCATATCGTTAAGAAGCTCAAGACCGCTGTCAATGGTTTTATAGAAGCTGTTTTCTTCCATTGAAATAACCTTGATAATGTAATCCTGTTTTTCGCGAAGAACAGGGTAAGCATTTTCGTTTTCCTTAATAACAGTTTCGCAAACCTCAGCAAGGAAGGGTCTGTCGATGCCTAAAAGTCTGCCGTGACGTGCAGCTCTTCTGAGAAGTCGACGAAGAACGTAGCCTCTGCCAACGTTTGAGGGAATAACACCGTCACCAATCATAAAGGTTGTTGAACGGATATGGTCGGTAATAACACGAAGAGAAATATCGCTCTTTTCATTTTCGTGATATTTAACACCTGCAATTTCCATTATGTGCTTCATAATATTCTGAACTGTGTCAACCTCGAAAATATTGTTAACATCCTGAGCAATACAAGCAAGTCTTTCAAGCCCCATACCTGTGTCGATATTAGGTTTAGCAAGAGGTGTGTAGTTATTCTTGCCGTCGTTTTCAAACTGTGTGAAAACTAAGTTCCAGAATTCAACATAACGGTCACATTCGCAGCCAACCTTACAATCGGGGCTGCCACAGCCGTATTTCTCACCGCGGTCATAGTAAAGCTCTGAGCAAGGACCGCAGGGACCCTGACCGTGCTCCCAGAAGTTATCCTCTTTGCCGAAGCGAACCATATGGTCGGGCTTTACGCCGACATCCTTTGTCCAGATATCGTAAGCCTCGTCATCCTCAAGATAAACACTGCAATAAATTTTATCGGGGTCCATTTCCATAACCTGAGTGCAGAATTCCCAAGCCCACGGAATAACCTCTTTTTTGAAATAGTCACCAAAAGAGAAGTTGCCGAGCATTTCGAAATATGTTCCGTGACGGGCAGTGATACCAACTCTTTCAATATCGGGTGTACGAATACATTTCTGGCAGGTGGTAACTCTCTTTCTCGGGGGAGTTTCCTCGCCTGTAAAGTATTTTTTCATAGGTGTCATACCTGCGTTGATAAGAAGAATACTCTTATCTCCCTGAGGCACAAGAGGGAAGCTGGGAAGCCTTAAATGGTCCTTTGATTCAAAGAATTTAAGATATTTTTCTCTTAATTCATTAAGTCCTGTCCATTCCATTGATTTATTCACTCCGTTCATAAAAATGCAAAATTCAAAATGCAAAATGCAAAATTAAAGGGTGCTGCGCACGGCAATTATAAAATCGGTTTGTTCTATACTTTGCGTTTTGCGCTTTGCACTTTGCACTAAAAAAAGCACGCTTTTTTACAACACGGGACGGAATAACCGCGGTACCACCCGAATTGTGCAAAACGCACCACTCAATTTGACGGTTAACGCCCGTCAACGTACTGTTTTCAGTAAGACTCAGCAAGTAGCAAATTTAAAGGCGGTAAGAAACTTTCAGCAACCGTTTCCTCTCTGAATACCGTATCAGTAAATCATCTTGCATCGTAGCCAATATAACCAATATAATTTGTAACATATATATTATATATGTTTTTCTCTTAAAGTCAAGATTTTTTATTTTACCAAATTCGCTTTCGTGTATTTCACAAAAATTTCTTTTGAAGATTGTGAATGATTTTTGCTATTGATAATTGCAAACAAAATGATATAATGTTATAATTTTTAGAAGAGGAAAAATCTTACAAAAGGGGCGTTTTTTATGACTAAAAAATTTATAGCACTTATTCTTTCTCTTACTATGCTTTTTTCTGTTATGAGTGTAGGTGCCGCTGCTGTTGATAGTGAATATAACGATTATACAGAATATCCTGTGATACTTGTTCCCGGTTATAGCGGTTCTGAACTTGATATGGTAAATGATGACGGAACAACAGAACGTGTATGGCATTTTGATATGATGAACATTCTTACCTTGGTGCTTAACGATATTGCAGAGTTTTCCAAAAGTATGATAGAGTATGCCAAGGGCGATTCTACACTTTTGGCATTAAAAATTGAAGACGGGTTAAATCAGCTTTTGGGAAATATTAAATGCAACCCTGATGGCTCAAGTGTCAAAAACATAAAGGTCGCTTACGATAATGCCGCTGTTACAAATATGGGCTATATTCATGAAAATGGACTTAATGATGAAGTTATCGGTGAAGCTGATTTGTTTGCTGAGATTTCCGCCGTTATAGGTGAACAGAACTGTTTCTTTTTCCAATCAGATTGGCGAATGAGCGTTCTCGACTGTGCCGCAAGGCTTGACAGTTATATTCAAATGGTAAAAGAGTTTTCCGGAAAAGATAAGGTTAATATCATAGCAGTTTCGCATGGTGGTCAGGTTACTGCAACCTACCTTTCTCTTTATGGCTATAAGCAGGATGTTGATAATGCAGTTCTTACCGTTCCTGCAATAGGTGGTGCGTTGCTTGCTTACGATATTATGAATGAAAGCGTAGCACTTGATGAATATAATCTTATATATTTCCTTGAACACGGTTTCATTTCAGAAGATGATTATAAGTGGCTTCTTCAGGCAGAGCAGTTAGGTTTTTTAGATGATCTTATTGCTGCAATTCTTCCGCCTATAAAAGATTTTGCACGAAATTTTGGAAGCATCTGGGATTTTATACCTGAAGAGTATTATGATGAATTAAAAGCAAAAGAACTTGACCCTGTTGAAAATGCAGGTATAATTGCTAAAAGTGATATTGTTCATTACGAAATAATGCCGAATATGTCGGAAAATCTCAAAAAATGTATCGACGAGTACGGAATGAATATTTCAATTATTGCAGGTTACGGTGTTCCTGCCGTTACCGGTACACAAGAGCAATCTGATGCCATTATTGGTGTTAATGATGCAACGGGTGCATATTGTGCTCCTTACGGACAACGTTTTAACGATGGCTATACAGGTTGCGGTGTGGTTTGCTCAGATTTTACACACGACCATATTTCACCGTCCTTCGAAGTTGATGCATCTGCTGCATATCTTCCCGAGAATACTTGGTACGTGGAAGAGCTTTTTCACGGAATGACTTTTAATGACAAGTATTCAAGAACTCTTGCATTGAAAACTCTTTTAACAGATGATATAACTGATGTTTATTCTGATCCTACATATCCTCAGTTCTGCTCATCCACAAATGCGTGTAATACCGTTTTTGCAAAGTTTGATAAAAGTCCTGTAGGTTATGTTTCGGACGAAGATAATTATCTGATTGTTACAAATATTTCAGAAAAAT
The DNA here is from genome assembly GCA_045586265.1 of Acutalibacteraceae bacterium. GTDB lineage: Bacteria > Bacillota > Clostridia > Oscillospirales > Acutalibacteraceae > DTU089. The sequence goes on from JAZMZY010000067.1 coordinate 20,043, forward strand.
ACTCTGTTAAAATAACATCAATTATTTTTGCGGGTTCGGAATTTATCGCTCACTCTGCGGGTATAAATGCACTTGCACCGGGTCAGTCCGTAAGTATTCCTGTATCGGGTAAACTTCCGGCTGTAAGCCGGCAGAATATGCAACTGCAAATTGATTATTATTGCGAGGGAAGAACTTTAACACCAACGGGAACAAAAACCTTTAATTTTATGATTATGAATGGTGGCCCTATAGAATATAATTATGAAAATCCTTTGATTGCCGCAGATTATGTAATCGGAATTGACGGAGTTATAGGAGAAAAAGCAACAGAAAAACTTGAGCCTTTCGGTATAATTAATTTTATCGAGTTCTTCTATAATTGGTTTGCAGCCATTATGAAAGAATTGGGATTTGCATATTTATTCAGTATTTAAAAACAAGCATCTGACTGAAAAATATTTCTTGACATATTGTGCCAAAGGTGTTATAATCCGTAACTGTTGCGGTATGTCCGTTGAGATTTGACCGCATAAATTTCCTTGCTCTCAAATAGGTAAATGAGAGCCGGAGTCCATAAGGAGGTGCAAACGATGTCAAACAGTTATGAGACAATTATCGTCTATTCACTCGCTAAAGGTGAAGAAGCAGCAAAAGAGCTTCACGCAAAATTCGAGGCGATGATGGCAGAGAACGGTACAGTTGACAGCGTTGACGAATGGGGTAAGCGTAAGCTTGCATACCTTATCAACGATGAAGACAACGGTTACTATGTTCTTTACAACCATACTTGTGATGCTGAATTCCCTGCTGAGCTCAGCCGTGTTCTCAAAATCACAGATGGCGTTCTTCGTTCTTTGGTTATTAAAAAATAAGAGGTGTGAAAGATGCTTAATTGTGCAGTTATAATGGGTCGCCTTACAGCAGACCCCGAGCTTCGCCAGACTCCCTCAGGCGTTTCTGTAACAAGATTTACTGTTGCGGTTGACAGAGGCTATGTTAAAGCAGGCGAAGAGAGAAAAGCAGATTTTATTAATGTTGTTGCCTGGAGACAAACAGCAGAATTCGTTTCAAGATATTTCCAGAAGGGCTCAATGATTGCCGTTCAGGGTTCTATTCAGACAGGTTCCTATGAAAAGGATGGCGTTAAACGCTATACTGTAGAAATCAGTGCTGATAATGTAAGCTTCTGCGGTTCAAAAAGTGAGACCGGAACAAACGGTGCACCCTCAACAACAGCTACTACAGCTGCACCGTCTTTCTCTAACGGTGGTTTAGACGATTTCGCAGCAATGGCTGACGATGACGACTTACCGTTCTGATTCTAATAGGAGGTAAATTTACAATGGCATTTGATAAAAACGATCGCCGTCCCAACAAAAGAGGCCGCAAAAAAGTTTGCGCTTTCTGCGTTGAGAAGGTTGAAGCAATTGATTACAAAGATACAGCTAAGCTCAGCAGATACACATCTGACAGAGCTAAAATCCTTCCCCGCCGTGTAACCGGTACTTGCGCTTATCATCAGAGAGAGCTTACTACCGCAATTAAGAGAGCAAGACAGATTGCCCTCCTTCCTTATACCGCGGATTAATTTTAAAGGATGTTCAGAGACTCTTTTCGAAAGGGTCTCTGTTTTTTTACCCGAACTCGCGTACCTTTGTACGCTTCGGGGCTCATAAAACAAAAAATCTGCTCACTACAAAAAATATACTTGTAATTCAGGTAGCCTCTTAATGAGGGTGCTTTTTTGCTTTTGTAAAGAAAATGTAAACTTATATATAGTTTGTTGAAAACATTAGAAAAAACTGTTATAGTTTAATTGTAATATTAGTTGAGGGCGGTGCTGATATGAAAAAGAAAATTTTGATTGTTGTATTAATAATTGTTTCCGTTTTTGTTATAGGCATTGTGGGCGTAGAAGCAAGGTATCAGTATTATCACGGAGGTTCACCCTCGGGAAAGGGCTGGTATGCAGAGGAAACAGTCGAAAGCAACGGAGAATTTGTATTAAAAACCAACCTTTATGAAGCTGATGATATTGAATTTATGAGCTTCTGTATTGAAAACAAGAAGGGCGAAGTTGTTTTTGATTCCAATGGGGGATGGAGAACCTGGGATTTACACGGAATAAGGTTTGCAGATGATACCAATGATGTTATTGTTGATTCAGGTGACATAGGCGAAATTATTTATGAATATAATGGTAAAACATGGACTTGTGAAGAATATGAGTCTGAAGAGATTGAGGTAAGTGTTGAGCAAACTTTACCTTGGAAAAATTGGAATTGATAGTTTTGGTTTTTCAATTGTTAAATAAAAATTACATTTTGCAGAAATGCTTGAAAGAATGCTCTTGTTGTGGTATCATACAAGAGCATTAAATTTTGTTTGTTAGGATTTTTTATATATGAAAAAAGTCAGGCACTCTTTCTTTGTTGTGTTGTTTTTGTGTGCAGTTCACGCGCTTTTATGTGTTGCTTATAACTACACATATTTTTCAACTGAATTTAATTTCGATGAGAAGTTTCAAGGAATTTTATATTGGGTAATGCTTATGGTGGCATTTCTTGCAGGTCCCTTTGTTTATTTTGTTGCGGGGCGTTTATGTAAGAAAAAGGGTAGCAAAAAGCTTATTTTTGTTTTGGTGCTTGTAATGAATATTGCGGTTACCATTTTAGGTATTGTTTCTTTTTTCTCTGCAGATTTGCTTGAAACATACCGACTTATAAATGCACCATCATATCTTTATTATTCTCTTTTTTCAGATGGTGTAATGTATTTAGCAGTTCCTGCTATGATAATTTCGTCATTGTTCCCTGTGTTCTTCTTTAAAATTGGGTATGTTAACAAGCCAAGAACTAATAATGAAATCAAAATGGAAGATATAGAAATAAAAGAAGAGAAAGAGTTATAAAAATATTTGACCTCCGCAAGGTTTGACCTTGCGGAGGTTTTTTATGTGTTATTCAATATTTGGGAGTGTCAAAAATATTATTTATCGTTCTGCTTTAAAGCATCAATTATATGTTGAAGATGAATAATTGTTTTTTCGGGGAGGTTATCTATATTGATGGTTCTTGTTGCAGACAAACCTAGCAAATAGTCTGTGCTGACAGAAAAGGTTTTGGCTATACGCACAAGCATATCTATAGAGGGCATAATATTATTATTTTCCCAATTGCTTACGCTTTGCTTTGTGACATTCAGGTTTTTAGCAAATTCCACCTGATTCATACCAAGACTGAGGCGTAGCTCTTTTAGTTTTTCTGAAAACACGGGAGGTCACCACCTATCAAAATATTACAATACTATTATACAAATATTACTTGACAATATTAAAATACTATGGTATTGTGATTTTTGACACTTGGTAAGTAGTTGCTTGATTATTTATACAGACAAGTGAATTTGCATGAATTTGGGTGGTAAAAGTGAAAGCAAATCTTTTTGCAAACAAAAAAATTTTAGTAATTATTGTTGCAGCTTTGATAGTGGGGGGCATTGCAACAGGAGTTGTTTTGTCTTTTAAAAACAGCGCAGGTAAAGTTCCCGAAAAAAATTATACTGGTGCATTTGAAACTGATAATATAATTACCGATGAAGAACATAATCTGGTGAGTAATATGGTTACAGATGTTTCAGATAATGTATTATTAAATGTATATGGTGCAGGTTCAAGTGAAGGTGCCGGGGGCATAGCTTACAGTGATGCTAGACATTTTCATAAATGGGCATCTTCTGCGAATATTATCGAATTTGAAAAGAAATATCCTAATAAGTTAACTATAGTAACAGAACCATCACAAGTATTGGTTGATTCGGAATATGCTCTTGATGTATCAGATGCTTTGGATGGCAGCGTAGTCGCATATCTTACATCAGATTCAATCGATGGTGAAACTAAAACAATTCTTCATATTGCCGGAAAAAATGACGTGGTTATGGCGAATGCTGAATCAAAAAAACTTTTCTATGGACTTAATGTTACAGAGATAAATTTTAACGGATGTTTTAATACAGTGAATGCTGTTTGTATGGATGAAATGTTTAGCTGTTGTAGCAATTTGACCGAATTGGATTTGAGAGGTTTTAATACAGCTAATGTTACCAGTATGGAAGGTATGTTCGACAAATGCAGGGGTCTTAAGGTGCTTGATGTATCGAGTTTTAATACAGCAAACGTTACAACTTTTGTTACTATGTTTTATCATTGCGAAAGTTTGATGTTACTTGATTTATCAAATTTTAATACAAGTAAGGTTACAGATATGAGAGCAATGTTCGCTGATTGTGTTAATCTTACAGAACTAAATCTATCAAACTTTGATACTACAAATGTTGTTGATATGGATCTTATGTTCCGAGGATGTGAAGCGTTATTGAAAATAGATTTGTCCTCATTCAAAACACCCAATCTCAAAACTATGAGTGGTATTTTTGAGGATTGCATGTCAGCAACTTTAATTGATGTTTCAGGTTTTGACACAACAAATGTTGAAAGTATGATAGATGCATTCAAAGGTTGTGCAAGTATTGAAAAATTAAATCTCTCTCATTTTTCTACGGACAATGTTAATTTTATGCGAAAGATGTTTTCCGGATGTTCAAATTTATGTGAGTTAGACATTTCTGGGTTCAATATAAATGGTGAAGCTGTCTATGATGGTGCAACCAGTTTCTACGAGAATTCAATTTCTGTTTTGGATGGCGTTAGTGAGAAGATTATAATAAAATACCAAGGTAAAGAATATGGTTACGAGCAAATATCAGACTTGTATGATGTTTGGTGTGGTTGAAAATAAGAAAAATATTATAAAGGAGATATGAATGAAAAACAAAGCGAAAATTATAATTGCTATTCTCGTCGTTGTTGCGGTTATTATTGGTGGAGTGTTGGTAGTTACAAAAAGTGATAACAACGTAGATGTTAAGCAGAATGTGCAGGAAAATGTGCAGGTAAATGTTGAAGCTGAATATGATGTTGTTGAAATGGGATTATATCCTCAGACAAAGGTTACAGATAATAGTTTATTGGGGAATTTGAACGCTTTGACTTTAGAGTGGATTTCGTATGGCTATTATTCTGAAAAAAACTATGTTAATTTTACACGAATTGAGTCGGGAGACTGGATGCAATATGCAGATGTTGAATATAACGGCAATAAATACAGAGCGGTAAAATTTAGTCTGTACAGACCAGAAATGGTTTCTTTTGAAGCGGGAAAAGAGGCGAAAGGTACATATCAAGACGACAATGGATATGTTGTTGATACTGTTTATTGGTTTAAATATGAACCGATACAGTGGAGAGTTCTTGATGAGTCAAATGGTCTTATGTTATCCGAGAAAATATTAGATTGTCAAGCGTTTAATGAAACTGACATTGGTCAGTTCAGGTATGACTATTCTGAAAGCTCAATTCGTGAATGGTTGAACGGTGATTTTTGTAATATTGCATTTTCGGAAACTGAAAAATCAAAGATAGTATTGACTGAATGTGAAAACTCAGGAGAAGACAATGACCATAGCACATATGTAGGAAAAACAACCGAGGATAAGGTTTTTTTGATGTCCGATACTGACGTTGTAAATGTTTCGTATGGTTTTTCAGCGGATGAAAAAGCGTATGATGAATTGAAACAAAAAAAAGCAACAGATTATGCAAAGATTCAGGGTATCAAAATTTGGAACCGAGAAGAAATGCAAAATGTAACTTCTGAGAAAGCAGATGAATTGTCGGATTGGTGGACAAGATCTATTTATACAGGTGTTGATGGCAATCAGTTGGCAAACAGAGTTGATGTAGTTGAGTATAGCGGATATGTGGGATATGGATACACACCTGAGATATCAGGCGTTTGCCCGGCAATTTGTGTAAAAAAATAAACAAATACAAACGAAAACAAAGGGACTGTAAAAAAACGCAGACCACACAAAATTATATAAATCAAGGGACTTTTACAGAATTTGAATCCTGTAAAAGTCCCGTTTTTATGAAAATAGAAAATTTTACTGTTTTGTGCTATAAGCAACCTGCAACAAGGGAGTGTAAATAAGGAAATTTATTAGGTTTAAATTTAATATTTTCCGTTAATACTATATGAAAATACACCGCAGGTACAGGTTTCCTTCCAATTTAACGATGCTATGTACCAAAGTTAATGGCCTGTTTTTATATCGTTCCGTCATAGAATGCTTTTTTAAACCAAACGTCCTCAACCTCAAACTCCTTCTGGTCAAGATAGTTGAGAATTCCTGCATCGCTCTGAAAATCAAATTTTAATTTGTAGGAATATAAAAATTGCTTTTTGTAATTACCAAAGTTTTTGTTTTGGGCGTTAGTTCCGTATTTGCCGTCACCTAAAAGGGGATGACCGAGATATGAAAAATGAGCTCTTATCTGATGTGTTCTGCCGGTTAAAAGCTCAACCTCTAAAAGTGAAAGACCATCCTTGTAGCCAAGCACCTTGTATTTTGTGGAAATATGCTTGGTTTTGTCATTGCCTTTTTCGGTAACATAAACCTTATTCTGCTTTTCGTTCTTTTCAAGATAACCCTCAATAAGACCGCTTTCTTTTTTGAGCTTGCCGATTACAACGCAGAGATAAAGCTTGTGCATTTCACGATTTTTAAGCTTTTCATTGAGTATGCGCAGACTTTCTGCATTTTTTGCACCGATTATAATACCTGAAGTGTTACGGTCAATTCTGTTAACAAGAGCAGGAGCGAAAGAGTTTTCTTCATCGGGCTTGTAATCGCCTTTTTCATAAAGATAACGCTTAACTCTTGTTATGGCAGTATCGGTATAATTGTCTTCATCAGGGTGGGAGAGAAGTCCTGTCGGTTTATCTATGAGAATGATGTTTTCATCCTCATAAACAATGTTAAGGCTTTTTCCTGCATTGAGAAAATCATATTTAGGCTTTGTTACCTCAAAGAACTCGTCATTAATATACATTGAAACCAGGTCGTTTTCTTTAAGTCTGTAAGAAATTTCTGACCTTTTGTTGTTAACCTTGATTCTTTTGCTTCTTATGTACTTGTACATAAGTGACTGGGGGAGCAACGGAACCGATTTTGTAATATACTTATCAAGCCTTTGCCCTGCATCATTTTTGTTTATATAAAATTCCTTCACCTTGTTTTCAACTCCGCGGCAATTTTTTCAAGCTTTTTAAAGCGTCTGCTTACTGCAGAGCGTGAAAGCTCAGGATTCATCATTTTACCAAGCTCGTCTAAAGAAATATCAGGATTTTCAAGCCTTAATGAGCAAAGCTCACCCAAATCCTTTGTCATATCAGAGAGCTTGATTTTTGAAAGAATTTCTTCAATAATCGCAACCTGCTTTAAGCCTGCCTCAATTGAACGGCTCAGGTTTGCCGATTCAAAATTTGAACGGCGGTTAATCTGATTTTTAATATCCTTCATAGCACGGGTCTGCATAACCTCTAAAAAGGCGTTGTTTGCACCCATTGTGCCGATATAATCCTCAATGGATTCGGCTTCCTTTGCATAAACAACATAGCTGTTGCTTCTTATAATCTTTTTGCAACGAAGCCCTAAGTCGCCGATTATCTGCATTAAATCCTCGCAGAGCTTTGCCTTTGTTACACTGAATTCAATGTGGTAATCCTTTTGCGGGTCGGTAACACTTCCGCAAACAAGAAAAGCACCTCTGAGAAATGCCTTTGAACAACAGTCTTCGTTAGTTTGTTCAAGGTTTGAAAGGTTAACTCTTAAGGTGATTTCTTTGCCCGTGTAGCCGAAATATTCTAAAATTTTAAGGCGCTCTGCTCTTGTGGGAATGCTTATTTTATAATTACCTGCTTTTGAACAGGTGGTTTGCGGGGTAACACCCGTAAGGTCACGGATGCTTGTGGAATAATGCTCGGCAACCGCCTGAATTTCTGTCATAAGTGAAATTTCAGAGGGTGAAAAGGCTCTGCCGAAAATGAGCATACCGAAAGCCTCCGCCTTTGTGCAACAGGCGGAGGGAATAAGACCGGTTAATTCTGTTTTAACGTCCGAAGAGAATGACATAATTACCTCAGTATGATAACTTCCGGCTCTAATGTAACGCCGGTTTCTTTTTTTACTGTTTCTTTAGTGAGCTCAATAAGATCAACAATATCTTTTGCGGTAGCTTTATTTTTGTTAATGAGGAAACCTGCGTGTTTATCGCTGATTTGTGCGCCACCGAGAGTTTTACCCTTAAAGCCCACTTGCTCAATAAGTGCACCTGCAAAATATCCTTCGGGGCGTTTAAAAGTACTGCCTGCGCTGGGATATTCAAGAGGTTGCTTATCTTTACGGCGAGAAAGAAAATCGTTCATAGCCTCTTTGATTTCCTCTTTGGGTGCTTTTTTCATTTTAAATTTTGCAGAAACCACAATGCAATCATTTTCCTTGAAAACTGAATGGCGATAGGAGAGCTTTGCTTCCTCAACAGGCATTGTTTTAAGCTCCAAATCAGGAGAAAGATAGGTTATTTCTGAAATAACATCCTTAACCTCTCCACCGTATGCGCCTGCATTCATAAACACCGCACCACCGCAGGTTCCGGGAATACCGAAAGCAAATTCAAGCCCTGAAAGAGAATTTTCCAAAGCGAATTTGCAAAGGGTGACAACCTTTGTACCTGCAGAGCAACATATAACATCGTCACCCTCAAGGGAAAGTGATGTCATTTCATCACCGATTTTAACAACAACCTTGTCAAGACCCTCATCAAGCACCAGAACATTGGTGCCGTTGCCGAGAATGGTGTAAGGTGTTTGGGTTTCTTTTATTAATTTGAGAATATCTGTTAATTGCTTTTCGTTTTTGGGCTCAATTAAAAGGGGACAGGGTCCGCCAACCTTAAAGGAAATATGATTGCAAAGCTTTTCGTTCTTATATGCCTTGCAACCTATTTCAATTGCCGAATCAAAAAGCGAATTTATTGTTTCGATGTTTATTTTAATCACCTTAGTCATCAAGTAATGCAGCACCGATAATACCGGCATCGTTGCCTAAAGCAGCAGGAATGATAGCTGCCTGTTTTTCTGCGTAAACGCTGTAACGCTCTGCTTTTACTATATCGCGAATGGGCTTAAGAATCTTTTCGCCCTGACCGCTGATACCACCACCGATGCAAACTGCTTCGGGCTGAAGAGCGTTGATAACATTTGCAAGACCGATAGAAACATAGTAAAGATATCTGTCAACAACTGCTTTTGCAATTGCATCGCCCATATCAAGAGCATCGAAAATGGATTTGCCGTCAACCTTGTTAAGGTCACCCTCACAGGTTTTCCAGAGAAGGCTGTCTTTATTACCTTCCATAGCTTCAACTGCCTGAGAAACAAGTGCAGTTGCAGAGGCGTATTTTTCCCAGCATCCCTTTCTTCCGCAGTTGCAAGGAATACCATCTACATTAATAACCATATGACCCATTTCACCGCCACAGAAGTTACTGCCACGATAAATTTTACCATCGATGATAATACCGCTACCAACACCTGTACCGAGAGTTACTGCAACAAAGTTTTTAACACCGTTACCGCAGCCTGCAACTGCTTCGCCGAGAGCTGCTGCGTTAGCGTCATTTTCAAGATAAACGGGCTTGCCGAATCTTTCCTCAAGCATCTGCTTTGCAGGGACATTGTGGAATTTAAGGTTGTTTGAAAATTCGATAGCGCCGGTGTCTTTATTTACAGAGCCGGGAGTACCGATACCAACAGAAACAACATCATCATAAGAAACGCCTGCATCTGCAATAGCAAGATCTGCAGCCTCTTTGATTGAGTCAAAGATTTCTTCTGCGGGACGAGGTGCGCGGGTTTTAACCTTACCTCTACCGATTATTTTATAATTTTCATCAATAATACCTACTGCGATATTAGTACCGCCAAGGTCAACACCGATTCTGAACATAATTAAATCTCCTTTTATATAATCTGATTTGTTTATAGTATTATTCTTCCATACCAAGCTGCTGCATAAGCTCTCTTGCCGCATTGTAGCCGAGCTTTTTCTGACGATTATTCATAGCGGCAATTTCAATGATAATTGCAAGGTTTCTACCGGGCTTGACGGGAATTGTTGTTGAGGGGATTTTTATTCCGAGAATTGTTGTATATTCATCCTCAAGTCCCAGGCGGTCATAAGCTTTCTGAGGGTCCCAATGTTCAAGCTGAATAACCATATCTATTTTTTCTGTAAGCTTAACTGCACCAACACCGAAGATGTTACGGGCATTCACAATACCGATTCCGCGAAGCTCCATAAAGTGACGGATGTTATCGGGAGAGCTGCCGACAAGAGTTTTTGAAGAAACCTTTTTGATTTCAACCGCATCATCAGCAATAAGGCGATGACCTCTTTTAATAAGCTCAACTGCGGTTTCACTTTTACCAACACCGCTATCGCCTAAAATGAGAATACCTTCACCGTAAACCTCAACCATAACACCGTGGCGGGTTATGCGCTCTGCAAGCTCTGTTCCGAGATAGGAAATAAGGGTTGCGGTAATCTGTGATGTGATTTCTGCAGTTCTCAAAAGCGGAACCTCATATTTCTTTGCAAGCTCCAGCATAACATCGGGGTAATAGATGTTGCGGGTGATTATAACTGCAGGGGGCTTGAAAGAAAAGAAAAGCTCAAGTCTTTCTTTCTGAGTCTGCTCATCAAGCTCTTCAAGATAACTCATTTCCGCAAGACCGATAAACTCAACCCGCAACGGGTCAAAGAATTTTTCATACCCTGCAAAAAGTAGACCGGGTCTGTTAATGTCCTGAGAACGGATAACAAGCTCAGAATCGGGCTTATCGGGCATATATATTTCTTCAAAAGAATGGGTTTTAATAACCTTTCTGAGAGGGACGGAATATTTACCGCTCAAAATAACTCCTCCTTATTTGATACAACTACAGTTATTATAAACTATAATTTAAGATATGCCAATAGTTATTACAATTTTTTTTGCTTTTAATTCGGAATGCGGAATGTCGGGGCGCGAAAATGCGCCGTAGAAGAATTTGTAAAAGTTTTGCGAAGTCTATCATCCCTGTTGCCCTTGGGCAATAGGGAGGGGGACCGCCCATGGATAGCTTTATTTATGAGTATGTTTATTTCGTGCCAATTTGTTCTTTACATAAATAAACTAAATCGGGGTGGTGGTGGGTTGCCCCGTTTCCTCTTTCCTTTGTAAAATTATCGCAAAAATGTATTGCTAAAACTGAAATATTGTGGTAACCTAAAATTACCACACAAAATCGAATAATGTGCTCATGCAAGAAGTGGCATTTTTGTCTTATGGCAAAAGTGCGGACTTCTTTATTCGCATTTCTTGTATGAGTGACGATGATTTTGTGTGGTAGCAAATCGAAGTTCCGCATTTTTCAGTGTGTGTAGCTTCGGTTGCACACACTTTTTTATTTTAAAGGAGAAAGCAATTTTATGGGAAATCAAGTTAAATTTAAAGAGAGATTTACAATTGATTACGATGAAAGATGTGTTTTGCTTAATGCAACAGCGCTTAGTGCAAATGCCGCATTAACAGCAGATGAAGTGATGAAAATCCCTTTTGATGACATAAGCGGCTTAGGCTTTAAGTCTCCCGGATTTATGTCGGGAAGTGCAGTTATGTTTATTATCAATGGCAAAAAATTAGTAAATAAATCAGGCTTACCTGTATGTGTTTGTGCTGCTTATGAAGATAAGACCAATGAACTTCAACCAATCATAAATGAGCTGAATAAGGTTTTGGGTGTAGGAATTATTGATTACAAAAAAGCCTTGAAATATCCTGAAGAAAAATATGATGGAAGATATCAGCTCGTTGATTTAGTTGAAGCAAGAGAAAAGGCTGAAAAAGCAGAAATCATAAAGCGTTGTAATGTTTGCGGACAGATTTTTTGTTATAATCAGGCTGATGTAAAGAAAAATATTGATAATGCAAAAAGTGCAGTTTTATCAGGCATCGGTCAAATAGCAGGTGGAATAAGTGGTGCATATACCGCGAGTGCTGTGAATCACGCTAATGCACAAAACAGTTTGAATAAAATTGTTGATTTTAATCGCTGCCCTCAATGTAATTCGACTAATCTTTCTGTGATTTCAGAAGAGGAATTTGAAAAGATTAAAGAACAAAATCAAGCAGTTCAACAACCAACGACAGTTTCTGTTGCAGATGAACTCAAAAAATTTAAAGAGCTTCTTGATATGGGTGCAATTACTCGGGAAGAATTTGATGCAAAGAAAAAGGAGCTTTTAGGCTTATAATTACATAATTGAGAGAGCAGGTAATCGGAAACGGTTATCTGCTTTTTGCGTTGCTTTTACAAAGGGTGATTATTACAGAGCAACCCAGATACAATTCGTAATTATTTTTGCTCTCATCAACAAAGTAAAGAGGGAACGGGGCAACCCACCACCATTCCGCCCGTACTTCATCAATATAAAAGTATACCACCCGAAATATACACATCGGTATAATTTACCCAAAGAAGAACGGTCCCCCTCCCTATTTGCTGAAGCAAACAGGGATGATAGGGCTTCGCGATACTTTAACTTTTTCCCATAGCGAAGCTCCGGCGACTGGAGATTGGACTGGTGACTTGCAAAGCTCACTCCTCACTCCGCATTCCGTATTCAAAAAAACTCTTGCAATATTTGTAAATCTATGGTATTATGCTTTCTGTATGAAAAGGCATTGACGGAGACAGTAGCTCTTTTGCTGAATTAAGCGAGTCGGGGATGGTGGAAGCCCGATAGGATGCAGAGATGTCGAATATCACTCCTGAGCCGAGAGCTGAATTTTCAGTAAGCTTCTCCGGTAGTTCACCGTTATAGAGCAACGTATGATAGTACGATTAATATAGGTGGTTGCAAAGTATGTCTTTGTCCTGTATTACAGGGCGAAGGCTTTTTTATTAATTGAGAGTTGCAAGTTGAAAGTTGAAAGTTTCGGGACCTGCGGTCAGCATTATAATAGCGTCGCAGACCCTTAATTTTCCATTTTCCATTTGCCACTTGCCATTTTATTATTTGGAGGTAAAGTCAATGTACGATCCTATTTCCCCCAACGTGAATTTCGTTGAGCAGGAAAAGAAGATTGAAGAGTTCTGGAGAGAGCACAAAATCTTCGAAAAGAGCATTGAGGACAGAAAAGACGGAACACCCTATGTGTTCTACGATGGTCCTCCCACTGCTAACGGAAAACCTCATATAGGTCACGTTTTAACTCGTGTTATTAAGGATATGATTCCTCGTTACCGCACAATGAAGGGCTGTATGGTTCCCAGAAAAGCAGGTTGGGATACTCACGGTCTTCCTGTTGAGCTTGAGGTTGAAAAGCTTCTTGGTCTTGATGGTAAGGAGCAGATTGAAGAATATGGTCTTGAGCCCTTTATCGGTCACTGTAAGGAAAGCGTTTGGAAATACAAGGGTATGTGGGAGGATTTCTCACGTACAGTTGGTTTCTGGGCAGATATGGATGACCCTTATGTAACATACCACAATGAATTTATTGAATCAGAGTGGTGGGCACTTAAGCAGATTTATGAGAAAAATCTTCTTTACAAGGGCTTCAAAATTGTTCCCTATTGCCCCCGTTGCGGAACACCTCTTTCCTCTCACGAGGTTGCTCAGGGCTATAAAACAGTTAAAGAGCGTTCAGCAGTTGTTCGCTTTAAGGTTGTTGGCGAGGATGCATATTTCCTTGCGTGGACAACAACTCCCTGGACTCTTCCCTCAAACGTTGCTCTTTGCGTGAATCCCTCTGATGTTTACGTTAAGGTTAAGGCAGCAGACGGTTTCACATATTATATGGCTGAAGCACTTCTTGATAAGGTTTTAGGCAAGCTTGCAACAGAGGATGCACCTGCTTATGAAATTCTTGAAAGCTACAAGGGCATTGACCTTGAGGGCAAGGAATACGAGCCCCTCTTTGATTATGTTAAGCCTATCTGCGATAAGCAGAACAAAAAAGGCTTCTTCATTACTGCAGACACTTATGTAACAATGACAGACGGTACAGGTATTGTTCATATTGCTCCCGCATTCGGTGAGGATGACGCCAAGGTCGGCAGAAAATATGACCTTCCCTTTGTTCAGCTTGTTGACGGTAAGGGTGAAATGGCAGAGCCCACACCTTATGCAGGTACTTTTGTTAAGGATGCGGATAAATTAGTTCTTATTGACCTTGAAAAAGCGGGGCTTCTTTTCGATGCTCCTAAATTCGAGCACGAATATCCTCATTGCTGGAGATGTAACACACCTCTAATTTACTACGCAAGAGAGTCCTGGTTCATCAAAATGACAGAGGTTAAGGATGACCTTATCAGAAATAACAACACAATTAACTGGATTCCCGAAAGCATCGGTAAGGGTCGTTTCGGCGACTGGCTCCAGAATGTTCAGGACTGGGGTATTTCCCGAAACAGATATTGGGGTACACCTCTCAATATCTGGGAATGTGAATGTGGCTGTCGCCATTCAATCGGTTCAATTGAAGAGCTTAAATCAATGAGCAATAATTGTCCCGATGAAATCGAGCTTCACAGACCCTTTATTGATGCAGTTACAATCAAATGTCCTGATTGCGGTAAGGAAATGAAGCGCGTTCCCGAGGTTATTGACTGTTGGTTTGACTCAGGCGCAATGCCCTTTGCTCAGCATCACTATCCCTTTGAGAATAAAGAGCTTTTCGAGGCACAGTTCCCTGCAGACTTTATTTCCGAAGCTGTTGACCAGACTCGTGGTTGGTTCTATTCTCTTCTTGCTATTTCAACTCTCATTTTCAATAAAGCACCTTACAAGAATGTTATCGTTCTCGGTCACGTTCAGGATGAAAATGGTCAGAAAATGAGTAAATCAAAGGGTAATGCAGTTGACCCGTTTGATGCACTTGAAAGCTACGGTGCAGACGCTATCCGTTGGTATTTCTACACTAACTCTGCTCCCTGGCTTCCCAACCGCTTCCACGGTAAAGCAGTTGTTGAGGGTCAGCGTAAGTTTATGAGCACACTCTGGAACACATATTCCTTCTATGTGCTTTATGCTAACATTGATAAATTTGACCCCACTAAGTATAATATTGAAGATTGCAAGCTTTCCGTAATGGATAAATGGCTTCTTTCAAAGCTCAATTCAATGGTTAAGGCAGTTGATACTAACCTTGCTAACTACCGCATTCCCGAGGCTGCAAAGGCTCTTCAGGAGTTTACAGATGAAATGAGCAACTGGTATGTTCGCCGTGGCAGAGAGCGTTATTGGGTACAGGGTATAACAGAGGATAAAACCGCTGCTTATATGACCCTTTACACAGCACTTGTTACAACTGCAAAAACTGCCGCTCCTATGGTTCCCTTTATGGCAGAGGCAATTTACAGAAACCTTGTTTGCAATGTTGACAAATCTGCTCCCGAAAGCGTGCATCTTTGCGAATTCCCTGAAATTCAGGAGAATCTTATTGATGCAGAGCTTGAAAAGAATATGGATGAGGTTGTAAGCATTGTTGTTCTCGGCAGAGCTGCAAGAAACGGTTCAAATATCAAAAACCGTCAGCCTCTTAACACAATGTATGTTCAGAGCGATAAAAAGGTAGAGGGCTACTTTACCGATATTATCCGCGAAGAGCTTAATGTTAAGAATGTTGATTTTGTTGATGATGCTTCAGGCTTCGTTTCCTATATCTTCAAGCCTCAGCTTAAAACTCTCGGCCCGAAATACGGCAAGCAGTTAGGTGAAATCAGAGCAGCAATGGCAGAGCTTGATTCCTCTGCAAAGGCAACTCTTGATGCAGAAGGGAAGCTTGTTCTTAACCTTGTGAGTGGTGATGTTGAGCTTACTCCCGATGATATTCTTCTTGAAACAAAGCAGAAGGAGGGCGTGTTCACAGTTTCTGACAGAGGTGTTACTGTTGCGCTTGATACAGAGCTTACTCCTGAGCTTATTGAAGAGGGCTTCGTGAAAGAGCTTATCAGTAAGATTCAGACAATGAGAAA
>JAZMZY010000068.1:0-6715 GCA_045586265.1 Acutalibacteraceae bacterium
TTTATTTTACCGCTTATACCCTTGCCCTCATAGGCTTGGAAATCTTGCACATCCGGCAAGATCAGATTTTCGCCTTTTTTCCTGACAGCATTTGCAAGGGGGTGTTCGCTGCCTTTTTCGAGAGCGGTGCAGATTGCAAGGAATTCATTTTCCGAAAGTGATTTATCATAAACAAAAATATCACTTACACTCATTTCGCCACTTGTAACAGTGCCCGTTTTATCTAAAACGATTTTATCAACGCTTCCGAGGGCTTCGAGAGCCTCTGCAGATTTTATAAGTATTCCGTTTTCTGCTGCCTTTCCCGTGCCCGCCATAATGGCAACGGGAGTGGCAAGCCCTAAGGCGCAGGGACAGGAAATAACAAGAACGGTTATGGCAAAGGCAAGGGCATTTTCAAAATCCTTGCCGAGCAACAGCCACATAACAAAGGTTATTGCAGAAATACCCATTACAACGGGAACAAAAATACCGCTTACCTTATCTGCAAGTCGGGCGATAGGTGCTTTTGAAGAACCCGCTTCATCCACAAGGCGAATAATTTGCGACAGGGTTGTGTTTTCGCCAACCCTTGTAGCCTTCATTGTGAATGTTCCGTTTTTATTAAGGGTTGCAGAAATAACTTCATCACCAACTCTTTTTTCAACAGGAAGACTTTCACCCGTAACGGCAGATTGGTCAATAAAGCCGTTTCCGTTTAAAACAATTCCGTCAACTGCAATTCTTTCACCCGGGCGGATTATGAGAGTGTCGCCCTCTTTTATTTCTTCCGCATCTATGGTGATTTCATTTCCGTTTTTTATTACATTTGCAGTTTTTGGGGAAAGTTGAACTAATTTTCCAAGAGCATCGCTTGTTTTGCCTTTGGAACGGGTTTCAAGGAATTTGCCCACAGTAACAAGTGTTAAAATCATAGCACTTGATTCGAAATAAAGCTCGTGGGAATAATGCTCTAAAACCTCGAGATTTCCTCTCGGTGCGGCATAAGCCATCATAACTACCGCGAAAACACCATAAAGAAATGATGCGGAAGAGCCAAGGGCTACAAGTGAGTCCATATTGGCAGCTCTTTTAACAAGCCCTTTAAAGCCCGAAATGAAGAACTTTTTATTTATTATCATTACAGGGATTACGAGAAGCATCTGAATAATTGCATTTAAAAGAGCGTTTTCTGTACCGTGAAGAAAATGGGGGAGAGGAAGACCTGCCATATGCCCCATAGCAATATACATAACAATAACGAGGAAAACTATCGAAGAAATAAGTCTCTTCTTCATAGAAGAAATATTATCTTCTTCAGTTTTCTTTCTTTCCTGCCATTCTGTTTTCAGGTGGCTTTTTTTATTTTCACCGAAAATACTTGCTCCGTAGCCGATATTGTTTACCGCTTTTATGATATCTTGCTCATTTAATTTAGTTTCGTCAAAGGTTACTGTCATAGAGCCTGAAAGCAGATTAACATCCGCTTTTTCCGTGCCCTGAAGCTTCAGGACCGCTTTTGTAACATTTGCCTGACAAGCCGCGCAGGTCATACCCGTAACATTAAACTTACTAGTTTTCATTTTCTCACCTTACTGTAAAAAATCTAATTCCAATTATATACTTCTGCAATTGAAAAATCAATATTCCAAACCTCTCACATTATTCAAAGAGAGGAATATTATATACCGAGAGGATTGATTATTAATGAAAGAAAAAACTTTTTTAATTTTAGGTGGAGATAACCGCTCCTTGTATCTGGGAGAATTTCTTGAAAATCAGGGCTACAAGGTTTGTTATTATGCCTTTAACCATACAGAATGCTACAATAGCTTAGAGGAGGCTATGAATGCCTCTGATATTATTATTCTGCCTCTGCCCTTTACGCGAGACAGGCTGACTCTTAACACACCCTTGTTTGATGACAAGGTTCTGATTTCAGATGTCGTAGCCTTGCTTTCTCCGAAAAAAATTGTTTTCGGCGGGCAATTGCCAAAAAGCTTTTGTGAGGAATCAGAGGCAAGGGGCTGTGTATATTGTGATTATTTTCTTCTTCCCGAATTGGCAATATATAATGCAGTGCCCACTGCAGAGGGTGTGGTTCAGGTGCTTATAGAAGAGCTACCCATAACCATTCACGGAATGAAATGCGCAGTTCTGGGCTATGGCAGGGTCGGTAAAATTCTTGCAGATACCTTGCACTCCTTAGGTGCAGAGGTAACTGTTTTTGCAAGAAAAGAAAGTGCCTTTGCCGAAATTCACGCTTCTTCTATGAAATATAAGCATTTTGAATATCTTGAAAAGGAATATAATGATTTTGACGCAGCTATAAACACTGTGCCCACAAGGGTTTTAGGTGAGGCACAGCTTTCAAATCTCAATAGTGAATGTGTTCTGATTGAGGTGGCATCCGCACCATTCGGGATTGATTTTCAAGTGGCAAAGGAAAGGGCGTTCAAGGTCATCAAAGCAGGCTCCCTTCCCGGTAAGGTTGCACCCAGAACTGCAGGAGAAATAATCGGTCGCTCAATACTTCCTATGATAAGGAGGGATGCTTCTTGTTAACCATCGGCTTCGCAGTTTGCGGTTCCTTTTGTACATTTAAAGCCGTTTTTGAGGAAATAAAAAAGCTGAAAAATTCAGGCTATGAAATAATTCCCATAATGTCGGAGAATTCGTATAGCTTTGATACCCGCTTCGGTGATGCGGCACATTGGAGAGAGCAGTTCAGAACCATAACAGGTAAAGCTATAATTCATACAATTCCTCAGGCTGAGCCCATAGGACCGAAGAAAATGCTGGATGCTCTTATAATTGCACCCTGCACGGGAAATACCCTTGCAAAGCTTTCAAACGGTGTGGCAGATACCTGTGTAACCCTTGCGGCAAAGGCTCATCTGAGAAACGGAAGACCTCTTATAATTGCACCGTCAACAAATGATGCTCTGAGCAATGCAGGGAAGAATATCGGGGCACTTCTGAATTATAAAAATATTTATTTTGTACCCTTTGGTCAGGATAGCTTTCAGAATAAGCCCACCTCAATGGTAGCAGATTTTTCCCGTATAGCAGAAGCTCTTGAGGGAGCGTTGAAGGGCGTGCAGGTTCAACCTGTTATAACAGATTCTAAATAAAAAATGCCCCACATCCAAAGGATGCGGGGCAAAAATGTTTAATTACATAGCAATTTCAGGTACTTCTAAGGACATACCCAATGCACTGAAAATACTTTCAATGAAATTCAAAAGACCTTCAAGGTTGAAAAACTCTTCAATAACAGGAAGATAAGACATACTTGTATTTGTCTGATGGGGGTCAAAAGCGCTTACGGAAACTGCCATAACAGCGGCAAGTAAAGCAACACAAAGAACAATTGCAATGATTTTTTTCATATTTATAACTCCTTTTGATTATATTCCTGAATAAATAGTACCATATATTTTTCATTTTTTCAAGACAATATTTATTATTTGAATGTGTTTTTTAACAAATTAGCACAAAAACTATTTACAAAAATAGTAAGATGGTATATAATTCTTGTAACAAAAGGGAGTAACTCGCGCGTTGCGTGATAGTGGCGACATTCCCGGCATTCTTGCCCGCCTCTGTCTTAAAGAGTGAGACTTTTACCGAAATCTGCGGTAAAGGTCTTTTTATTTTGTTACTCTGATTTTGAAAATAAAGAGTGAAGGTATCCGAACCGGATATGGTTTAATACAGCTGCTCTAAAGAAAGGGAAACTATAATGAAGCACTATCTCGAATCTGCTGAAGCCGTATTTCAGGAAGTAAATTCCAACGAAAACGGTTTGTCTTCCGCAGAAGCTGCTGCAAGGCTTGAAAAGAACGGTAAAAATAAGCTTGCAGAGGCAAAAAAGGATTCTACTCTCAAAAAGTTCTTTGACCAGATGAAGGACCCCATGATTATCATTCTTCTTGTTGCTGCAGTTATTTCAGCAGCCACAGAAATGATTGAAGCAGGCGGTTTCGTTCCCCCTACAGACTCTATTATCATTCTCGTTGTTGTTCTTATCAATGCTATTCTCGGTGTTGTTCAGGAAAACAAGGCAGAAAAGGCTGTTGAAGCATTGCAGAAAATGTCTGCTGCAACAACCAAAACTCTTCGTGACGGTAAGGTTGAAAACATCAAGAGCGAAGACCTTGTTGTCGGTGATGTTATTCTTCTTGATGCAGGTGATGCTATTCCTGCAGACTGCCGTATTTTTGAATGTGCAAGCATGAAAATCGAAGAGGCAGCTCTTACAGGTGAATCTGTTCCTGTAAACAAGCTTGTTAAGGCACTTACTCTTTCTAAGGATAAGGGTGATGAGGTTCCCCTCGGTGACCGTAAGAATATGGCATATATGGGCTCAACTCTCGTTTATGGCCGTGGTAAAGCAGTTGTTGTTGCAACAGGTATGGATACCGAAATGGGTAAAATTGCAAATGCTATTGCACTTGCAGAAGAGGGAAAAACTCCTCTTGAAATCAAGCTTGAGCAGCTTTCAAAAATCCTTACAAAGCTTGTTATCGGTGTTTGTGTTGTTATTTTTGCATACAATCTCGTAACACAGTATTTTATGGCAGAAAATGCACAGCTCTTTGATGTTGCACTTCATTCATTCATTACTGCTATTGCTCTTGCAGTTGCAGCTATTCCCGAGGGTCTTGTTGCGGTTATGACCATCGTTCTTTCTATTGGTGTTACCAATATGTCCAAAAAGAACGCCATCATCCGTAAAATGAATGCGGTTGAAACTCTCGGCTGTACTCAGATTATCTGTTCCGATAAAACAGGTACTCTTACACAGAACGTTATGACTGTTGTTGACCACTATGCAGAGGACGAAAAGGTTCTTGCAACTGCAATGGCACTTTGTACCAATGCAGAGGTTGAAGCAGACGGCAAAAGCACAGGTGAACCCGATGAGGTTGCCCTTATTAACTATGCTTCCTCTCTCGGTCTTGCAAAGGCTGACCTTGTTGCTGCTAACCCCAGAGCAGGCGAGGTTCCCTTTGACTCAGGCAGAAAAATGATGTCAACTGTTCACAGTGTTGACGGTAAATATGTTCAGTACACTAAAGGTGCTCCTGATGAAATTCTCAAGAAATGTTCTCATGCTCTTGTTAATGGTCAGGTTGTTCCTATGAGTGATGAAATTCTCGCTAAAGCGGCAGAAGAAAACACAAGAATGGGTAACAAAGCTCTTCGTGTATTTGCAGTTGCCTTCAAGGAATATGCTTCTGCTCCCGAGGTTTATGATTCAGCTTCCCTTGAATATGATATGATATTTATCGGTCTTACAGGTATGATTGACCCTGTTCGTCCCGAGGTTAAGGATGCTATTGTTGAATGCCGCAGCGCAGGTATCACACCTATTATGATTACAGGTGACCATATCAATACCGCTAAGGCTATTGCAAGAGAGCTTGGTATTCTTTCCGATGACTCTCAGGCTATGATGGGTAGCGAAATTGATAAATACTCTGATGAAGAGTTTGAAAAAATTGTTGAAAACATTTTTGTTTATGCCCGTGTTCAGCCCGAGCACAAAACAAGAATTGTTAATGCCTGGAGAAACAAGGGCTATGTTACCGCTATGACAGGTGACGGCGTTAACGATGCTCCATCTATCAAGAGTGCTGATATCGGTGTTGGTATGGGTATCACAGGTACAGACGTTACAAAGAACGTTGCAGATATGGTTCTTACAGACGATAACTTTGCAACAATCGTTTCCGCAGTAGGCGAGGGCAGAAGAATTTACGATAACATCCGTAAAGCAATTCAGTTCCTTCTCGGTTCAAATCTTTCCGAGGTTGTTTCAATTTTCTTTGCAACAATTATGAGCTTCACAATTCTTGAAGCACCCCATCTTCTTTTCATCAACCTTGTAACAGACTGCTTCCCCGCACTTGCTCTCGGTCTTGAAAGACCTGAGTCAAACATTATGAAGAGAAAGCCCAGAAGCAAAACAGACGGTATTTTCTCAGGCGGTCTCGGAGTTGACTGCGCATATCAGGGTATTCTTGTAAGTATTCTTACAGTTGCTGCATTCTATATCGGTGAATATCTTGAAACAGGTCACCTTGTATGGAGTCATATTCCCGATAGCAGTGAGGGTATGACAATGGCATTCTTCACAATGGCAATGTGTGAAATCTTCCATTCCTTCAATATGCGCTCTCAGAGAGGCTCTGCTGTTGCAATGCTCTTCAAGGGTCAGCACAACATCGCTCTCTATGGTGCTATGGTTGGTTCATTCCTTCTTACAACTGCAGTTGTTGAGATTGACTTCCTTTCAAATCTCTTCGGCTTTGCACACCTTGACCTTAAGGCTTATGCAATTTCTCTCGGTCTTGCATTCCTCATCATCCCCATTGTTGAGGTTGTTAAGCTCTTCCAGAGAAAGCTTGGTAAAAAGCACGACTAAAATCAAGAAACCGCTTGGATTTCTCCAAGCGGTTTTTTAGTCGCCGGATGCCGGTCGCCGGTCGCCAGTTGCCAGTCGCCAGTCACCAGTCGCCAGCAATTAGCAAATAGCAAATAGCAAATAGCAAATAGATGCCAGATACCAGATACCAGATGCCAGATGCCAGATGCCAGATGCCAGAGCTTCGCAAGGAGTAAAAAAGAGCAATAAAGTTATTGTTATTTGAGCCTTCCTTCAAAGGAAGGTGGCGCGAAAAATCTTGATTTTTCGTGACGAAAGGTTCTTGTTGCGTAGCAACATTTC
>JAZMZY010000069.1:0-35565 GCA_045586265.1 Acutalibacteraceae bacterium
GAAGCTGACTTCTTCTGCTTCGGTACAAACGACCTTACTCAGATGACATACGGCTTCAGCCGTGATGACGCTGGTAAGTTCCTTACAGCTTACTATGACAGCAAAATCTTTGAGAACGATCCCTTCGCAAAGCTCGACCAGAACGGCGTTGGCGCTCTTATGGAAATGGCTGTTTCTAAAGGTAAAGCAAGCGGTAAAGACCTCCACTACGGTATCTGTGGTGAACACGGCGGCGACCCCGTTTCCGTTGAATTCTGCCACAAGATTGGTCTTAACTACGTATCTTGCTCACCCTTCCGTGTTCCGATCGCTCGTCTTGCAGCAGCTCAGGCAGCTATCAAGGACTAATTTCTTATAAAACAACATTATCAAGGTGCAAACCTGATTAGCACGTAAGGTGTAAAATTAAATATCAAATCAAGACTTCGATGGAGAAATCCACCGAAGTCTTTTTTTGTTTCTTTTCAGAGGTTTAAACGCCGGCAGTTGCACAGGGTTTTATTCTAAGCTAATCCCACGCCCACCTCAAGCGTTCCAAGTGGCACCAAGCATACCACGAGCAACCACCCTGAGTGCTCCAAACCCAGTAAAATCAAGCTTTTACCGAGGTTAGAACGGGTGTAAAATGGGCGTTCAGAAGTCCGAGAAGACGTCTTTGTGCAGGCGTAAAGCGAATGTGAGAAGTCGCAGATACCCGAGGAAATCCAAGACTTAACTCTGGCAGTCGTAAAGGTTTTTTGGGACTTTTTTGAGGCTTTTTTTGGATATGCCCGGTGATAATCAAATTCGCACTTTTGGTGATAAATTGAATTACACCTGAACAAACAAAATCTGTTGCCCGAAAGGGTAACAGATTTTTTGTTTTGCGATATAAATCCCTGTCGGGATTTGCGATATTTTCCAGCGGAAAGCGATATGTGTTAAAACACGCGATATGTTTGCTACGCAAACGCGGTTTGGGTATTTGCATATTGCACATAATACGATATAAAAAGTTGTGAAAATATAACAAAACATAGAATTGCTGAAAAAGCTCGGAAATTTCTTGAAATTGAATGGATTAAGGCATATAATCTAACCGTATTTTAAAGAAAATGGTGGGTATTATGGAGAAAAATAAACAAGCGATTTTTAAACCGAAGCTTATTTCTTGCCTTAAGGGCTATAGCGGCGCGCAGTTCGGCAAGGATGTTACAGCAGGTCTTATTGTTGCAATTATTGCGCTTCCGCTTTCAATTGCTCTTGCTCTCGCATCAGGCGTTACTCCCGAGCAGGGTCTTTATACTGCAATAATTGCAGGATTTGTAATCTCAATGCTTGGCGGCAGCCGAGTTCAGATTGCAGGTCCTACTGCAGCATTTGCCACAATTGTTGCAGGTGTTGTTGCGAAAAATGGTTTTTCGGGACTTGTTCTTGCAACTCTCATAGCCGGTATATTGCTCATACTTATGGGTGTTTTCAAGCTGGGCAGTCTTATAAAATTCATTCCTTATACAATCACAACCGGCTTTACAACAGGTATAGCCGTTACTCTTATTATCGGACAGATTAAGGATTTTCTGGGTCTTACATTCAAAAATTCACCCATTGAAACCGTTGAAAAGGTTGAAGAGGTTGCCCATCAGCTTCACACCTTTAATTTTGAAGCATTTATAATCGGTGCAATTTCTCTTGCGGTGCTCATTGTATTTCCGAAATTTATCAAGAAAATCCCACCTTCAATTTTTTCAATAATCATTTCAGCGGTATTGGTAAAAGTGTTCGATATGAATGTAAACACAATCGGCTCTTTATATACAATTTCTTCCGCTCTCCCGGTTCCGTCAATTCCCGAGTTTTCTTTTGAAACTGTAAAAGCTATCATTCCCGATGCTTTCACAATTGCAGTGCTTGCAGCGGTTGAGTCTCTTCTTTCCTGCGTTGTTGCAGACGGAATGACCGGTAGCAGACATAATTCTAATACCGAACTTATTGCTCAGGGTGCAGGTAATATTGCATCAGCTCTTTTCGGTGGTATTCCTGCAACGGGTGCAATTGCAAGAACGGCGGCAAACATCAAAAACGGTGGCAGAACACCAATTGCAGGTATGGTTCACGCAGTTGTGCTTCTTCTTGTTCTTGTTGTTCTTATGCCTTATGCGGCACTTATTCCTATGCCCACAATTGCGGCAATTCTTTTCGTTGTTGCTTATAATATGAGCGAATGGAGAGAGTTTGTTGCAATCATTAAAAAGGCACCCAAAAGCGATACTCTCATTCTTCTTGTTACCTTTATTCTTACAGTGGTATTTGACCTTGTTGTCGCAATAATTGTTGGTATTATTCTTGCAACGGTTATGTTTATGAAGCGCATGAGCGATGTTACGGATGCTTACGGCTGGAAGGAAATTGATGAAAATACCGATGATGAAAGCATAAGACTTAAAAAGGTGCCTGAAAATACAATGGTATTCGAGATTACAGGTCCTATTTTCTTCGGAGCATCAACAAAAATTGCAGATGTTATCAAAAATACCGATAAACAGGTTCTTATTTTGAGAATGAGAAGCGTTCCTGCAATTGATGCAACGGGAATTCATAGCCTTGAAACAATTATCAGGCTTTGCAAAAAACAGAATAAAACACTTATTTTTTCTCATGTTAATGAGCAACCAATGAAAAGTCTTGAAAAAGCAAAGCTGATTGATGAAATTCTTATTGCTGAAAATATTGATATTGCATTAGAAATGGCAGAAAGTAATACACTTAATACAGATATATATAAATAAGCATAAGAGGGGAACGGAATGAAAAAACTGGGCTATTATAACGGCAAGTGGGATGAAATTGAAAATATGTCCATTCCCATGACTGACAGAGTATGCTTTTTCGGGGATGGGGTATATGATGCCACATATAGCCGGAATTATAAAATATTCTCCTTGGATGAGCACATTGACCGTTTTTATAACAGTGCAAGGCTTCTTGAAATAAATTTGCCTTATACAAAAGAACAATTAAAAGAAATTTTAAATGCAATGGTCGGTAAAATGGATACCGGCGAAAACTTTGTTTATTTTCAGGCAACAAGGGCAAGCGATGCAGTCAGAAGCCATGCTTTTTCCGAGGGCTCTGAGGCAAATATATGGATAAATATTTACCACAAGGAAATTCTTGATTTAACCAAAAAAGTTCAGCTTATAACAATGGAGGATACCCGTTTTCTTCATTGCAATATAAAGACCCTTAATCTTATTCCTGCGGTTATTGCATCCCAACGGGCAAAGGAAGCAGGATGCTTTGAAGCGGTTTTTCATAGAAACGGCAGGGTTACCGAATGTGCACACAGTAATGTTCATATTATAAAAAATGGTGAATTGATTACCGCCCCTACAGATAATCTTATTTTACCGGGCATTGCCAGAGGGCATATAATTGATGCCTGCAAAAAATTGAATGTTACAGTTCGTGAAGAGCCCTTTTTTTTAGAGCAATTGCTTGATGCGGATGAGGTTCTTGTTTCATCTGCGGGTGCCCTTTGCCTTTCTGCTGATAAAATAGACGGAAAATCGGTTGGGGGAAAAGCAACCGATTTAGTAGAAAAGCTTCAGGCATATTTGCTGAATGATTTTCTTTCCGAAACAGAGTGAAACTAAAATCCCATTGGAGAGTGAACGAAGCTCCAATGGGATTTTTTATGTTTTCATTTATTGTGTAAAATCTTGTTGTAAAATAACTGCTGTTGTTCTATAATAATTTTGTAACCATTGTTTAGAAGGTGTGAGAATAATGAAATCCACTGAAAAGACCTTGCAGAGAGAAAATAGTCAGCTTGCAAGACTTCAAAAAATGCAGAAACGTAGCTCGGGCAGTAAATATTTCTTTATTTTAATTACCCTTATTGCTATTGTTAATATTCTTGATGAGGTAACAAGTAACCTTACAGTTACCGTGCAGTCCTCATTTGTTACGGAATTTTTTGTAAATAATCCTTTTATGGGAAAATATTATACCTATGAGGACGGACTTGCATTCCATTCAAGTATAGGTGTTTTCACTTATGTTCTGGGGTTGTTCACCCCATTTTATAAAGCTCTCGCAGATAAATGGGGCAGAAAGCCACTTTTTGTGCTTTCAACTTTAGGAATGGCAATAGGACTTCTTGTTATTCATTTGTCATCAAGCTACATAATGTTCCTTGTGGGCTTTGCAATTATCAGCTTTTTTATGGGGCACGATATTCAGATTATCTATATTCTTGAGGAAGCACCGCATAAGCATCGCGCAAAGATATATAGCTTTCTTAAAAGCTTTGGTATTTTAGGGGTTATTCTTATTCCTGCTCTTCGTGATATGCTGATGGGTGACGATGCAACAAAATGGCGTGATATATTTCTTGTGCCTGCATTAATAGGCTTTGTTGCGGTTTGCCTTGTTCTTCTTTTTGCTAAGGATACAAGGGTTTTCATAGGCGAGAGGATTGCTTATCTTTCCCGCCCCTATGAAGAAAGGCAGGCAGAAAAGCTTCTGAAAAAGCAACAGAAGGAAGCACAAAGAAATCAGGCAGGCGTGTTTAACGGAGTTAAGTATATTTTCGCAAACAAGGATACTAAAATGCTTATTATTGCCCACATAATTTTTGATGCGGCAATGCCTGCAATTGCATTGTATTTTGAATCCTCAATGCACAGAGCAGGAATGAGCACAAGTGAAATTACAAAGGCTTTATTTATGGTGCCTGTAATTTATGCCACAATCACATTCCTTTCAGGCTTTATTGCAGATAAATTCGGCAGAAAAACCACAGTCACACTTTTCTCAATAACCTGTGTTACAGGGTATATTCTTTTTGTTGTAGGTATTCTCAATGGCTGGAATCCTTACCTTGTCGGCTCGTTTGCAGGTCTTTATCAGGGCTCTTATTGGATTGGCAGAGACTATATGAATGTTATGATGACAGAAAAAGTGCCCACAGATATACGCGCATCCGTAGTAGGTGCGGAAGGACTTCTTGTTATTATCGGTCTTGCTCTTGGTTATCTGGTTACTATAATCGGTATGACTCAGATGCCTATCTGGTGGGCTTGCCTTGTGGTAGCAATTCCCACAGTCAGCGTTGCCGCAGTGATATTCACACTTAAGGTTAAGGAAACAAAGGGCGCAAGCCTTGATGATATAGAGTAATATTAAAAACAAGCAAAAATTGAATAATATATCAAATAAAGGAGTGCTTTTGATATGGTAGAATGGATTATTGAAGAATTCGGACTTGTTTACAGAGAGGCTTGGGCTTTGACTCAGGCATCGGAATTCTTTAAAGGAATTTTCAAGGATTTTTCTGTTAAGGGTGCAATAGCAGGCGTAACTGCTATGGTGGAATTTTTGTGTATGCTTCTTTTCGGCACTCCTGTTTCACCTCACGGACAGCAGCTGGATTTAACAGGCTATGAAATTGTTTTTTATGATGAGTTTGAGGGTGATGCACTCAATCTTGATGATTGGTATTATCGTGGTGTTGGTGCAGAGCGTGGTGGCTTTACTGCATCAAGTCAGGTTTCATTGAGAGATGGCAATGTTGTTTTAACAGGCGAATACCTTGAGAATGGCGAGTTCGGTGCGGGCTGGTATGGTGCGGAAATTGCCCTTAACGAGTGGTATAAAAACGGCTATTTTGAAATTCGTTGCATTTGTAGTGAGAGCGATGCATTCTGGAGCGCATTCTGGCTTCAGGCAGAGCATCCCTATGAGGCAGAATATTCCAAGGGTGGCGTAGGTGGCGCAGAGCTTGATATTTTCGAGTGCTTTGACGATAACTGTATAACCTCAACCATCCACTGTGCAGGTGTTGATGGGGAAAAAGAGGGCTTCCAATCTGCAATTTTAGGTGATTTCAGGGTTCAAAAGCCCTGTGAACAGTATAATGTTTACGGACTTGAATGGACCGAGGATGAATACATTTTCTACATTAACGGAGTTGAAACAACACGTTCTACTTTCGGTAACGGCGTTTCAAAGGAAAAGCTTTTGCCGATTGTTTCTCTCTGCACACCTGATGCAGAAAAATTGGATGTTCTCGAAAAGGATTATAAATGCGAATTTATAGTTGACTATGTGAAAATATATCAGAAATAACAGAGTTATGAAGGGAAAAGGGTGTGAGCCATATGAATGAAAAAACAAAACTCAGATTTCCTGTCAATACGCCCTTTGTTAAAATACCTTTTGGTGGCTTAACATCAAATATGCTCAGAGCAATTGCAGTAGTGCTTATGCTTATGGACCATATCTGGGCAACATATATGAGTTTGGGGGATTGGATGACCTATGCGGGCAGAATGGCGTTTCCCATTTTTGCCTTTCAGATTGCAGAGGGCTTTGTTCATACCTCGGATTTGAGAAAATATTTTCTCAGGCTTGCAGGCTTTGCTTTGGTAACGGAAATTCCCTTTAACCTTTTTTATAGTAGCAGAGTTTTTAATCCTTACCATCAGAATGTTCTTTTCACATTACTTTTAGGCTTGCTCTGTATTGTTGTAATAGATAATGCACGAAAAAACAAAACCGCAAAAAATACAGGTCTTGCGGTTTTGTGGTTAGCATTGATTACAGTGGTATCCTTTATAAGCTTTACGGATTACGGCTTTCTGGGAATACTGACAGTAGTGATGTTTTATCTGTTAAGAGATTTCCCTTTTGCCTGGGCTTGTCAGCTTGTGGCAATGGTGCTTATAAATATTGTATTCTCTGAGGGCAGGGTTTTTCTGGTTGAACTTTTCGGACAAGAATGTGAAATTCCCTGTCAGGGCTTTGCGGTTTTTGCCCTAATTCCTATTTGGCTTTATGGTGGTAAAAAGGGCAAATCAAATAAAATTATGCAGTATGGCTTTTATGCCTTCTACCCGGTGCACATGCTCATACTTTATTTTATAAAATACTTTGCTTGATTTTTGCAGAAGAGAAAAGTATAATTAATTGAAAGAAAAAATGGAGAAGATACAGATTTAATGAAAAAGGCAAGCGAATACAGTACACTTTTTAAAAACATAGGCTCTGAGTGGAAATGGCTTTTAAAGGTTATGAGCCGTTATAAGCTTGAAATTGTCGGCTACACCATTATGGGTGTGGTTGGTATTGCTATGGGCTTTGGTGCAAGTATTTCTTCCAAATATCTTATAGATGCAGTTGTTAATCATAACAATGAAACTATTGCTTCTGCAGCGGCTATGGTAATCGGGCTTGCAGTTTTTCAGATAGTTATCAATGCAGTCAGCTCACTTGTTTCTTCCAGAGTGGGAACCCGTGTGAGTAATGAAATCCGCTCTCAGATTTATGACAGTATGACAACTGCAAATTGGGAGAATATAAACAAATATCATTCGGGCGACCTTATTAACCGCCTTGAAGGTGATGTAAGCTCTGTTTCAGGTAGTGTAATATCGTTTTTACCCGGGCTTTTTACGAAATTTTTACAGTTCTTTGGTTGCCTCGGAATAGTTCTTTATTATGATGTAACCTTGGCTTTTCTTGCCCTTATGAGCGCACCTGTGTTGTTTTTCTCTTCAAGATTTATGACCAAAATGATGCGAAAATATAATTTGCAGAGTCGGGAAATGAACGGCAGGGTTTTGTCCTTCAGCGAAGAGTCCGTTCAGAATTTGCAGACTGTTAAAGCCTTCGGGTTAACAAAGGAGTATTCCGAAAAATTCAGAGAGCTTTTAACAAGCTATCGCAATATGAGATTAGCGCACGATAAATTTACAATTCTTACCACACTTGTTCTTTCCTTTATAGGTCTTGTTGTGGCATATTCCTGCTATGGCTGGGGCGTTTACAGACTTTGGTCAGGGGCAATAACCTTTGGTACAATGACCTTGTTTTTACAGCTTTCAGGAAGCCTTACATCTTCATTTTCTTCAATTGTTTCAACAATTCCCAATGTGATTTCTGTTGCAACGGCGGCAGGAAGAGTTAAGGAAATTACTGAGCTTCCAAAGGAAAATACTGAAGATGCCGAAAAAGCAAAATCTCTTTTGCCTCTTGCAAAGGAGAATGGCGTCAGCGTGGTTGCAGAAAATGTTACATATTCTTATGCGGATGGTGATAGAAATGTTCTCAATAGCATAAGCTTTTTTGCTCATCCCGGGGAAACGATTGCATTTGTTGGTCCCTCAGGTGAAGGCAAAACAACAATTTTAAGGCTTCTTTTAGGACTTGTTGAAAAGTCGCAGGGTAGCTTAACAATGGGCTTGGCAAATGGCGAAGGAATTGATGTTTCACCAAGCACAAGGTCGTTTTGCTCTTATGTGCCTCAGGAAAATGCCATTTTCACAGGAACAATTGCAGAAAACCTGCGAGTTGTTAACCCCGATGCAACAGATGAAGAATTGCGCTCTGCTCTTGAAATTGCAGATGCATTGGATTTTGTTGAGGCGTTGCCGTTGGGACTCGAGTCTCTTGTTGGAGAAAGGGGCGTCAACTTTTCTGAGGGACAGGTTCAGAGATTATCAATTGCAAGGGCGGTTCTTTGCAACGCACCTGTTCTTATTATGGATGAGGCAACCTCTGCTCTTGATAAAGCTACTGAGGAGCAGGTTCTTAAAAATCTTATGGCGGTTGATAAAAAACGCACCTGCATTATTACAACCCATCGCCCAAGTATGCTTGAATATTGTAACAGAATATACGAGATTCAGGAGAATGGTACATTAAAAGAAAAAAAGTTCTCTTAAAATCAAATTAAATTAGAAAATAACCGTGCAGTTAGTTTTTTCAACTGCACGGTTATTTTAATGCTTATTTCAGTAAATCAGCCTGTTCAAGGCCAGCTAAAAAATCCTTGATATCTGCTGAAGCCTCTTCTTTTTCTACATTAAATTCGCTCATAACTGAATCAAGAATCTCATTAAATGTTGCGCCCTCTTCAAGCTTGGTCCAGATAATATGACTTACAGGATTCAGTATAACTATATTTGCATCGTCACCTGCTTCGTTGCTTATGGGAACTGCTAAATATTCTCCTGCAATCTGACGGAGGGTATAGCTGCCTTTAATACAAAAAACTTTGTTATCCATTTTATCACTTCCTGAAAAGCTTTTGATAATGATAGTATATCATTTAAAATTACAAACTACAACTATATAAAAGAAACTTTCGTGCTTTTTTACAAGTTTTTCCAATAAAACTTGTGCATTTGTTTTGTTGTTAATATTTAGTTAATATGTTAAAATTATGTTAAATATTATATTTGAGGTGGGTTTATGAAAACTAAAAAAGCATTAAGCATAATCCTTGCAATAGCTATGCTGTGCTCTGCAATGATTGTTCCCGTTTCTGCAACCGAAACAGAAGCAACTATTTCAGTTGTGTCAGATTTAAGCTATGTTGCAGATTATGACAGAGATACGCCCGTTATTATCGTTCACGGTATGAGCCAGAACAACACATACCTTCTCAATGAGGATGGTACTAGAATGACTGATGACAATGGTGATTATATCACAGGTTGGCCTCTGGAAATTGATATTATGGGTCTTCTTAAGGAGGCACTTATTCCTCTTCTTAAGTCTGCTGTAACAAGAACTGATGCAGGTCTTACAGACGCTATGAGAAAAGGTGCTTATGAAGGTCTTTATGCTATTCATAAGGATGCAGAGGGCAACTATCTTACTCCCGTTGAGGTGCCCTGCTATGAATGCCCTATGAGTGAGCTCCCGGAGGACCTTAAAGCAGAGTATTATGAATACCTTCGTCTTCAGGGTCTTGCTGAAATCGTTGGCGAGGATAATATCTATTACTTTGGCTATGACTCTTTTGGTGATGTTATCGGTGAAACAGAAAAGCTTCATCATTTTATTCATGATGTTGTTTTACCTCAGACAGGTGCAGAGCAGGTAAGGCTCTGTAACATCAGTCTTGGCGGTACAATCGGTGTTAACTACCTTGAAACATATCCCGAGGATTATGAGCTTATCAAGAGAATGCTCTTTGTTATTCCCGCTATTGATGGCTCAGATATTATCGGTGATATTCTTACAAATAACCTCAGCATCATTCACGATGATGAAATGCTTTATGAAAAATTTTTACCCTCTCTTTTAGGAGAAACATCCTTATCATATTTCCTTAATATGCTCCTTCGCATTTTGCCCTCGGATGTTCTTAAATCTGCATTGGGCGGACTTGCAGAGGGTGTTGTTGAAGCAGGTGTGCGTTCAACAACAATAATCTGGGCACTTTGTCCCACTGATTACTATGAAGAAGCAAGAGAAAAATGGCTCGCTGATGATGAATATGCATTAATCCGCGAAAAGGTTGATTATTATATGAATGCAAGAGCAAACTTTGAAGAAAACCTCTATGCTCTTATGGATACAGGTGCACAGGCGTTTGACATTGTTTGCTATGGTGGCGGAATGTTCCCTCTTTGCAAGGATTATAATAAAACAAATGGTGATGGTATTGTTCATTCCGAGTCTGCATCAATGGGTGCAACCTTTGCAGATGTGGGCAAAACCTTAGGCGATGATTATGTTGTTAAGGGCACACATTGTAATAATCCCGACCACGACCATTTTGCTCCTGACGGAACAGTTGACCCCACAACAGGTCTTCTTCCCTGCACAACCTGGTTTATCAAAAATCAGGACCACGAAAAGCTTCCCAATAATGACGTGGCTCTTAAAATGGCGTTTGACATTATGACAGATGATAACATTAATGATGTTTACAGCAGACCTGATGTTTATCCTCAGTATAACGAAGGCAGACTTGTTCATATAGCAAGAGAGTATCTTGAGATTTGGTATGAAGCGGATAAATCTGCATTCACAGAATATGAGATTGCTTTTGTTGAAGACGCAGTTGCAGAGGTTGAAAAACAACTTTCTGAAACGATTGTAAATACTGCAAAATGGAAAGAAGCAGAAGCAGAATTGGAGGTTGCTCTTGTAAGTGTAGGCCTGGTAGAAAGCACTGCACCAACACAAGCAGAGGAGACATTTACTTCAGTTCTCAAAACCTTTAATACCACTGTAAACTTTATGTTTACATATGTTTTCTAAAAAGCAATGTAGCCGAAAGGGCTGTAAAAAACAAAGGTTTTTTACAGCCCTTTTTATTTTTTTATTGAAATGTAATCTTTATGATGTTAAAATGTAAGTTGTATATAAAATTTTATGTATGAGGTAGTTTTATGAAAATTTTCAGCGTGCTTCTTGCATTGGTATTGGCTTTCTCTTGTATGGTATTGCCAATTTCAGCAACAGATAATATTGAAAGCGGTATTTCGGTAGCCTCTGACGGAACAATAACCGCCACCTCTGAGGACGGCGTTCAGTATGTAGTATTTATGGTTACAAATATACATTATGATTATTTGGAATCCTATGTTTCTGAAATGGTAGCTCTTCATGGTGAAATTGATTCCTCTTCCGACAGAATGTATGCATTCGGCGTTGTAGGTCCTATGTGCCTTACACAGTCCATTGAACAAATGAATGATGAGGTTAATACTGTTTTCGCACTTGCAGAAAAATATAATGTGCCCGTATTCTTCCAAATGGACGATTGTACAAACTATGCTACTCATTTTGGCGATGATGCAACCATTGATGATGAGGGCAATAAATTTTATAACGACCCTGAAATGTGCGAATGGATTGCTTTCCCCGAGGAAGGTGAAGAGTGGGGTGGCCAAAGCTATGGTATGCTTCCAAGATGGCACTGTAATTGGAGTGGCACACCTTTTGCTACTGCCGGTGGTTTTCCCTGCTTCAATTCTCCCAAATACCTTGCTTGGTATGAAAAGCAGGTAACAGAAGGCTTCATAGAGCCATTGATTGAAAATTATGAAAGACTCAAAGGAGAAGGGAAAGGCTACCTTCTTGCAGGTATTAATACCGGTTGGGAAACACAGATACCTGATTACACAGATAAAACCTATGCTTCTCTTGAGGAGTTTGAAAAGGCTCAATACGGTATGCACGCTTTACATAATCTCGGTTACGATGCTCAATCCATTTATGATGAAGCAGTAAGCCGTATGCTAAGCGAAACCGAGGTTATAAGAGAGCTTCTCTATGAAGTTATCGCCGATTATATAGAATTCACCTGCAAAATGTTTTATGATGCGGGTATAGAAAAGTCCAAAATATTTTCTCATATAGTATCTGTTTCCTCGCATTTAGGCGGATGTTCAACAGAATATCCCCCAACAGATGTGTGCATTAACGATTACTGCACTCCCGGTTGGACAATGAGCCCAAAAACTTGTCAGTATAATCTAGCTCAGCTTGAAAAGGAGCTTGGTGAAAACGGAAGAAATGAATATGTTAATGCCGAGGGCTATGCTCATTATGATGATGTTGACACATGCACGGCATATTTTGAAGAAAGCCTTTGCGGTAATGCAAAGCTTATAACAGTTTTCGGCTATGACCAGGCAGATGGTACCTACGGCTATGCCAAGGATCCGAATTTTTATTTTGTTAAGGTTGTTAAATCCTGGCTTGCAAGGGAAATCGGAGCAGATTATACCTGGGCAAACCGCCCAAGCCTTGTTGCAAAGAGTAATACCTGCAAAACCTGTGGCGGAACTCTGTCAAATGGCTTTTGCCTTACTGATAACAGTCATTATGATGTTCCCTATAAGGATGCCAGCGGATTTTACAAAATAAAAAATGCAGGTAACCTTTATTGGTTCTGTGAGCAGGTGAATGGTGGTAACAATGCTATTAATTGCAGGCTTTATGCCGATATAAGTGATAACACCAATATTTATGATTCAAATGGTAATCTTATATCAGGAAGCTTCCGCGCATGGACGCCTATTGGTGTGAAAGCAACCTTAAGCAGTAATAGCGTTGCCTTTAATGGTGTTATTGATGGCTTTGGTCACACTCTGAAAAACTTTTATAATGCCGACGGAGATAATTATACTGCTTTGGTAGGTTATCTTGGCAGTAGCGGTATTGTGAGAAATGTAAACATCAGTTCATCATATTTTAAAGGCGGAAACTATGTTGCAGGACTTGTTGGACTTAACGAAGGTACAATTCAGAATTCCTGTAGCAGCAGTGCCGTTGGCGGAGCAAGATATCTGGGCGGCGTTGCAGGTCAAAACAAAGGTACTATAAGAAATTGTTATTCTGCCGGCAGTGTTACCGGAGCAAGGAGCGGAATTACTTCTACATATTATGTAGGTGCTGTATGTGGTGATAATAGCGGAACAGTTTCGAATTGCTTTTATTTAAGCGGTTCTGTAACTGCAGATGGTGCTGCTAAATGCGGAATAGGGGCATCAAGATGGGGAACATCATCCGATACTCCAGGAATTACAGATGTTAAAACTCTTGCTCAGTTCAGCAGTGGTGAGGTTGCTTATTTACTTCAGTCGGGTATGGGTCATCGTATCTGGGGACAAAAGAGCAATTCGTATGGTACACTTCCTGTGATTTCGGGGAAGCCGATGCATGCAGTTGCTAAGTATGATTCGGATT
This sequence comes from Acutalibacteraceae bacterium, assembly GCA_045586265.1. Classification (GTDB taxonomy): domain Bacteria; phylum Bacillota; class Clostridia; order Oscillospirales; family Acutalibacteraceae; genus DTU089. Next base: position 13,477 of record JAZMZY010000069.1, read on the forward strand.
CGGGTTATTCTGTTGGTAGCCTTTGTGATTTGGATGCCGACAAAAGTATAGGTGCCTCTGATTATCAGATTTTCGTTAATATGGCTTTAGGCGACCACAATACTGAAGAAACTGCCGAAGATAAGGTAACTTTTGCAAGAGCCGATCTTGATGGTGATAGAGTAGTGGATGTTTTAGATGCATACCAAGCTTTAAGGCTTTATTTTGGGCACAAGACATTAGATATATATGGTGCAGGCGATTTTAATGGCGATGGAGTTTGCACTGATGAAGACACAACTAATATAAAGCAGACCGTAACTAATAAAAATCTTGTGGGTAAATCTTCATTGATGGCTTGCGATTTCAATGGTGACGGTAGTGCAGATGGCTACGATTTAGAAGAGGCATTTGGTTTTTCTGCCGTAGATAATTATGTGTATTTTGATACAAAATACGGCGATAACGACAGGCATTACTTTGATTTGTACATACCTAAGGACAGAAAGACTGTTGGTATAGTCCTTATGCTTCATGGCGGGGCCTGGATGGGCGGAGACGAAAATGAGTTTGCAGGCAGACTTGAGCAGGTTGCTCAGGAAGGCTATGCAGGTGTTGCAGTAAGATACAGATATATTGATGAAAATGTAAATCTTGATGACATAATGGATGATATTGAGCAGGCTATGACTCTTGTAAAGAAAATCGGTGAATCTCATGGTATTGAAATTTCGGGCTTCCTCTCCACCGGTGGCTCGGCAGGTGGTCATTTATCTCTCCATTATGCATATTCCCGTGCTGATAGTTCACCAATTCCACCCAAGGCTGTTGCAAGCTATTGCGGTCCTGCTGATTTAGCGGATGAATATTATTATTACAATGAAGAACTTCAGGCTAATAATGGCATTGGCGATAAAGAAACTGTCGCTGAGATTCTTGGGTATGCAAGCGGATATCCACATACCTATGCAACACGAGCTGAAGCAAAGGATGCTTTGAAATTTGTTTCACCTATTTATTATGTAGATGAAAACACTGTTCCCACCATCATAAACCACGGTGAAAAGGATGATATTGTTCCACACAGAAACGCCGTTGATTTGGATGCGAAGCTTACGGAATATGGAGTAGAGCATGTGTTCAATTCCTATCCAACCTCGGGTCACGGCTTAGAGTTGGATGCAGAGAATATGGCACTTGCAGAACAGCTTCTGTGGGAATATATCGAAAAATATCTTGATTCGGTCAGAGCATAAGGGTATATAAAACTCCCCCCGTTGATTTTTATAAAATCAACGGGGGAGTTGTTTTAGTTTATTGTTTTAAGCTCTTTTATTTCAATTCCCTTTTCATTTAAAAAGTGTTCTGCTTCTTCCTTGAATTCATCTGCAGAAAAGAAGGTTGAATTATAAACATCAATAATAGTTCCGCTTTTAGTCACAAAAGCAATATGGGGGTCTTCCTGAAATTTGCCCTTGTATGTGTATCCTTCAACAACTGCCGCATAGTCAATAGAGCTATATTGACAGCTTGTTCTTGAAAGGGGAAAATCCTCTGTTGTGTAAAGAAAATCATTATCACGAAGCACTAAGGTTGAGTTTAGGCAGGTGAAAAGACCGATTATGGCTACAGTTTCTGCCAGAATTGTGAAATATTTCAATGCGTTTTTTGCTTTGGGTGTTAGGTCAGGAATGTGAATATCCTTGTTTTTTGCCTTTTTCCTTGAAAAAAGATTCAAAGCAATGGCAAGTGCGGGTACACTTGAGAAAAAAGGAATGAAAACTAAATTTTCTTTAATTCCGAAAATGAAAAGACTGTCTGTGGCGGTTAAATAGGTTAATCCCAAAAACAGAAGAGCTAAACTTAAAGAAAACGGAATAGTGAAAAGCAGAGCATACAAAAGAATTTTTAATGTTCCTTTTTTATCAGTTCCCTGTCTGGCAGTGCCTTTTTCTGTGGAAGCGGTAGCTGCTGCTTCCGAAAGAACGGGCGCTTTACCGCCGTTTTCAAGGTGCGTCAGAAGATTATCTTCATAAAGGGAACGATATTTTGCTTTTTTCAGTTTCTTAAGTGCTTTTTCCTCTTTGCCTTTAAAAAATAAAGCAGGTGAACCCAAAAGATAAATATCAATCTGATATTGGAAGAAATTGTAAAACATCATTGAGAGGATTTTATCGGCGGAATCATTTAAAAACTGACTCGCTTCAATAATGTTATCTCCGAAATATGCATTGATTTTTTGCTTTTGCTTATCAATGAGCTTGTTCTTTTCAACACCGTTTTCAGATATTTTTATAAGCGCAGGAATAAGCTTTTGCAAAAGCTCTGTTAATTCGTCAAAGCAGTTTTTGATCAGTTCGTTGGAGTCAACAAAGGAATAGGTGTAGCAATTGAAATTCTCAGGGTCTGTAACTGATAAAATATCATAAACTGAAAAGGTTATTGAGGGCTCTCTGTCAAAGAAAAATGAAAGCCAGATAACCTGCTGAACACTACCGCCCTTGAGCTTTTCTATGTAGTAAATATCGAAGTAAAATTCGCCGAAATTATATCGGGCAACAACACCATTTTTATTGTTTTTCTTTTTATTTGTAACCAAAGCCTTTATTGACGGGCTTTCGGTTTTCAAGTGAACACCCAATTGTCTGCATAATGTAGCAAAATATGTATTTAAATCCATCTTAGACCTCGTAAAAACTAAATGTAAGAGATATTTTACTAAATTCTTTCTCTTTCGTCAACTATAGCCGAAAAGAATTGAACACCGTATGCCTGAAATTCAACTCTTTTCGCCTATTGCACTTTTAAAAAATATGGAGTATTATTATTTTATATATTTCGGAGGTGCTGTATGGAAGAGGTAAAGGTTATAGACTATGGTTTTTTTAACCACGATGGGCTTGATTTTGAATATCACGTAAGCGGTAACGAAAATGGCAAGGCTCTTGTTATGTTGAACGGCAACGGCGGTGACTATCGTTGCTTTGAGGGAGATTTATATAAACCACTTTCTGAGCATTTTAAAATAATCAGATTTTCCACAAGAGGTACGGGCAAAACACCTTTGGGAGATAAAAAACTGACCTTTGAGCTCTTTTGTGATGACTTAAAGGCTCTTCTTGATTATTTAGGTGTTGAAAAAGCAGGATTCTGCGGTTTTTCTGATGGCGGTAACCTTGCTATGTGCTTTGCGGTGACTTATCCTGAATATGTTGAACGCCTTGCAGTTTTCGGCTCAAATCTTAACACAAGAGGAACAAAAACAGGGGACCAGCTTGGGATTATTAAGGACCACAGAATTTATGCAATTAAAGCAGCTCTTACTAAAGACCCTGAAATGATAAGACGAAGAGAAATTGAGGGTATGATGGTAGGTCAACCCAAGCTTAATTATAAAAAGCTTTCTGCAATTAAAGTTCCTTTTCTTAATGTTTTTGGTGAGTTTGATATGATAAAACGCAGGCATTCAAGAAAAATTACAAAAGCAGTTGAGGGCGCAGAAGAGGTTATGGTTTTAAATGGTGGTCATAGCACTGCATTCAGAAAAACCGATTTTTTAATCTTACCTGTCGTTAAAAAATTTTTTGGTGTGATATAATATATTAAGAAAGTCTGAGCAGTTAATTTCCAACTGCTCAGACTTTTTTGTCTTTTATAACGATTATAATCCTATGCTTGATATAAATTCATTATATTCACTGACTGAATCCATATCTGCATTTGAAACTTTTTTTATATAGTTAAGTTTTTGCGGTATTTCTGTAAGATTAACAAAGCCTCTTGCAACCCATGCCACAGGCAAAAGATATTTTCTGCCTTTAACAAATTTATATCGTTCCTCTATTTTTTGAGCGTCTGGAAAGAGCGTATCTTTTAAAACACTTTTTTTTGAGCCGGCTTCATCATTTCTTAAGGATATTATTGATTTATCTCTTGTTTTGCCGAATAAATCTGCCCCGAAAGTATATTTTTTCAAAGCGTCTATACAATCTGGATTTATATCATTTATTTCAAATGGTAAATCTATTTCAAACCACTCACTACAAGCAAAAAATACTGTTTTTAAAAAACAGTCTAAATGAAGTTTTTTCGAATCCTCATATATTTTTTCAAAATCTAACGTTTCACTATGCGCCTTTAAGAACAATGCAATATCCATATACATTCTTATACCGGCACCACCCGTATACAAATGCTTTGCCAGATGGCAAAAAAGATACATAAGGTGAAGGTCTTTCTGGGGTGAAAATCTTTCACCAACATCCTTTTGTGCTGTTTCCAAAGCATTTGAAAAGTAGGAAATCACTTGTTCGCCTTTTCCTATATCAGAATCCATAAGCTCTGTGTGAACCTCGCACCTGATCGGACCCTTATCATAGCTATATGTTGGCTCCCAATTATCTTTTATACTGTAACCGTTTTCGGTAAATATTTCGTGTGATTTCTGCCTGTCCTGCTTATTTATGAGAATATCAATATCACCAAAGGTGCGAAGCTCGGGAACAGGGTAGAGGGTTCTCACATACCAGCCCTTAACAGGCATGTGGGGAATTTTACTTTCACTCAATTTTTCCGAGATGCTTTCAAACATATTGATTTTATTGCAGTTCTCGGCAATAGTCTGATAATAACAATCCACAAGACTTTTTTTTATATTTTCATCTTCTATAATACTCCACTTTTTATCCATATAGGCTAAAATGGGCAGAATACCTTGAATATAAAAGAAGTAGAATACCTTGCCCTCAGGCAAATCACTATTTAAACAAGGCTTTCTGTTGTGTATAAATGCAGAAAGAATTTCTAATATAATATTTTCTGTCATTTATATCACCTCGTTTACTTTCTCGTTAAAATGTATATTTTATTTCCCCGATAAATTCAAAACACATATTTCGGGTGAATTTAAAAATCTGGGAATAAGCTTATAACCGGACAGGCCCGATGTTATTACCATCTGCATTTTTTCCCCAAGCTGATAAAAGCCGTAATCATAGTCAGGGAAAAAGCCCTGCATAGGTGCATATAAGCCACCTGCAAAAGGTAGCCTTATAACACCACCATGAGTATGACCGCTCACCACAAGATCAATGTTGCTCCAATAAGTGTGAGCGCCATTAAAAATAAACGTGTCAGGCATATGGGCTAAAACTACTGTTGGTAAATCTGTTTTTTCCATATCCTTTAAAAAGATATATTCATCTGAATTTTCAAACTTTTCTTTTGTTCTTCCAAAGGGAAAGGCGTGGCCCATTGTTCCGCCTATGCGGATTTTTTGTCCGTTTATTTCGCAATCCACAAAGGAGTCGTCTAAAATAACAATACCATTTTCCGTAATAGTATTCACATAATTCTCGAGTATATCGCCATCATATTCCTTTTCCTGATTACCAAAGGAAAGATACACGGGTGCAATATCTGAAAGCTCAGTCAGCAATTTTGTTGTTTTAGAAAAACCATTATCAGCATCATCGTCATCCAGCATATCACCCACAACAAAAATTGCATCAGGCTTCTGCTCAGTTATTTTAGCCAACAGCCTACAGTTATCTTTGCCATATTCCTTGCCATGAAGGTCAGAAATAACAATAACTCTCGCACTGCCTGACAAGCCTGAAAGGTTGATGGTGTATTCTGTGACGGATAACAAACAATTCCCCACCACTGTAATTATTAAGAAAATAATGACTATGGCAGATGTTATTGATAGTATAATTTTTCTGCTTTTAGTTTTAGTTAGTGTCATTTTGTTGCCCTCAAATTTTGTTCCATATAAATTGTGAGGTCGCGTTTTCTTTATGTATTATGCGGCAAGGGTTACCCACAACAACACTATGGCTCGGCACATTTTCATTAACAAAGGCATTAGGGGCAATTAATACATCGTCACCTATGGTAATACCGCCTATTACCGTGGCATTTATACCTATTTGTACACAATTACCGATAACAGGCGCACCCTTTGGATTACCCGTATTGACCCCTATGGTTGAACCCTTATACATATTAACATTTTTACCCAAAACAGCAAAGGGCGACACAGTAATATTATAAGGATGTATCATACAAAAGCCTTCACCGATTTTGGTGTTGGTTTTTATTTCAATTCCGTATTTTCTGCAAAGTCTGAATAATTTATATTCATAATATAATTTAAGCGGTTTGAATTTCGTTTTCTGCGCAAGGCGGAAATAAACTATGTACCTGACTCTGTGATAAAATATAAAATCTTTTATAAAATCGAAAAATGAAAAAGTTTTGTTATCTCTCAGGCGCATATAATCCTGATACCAGGGTTTATTTTTTATTTTCATTGGCATCACCTTTTGGTAAGTGGTTGTTTTTAAACTATATATTTCTTTATTATGGGGATTTTATTTAAAACCAAGGAAATTAAATAAGACACGACAGTGGTAAAAATTGTTATTGCAGGTACAGATAAAACTGGATGGAAGGTTGTACTTTGAATGCCAACAGCATATAAACACTTGAGAATAAATATATGCACAAGGAATGCGCCAAAGCTGTATTTTGAAAGCTTTGGTATTATTTTATTAAGGAATTTAGTACCTTTTGCATTATATTTGAACCATACAAATACGGCTACTGACATTAAAAGCACATTTACAGTAGTAGCTCCATAGAATACTTCTAAGGATTTACCTGCATTTTTGGAAGCCAACAAATTTAAAATTATTGTAAGAACAAGGCCTGCTACACCAAGAATATATATAATTATTCTGTGTTCTTTGCAGATTTCAGTTTTATTTAAGTAAAAACCCAGTATGAAATAAGCAACCAAACCCACAATAAGATTCATGTTAAAGTTTTTGAAAACGGTATTAACGTTTTGAAATATTATTTGTATATTACCACTTAAAAGATTATTTGTAACCAATTCAATTTCTACTTTAGTAAAGCAAAAGATGATTGACAAGATTAAAAAATACTTGATTAATTTATCATTTTGAGTTAATTGCTTTATGAGGGGAATGCACATATAAAGCCCTATAATCATCGGTAAAAACCAAAGGTGAACCGCACCTGAAATAAAACTACCTATAATTTCAACAAAGCTTATTTGATACCCTTCTGTGAAAATCAAATTGCCGATGGGGTCGACAATTGCATAAAACAAAGACCAAACAACATAGGAAATTGCCATACGGGATATGTATTTTTTATAAAGTGTTTTGGTGGGAATTTCTCTCGGTAAGAAAAGCGCACCGCTCATCATAACAAAAACAGGAACCCCCCATCTTGAAGCACTGTTACATATATTGTAAATATTCCATTCCGTACCGGCTAATTCAACATAGGACATATTCTGCGCAGTTACATGAAGTAAGATTATAGCTACAGAGGCAAATACCCTCAGGTAATCAAGGTTGTATTGTCTTTGAATAAGTTTGTTTTCAATCATATTAAATTCCTTTTAATGTTCTTTTTATTTTGTTAATAACCCGTGATATAAATTTGTTTATTTTTTCTTTAAAAGCTAATTTATCGAAATATTTATTGGATTTTTTAATTTCTTTATGGTCTGCACCGTTTAAATTAAGCTCTAATGCTGCCAATTCCTTGCAATAAGGAATTGATGTTGTAAAACGTGTGCCCCAATGAACAATATCTGTTTTTGTGTTAAGAGGGGTACAGTAGGCATAGTGGTTTGTTATATTGAGTTTGAATAAATTTTCGTGCTCCCACCAACAGATAAGGGAAGAAAAATCGTGTGGGATAGGCTTGCATTTATTTACAGCCATACTCAAGGCAACAACGGGCTCATCACCGGGGGTTTCAAATTTACCTTTGAATTTATAATCAGCATAATTAAGTGAGAAGGATTTTGCATCGTCTAAAACCTTTTTGCATTTTTCGGTTTTTCGCATATAGTAAATACCGCCGTGAAGACCGACAATATAGTCAATCTGCTTTTGTAAATCAGCATTGAGGTTTTCATATTCAAACCAACCTGTTTTATCATCAAGTGGCAAAACTCTGCCGTAGCAACAAAAGTCATCAGCGTTTTCAAATATATCAAAAAGGCGGTTAATATCTCTGAAGGCAAGGCAGTCTGCATCAATGAAAATGTTTATATCATAGGGAAGATAGTCATACATTTCCAGCTTATCAAGATAATTGCACCTTGCTTCCTTGAAAATGCGGATGTCATCAAATTCTTTTGTATATTCATTTTCTGTATCACATAAAAGGGCAAATGGAAGGGGATTTTTAGTTGTGAAACGATAAGAGCGCAAAAGATTTCGTGCAATTTTATAATATTGCTCTTTACCCGTTGCAATTGTGATAAAGCCTTTGGTTAGTGCCATAATTTAACCTCTTTTAAATATTGCTTTTAATTTTGCGTAGTTTTTGTCCCCAAGTATTTTCATCAGAATTTTGTTGGGAAGATGAACAATATATCTTAGCTTTTCTCTTCGCCAGCGTTTTTTCTGACCCTCTTTCCAGGATTTTTCAAACCAGGAAGCATCAAAGTGATGTATTGAATGGGTGTTTTTTGTTTTCTCGGTAAGTCCTGAACGCTCGTTTTTGGGGCAAAGGTATTCTGGCGGATAGAATTTCATGTTGACAATTTCTTGAATTGTGCCGTCGTTTTCCTTTAATCCGTGAGCAACGAGCAGTTCGGTTGTAATAATAGGGCAGGAGCGAAGGGCTGAAAAATCAGTAAGATTTTCATAATAACGCATATTTTCACCGATGAATTTATGCCCTTTTTCACCGGCAAAGCCAAGACCTGTTGCAATTTCAGTTTCATTCTGAAAGCCCATATAAGCGCCATTTTCCACTAAATCATCAAGATTTTTCAGAAGCTCAACATCCGTGTCAAGATATACGCCGCCATTATCATAAACAACCTTAAGACGTATGTAGTCTGTAAGAAAAGCCCATTTTTTATTTTCGTAACAGAATTTGCAATATTCATTGCAATTCACATCAAAATTGCTTTCATCCCAACGCTTGATTTTATAATCGGGACAATATTTCTGCCAGCTTTTAATGCATTTTTCTGCTGATTTCGGTAAAGGGTTACCGCCAAACCAACAGTAGTGAATAACTTTAGGAATACTCATTTTTATTTCCTCAATATTTTTGCTTTAGTTTTACTTGCGAGAGCGTAAAGCTTCATTGTAACAGGGTATGCTGCTTCGTAAGAGTAGGTCATATTATGAACATTGAATATTGATTTATTCTCTTTTAGGTAATTTCTTAAAGCTTTTTTAATTTCTTTTAGTATAGCCTTATTTTTCTTTAAATCATTTTTGTTTTCTTTTATACGAACAATCTGATATGCGTGGTGGTGTACAAAAAGCTGAAACTCTTTTTCAAATGCTTTTTGAAGACCTTTTTCTTTATAAAACTTTAGTTGCTCCTGCATAGCATCAAAAATTACTAATTCCGATGGTTTCCATGGAGAACGTGATATACCCTGCTCATTTCGTAAATAGTAATATAACTGAAGGTCCGTGTAGGCGATTTTATCACATTTATGCAATACCTTGTAGGTAGTAAAGGTGTCTTCAAAGTTTTTACCCACGGGGTATCTTACATCGTCAAACATGCTTTTGTGGTAAAGCTTACCCCAAGCGTAGTTATATTGCCAGGAATGATTTACCAAAAAATCCTCGGGAGAGGTTAATTCATACTTAATATTATCGTAGTTTTCGTGGGGAATTTCAGCATTCACTCGCTTGTAATTACAAACGGATATTTTTACACGGTTTCCAGTAATTCCGTTCATTAAAATTTTCAGATATTCGGGATGGAGCCAATCGTCGCTATCTACAAAAGTAATATAGTCGCTTCGGTTTTGCTCGTAAAACCAGTTTATACCTGTGTTTCTTGCAGCGGAAAGCCCACCATTTTTTTGATGAATTACAAAAATACGACTATCCTTTTCAGAATATTCATCACACAATTTACCGCAGTTATCGGGTGAACCATCGTCAACAAGTAAAAGCTCGAAGTCAGTATAGGTCTGGTTCAGGATACTATCAACGCAACGGCTTAAATATTTCTCAACCTTATAAACGGGGACTACAATAGTTATCATTTTAATAATCCTAACTTTTTCTTAAGCCTTGTTATATAAAACATTGGCGTGTTTGTTTTTTCGTAATAATAAAGCTTTTGCTTTGTATCAGGTTTTATATAATCAGAATAAAGGGCTTTTATCTCTTTTTCTTTCTCTTTTATATGGGGTATCAGCTCTTTGGCATTTTCTGTTTTTGCACGGTGATGCATATTTGCAGAAATTTCAAGATAATAAGTAGCAAGATGCTCCGTCATTTTTTTGAAGTTTATTGAGATGAAAAAGTCAATCTGCTCTTTAAACGCCCATAGAACATCAAGATGTTTTTTTGTGAATTCTTTTTTAGTTGTGCTCGAGGTATTTACATAGTAAAAATACAAAGGCGTATGAGTTAAAGCAACCTTTTTTGCTTCATAAAGCCATTTGCACACAATGGCATTATCCTCGTAAATTCTGCCTTCTGTAAGGGGGTACTTTTCGTAAATTGATTTGTGAATAAGCTTACCCCATACAACCCAATAGAAGTATTTTAAATCCCTGCAAAGGTGCAGAAAATTATCTTCGTTCATTTCGAGGTTTTTAAATTCAACATTTTTATCAGCATAAAAATCATCGGTTGCTTTTTCGCCTTGTACAGCTGAACACATAGCTAATTTGATATCATTTTCCGTAACAGCGTTATAGAGAGCTTCAAGCATTCGGGGGTGAATTGCATCATCGCAATCTACAAAGTGGAGCCACTCACCACGTGCAATTTTAACTCCGTTATTGCGTGCGGTAGCCTGACCCTGATTCTCTTGATGGAGTACAGTTATTGTATTGTTTTTTTGGGCTAAAGCATCGCAGATTTTACCGCTGTTATCAGGTGAGCCATCGTCAACAAGTATAATTTCAAAATCAGTAAAGGTCTGATTTAAAATACTGTCAACGCAGGCTTCTATATATTCCTCACTTTTGTATACGGGAATTATTACGCTTATACGGGGGTTGGCGCTCATTTAAACATCTCCGTTTTTTATTTGTAAAACTTTTCTTTTTAGTCGGGTTATGTATGATGGGTTAAGGCAATTTTCAACAATTCTTCCAAAATCGCCTTTATTGTAACTACTTAAAAAATACTGTCTGAAATTATGCTCTGAAGCAGGTTTTATAATGCAAGGGTTGTGAGGGAAACATTTTTCCACATCTGTTTTTATAAGTGTTAAATCATTTTTTGCATCATCAAGTAAGGTGTGCCCTTTTTCTGTATTTACTAATAATAATGATAAGCCTTTGTCGTCATCAATTTCGGGTTTTATTTTATCAATACCCCAATAATCAGCTACTGTAATATCACTTTTGTGCTCAGTTGACTTGAATTTACAGACATAACAGGCTTCACGTAAATCCATATTTGCCAAAAAAACTTTCATATATGGGTCTTTTTTAAAGGAGTTACAGTAAACACTGCCGTTCTCAAACGCAAAGCGTACAGAAGAATTTTTCCAACCTAATGATTTATCGCGAAAATTGATGTTTGTTATAGGTGATTTGTATTGTTTTTGTAAATAAGTTTTATAATATTCCCATACATTTGGTGCAGGAACACCGTGACACACAAAGTCCATTGTAATTAAGTTGTCATAGGGCTTTCTTAAGTAGGATAATAAGCCCTCAATCTGACAAGGTGTACCGGTGAAAAGCACGGCTTTGCCGTTGTCAAGATGTTGTTTTACCGCTGAAAAAGAATTGTTTAAATCACTTTGCACATATTTTGAGCGGCGGAGTAAATCTAAATCGTTAATTGATGAAATTCCTATGTGTTTTACAACAAAGCTTTCATCAAAAGCAGCTCCGTAAACAATGCCGTTGTTTTTAAGAATTTTTTCGGCAATTACCGAGAAAAATCCGCCTGATGAACTTTGCTTCCTTATGGTTTCATCATTTGTTTTTGTCGCATAACAGTTAGTATTTATAGGGATCTCTTGTTCTGTTTTATTTAAAACAGGGCAGGTTTTTTCACATATACCGCAATTAACACAAATTTCATCATTTATATGAGGGTACAAAAATCCGTAGTTATCCGGCACCATATTTATACAGCTTTTGGGGCATATATGTAAACACGCACTACAACCTGTACATTCTTTTACAGGTAACATCGGACACCCTCCTTTATCTATAATGCTTTTAAAGCCTCTATACCATTATTTATACGCTCTTTATATTCAGGTAAAATATCTGATAAATGTTCCTTTATATTGATTTCATTTTTCTCGAGCCACATAAAGGCTTTTGTAAGTTCATCGGTTTCCTTTATCTGCTGTGCAGGTAAAACGTAGTTTTCCCATGTGCCGAAAAGGTCTTTTGCAATACCCCTTGCTTTAACGGAATAGCCCACAACCAAAGTGGGGACATTACTTGAGTATGCGGCAATAGTCGAGTGAGTTCTTGCACCTATAAAAAATCTGCATTTGGATATGTAACCCTTCAATTCTTCGCAGGGGCAATCGTCAATTAAAAACACACGGTTTGTGCTCTTGTATTTTTCATAAAACTCTTTAAGAATTTTTCTGTCGTCAACGGCTTCCCATACAACGTGTGGTATCAATGCTACGCACATATCGGTATTATCGATAATATATTCAATGAGTTTATCGTAGTTTTCGCGAACAATACCCTTGCCTTCTTCACAATCTTCAATCAAAGGACTTGCGTTGATACCTACAACATCTGTTGTGATATTTTGGGGAAAAGAGACATTTTTTGAAGATAATAAAAAAGCGGAGTCGCAAACTAAAACAGTGTTGGGATTTACTTTTTTTAATGCTTCATAAGATGTTGTTTCTCTTGCGGTAATTAGGTCGAAATTCCTTATATCGTTAGCAATATCGGGGTTCTTTAAAAGTTCGGGTTCAATTGAACAACCCCAGTAAACTGTTTTTAAACCGCCGTATTTATACATATTGTGTGCTTTGAATAAGGGCATGAAACTACCATAGCAATAAGTGTCACCACCAATTGAAAGGGCAATATCCCCTTTTTTCACAAGGTCTGCAACTCTGCTTTCATAAAATTCAATAGGGGTGTAATTTTTCTTTGCTTTTAAATTGTAATATGCCTTGAAAAATGCAGGTTTTGTGCGGTCAAGAGGTCTTTTTTCTGTTTTATCCAATATTGTGCAAATTTCTGAAAGACCATATTTTTTATCCTCGTCAGGTCTTGTGGACATAAGCACAGCATTATCTTTGTTTACACCTAAAAGGGTACAGGTGGAACGAACAAGAGCCTCACAGCCGTGGTTTCCGCTACCATCATGAGCATATAATACATAAGTTTTTGGGGACATTTTATTCACCTGAAGTTCTTAAATCAATAATTTCGGGAAGCTTAACGCTTCCCCACCATTTTTGTTCCCATTCCATATTTTCATTGAATCCGGGCTTGGTTTCCACCTCAAATGTAACCGCCTTTTCAATATGGTCATAAAATTGCCATCCGCCGTATTGGTTAACTCCGTAAAGGACAGGCGTAAGACAGTATCTGCCGGGAACTAATTGTGAAACATCAGCTTCAAGTGGGATTGTTAGCTTTTCACCCGCTTTGCATGAGAAAAGATTGGGGGCAAGTAAAACGGAAATTGAAGAGCCGTCAACAGCGGTAAGGCGTGAGCGATAACCGATGTTTTCTAAATCTGCAGTTGCTTCAATGTCAATGGAGAATCTTAACTTGTCACCGACTTTTATTTTCCATATTTCATTTTTAAGAACTTTGATTCCCTTTAGTTTTACACCATCAACAAGGCTTGCCTGTGTTCTCTTAGTATTTGAAAGGTCTACATCAGCAGGTGTTTCAACTCCCTGACCCATATACACTTCAATAGCTTCTTCAACATCACCATCAAAAATAACTTTACCTTTACTTAAGACTATACATCTGTTGCAAAGCTGACGGATGGTGTTCATATTGTGGCTTACGTAAAGAACGGTTCTGCCTTCAAGCTGTGCCGCATCACGCATTTTATCAAGACATTTTTTCTGGAATGCCATATCACCAACAGCCAGAACCTCGTCCATAATCATAATTTCAGAGTCAAGGTGGGCTGCAACGGAGAAGGCAAGCTTAACATACATACCGCTGGAGTAACGCTTAACAGGAGTGTCTATAAATTTTTCCATTTCGGCAAATTTAACGATTTCATCAAATTTCTTATCAATTTCAGTTTTTGTCATACCGAGGATTGCGCCGTTCATATAAACGTTTTCGCGACCTGTAAGCTCCGGGTGGAAGCCTGTACCTACCTCAAGCATTGATGCGATTCTGCCGTCATAAGCTATTTTACCGCCTGAGGGTGCTGTAACACGGCAAAGAAGCTTTAAAAGAGTGGATTTACCCGCACCATTGTGACCGATAATGCCGAGAGCCTCGCCCTTTTTCACCTCAAAGGAAACGCCGTTAAGAGCCAGAAATCTGTCGCCTGTTTGTCCCTTTTCGCTTTCTCCTATTTTAGAGTTGGGGTCTTCCTTGTGGCGGATTTTAGCCCAAAAACTTTGCAAGTCTCCCTGAAGTGTACCGCCACCAATTGCACCGAGACGGTATTCCTTTGATACATTTTCTATTTTAATTGCTATGTTTTCCATTTTTTCACCTATCAGACAGTATCCATAAATGTTTTTTCAACCTTGCTGAAAAGCAAAATGCCTATAAATAAAACAACAAGGGTAACGAGCCAGCTTATGCCGTAGAAAAGCCATTCGATTTCACCCAGTCCCAGATATGCATAACGGAACAGGTTTACGATGGGTGTTATGGGATTTAACATAATAAGTGTGTGGTATTTACCGCCGGGAGCAAACACTGCCATACTATTCATATCATAAGCAATAGGAGAAGCATACATCCAGAGCTGAGTACCAAAACCAACAAGCATTGCAAGGTCACGGTATTTGGTTGTAAGTGCGGAAATTATAATACCGCAGCCGAGACTAAGAAGTGCTAACTGTAGAATAATGAGAGGGGTCATTAAAATATATAAATTGGGATGACAACCCTGGTCGGTTACGGTATAAAAGATAAGGAATGCAACCATAAACATAAACTGTATTGCCAAGGATATCAGGTTTGACATAACAGTAGATACGGGCATAACAAGACGGGGAAAGTAAACCTTACCGAGAGTTTGTCTGTTCGCCACAAATGTGTTGGCAGTCTGTGTAAGACATTGATTGAAATAAGTCCACAGAACCGTACCTGAAAGGTAGAATATAAATGAGGGGACACCGTCTGCTGCAAGCCCTGCGATATTACCAAAAACTAAGGTGAATACAACAGTTGTAAGAAGGGGTTGTATAATTGCCCAGAGCGGCCCCAAGACAGTTTGCTTGTACTGTGAAACAAAGTTTCTTTTCACAAACAAAAATATAAGGTCGCGGTATTGCAATAATTCTTTTAAGTGTAAATCAAACCAACCGGTTTTTGGTTCAATTACGGTTTGGAATTTTTCGTTCATTTTAATCCTCTCGTTTTAAGAAATTATCAAGTTGTAAAATGATTTTTTGATTTATACTATCAAAATCGTAACTCATCAAAGCAGTTTTACAATTCTCAAGCTCTTCTCTGTTTTTGTATAATCTTAAAAGATTTTCATAAACAGAAGCTGTGTTTGTGTCACATAAAAAACCGTCAACACCGTTTTCAATCTGCTTTCCTGCGGCTGCGTGGGTTGCAAGAATCGGTCTGCCGAGAATTTTTGCTTCCATAATTGAAAGGCTATAGCCTTCAAATATACTTGGTTGAATAAACAAATCACATTTTTTTATGTATGGATAGGGGTTGCTTTTCATTCCAAACATAAAAATATGGCTTTCCATTTTATGTGCTGCGATTTGTTCTTTTATCTCGTTTTCAATAGGGCCACCGCCGATTATATACCATTTAATATCGGTATAGCCATCTTTGACAAGCCTTGCAACAGCTTCCACACCAAAATGCAAGCCCTTTACAGGTGATAATCTACCGCAAGAAACTATGTTGAAGCTGTTTTCTGAAAAAACTTCCTCAACAGGCTCCTTGCTTTTTTCTATAATGGAATCTATATCTACAATGTTGTTGATTGTAACAATTTTGTCTGCGTATTTTTTTCTGTATTCTTTAAGCTCTTTTGCAATATTTTCTGATACCGCGATTATTTTTTCGCTTTTTTTATAACCATAGCTATCGTGGTATTCCCTTCGCATTCCGCCGTGGTGGTAAAACATCAAGAATTTTTTTGCATTTATACCCTTTACCGCTATTTCTGCAACTCTGTCGCTATAAATAATGGCGGTATCAAAGCTTTCGTTTTTCATTTGCTCTTTTATGTAGCCTGAATAAAGGTGGTTTTCCAATGCCTTGAACAAAATGTTAAGTATATGCCAGATAAGGCGGCGAAGCTTAGTAGCGCCTTGCGGTTTTTCTAATATACTAAATAATCGTTTAAACTTATAAGGCTTTGTAAATGAAACAAGACTGTGTCTGTCTGCCACAATAAGCCTGCAGTTTTTTGTGAGCCTTTCTGCCATATCAAGATAATTTTGTGTAATAAGGCAGGTTACATCATATTTATCATAATCAAGCTTGTTAATCAGGTTTACAAGGGCGGTTTCAATTCCGCCAATCCATAGGGCCTGAGTTATAAAAATAATTTTCTTCTTATTTTTCAAAGCTGCTCTTCTCCGATAAAATAGTCTGGAATGCAGATTTTAATTCTTCTGAAAGGAAGTCAAAATCGCTCTCATCTGCACTGTCGTTTACACATATCATATCATTGCTCTGGCTTTTAATTGCGTTGCATACAAAATCTGATGTATTTTTATTGACAGAGCAAACAAGGTTATCTGTGTTATATGGACTAAAGCTACCGCTTGCTATTTGCCACCAAAGCATTACCCATTGGTTCACATCATCTGCAGAGCGAAATTTGTGTGAGCAGGTTTTACCCAGTAAGTCTTTTTCTGCTTCCCATACCTCTTCAAAGGTCTTTTTTAAATATGCACCGGGAGCGTGAAGATTTTTAAAGCCCCAGAAGTAATCGGGGAAAAGGGCCTCCAAAGCAAAGGTCCTTATATTGTCCTGCCATCTGTAATTTGAACTGATATATTTTTTTCTGAAAGCCTTTAATTGCTCTTTTTTATTGAAATGGTCGTTAATAACTCCCATATTGTTAATTGCCGCGTGTCGCCAGATTCCGATATCGCCCTGGAATGCCATTGGTGTCTCACCACCATAAGTGCAGGGCAGATTTTTGTTGAAAAATGCCTGTTCATTCATAGGTCGCACAATAAACATATCGTCATTAAAATATACGAAATTTTCTGAAAGTCCGGGTATGCGGTGAATATTAAGCTCAATTGAGTGAGAGCTGAAGGTAGGAAGATATTTTTCGGGAATAAAATCTGTGTGCTTTACAACATTAAGCTTTGGATTGTCTGTGTTTAAAAATTCAGGGAGATGCCCCCATGTAACGAAGTGAATCTTATTAACCCAGGGCGTGAATTTTTCAATACCACGGAACCAATAGGGGAGAAGACCCCAATCACGATAACGATTAGTTGTGTTACTATCGTCATTAATATTGGAGTCGTATTCAGCCTTTTCACTTTGCCATTTCGGGTCGTTACCATCAACCCAAAGAATAACGAAATCTATTCCCATAACAAACCTCTCAGCTTCTTATTGCTTTTAATATGCCTTTTACTATAATTGCTACCTTGTGCCTTAATTGAGTTTTTAAATTTAAAAGCCTTATTTTAAAATATCGGGATTTTTCAATATCATTAAAAAGACCTGTATAGCCGGCAGGAACCTCATTTTGCTTGATTTCTTTAAAAAGATTATGGTGCTTTAAGCCCTCTGCAATCTTTTTAATTTCATTTTTATTTGCATAATACATCTTTTGCCAAAGGAGCATAAAAAAGAAATTATTAAATAAAGCGGTTCCGTTTCCATCTGCGCATAAATCATCAATTACAGCTTTAAAGGGTGAAACATATTCGCATAAATCATCTATTCTTTTTAATCTGTTAAAGGCGTTTTTACCGCTTTCGGATTGCTTGTAGCAATACAAAGCCTTTGGCAAGCAATAAATATTATCACTTACCTTTAAGCACTCCAAGGAAAACAAAAAATCCTCCATTAAAAAGTAATCAGGATTGAATAAAATGTTATGCTCACTAATCAGGGCTCTTTTAAATATTTTGTTGCAAGCAGATGAAAGAGAATTTGTGTTATAAAGACTTTCAAGCTCTGCTTTTATTTGGTTTTTATTAAGCAAGCCATTTTGCGCTGAAACCAATTCATCTCTTCTGTAAAATCTGCCGTTTTTGTAGTAATCAAAGCTCATACCGAAAACAAGAATATCAGGCTTTTCACTTTTTATTATATCAACACATTCCGCAAAGCCGTTTTCTTTGGCAGTATCATCCGCATCAAAAAACATAATATATTCGCCTTTTGCAAGACCTATCCCTTTGTTTCGTGCGGCGGAAACACCATTGTTTTCCTGCTCTGAATATTTAATAAAGCTATATTGAGAGCAAAGGCTATTGCAAACAGATGCGGTATTATCCGTAGAGCCATCATTGACAATTACTATTTCATAATCTGTTAAGCCGGAAGAAATTATGCTATCAACAGTGTTTTTTATGTTTTTTTCACTGTTGAATGCAGGAATAATTACACTAATCAACATTAACACCCCACTCCTCCCAGAAAAATCTATAGTTTGTGTAGTCGTCAACCTCAATCATCTCAACACCAAGGATATATGTGCTATAAAACCAAATAAGAAACGCAGATAAGAAAATTATAATTATAAATTTCAGCCTTGGCGGAATATCTAAGCTGATACCTTCACTAACATCTGAAAGCTTTTCATCCTTGTAATCGCCGAATGAAAGGGGTACGAAAATAATGAGGAATTGCAAATAGTAGTCTGTAAGCCTTGTAAAAACATTATCAAAGCCCGAAAACATCTGCAAAACTGCGGCTACAACAATCAGATTGGCAACCTTTGAAAAATATTTGCCATTGAAGCCCTTTAAAGCAAAGCCTGCTATTATAAAGATAACTATTAAAAAGAAGCGTCCGCCTAAGCCTGAGTCATCGCCGAAAACCTTATCCTCATAATAAAACTCCCTCATTAGTTCTACAATTTGGTTTTTATTAACGAAAACAACTGCTGCACCACAAATATATATAATCAGTGTTCGTAAAGTGAATTTTTGCTTCGATAAAAAATATGCCGGAATAAATACCAAGGAGGGCGCATGAACAACACCGGCTAATATTGTAAATAATGCAAACTTTTTTGGTTTCTCTTCCATAATGCCAACAAAGGCTATCATTATAAGCCCCATAGCTATTGATTGCTTAATAGCACTAAAGCCAAAAGAATAAAATCCTATACAGTTCCATACCAAAAAGCTGAGCCAAGGGAGAGGGGAGTATTTATAAATTAAATAAGCTACCGCAGCCTGTATAAATATGGCAACCGCAATAAGAAATATCTGAAATTCTCCGTCAGTCAGAGTTGAAAAGAATTTCAAAAGCCAGTTAAAGCCAAAGTTTTTGCCCTCTTGAAAAATTTCTTCACTGAACCAGCCTTCATTTAACGTGCGCCAATATTTGTAGCAGTAGCTTTGCATATCGCCCGTCAGAAACTGATGCCTTAAGCCTGATAAAAGAGAATGGAGAACAGCCATTACTGCAATATATTGCTTTCGGTCTTTTGTGCTTTGGGGCATTAAAACACCTAAAGCCAGGATTACAACTAAAAGTAAATAGTATTCTAAGCTTTGCATGCTGTCTCCTTTCGATATTTATTTTATATGTGTAAAGAAATGCTCCGTTTTCTTTACTGCTTCTTCAATTGAAAAGCTTTTGCTCCTTTCTGAAGCATTGCTTTCATATTTTTCTTTTAAACTGTTGTCAGTCAGAAGTTTTTTTATTCCTTCTGCTAACGCTTGTGCATTAAATTCGGTTATTATCCCGTATTGAGAGCTTCCTAAAAGCTCCTCCATTCCGGTGCAGTTAGTTGTAACAATTGCTTTCCTTAAAATAAGGCCCTCTGCAACAAAGGAGGAAAAGCCTTCATAATCTGAAGAGCAAGCCAATAAATCAGCTTTTTTAATATAGGGGTAGGGGTTGCTTTTAAAGCCTGAAAGTGTAACCGTTTTCTGAACACCTGAGCTTTTAATGAGTTGCTCAATATTTTCTCTTTCATCGCCCTCACCGATTATTAAAAGCTTATTAAAAAAGCCTTCGTCTAAAAGAGCTTTGTGAGCTTCAATGAGTCGGTCAAATCTTTTTTCTTTAGAAAGTCTACCAACGGAAACAATTGTGGGAATTTTTTCTTCAAAAGAATAATCCTCAACATTTTCATCAGCCTTTTCCCTGATGCTGTAATCATCTATAACATTGTAGATAACTTCAGTATCAAACTCATTTCCGTATATGCTTTTAAAGCTTTTTTCAACATCCTGTGAAACGCACGCAATCTTATCAAACTTTTTATACCAATTCACGCTCTTTTTCTTGAATTTATCTAAGTTGCTCATTTTTTTAGATAAATCGCAATGAACCCATGATAGTTTCTTTGCTTTTTTATTTGTTGATGTTGAAATAACCTTTGTGGCACCGCATTCAAGGTAAGCGACTTCTATATCGTAGTCATCCTTAATATGTAGAGGGTAAATTGTTTTCAACAAAACACTGAGCCTGTATTTGTAATTGTTTAATGTTGAGTAACAAGGATATATGTATTTATATCTGATATTCTTATTCAGATATTTTTCAGGGTTTTCCTTCCAGACAGTCTGAACAGTAATATCAAATTTTTCTTTATCCATATTGTTAACAAGGTTCTGAAGCACCTTTTCTGCTCCGCCACCGGACAATGTTTCAATGAAAAATAAAATTTTAATCATAAAGCCTACTTACTTTCTTACGCTATCTATGTATATATCGCACAGTTTTTTAGTAAAGATTTTTGAATCAAAGCCCTTTTCTTCTATAGCACGAACAACGTCAGTTTTTTCTTTCCGCCCTTTTTCAATAGCAACTTCTATTGCATCTGCCCATTTATCAGCTCCGGTCTGCAACGAAAGCCATTCAACAGCATCTATTCCAAAATCAACTTCTTTAGAAAATGTATCTGCTGAAACACAATGAACGCCTGAAGCCTGAGCTTCAATCAGAACAAGTGGCATACCTTCATACAAAGAAGGCAGAATAAGTGCTTTTGCTTTTCGGAGGAGCACAGAAATATCCTTTCTGTTTCCCAACATTTTCATATGCTGCTGGAGTTCTTTGCTTTTTATTGCCTCTTGAACATTATTTAGATACTCCTGATTGCCTTTTCCTGCACAAAGAATGCGTATGTTTTTATTCCTTTTCTTAAATTCCTCTGCAATTTCAGCAATAAAAAGCTGGTTTTTTACCTCATACACTCGCCCCACATGGAGAACATTAGTCCATTCTGCTTCACAGAATTCGCCTGTTTCGTTCTTGTGATAATTCTCAATGTAGTCGCTTGTATCAACAGAGTTGAATAATAAGTGATATGTAGCTTTTTTTACGGCTTTTTCTCCAAAAAGAAATTCACCCGCTACAGTTGAGCAACCAATCTGAACATTTGAAAAGCACAAAATCATCCATCTCATTATGGAAGAATATATGTTTCTGAGTGTGCTTCTTCTGGCATTAATATCGTCCATGTCATAAATACTGTGAGAATGTGCAATTCTGCATTTTACACCAGCTAAATATGCCGCAAACAATACAACACCGCTATGGAATAATTCATTGGAGTGAACTACATCGTATTTT
The DNA here is from genome assembly GCA_045586265.1 of Acutalibacteraceae bacterium. Classification (GTDB taxonomy): domain Bacteria; phylum Bacillota; class Clostridia; order Oscillospirales; family Acutalibacteraceae; genus DTU089. Next base: position 35,351 of record JAZMZY010000069.1, read on the forward strand.
CCGTCTTTCATAATTTTAACCAATGTGCGAAAATACGAGAGCATATTCCTTTTATTCATTTCTGGAAGAACGTAATATTTTGCGCCTAAGGCTTCTATTTCTTCTCTGTAGTAAGAATTTTCCACCTTAGAGCTGAAATCTATCTGAAAAAGGTCTTTGTCCGCATTTCTTAATAAATGCATTAACTGATTTTCTAATCCACCTGCGTTCATAGT
>JAZMZY010000070.1:0-49470 GCA_045586265.1 Acutalibacteraceae bacterium
TTGAATATAACCGACAGAGCTATATCAAAATGGGAGACAGGCAAAGCAATGCCCGATTCCGATATTATGCTCGACCTTTGTTATATTCTTGGAATAAATGTAAATGAATTATTATGTGGGGAGAAGATTGATATGGAGCAAAAGGATGAACAATTAAATGAACTGATTTTTCAGATGGCAAAAAATGAGGAAAGATATCATAAACGACTGCTGCATTCCGCTTGTGTGATTGTCGCAACCAGCCTGACAGCACTTATTTGTCTGATGTCTTTAATATCACTCCTTATCCCTGAATGTGGATTTCAAGACTTTTTGATAATAGTGTCTGTTATATTATTTATAATTCCTTGCATTATTGCTCTTAAGTTTAAGGTTGAGACTGGGTATTATGAATGTAAGAACTGTCAACATATGTTTGTTCCTAACTATAAAGAGATTGCCTTGTTGATGCAAACGCCAACCAGAAGATTGTTGAAGTGTACTAAATGTGGAAAATGGACTTGGTGCAAAAAACTAACAAAAAGATAAATTCCAATTTGTCGAACTAAAAACAACAGGAGCTGACTTTTTCAGTCAGCTCCCTTTCTTTGTATTATGCAGTAAAAATTTTTACATACTCTGTTCTGCATTTATTCGTTCTTTTTCTGCCTGAATTTCGGCTTTCATTTCCTTTATAAGCTCTGCGAGGAGTGTTTCACATTCTTCTCTTGTTTTGGCGTAAATGTTTCTTGAAACTCGTTTTCCGTTTGGCAGTCGGGTCAAAATCTTGGTCGGAGCTTTAAGCTTTTTCTTGTTGTTTAATATTGAGTTTTTTGTTAATAACTATTCAAAGTTGACATATTAAGTGCGTTATGTTAATATAATGTTGCAAATCTGAATAGTTATTTTAAAGGTGAGAGTTATGAAGATTACGCAATTTGATAGTGAAAAGGCAATTTTGAAGGAATTTGGCAATCGAATAAAACAATATAGAGTATCCTTGAATATTACACAGCAACAGCTTGCTCAGAGATGTGGCGTTTCGGTAACTACATTAATGCGTATAGAAAATGGCGATGATACAAAGTGGTCTGCTATAATTAAAATTTTATCGGAATTTAATTTATTGGATAATCTTGATATGCTTATTCCTGAGCCTCAACCTGATTACAAAGCGATGTTTGAAGAAAAAACAATCAGAAAACGCGCAAGACCCGATAAGAAAAAATCAAATGATACTTGGGTCTGGGGCGAAGACAGGGAGGATGATGAGGATCGAAAAAAGTAAATACTGTTCGTGTTAAAATGTGGGGTACTACTGTGGGATATCTTCATCAGGATGATAATGGTTTAGTAGGGTTTCAGTATGATGATGAGTTTTTGAAAAGTAATATTGAAATTTCACCTGTTACAATGCCGTTATCAAAGGTTACCTATTCTTTCCGTAGCTTGCCGGAACAAACCTTTTACGGACTTCCGGGTATGGTTGCAGATTCGCTTCCTGACAGATTCGGTAACATTGTTATCGACAGATATTTAGAAAGTCAGGGAAGAGAGCCTGATAGCTTATCTGTTATAGAAAGGCTTTGTTATACAGGCAAAAGAGGTATGGGTGCTTTGGAATATGAGCCTTCCCAGGAAATCGGCGCTATAGATGAGCCTGTTGACCTTGATGCTTTAACAAAGCTTGCTTCTGAAATACTTTCTGAAAAAGGGAATATTCATATTGAAGAAAATGATCATCTTATGTCTCAGTTGATGGAATGCAGTTCTTCTGTTGGCGGAGCGAGAGCCAAGACTCTTGTAGTATGGAATCCTGAAACAAACGATATCCGTTCAGGTCAGATTGAAGCAGGTAAAGGTTATGAATATTGGTTATTAAAATTTGATAATATCAAAAACAATAAGGATAAGGACACTCGTCCTGATGATAGTGAATATACTAAGATTGAATATGCCTATTATCTTATGGCTGTTGAAGCAGGTATAGAAATGAGTGAATGTAAGCTTTACAAAGAAAACGGAAAAGCTCATTTTATGACAAAGCGCTTTGACAGAACAGGTGAAAACGGCAGGAAGCTGCACATGCAAACGCTTTGCGCTTTAGCTCATATGGACTTTAATTCACCAATGATTTATTCCTACGAGGATGCTTTTTCTGTAATGAAGAAGCTTAAGCTTCCTTATAGCGACTACATTCAATTGTTCAAACGAATGGTCTTCAATGAATATGCCAAAAACTATGATGACCATACCAAAAACATATCCTTCCTTATGGATAAAAAAGGCGTTTGGTCCTTATCACCTGCTTATGATGTAACCTTTGCATACAGAAAAGACAGTCAATGGGTTAAGGCTCATCAGATGCTTATTAACGGAAAGGCTGACAACATAACAAAAGATGATATGTTAACGGTTGCCGAAAAGGTAGGTATCAAAAAATCTGATGCAGATAAAAGCGTTGAGCAAGTAAAAAATGCTGTTTCAAAATGGGAATTCTTTGCAAGGCAAACGGAAATGTCCGAAAGAAATATTGAGAGAATAAAAACAATTTTAGGTTTGTAATTTTAAAGTCGTACACCTGCCGTTTGGTAGGTGTATTTCTTTGAATTATGCAGTAAAATTTTTTATATGAATGTAACTGTGGAAATGTGACGGAAGGTATGGTATAATGGGGTTAATGCATTAGATTCCGGAGGGGAGAGAAATGATACAAAAAGTAAATTTGAAAGAGAATGCAAATATGATCGATGAATTATTCTGCTATAAGAGAGTAGGCACATTGAATAATCATATGCTAAATGTATTGCAGGCTGAAAACAGAACTTTAGATTTTCATATACACGAAAATTCTGATGAAATGTTTTACTGTATTGAGGGAGAATTTGACATTGAATTCGAGGACGGATTAACACATTTGTGTGAAGGTGATTTTATAATTATTCCCAAAGGAACGAAGCATCGCCCCATATGTAAGGAATTGGTTAAATGCCTTTTGATTGAAGTTGAGGGAACCCTTAATAAAGAAAATACGGGAGGAACATACACATCATAAGGAGATATAAATAAGAATTTGAGGGATAGGGTAATATGCAGTACGCAATTGAATTGTTTTTCGATAAAGATTTGGAAGAAAAGCTTTATAATTTAGCCAAAAGAGTAGCAGATGAAAAATTGAGCACAAAGTTTTTGGAATGGAAAACCAGACCTCATATTACATTAGCGTGTTTTAATGATTTGAATGAAGAAAAATGTATAAAACAATTAAAACGATTTGCAAAGACTCATAAGCAAATGCCTGCATGTTTGGGTTCTATTGGAATGTTTAATGATACAAGAGCAATTTTTGCATCTCCTGTTATGACTGAGGATATGTATCGGTTTCAGAGAGAATTACATAAATATATGCGAGGTTTTGATACGAAAGGATGGGAATGGTATCTTCCCAACAGATGGGTACCGCACTGTACTTTAGCTATGACTCAGGAGGATGACGAAGAAGTTTTCTATAAAGTCGGCACTTTATTATTGCATGAGTTTGAAAGTTGGGTTGGTAAGTTCTCTTCAATAGGATTAATTAAAATAACTTTTCCTGTAGAAGAAATTTACACTGTTGATTTGAAGGCCTGAACATAGTAGGACAAATTCCAATTAATCGAACTGATAGCAACAGCAAGTTGCTGTTCAAACTACAATCCTTGAAGTATAATTGGTATGAGGTGGTAAACTTATGGAAACTAAAGATATTATTCTTGAACTGAGAACTCAAAAAGGTATGTCGCAGGACGAGCTTGCTGAAAAGATTTTTGTTACCCGTCAGGCAGTTTCTCGTTGGGAAAACGGTGAAACTACGCCGAATACCGAAACTTTAAAATTGTTATCAAAGCTTTTTGATGTTTCAATCAACACGCTTCTTGGCTCTCCAAGACAGCTTATCTGTCAATGTTGTGGTATGCCGCTTGAAGACTCTAATACAAGCCGTGAAACAGACGGTTTTTTCAACGAAGAATACTGCAAATGGTGCTATGCCGACGGCGAATATATGTATCATAATATGGACGATTTAATTGAGGTCTGCGTGCAGAATATGGCAAATGAGCACTTTTCTTCTGACCAGGCTCGTGCGTATATGAAGGATATGTTACCTAAACTCGATTATTGGAAACAGTATAAATACCTCGGCGGTGCAGAAAAGTTCGAAGAATTTAAAAGGCAGCTCATTAATGAATTTAATGAGTTACATATTGAAGGAATGCCAAAGGTTGAAAAGTTAAATGCGCTCGTGGGCGGATACATCAACCTTGAATACCGCCTTCCAAATGGTCAAACTGTGAAATTCCTTGATGACAATGCAACATATCTCGGCAATCAGCTTGAGTGTGAATTTGGTGGTGACCGTTGCTTCGGTATTGCCGCAAATATGGATTTCCTTCTTGTATGTACTTACGAAGAAAATGGAGAAAATCCTGAACTTGTGATATATAAAAAGAGATAATCCTGCCGAAAGGCGTGGTTATAAATATTTTATTAAAGGAGATTGCTTTTTGAGAAAAACAATCAAGACAGTGGAGATTGTGTTTTAACCGAGGAGGTTTGTAAATACAATCGCACAAGCCTCCCACATTGAAGGTCAACAATTTTCAGGAGGAAAAACAATGAATAAAAATGACTTAATAATTCGTAATGAAAGAAAAGAAGAACAAAGAGAAGTTGAAAATCTTGTAAGGGAATCATTCTGGAATGTGTACCGTCCCGGTTGCCTTGAGCATTATGTTCTCAATCAGCTTCGTGATGACGAGGCGTTTATAGACGAACTCAATTTCGTAATGGAAAAGGACGGCAAAATCATAGGACAGAATATGTTTATGAAGGCGGTTATCAAAGCCGATGACGGCAGAGATATTCCGATTGTTACAATGGGTCCTATCTGTATTGCAAATGAACTGAAGCGTCAGGGTTATGGTAAAATCCTGCTTGACTATTCTCTGGAAAAAGCAACTCAAATGGGCTTTGGTGGAATATGCTTTGAAGGTGACATTGGCTTTTATGGCAAAAGTGGTTTTACTTATGCCGGTGAATTCGGCATTCGTTACCACGATTTACCCGAAGATGCAGATGCATCATTCTTCCTTTGCAAGGAACTGAAAAAAGGTTATCTCAAAGGTGTTACAGGTGAATACACTCCGCCACAGGGATATTTTGTAAATGAAGGTGAGGCACAGGAGTTTGACAAGCAGTTCCCGCCGAAAGAAAAATTGAAGCTTCCAACGCAGCTTTTCTGAAGGACGAATAAAACAAGGGCAGTGTACCTCGGTGCACTGCCTGATGTTTTCTTATTCTTTGTATTATGCAGTTGAATTTTTTGTACATAAATGTAACTGTGGAAATGTTGTGGAATGTATGGTATAATGGGTCTGATAAATGAGAATTTGTCAGGAGGTGTATGGTTGTATGAATAAAATATATGAAAGTATAAGTAATACCATAAGTCGAATGAAGCCTTTTCATAAGATTCAAGTTTTAAGTGCTTTTGCACCATTTTATTCTTCTTTGTTTGTGATACTTACAACCTATATTGTTTGTTGGAAAAATAAAATACCTTTTTTAAGTTTTATTATTTGTTTTTTTATCTATGGCACTTTACTTTCATTTGCATTTAACCTTATCGGTGAGCCGATTTTTAAGTATATTGTTGGTTGTGTTATATCACTTGTCGGAAATTATTGTTTGGTTAGTATTCAAATGAAAAAAACGTAAAACCCAATTTGTAAATATATAAACATTGATGTAAAGAACAGGAGGAGAAGTAATGGCAAAATTAGAGCAGGTTATTAATGGTGATTTCGGACAGATTTTGAAGACAATCGAGAACGGAATATTGAATGGTAGTATGTCGGCATCACTTGAGGATTCAAGCGATATGTTTGATGGTGATGCAAGATGCAGTGTCCGTGTTTTTGAACGATATAGTTATGCAGGCGGTAACCGTGTGAGTATGAACGTTACATTGTTTCAGAATGCCGGTGGACCTATTTATCTTTCTGCAATTACATCGGGCGGAAGTCAGGCTATGTTGTTTAAGATGAATACTCTCGGTGAAGAGGCATTTCTCGATAAATTGAGAGAGTTGCTATGATTCAGTAAAACTTTTTTGCCTATTCTACAATTCCAATTTGCCGAACTGAATGTATAAACACCAACGAGCAGATTTCGGTCTGCTCGTTGGTGTTTTGTTATTCCGGTAGCTTACCACACTCGTAAAGCCGATTTATTTTTTTGTAGTGACTGCAGGCTCTTCCGCCATCAACAGAGCAGACGCCCTTTTCGTACTCTGATTTTTCGGTGTTACTGTCAAAGGCTTGGGTGTGCTTTTTGCCGTTTTCACCCTCGCAGTTAATGAACCTATCGCCCTCGCCCAAATAAAAGGGACATTCGATAAGCCTTTCAATGAATTTTGCCATAGCGTTACACCTGACTTGTTAGGCTACATAGTCATAGTTCTTGCATACTGCAGTTGCGTTTCCCTCGTCATCAAAAACAAGGTCAACAACACCCATTGCCTTTGAGCCGTCATTATATTCAACCGTAAATGTAATTGTATCGTTAAAGGTTGAGTATGGTGTGTTTATGTTTTCTTCAAAGGCTTTTTCCGTTTCTATTGTGTGGTCCCAATAGAAGCCGTTTTTTTCAAAGTCAAAATCCCCACCGTTTATTGTGATATCGTTGCCGTGTTTTGGTGCATCAAAAACAGGCTTGTTTTCGTTATAAACCATTTCGCCGTATTTTGACGTATTTTTCACGTTTATTGATTTGATATTTTCGGTGCCTTCCAAGTTCAGTTTGAATTCGTTTAAAGTGTATTGTGTAATTGTTATGTTTTTATATACGGAATCCCACAGTATGCTTGTATTAAAGCTCTTTTTGTCGATGTTGTTTTTTTTGAGAAAGTTTTCCAAATCTGTTGTAAATTCCTGATTTTCTTTTTCTGAGAGCTCTGATGTGCTTTTTGCCCTCAAAAATATTTCATAAGGATATTCCTCGTTAAGCTCAAGGGTTTTGGCTGGGGTTTCAGCTTCTGTGCTTTCTGTGTTCGCTGCACCTGCAACCATTATAAAAGGATTTACGGTTTTGTTATTTGATACTGCATTTCCTGTTGTGTTCTGTTGGGGGGCAGGTGCTTCGGGTTGTGATATGAAGCCCACACCGAAAATAATTGCAAATGCAAGGCAAAAGGCAGTTACGGTCAATGCAAGTGGCTTGCGATTTTTAACAGGGGAGTTATCTGTTGTGATTTTTGCTTTTAATCTGGTGCCCATACAGGTATCGGGGTTGATGTTATCAATAGATTTTTTAAAATCGTCTTTTTTCATAATGCATAATCCTCCAATTCTAATTTAAGAATATCCCGTCCTCGTTGCAAACGCTTTTTAACTGCAGATTTGCTGATTTTCAAGGTTTTTGAGATTTCATCAATTGTATAATCGTTGTAATAAAACAGGATTATGGCAGATTTGTATTTTTCGGGTAATGCGATAACCCTCGCAATAACATCCTGCTCCATATCGTTGCTTTGGTATGTAGCAGTTGCAGGAATATCATCAATACATTCATTTTTGCGACCTGATTTTCTGAGATAATCAAGGCACTTGTTCTGGGTTACCCTGATAAACCAGGCTTTTTCGTGCTCAGAGTTTTTGAATTTATAATTACCGTAAAGGTATTTTGTGAAAACATCCTGCAAAGCATCTTCAGTATCACTTGCATTACCTAAATATAAAAATGCAATTTTATAAAGCATATTGCCATAATCGTTGTATTTAGCTTCAAATTCATTTTCGAGATCCCGTTTGCTCATAGCGTCCTCCTTTCACTATGTTTGAGTACTCTCACCCTGAAAACGATTGACAATTGCTTTTGGTGACAAAAATATTATAGCATATATATTTATTTCTTTAAATTATGCAGTGATTTTTTGCGTTGAAATGTAATTGTGGAAATGTTTGGAAATGTGTGGTATAATGAGAGGTAACAAATTCCGATTTGCAGATATAAGCAAGGGTTTGTGTAAAGAATAGGAGGAAAAATAATGCAAGCTATCGTTAAATTTTTCATTACAATTTTCACAACTGTTTCAATATTTTGTTCTAACCTGTTGTTTCCTGCAACAATTAATCCTGAAAGCGAGAATTTCAATTTTTCCTATCTTGAATATCCGGAAGAAGCAATAATTACTCTTGAAGAGGCAGGTCTTACCGAGCAGGAGCTTGTTGGGCGTGCTTCGGCTGAGCTTCCCGAATATGTTCAGTCCGGTGGTTATGACGATATAAATGGTATAACAATATCACCATATTACACCGCAAAGGTAAGCGGTGAGGAAATTCCTGTTTATGCTTCGGTGGTTTTCATACGCGTTGACGATACAGGTACGCTTCATTCCTTTTCTGAAATTTATGTTGATTCAAGCGAGGATTTTTCCTTTAATATTGAGATAACCGGTGCGGATGTTGTGCTGGAAAATGCCATAGTGTTACCTGAATCACATGGTGTAAAGGCACAGTGTAAAGACAACACCGTAACCGCATCAATCAATAAAACAGGTGTATATACTTTCCTTTTTAACGATGCAAACCAATATTACGGCTATACTCTTATGGTGCGCGAAAAGGTTGATGAGGACAAAGAAATTGCAGAATACATAGAGAAATACGGAGAGGATAATGTCTGGGTTCTTGATAAAGGTGTGTATCAATATGACTACGTTAACCTCGTTTCACATAATAATCTGGTGATTTATCTTCGTGAGGGAGCTTATGTTATAGCGAACCACCTTTTTGATATCAACTGTGCCGAGGATGAAGATAAATATTCTGAGCCTACTGCTTGGGGAGATAATGCAATAGGGCTCACAAGATATCCGTTTATTAATTTTTATAATTGTAATAATGTAACTCTTACAGGTAGGGGTGTAATAGATATGACCCGACTTGACAGAAGAGAGAGAAGAGGCGTTGTTTTCACCAACTGCAATAATGTAAATGTCAGTGATGTGAAAATCATAAACTCGCCCGAATGGTCTTTTATCTCGTATTGCTGTACCGATGTCAGCATTGACAATGTAGATATCATCGGAAACCGTGGTAACTGCGATGGCTTTGCGATCTGCAACAGCCACAATGTAACTGTTGATAATTGCTTTGCGAGAGTGGCAGATGATACCTTTGAGGTAAAGGCTCTCGGCGGTACAATGGATAGTAAAAATATCACATTCACAAACTGCATTGCCTGGGGTGGATATGCAAGATGCTTCGGTATTACGGGTGAAGTGAACAAAAAGATTTCAGATGTCACTTTCCGTGACTGTGCCGTAATTTACCGTGACGGTATATGGGATAATGACAGAATCGGCTCACTTGTTGTTGTAGCAGAGCAGACCGAAGGCAGTATTGACGGAGTTGTTTTTGAAAATATTGAAATATTCCGTGACGAAGGCAGACCGATTCTTGTGAAGATTTATGATGAGGAAGCGGAGAATTTTGAGATTAAAAACATTTTATTCAAAAATATTTCCTACACTTCATATATGAGCCCGAAAATTGCAGGCACCAACAGCAACACAAACACAGTTCAGGTTGAGCTTGACGGTATTACAGCTAACGGAAATAAACTGCAATCCCCGAAAACAAGGTTCATCATCGGTAAGTATTGTGATGTGACCTCTGAATAGAAAATTAAACAGACGACAGTATATAGAAAAGGGTGAAAGTTATGGGCAATGTAATTAATAATGCAAAGCAAAGACCCTTATGGCAGAAAATTATGATAATTCTTGTTGGTGGGCTTCTTTTAGGCTTTTTGTGGCGACTTCGTGGGTCTCGTGGCTGGGGCTCAGAGGCAGGAGTTTTTAATGTTGGTTTTATTTATCTTCTGTTTATTACAACTGTTCTGGGTGAACGCAAAAAGCTTGATTTAGGGTGGCTTTCCTTAACGGCAATGTCATTTATTCTCACTGTGCCAAGCTGGGGAACAGTAGTAAATCAGATAACAGGTGTTATCCGTGAAAGCGAGGTTGAGGGAGCAGAGCATTTCTTCAGATATATTTCCCCAGCATCAGGTGCATTTATGATGTGTTGTGTCGGGCTTGGTATGGCAGGACTTTTCGGCATACTCTTAGGCAGGGGCTTCAGCTCTCATCAATGGAAAATAAAGGATTTCTTAATTATCATTGGTGCTTTTCTTGCTTTTGATTTGATTTCCAAGGCAAGCGTTTCCCATTGGATAGTAGGGCTTATTCAACCAGAGGCGGTAGAGCTTTTCGAGGAAGGTCTTGAAATATCAGGTATTGAGGGCTCTGCATATCAGGTTTATATGGAGCATTTTGCAGATATTTCCTGGGGTAAGAAGATTATCGGCGGCAGAAACTATTTCTCTGAAATTCAGGCAGTTTCCTCGGCTATCAGAGCCTTTGGTGCAATTCTTGCCACAAGATTTATTGTTAAGGATAAGGTTGCTGCCGAAATCGGCTCTTCTGTGTGCGGTGCATTCGGAATATCAATAACAGTATCAAATCTGTTTTTCTGGTTTGCAAATGGTGGCTACCGTCAGCTTGGAGAACAATATGAGGGCACCTTCTTATATGCCTGGTCCTGTTGGGAATATTTTACAGGCTTTATCGCTGGTATTATAATTACTGCTGTTCTTATTTTCTCAGAAAATAAAGAGGATGTTTCTGAAGTTGCATTCTCCCGTGTTCCTGAAAAGCCAAGGAGAATACTTACATTTTTGGCAGGCTTTATAGGTACAATTGGTGTAAACCTTGTAAGACCCATTTCAAGACGCTTTGAGGACAGCTCTGTTGCAATTTACATAATTGCAGTTGCGGTGGCAGTTATTTTTACGGCTATTCTCATTGTGTTGCTTGTTAAAAGGGGAGGGCTTAACGCAGAGAAAAAGGGTATGGAATGGCTCTCGAAAATTTTACTTCCCGTATTTGTTGGATTTATGTTGATTTCATATTTCTTTTTGGGCTCTCAGGAGCATTGGGCAATAGTTGAAATATTTACCTTGCACAATATACTTGTTATAATTTCAGCTATATGGGTGCTTGGGTATTCCTTTGTGACATTGAAAAAAATAAAATAATAAAAATTAACGGGCAGATTTTAAACACCTTAAAATCTGCTCGTTTTCTTTAATTATAGTTAATTCAATATGCTTATATCCCAATCCTCAAGGCTTCCTGTGAGGCAATCTATGGTGCAATCACCATCTGCAAAGGTAACCTTAGCAAGAATATCGGGAAGGCAAAGGGGGAAGGAGATGTTGTTGTTTACGGGCTTGAAGGTAAGCCTTTTGCTTTCGTAATCAACACTCATACCTGATATTGCATTGAGAATTGTCCAACTTGACATTGGTCGGGTATAGTGGTGACCGCATTCCCAATGGTCCCAGAAATGACCGAGGCGCATCTGGTTATCTGATATGAAATTTATTTCCTTGTCTGCAATTCCATTTAATCCCACCGAAAAAGCAAGGGTGGAGAACACATAGCCTATACCTGTCCATACGGCGATTGTCTGGCAGTTTTTGTAGGTGTGAATGCTTGTTTTTCTGTTTTGGGGAACTGTTGCATTAACAAGTCCCTGCTCCTCATCAAAATTAGCTTTAAAGATTAAATCAAGCACAGAACGGACTCTTTCATCAGGAATATTTCCGGGAACACCCATCATTCTGAGGAACCATTCTCCGTCAAGCTGGTCTGTCATAAGGGCTTCATCGGTTTCCTCATTGTTTCGCCAAAGGTTATAATACTCACCGTTCCAGAGCTTTTCTTCAAGAGCTTTTTTGCCTTTTTCCAATATATTGTTCCACTTTTCAAAGTATGCTGTGTCTTTTACCTTGTCGGCAATAATTGTTGCAGCCTTCAGAGAAGCCAACCAAAGAACCGCGATATATACGGGTGTGCCTGAGAAATTCCACGCATCGTAGGTGTTGCGCTTAGTATCATAATCGGGAAGACCATCCTTGTCGGTATCAAGTTCCTCCGTTGAAGCCATAGCGCGCTTTACATTAGCCCACAGGGAGAGAAGATAATCCCTGTCCCCTGTGAAAAGGTAATCACGAAGCACCATTAAAACAAACTGCATATTCATATCAACACGGTCAAAGCCATTGTCAACTGATTTCGTATCAGGCTTGAAGCAGTGATGCACTCTTCCGTCCTCTCGCTGATGCTCTGCACCCATTTTCATCTGCTTTTTCTGTAAATCGGGAAAAAGACTGATAAGGGAGAATGAGGCGTGATAGGTGATGTCGGTAGTATGAAGTCCGCAGTAGCCCAGACCCTCCCAAAGACCGAAATTGCCGTTTTTGAGATAAACGGAGCTTTTAATCAGAGGGGAAAGGTTCGATGACCAGGAGTCAGGATAGACCAAGGGTAAATCTGTTGAATACAGAAGCTCTGCAAAATCAACGGCAGATTTAAAGATATTGCCATTATCCGCAAGAAATCTGTTGGCATCTAAGGAGCTGTTATAGAGATTTTCGTAGTAATGACCCTGCTTTTCGCCGTCAAGAGCATAAAGGTTTGGGAAATACCAGGTGAGAATGAAGCGCACATTTTTCTTTTCACCGGGGTTAAGTCTTACCTCAGAGCAAAGGGCACATGCACCAAAATCCGTGCCCTTTCTTTTGTTTTTGTTGAAGCAGTTATCAAGAAAAGCAAGCTTCTCTTCTCTTGAAGAAGGGTAATGGGGATCAGAATATTTAATTCGATTGAGTATGGAAGCAACAAAGGGATACCTTATTGCGTTGTGGCACAAGGCGTCAAGCTCATTATCACTTAACGCTTCAGGATTTTCAGGTAATGCTTCAGGTCTTGTGCCGATTTCTGTCTTTGGTAAGGAGCCGTTTTCTCTGAAGCCGAACAAGACGGATTCCTGAGTTACGCCGAGTCTTGATTCGCCTATGAACTCTCTCATAAAGCGAAAGTAATCGGCAGTGATATATGATTTTTCTCCGTCACCGTTTACTGAAAGGCAGAGGTTGCCACAGGAATCAGAGTCAGAGCGTTGAGCAGGCTCAATATGAATACCCACACCGTCAGAAAGCTTATGAAGTGAGTTTTTGTTGCCTTCATTCCGGTTGGCAAAATCAGGCACAAGAGTACCCAGAAGGCTTACCTGAAGCTCGTTGTCAGTTGGGTTTTCAATGGTGAAATCCATATAAAAGCCGGGTGTTGACGAAGCATCGCTGTTATGAGGCACAAGGGGAGAAATTGCTTTAAGACTGAGCTTACAGGATAACGCGCTGTCAATATAATCTAAGTCGCACATAGGAAATTTTCCGTCAAATTCAATTTTTTCAACGGGCTTGTTCCATGCAAACATACGATATGAAAAGTCATCTGCATCGGTTTTCATACCTAATTTACGGACAATGGGCTTGCCGTTGCTTTTAGCTTCGCGGACATAGAAGGAAAGGGCACCTGTACTGCCTTCACCATCATCAACCTTATCCTCAAAGCATACCTTGGTTATCCTCGGTTGATTGGCAATAAGCCAGGAATGGAATTCGCCATCGGGAAGAAGCTCTATGCTACCTGCACCGATACCGCCTAAAGCGATACCGCTTGAATGAGCTTTTGTAGTTGTAATCCTTGCCATAAACAATGCACCTCGTGGCTTTGTTATTTAGTGTTGCTCATTGTGAAGCAGAGTTTTCCGCCATTCATAAGCTGACTGTGGGTGATATAGGTATCTGTGAGTTCGGTGCCGTTAAGGGTTACTGAGCTTACATATACATTCTCTTTACCCTGATTCACAGCCTCAATTTTCAGCTCTTTTCCGTTGGGAAGATTTATGGTTGCAGAGTCGATATTGGGTGAGCCAATCCAGTATTTGTCTGTGCCTGCAAGGGGATAGAAGCCCATAGCAGAGAAGATATACCAGGAGCTGAGTGTACCGCCGTCATCGTTACCGTCAAGTCCGTTCACATCTGTGCTGAAACGATTTTCCAATGTCCAGCGCACCCATTTCTGAGTAAGGTCAGGTCTGCCGGCATTGGCGAAAAGATAGGGGGTGTGAATATCGTGCTGATTTCCTATCCAGAAGCCGTGACCGGGGTCTACTGAGGCACGCTCTGCGGAAGCATCATTCATAAAGCTCTGAAGCTCACTTACAAAATATTCCTTGCTTCCGAAAAGCTCAATCATTCCGTCAATATCCTGCAAAGCATTCCAACGCCATTGCCTTGCACTGCCCTCGCAGTAGCAATCTGCTACCTTTTCAATGAGAACTGCATCATAGAAGGTGGTTACATTGGGGTCAAAGTCCTTAACAAATTCGCCGTCAGAATTCCTTCCCTGAAAATACTTTGTTTCGGGATTGAAGGTATTTTTGTAGTACATTGATTTTTCATAGTATTTGGTTGCATCCTCTTCATAGCCCAAAGCATCTGCAAGACGGGCAATTGCGCCATCCTCCCAGGAATATTCGATTGTTCTTGAAACGGATTCATTACCTTCTGCAAGGTCGTTGGGAACATAGCCATATTTGTTATAAAGGTCAAGGTATTCTCTGCCTGCCTTTTCCACCTCTGTTTCAGAGGTCAGCTTCATATATTCATAGGCTGTTTCAACATCAAAATCAGTAAAGCCCTTAAGGTAGCTTTCTGTGATTAAAATGTTTGCAGGGTCGCCCAGCATTGAGCCTGAATAGCCTGCACCCATAGGCCAACGGGGAAGATTTCCGCCTTTTTCTGCCATATCAACAAGGGAGTTGAGGCAGTCGTACTGAATTTCGGGTGCAATAAGAGTATAAAGTGAATGGGTTGTTCTTACGGTGTCCCATAAGGACATATCTGTTCTGTATGTGTAGCCCTCTGCAGTGTGCACCTCTTTATCAAAGCCAAGGTATTCGCCGTTAACATCGGTGAAATTAGTAGGCATTATCATACTGTGATAAAGTGCGGTATAGAATATTGTTTTTATATCCTTATCAGTGCCGGTTATATCAATAACAGAAAGGGCGTTTTCCCAATCGTCAAGGGCTTTTTCCTTTACATCGTCAAAGGTGAGGTTATCTGCCTCTGCCTTCAGATTTTCAAGAGCATTTTCGGTGCTTACATAGCTTATGCCAACCTTTAATTCAACAGGTCGGTTATTAAGGTTGCCGAAATTAATGTCAAGCCCTAAATCCTCTTCATTGCCTGTGATTTCATAGGATTTTATAGGTTGGTCCGCAATAGCGGCAAAATAAACAGAAAGACCCTCCTGCCTTGATGAAAAGGCGGCTGCAATAACTGATGAGCCTGTGATTACACCATCTTCATCAACGCTTACTTTTCCGCTTCCTGCAGAATAGTTACCTGCAGTGCTTGTAACATCAATATAAAGATGGGCATCCTTTGAATTGTTGAAGGTATATCTGTGAATGCCTGTGTGAATATCTGCGGTCATTTCCGCAAGGCAGTCGAGGGATGAAAGATATACCGCATAATAACCGGGTACTGCGGTTTCATATTCGTGGGAATAGGGGATTGCATGTGATATTGAATTACCTATGCCGGGAGTAACGCGGAACATCTGATAATCCTCTGCACCTGTTCCTGAAAGACGGGAATGACTGAAGCCTCTTATGTGAGCCTGCTCATAGTAATAGCCCGAGGTGTTTGTTTTTACTATGTATGACTCGCCGACAAAGGTTGTGTCGGGCCCGAGACGGACTGAGCCAAAGGGCACAGTAGCGGCAGGACTGAGCATACCTGCAGTCCAGGGTGTTCCACCTGTTCCTATAAACGGGTCAACATATTGAGTATATTCCCTTGTTTCTGCCTGAGGCATTTCAATGGGTGTGAGGCTTGCGCTGTTAAGAATACCTGCAAAGCCGGTTTCAAAAATCATAAATAGCGAAACAATAATTCTGATTATCTGCCACATAAAATTCACTCCTCTGAGATTTATATTTTTAATATATAATACTAATCTGAAAAAGTCAATTAAAAGAACACCGGGCAGATTCTGTTCAACGGAATCTGCCCGGTTAATTTGATTTATGTATCAGGTTTTATATCTTACAGATGTCTTCCTTGGTTATGAGATGGAAGCCTGCATTTTCGAGGGTACTTTCTGCTGAGTCATTATCTTCAACACGAATAACAACATAGGCGTGCTTTTCTGTACGAGCCATAAAAGCATAGAGGTATTCAATGTTGATTTGTTTTTCGTTAAGAACCTTTAATGCTTCTGTAAGCTTACCGGGAGCATCACCGATTTTAACACCCACAACATCGGTGATTTTAATAAGATAGCCCTCTTCTGTAAGAATCTTTTCTGCTTTTTCTTCGTCATTTACAATAAGACGGAGTATGCCGAAATCCTGAGTTTCTGCAATAGAAAGGGCTCTGAGGTTTATGTTGTGCCTGGAAAGTGTATCTGTAATTGAAACAACTGTACCTTGCTTATTTTCAACGAATACTGTTAATTGCTTGATTGCCATAACTAAAAACGCCTCTCTCTCTTATATAAGCTTTCTTTTGTCTATAACGCGGACTGCCTTGCCTTCGCTACGGGCGATGCTCTTAGGTGCAACAAGGTGAACTGCAGGATTGATGCCGAGCATAAGCTTCATTGCGTTTGCGAGGCTCTTTTCCATACCGAGAATATCGCTGACCTTATCAGTGAATTTATCTGCCGTCATTTCCACGTTAACCTCAAAGGTATCGTTATTGTTTACACGGTCAACGATAATCTGATAGTTAGGCTCATAGCCCTCTTTAAGAAGCACGGCTTCAATCTGGCTTGGGAATACGTTAACGCCACGGATAATGAGCATATCGTCAGTTCTGCCCATAGGCTTAGCCATTTTTACAAGGGTACGACCGCAGGAGCATTTTTCACGGGAAAGAACGCAGATATCACGGGTGCGGTAACGAAGCATCGGGAAAGCCTCTTTATCAAGAGATGTGAAAACAAGCTCACCCTTTGAGCCCTCGGGAAGAACCTCGCCTGTGTCGGGGTCAATAATTTCTGCATAGAAATGGTCTTCGTTTACATGCATACCTGTCTGCTCTGAGCACTCGAAGGCAACACCGGGACCTGTGGTTTCAGTAAGACCATAAATATCATAAGCCTTGATGCCCAGGGTATTCTGAATATTCTGTCTCATTTCCTCTGTCCAGGGCTCTGCACCGAAGATGCCGGCTTTTAACGGAATATCCTCAGGCTTGTAGCCCTGTTCTTTTAAATATTCTCCTATATATGCAGCGTAGGAGGGGGTGCAACAGAGAATTGTTGCGCTAAGGTCGGTCATAAACTGAACCTGACGCTCTGTGTTACCTGATGACATGGGAAGAGTAAGGCAACCAACCTTTTGTGAGCCACCGTTAAGACCGAAGCCACCTGTGAAAAGGCCATAGCCATAAGCTACCTGGCAAACATCCTCGTTGCTTCCGCCTGCGGCTACAATTGCACGGGCACAGCAATCATCCCAAAGGTCAATATCTTTCTGAGTATAGAAGGCAACAACACGGCGACCTGTTGTTCCTGATGTTGAGTGAATACGAACACAGTCCTTAAGAGGCTTTGCAAGAAGACCGTAGGGATAAGCATCTCTTAAGTCTGCTTTTGTAAGGAAGGGGAGCTTATGAAGGTCATCAATTCCCTTTATATCTTCAGGCTTAACGCCCTTTTCATCCATAAGGTTTTTGTAGTAGGGCACATTTTCATAAACGTGCTTAACCTGCTTGACAAGCTTTTCGGATTGAAGCTTTTTCATTTCCTCGCGTGACATTGTTTCGATTTCTTTTTGAAAATAATTCTGTGGCATTTTAATCATCCTTTCTGATTTGGGGAATGATTCGGAATGTAGGGTTAAATAAAAATAAAAAACGCCCTCCGCATTCCGATAGGGAATACAGAGGACGAGAAATAAACAATCCCGTGGTACCACCTCAGTTTGTTGCTATCTCACGATAACAACCTTGTCAGGTACTGGCTATACCTTAGTTCTATGACGGGAACACCCGTTGCATCCTACTTAAGATTATTCTTGTTCAGCGCACTGCTAACAGAAGGAATTCGAGAAGGACGCCCTCATTGCCTTGCACCAACCGGCAACTCTCTTAAGATTCTTTCCAGCCTACTATTTTCTGCTCAAATGCATTTACCTTGCGATTGTAACACCAAAAAAATATATTGTCAACAATTTTTTGTAATTATTTTGCATTTGTTATATAGCTTTACATTTCACAATAGCCTCGGTAACATCTGTGAGAACAAGCTCATCCTTTTGGTTATAAGCATTGATTGTTATTTCAACAATTCCGTTTTTTTTGTTCCTTTTTGTGAGATTTGTTACTGTTGCCTTTCCTGTTAAAACATCATCAGGGAAAACGGGTGCTAACCACTCAATTTTTGTTGATTTTCCTGCAAGAAGCTCCTTGCCGAAAAAATCTACCTGAAGATATTTTGCCCATACAGACATAAAGGACATAACACCCGGGGCAATAAGTCCGCCAAAGATGGTGGCTTTTGCATATTCCTCATCGGTATGAAGTGGAATGTTATCATAATCACGGGCGAAAGCCAACATTTTTTCTTTCTCGATAAGAGCAGGCGGGATTTCCACTGCCATACCGATTTTAAGGTCGTCGAAATACATTTTTATTATTTTCTATCAGCAAAATTTTGCTTTTGCTTCGGTAATCATCTGATTTACTTTTGCTGCGAGGGGCTTGCTTTCCTCTTTGAGCTGAGCCAGAGGCTTTCTTGCATCACCGATGTCGATACCCTGAAGACGAAGAACCTCTTTTGCAGCTGCATACATATTGCAATTGCAAGCGCACATTGCATAAATGATTTCATTTATTGCATACTGAATTTCTCTTGCTTCCTGGAGCTTACCTGCTTTGATAAGCTCATCTGCTTTAAGGAAAAGCTCGGGCATTACGCCATATGTACCACCGATTCCGCCTTCTGCACCGATTGCGCGACCTGCAACAAACTGCTCATCGGGTCCGTTGAAAACAACGAAATCCTTGCCACCCTCGGCTTTGAACATCTGAATATCCTGAGTGGGCATTGAAGAGTTCTTAACACCGATTACATTGGGGTTTTTAAGCATCTCCTTGAAGAGAGTCATTGTAAGAGAAACGCCTGCAAGCTGAGGAATGTTATAAATAACGAAATCTGTATTGGGAGCAGCAGAGGAAATATCGTTCCAATACTGAGCAATAGATTCCTCGGGAAGCTTGAAATAAATAGGGGGAATTGAAGCAATTGCATCAACGCCGAGGCTTTCTGCATGAGCGGCAAGCTCCATTGAATCTGCAGTGCTGTTGCAAGCAACATGAGCGATAATTGTCATTTTGCCTTTTGCAATTTCCATAACGGATTCAAGAATAAGCTTTCTTTCTTCCTTGCTCTGATAAATACATTCGCCTGATGAACCGCAAACATAAAGCCCTTTAACACCTTTATCTAAAAGGAATTTTGCAAAGGCTTTTGTTCTTTCGGGAGATACATTTCCCTCGTCATCATAACATGCGTAAAAAGCGGGGATTATTCCGTGGTATTTTGTAAGGTCTTTCATATTGTAGCATCCTTTCTAAAATCGTTACACTAATCAACAAAGTGTAGAGTGTAGGGGGCAACCCACCACCGCTGACGCGGTCCCCCTCCCTATTTCATCAAAGATGAAACAGGGATGATAGGGTTCATTCTACATTACTACAGAATATTATCACAAATTTTATTTGTTGTCTATTAAATATTAAGAATAATTTAAAAATTGATTTTGTTGTTGAACAAAAAAATTTTTTGTGTTAAAATTCTAGCCATAAACAGCTTAACACAAAGTGGGTGTTTTTATGAAAAAGCATTTGGCAAACATAGTAACCTCCAGCAGGATTATAGGCGCGATTGTGCTTTTTTTCTGCAAGGATATTACAACATTTTTTCTTGTGATTTATGTCCTTTGCGGATTTACTGACCTGATTGATGGTCCCATTGCAAGAAAAACCAACAGTTCAAGCACTCTTGGTGCAACTCTCGATACGGTGGGAGATGTGGGAACATATCTTGCGTTGACTAAAATCCTAATAAAAAACAAACTTGTTCCGCTATGGATTTTTGTTTGGATTTTAGGTGCCGGCATTCTTTTCGGTGCTTGTTCATTTGTATCTAAAAAGCGTTTTAATAAATTATATTTGCCACACACATATATAGGTAAAATTTTTGGCGGAGTGGTTTTTGTTTTGCCTGTGGCAATGAAGTTTTTTGACGGCACAATATGGATGGCATTAATCTGCACAATTGCATCAATTCATGTTATAGAGCTGTTTATTGTTCAAAGTAAAAGCAATGAAGCAAAGGATTTTGTTCCTTCAATATTTCACATAAATAAGTGAAGAATTAAAGAGTGATATATAATGAAATTGAAAAATAATTTTATAAAAAAAGTGATAATGTTTCTGACTATTGTCATCGCATTCTCTTGGTTTTCGGGTTGCTCAAAAGAAGTTGAAGAACGGACGGAAGATTTCAAGGTTGTAGCCTATATCCGCGGAGATTATGTTCAGGAGAAAGGCAGTATTTATTCTGAGGATTTTGATATTATTACAAACGTTATTCTTTTCGAATGCGCATCCTTTAACGAAAAAGGTGAAGTGATATTAGAAAAAGAAAAGCTTGAAACTGCACTTAAAAACATTCGTAAGGCGATTGGGGAAAGAGATGTTAAAATTACTCTTAATCTTTTAGGACCGCGCGGTACTACAGAGTCGGATGTCTGGGAAGAGCAGATGGAAGCTCAGAGTGATGAGCACAATAAAGCCTTTAAAAGTGGTGTTTTAGAGAAAAATATTGTTGATGTTCTTGATGAATATGATTTTGACGGAGTTCATTTTGATTATGAATACCCACTTTCCTCTAAAGCATGGCGTAATTACAACAAATTCCTTGTTTCTTTGGATGAGAAATTGGGTGATTATACCTTGGGCGTTTCAGGGGTTGAGTGGAATATAGGGTTTACCAAAAAAGCGGCAAAGGCAATTGATTCACTTGAGCTGATGGCTTATGATTATAATGACGCTGACGGAAAACACGCTACTTACGAAGATATTATAGCTCGTCTTGAAAATGCTGATTTCGGCAGTATAGACAGGAACAAAATCAATGTTGGTTTACCATTTTATTCAAGACCTACTGATATGGGAGCCTTTTGGTACGGCTATAATGGTTACTATAAAGAAATTAACGAAGACGGATGGTATCATTGCCCTGAAACCGATAAGGATTTCTGGTTCAACACTCCTGATGTTATTGAAAAGAAAACAGAATATGCTATTAATAACGGCTATGGCGGTGTGATGGTCTGGCATTATAACTGCGATTTGCCATCAACAGAAGAAGACTCGCTTTTCCGTGCAATAGGCGAAGCGGTTTCCCGAAAAGATAAGTAAAATTAACAGGTCGGTTTACTTTGAATGTAAACCGACCTGTTTTTATGCTTTCTTGTTATTCTTAGGGCTGTCGCTTTCCTGCAATCTGATTTTTGCTTCCTCACGGGCACTTGTTTTGCCGTGAGGCACAATATCGCCTGCTTTGGTAAGGGCAACCTTTGTAAGGTATGGTCCCACAAGCTCATAAATAAGAACAGAGAAAAGGGTGATGCTCTGAACAAGTGTGCCGATTTCCCCACCGAATTCAAGTGCCTGACTTGCCATACCCAAGGCAACACCTGCTTGCGGGAAAAGGGTGATACCAAGATATTTAACAATATTATCATCGCATTTTGTAGCCTTTGCACTGAAGCGAGCACCGTAATATTTACCGATGCAACGGAAGATAATATATGCTCCGCCTATAACAATATAAATCCAGTTTTTAAATACTGATAAATCAAGCTCTGCACCGCTTATAACAAAGAAGAGAACTAAAAGGGGCGTTGTCCAACGGTCTGCTCTTTCCATAAGCTCTTCTGAGAAATCGCAGATATTGCAGAAGATTGTACCTAACATCATACAAGCTAAAAGGCTTGAAAAGGCAATATGTATGCTGCCGATTTCAAATTTCATTGAAGAAATTGCAACTGTGAGCATTACAAATGTAACGGAAATTGCCATACGCTTTGAACGGGAATGGAAAAATTGCTCACAAATGGTGAACAAGAAGCCCATTACTGCACCTAAAGCAATTGATAAAACAACCTCTAAAACGGGGTTTACAATCATTGAAATAACATCGATTGCTCCCGTGTTGATTGCTCCTGCAACTCCGAAAGAAACTGCGAAAACTACAAGACCGACTGCGTCATCAAGGGCAACAACAGGAAGAAGAATATTGGTAACGGGACCTTTTGCCTTGTACTGACGAACAACCATCAAGGTTGCTGCAGGTGCGGTAGCAGTTGCAACTGCACCAAGAATAATCGCTGCAGGAAGGGGGAGATAACCCTCGGGCAAAATAAATGAAAGGGCAATAAGTGCAATGTCTACAACAACGGTTGTAACAAATGCTTGTGCAATACCAATTACGGTTGCCTGCTTACCAATCTTTTTAAGCTGAGCAAGGCGGAATTCG
Organism: Acutalibacteraceae bacterium; assembly: GCA_045586265.1. Taxonomy (GTDB): domain Bacteria; phylum Bacillota; class Clostridia; order Oscillospirales; family Acutalibacteraceae; genus DTU089. Next base: position 22,556 of record JAZMZY010000070.1, read on the forward strand.
TTACCGATTGCAAATGCGATAAAGCCTAATGCTAAATCGCATAGTATTGAATAATACTGTGGGGGATTATACTCTTCATTAAAGCCGAAGCCTAATCTGCCAAGGCAGAAGGGTCCGATTATTACTCCTGCTACAAGATATGCTGTAACTGCAGGAAGCCCCATTTTTTTAGCAACACGGGAAAGCAAAAGTCCCGATAAAAGAGCGATTGATAGGGTTAAAAGTACCTCGGGAGTTGAGTGCATAGTATTACTTCTTTCTTTGTATATATTATATAAATATCTATAACAACAGTTGTATATTTTAGCATAAGAATTTTAAATGTCAAGAGGTTGTTTTAAGTGCAGAGCGCAGAACGCAAAGCGCAAAGTGTCGGGTGCTGCGCACGGCATTATAAGTCTCCAGTCGCCAGTCGCCAGCCACCAGTCGCCAGCGTTGGGGTGCTGCGCACGGCAATTTCAAAAATTATAGAAAAACAGCTAATTATTCTGCTTGTTTTTCATTTATATCCAAGTGAACTAAGCAAAATCAGTTTTAGCTACGAATACAAAATATAATGTTTGGAAGCGAAGCTTCCCCGATAATTCTGCATTTTGCATTTTGAATTCTGCATTTTTATTTAATGATGATGGTGCGAATGACTATGACTATGCTCACTATGGTTCGGTTTGCAAACCAAGTCCTCACACTCTTCCTCGGGTGTTTCGATTTCTATTGTTGTATGGGAAATGCCGTGCTCTGCTAATTCTTTCTTTACTGCTTTTTTGACATCTGCAAAGGAAGAAGAGGTTACAATATGAAGTGTTGCAATATGGTTAATGCCGTCGAGAGTTCTTATATGAAGATGGTGAACATCAAGAACACCGTCAATTTCCTTTAAATGATGGATTAATTCCTCTGCTTCAATGCCCTCGGGAGTTATTTCAAAGAAAATATAATAGATATCCTTGAAGCTTTTAAAGGCGTGGACAAGAATGAAAATCGCAACGCCTATGGACATTATGGGGTCAATATAAGTTATGTCGGTGAATTTCATAACAATTGCGCCAATAAGCACAATGCCCCAGCCTAAAACATCCTCAAGCATATGAAGACTGACTGCTTTCTCGTTAAGGGAGTCGCTATCACGGGTGGCAACTGCAGCAATCAGGTTAATAACCACTCCGAATATTGCAAAAATAAGCATACCGTTGTAGTTGATTTCTACGGGGTTTATAATTCTTTCAACGGCATTTTTTATAACAAAAGCAGAGCCTGTAATGAGGATAGCATTCATTATCAGACTGCCAAGGACGGAATATCTTAAATAACCGTAGGTGTATTTGTCGTCAGGCTTTTTCTTGCTTTTCTTTTCAAGAAAATAGGAAATGCCGATGCTGACACTGTCGCCTAAATCGTGGACAGAGTCGGAAATGATAGCGATACTGCCCGTAAAAGCACCACCGATAAATTCTAACACTGCAAAGGATAGGTTCAATAAAAATGCCATAAGTATTCGTTTTGGGGATTTCATAAGGTTCTCCTTGAAAAAATAAAAATAAAGTATATAATATATTTTAGTGAACATATTGTTCTGTAACTATAATATACGGTGAAATAGAATTTAGCAATAAACAAAAGGCTGTTAATATATTTTATTGAACATTTTCGATAATTTGTTCGATTTTGAGGTGAAAAATGGACAGACGGCAAATGAAAACAAGAATGGCAATTTTTTCTGCATTTAAAATGCTTTTGAGCAAAAAGCGTTATGACAGAATTACCGTTCAGGAAATTATTGATGAGGCAAATGTTGGTCGCAGCACCTTTTATGCTCATTTTGAAACAAAAGAACTATTACTTGATGCCTTGTGCGAGGATTTATTTTACCATATTTTTGAAAAAGACCCTTGCCCTTGGGTGAATAAAGACGGGGAGCTTGAAGGAAAGCTGACTCACATTCTCTGGCATATAAAAGAAGACAAGAAGGATTTAACCGGAATTCTTCTTTCTGACAGTAGTGAGCTTTTTATGGATTATTTTAAAAAGCATTTAAGAGCAGTTTTCCAAGAGCATATTTCATATTTTAAAATTGATGTACCTGATGAATTTCTTTTAAACCACCTTGTAGGAAGCTTTTCAGAAACTGTTATGTGGTGGGTGAAAGAGGGTATGAGAACACCACCCGATGAAACTGCAGGGTATTTTATGAAAATGACGGAGAAGCATTAAAAATTTGCGATACTTTTACAAAGAAAAGAGGGGACGGGGCAACCCACCACCGCTGACGCGGTCCCCCTCCCTATTTGCCCAAGGGCAAACAGGGATGATAAATTTCGCAATACTTTTATATATTGGAGTGGTTTTATGTATAAACAAAAGCTTTGCCTTTCGGCGAGTAAATCTTACGGGATTAGTTTGCCCGAGCAGATAAGGTTATTTAAGAAAACAGGCTTTGAGGGGTTCTTTGTTCTCTGGCAAGAGGGGATGGACGAGGAAATCTCTGAATGCGCAAGAGTTGCCAAAGAGGAAAATATGATTTTTCAGTCCATTCATGCGCCCTGGGGTTACTGTCAGGACATGTGGGACGAGAATGAAGCGGAAGATGCCCGGAAAGGTGTTGAAGAATTAAAGCATTGTCTTGACCTTTGTAAAGAGTATAATGTGCCCGTTCTTGTTTCCCATGTTTTTGTTGGGTTTGATGTTGAATATAAGCCCACCGAATTCGGTCTTAAGAATTATGGCGAGGTAATCGACTATGCAGAGAAAATCGGCGTTAAAATCGCTTTTGAAAACACAGAAGGTATTGAATATTTAAAGGCACTTTTTGAAAGATATGGTCACAGAGAAGCAATGGGCTTCTGTTGGGATTCGGGTCACGAAATGTGCTATAATTTCAGTGAAGATTTATTGGCTCTTTTCGGTCATAAATTATATGCTACCCATATTAACGATAATTTAGGTGTTAAGGATTTCAACGGCAGAATTTTCTGGCACGATGATTTACACCTTTTACCCTTTGATGGTATTGCTGATTGGGATTACAATGCAAAAAGAATTGCAAAATGCGGTTATGATGGCATTTTAACATTTGAGCTTAACAAATCATCAAAACCAAACAGACACGAGAATGATAAATATGCGAAAATGAGCATTGAAGAATATGTTACTGAGGCGTATGCAAGAGCGTGTAGATTTGCTACGCAAATAATGCGTAATGCGTAATGCGTAATGCGTAATTAAAGGGGAAGCTTCGCTTCCAAACATTTTATTAATTAATTCAAGCATTAACTTTTTATTTCTTGTTTTTTGTTAAAAAATAAGAGTGAAAATGATTAATGCTGAAAGAAAAAGCTTCAGGACAATTGTTGTGTCTTGAAGCTTTTAGTTTTATGAAATTGTTAAATTTTTGCGAGCTTAATTACGAATTACGCATTACGAATTATGAATTATTGTTTTGCTCCGTTATCGAATTTTTCAAGAACCTTAACACTTGCTGCGTAGCATAATTCAAGGCATTCCTTGTTGAGAGCATCGGGAGTGTCAAGTCTTGTATGATAGAAATCGGGGAGAGCGTGGCTAAGAGCAGTAACACCTGTTGCTCTGAGACCTGCCTGAGCAAAAGCTGCTGAGTCTGTTGCACCGCCGAGAGGGGGAACCATACCTTTTTTACAAGGAATATTCAATTCCTCACAAGCTTCCATAAACAAATCGGAAACATCCTTATCAACCTTAACAGTACCATTAAGGTCACGATAGTTAACCATAAGCTCTTCCGACTGTGTTATTGTGTCGTAAGAATAAATGAATGTAGGAACATCATTCATTTCGTCCTTGTGAGCTTCGCTCCAAGCCATTGCACCACGGAGACCTGCTTCCTCACTACCTGTGAAAATAACACCGATTTCTGTGTTTTCAAGCTCAATGCCTTCATCCTGAAGAGCTTTGAGGATACCCATACCGATGTAGCAGCCTGAAAGGTTATCGTTAGCGCCATCAACAGTTTTGTTGCGGTTCCACATAAAGTAAAGACCAAACCAGAATGGTACAAAAACAAGGGCAATGAGACCCAGCTTTGTTGCAAGAGTGCCTTCAAGAACTCCTGCTATTTTTAAAATAGCGATAGCAAGTGTATAGAAAGCACCAAGGAAGCAAACCATCATATGAATATCAAAGCCTAAATATGTAAATTTATATTTAAAGGGCCATTCCCATGCGCCATCAGCGTGACCAACGAAGATAATTCTTCTTTTTACTTCGCCGGTGGGTTTTTTGAAGCCGGTTGCATTATGACCTGTTTTTTCCTGAAAGAATTTGTCAACAAATTTCTTATAAAGACCGAACTGCAGGAAGCAGATAACAAGACCCATTGCAATAAATACGATTGATAAGGCAGGAACAAAGAAATATGAAAGAAGTGCTAAAAAGCAGAATGTGATTGTGAAATAAATCCAGCCGAAGAATGAACCGGGGTTCTCTTTAAAGCTTTCAACAAAAGCTCTGTCGCATCCCAATTCCTTCATTTTTTCAACTGCATATTCACAAGCCTGTTTTTCACCCTTTGAGCCGGGGCATCTTTTTTCAAAGGTATTGCAAATATATGTGATTTCATCAATCATATATTGGGCAGCCTTGCCCTTTGCTTCAATAATCTTACTTAAATCCATTATTATCTCTCCTTTTAAGTACAAAATATACTCATTAATAATATTTTACAAAAAATGGAGTTAAAGTCAACAAAAAATTAACAATATTTCCGAATTATTATATAAAAATATCGCAAAAAACGGGGTAATGGTCGCTTAATTCCTTGAAGGACTTTTGAGAAAGGGTGGTGTGTCGGATGATTTCGGCATCCCCGAAAGAGAAAATATGGTCTATGAAAAGTGTTTTTTTATTGGTGCTTTCACCGTGGGAAACGATTTTTGCCAGGTTTTGTGTGTTCTGAAAAGCAGTTGAAAGAATGTCATAAATAGGCGAGGGAGTTTTCTTTGTTGATTTATGGGTGTTGAAATCTCCCAAAGGAAAAACAGGGCAATTGAAAAGGTTTTTCAAATCCTTGGATAGTGTTATTAATTCAAGGGCCTGGGTTAATGGGGTTGTGTTGTCGTTAAAAGGTGAATTGCTTAAGCTGAAATGAGTATTCACAACTGCAAAAATTTTATCTGTTTTTTTATGACGGAAAACTCCCCATACCATTCTGCGAAGAGGGGAGTTACTGCCGTTTTTAAAAACCTGTTCGCCAAATGCTATAAGATTTACTGTTTTGGGGTTATAGGCTAGAGTTGTCATAGTTGGGAAAAGTGCAGAGCGAACAGGATGAATGAATTTATAATCTGTATTATTAAAAATGCAGGCAAACCATTTTCTGCTTGTTTCCTGAAAAGCACATACATCGGGCGCAATTCCGTTTATGATTTTGCAGACTGCATCTGCACGATTTTCAGCGGGTGAACCCTCAAAGCCTATGGAGTCCGAAAGTAAATTATATGTCATAATACGGATTTCCGTTTTATCTTTTTTATAAATTTCACTTAATTTTTCGATTTCTGCTATTTGTTTATCAGTTGCAGGGTGTTGGGTAATGTCACCATAGGTTTTAAGATACATATCTGCTCCGGTGAGAAGGAAGAATATTATTGTGGCTGTTATTGCGGTGAGTTTAAATAAATTTTGTTTAATCATAAATATATTATTAGCTTTTTTGCTTTGAAAATTACAAAATAGTTAGGAGTGAGTAGTGAGGAATGTCGGGTACTGCGCACGGCAATTATAAAAGTGGAAAGTTGATAGTGGAAAATTGAAAGTTTCGGGATCTGCGGTCATCATTATAAAAATGCACTATCGTAGTTTATTATGTGGTATAGGCAAGCCTATACCTTACAGTTACGACCCTATCTGATATGTTTACTTAAACCATCAAACCCGTAAGGCACTGGCTTGCCTGTGCCATAGGAAATGTAAAAGTATCGCGAAGCTTTGGCATCTGGCGACTGGTGACTGGTGGCTCACATTACTTTTAAATCTTGAAAAATATAAAAACTATGATATACTTTATTAAGCGAATAAACTGAAATAATTGGTGAACTTATGGAACTTTTTGAAAATAAAATTGAACAGGAGAGGGCGGTGCTTGTGTCGGTTGACACAGGCGAGTTTGATGTTGACTCATCTCTTCTTGAGCTTTCTGAGCTTGCCCGCACTGCAGGGGCAGAGGTTATCTGCGAAATGACTCAGAAAAGAGAGTCGCCCGAGGCGGGCACATATCTTGGTCGAGGTAAGCTTGAAGAACTTGCAGAATACTGCGAAAATGAAAAGCCTGATTTAGTTATAGTTGATGGTGAATTAACTCCCGCACAACAGAAGAATATTGAAACAATTACCGACACAAGAGTTATTGACAGAACAACTCTTATTCTTGATATTTTTGCTTCCCGTGCTTTATCGGGTGAGGGTAAATTACAGGTTGAGTTGGCGCAGTTAAAATACGCTTTACCTCGTTTGGGCGGTAAGGGTGCTTCTATGTCCCGTCTTGGTGGCGGTATCGGTACTCGTGGCCCCGGTGAAACAAAGCTTGAAACAGACCGCCGTCATATAAGACGCAGAATTTCTGCTCTTTCTGATGATTTGAAGGAGCTTGAAGAAAGAAGAGCCCGTCACAGAGAAAGAAGAAAAAAGGACGGAGTTATTACTGTTGCTCTTGTGGGTTACACAAATGCAGGTAAATCAACTCTTATGAACACTCTCACAGATGCAGGTGTGCTTGCGGAAAACAAGCTTTTTGCAACCCTTGACCCAACTGCAAGAGCCTTGACTCTTCCTGACGGAAGCAGTGTTCTTTTAATTGATACGGTCGGATTTATCAGAAGGCTTCCTCACAAGCTTGTTGAGGCGTTTAAATCCACTCTTGATGAGGCGGTTAACGCCAATGTTATTCTTAATATCTGCGATGCTTCAAATGATGAATGTGCAGAGCATTACAAGGTGACAATGGATTTGCTTGAAGAGCTTGGCTGTGGTGATAAGCCTATAATCACAGTCCTCAACAAATGCGACCTTGTCAATGATATTTCAATTCCTATGGGGAAATCTGTCCGTGTTTCTGCCAGAACAGGCGAGGGTCTTCCCCAGCTTCTTGAGGCAGTTAAGGATGCTCTTCCCCCCACAAGAAAAAGAGTTAAAATTCTTCTCCCCTTCTCAATGGGTGGGGTTGGCGCAGAGCTCAGAAAAACAGGTGTTGTTCATTCCGAGGAATATACCGCAGATGGACTTTTGCTTGATATAACGGCGGAGATTTTTGCTTTGGAGAAATATAAAGAATATATTATTTAAGTGGAAAATTGAAAGTGGAAAGTGGCAAGTTTCGGGTGCTGCGCACGGCTATTATAAACAAAGAAAAGGATTCAAGACATTTTATTGTCCTGAATCCTTTTTGTGTGGTGTTTAGTTAAATGTAAAGTGAAAAAGTTGTTGTCAGAATAAACAACATAATGTTTGGAAGCGAAGCTTCCCCGACATGCACCGAAGGTGTATATCATATTTTCGCAGAAAATATATCATGAAACTTGTTTCATATCATGTTGTCGTCAGGCAATATATCATTAGAAATGATATCCGTCTGCGACGGATGATATACCTTCGGCATGATATTCGCTTCGCGAATGATATGTTTTGCAAAGCAAAACATTAATTTACTCATCTCACACTAAAGAGTAATTCTCCATAAGACGGGTAGCACCATTTGTCTGTCGGGCAGAGGGATTCTGCGCAGTCAACTGCGAAGCGCAGGTGCTCCATAACAGGAATAATTCTGTTTTTATAGAACATTGCGGCGGCATCGCTTTCCTTGATTTCCTTAACCTCTCTTGAAAGCTTTTCCAATTCATTCACTGCACCGAAGGCTTCCTTTGAAAGACCTGAAAGCTCCTTTGCAACGGCTTCCTCATAGGTGGTGTCAATATATTCGCCAACCGCTCTTTTTGCAAGAATTGTAGCAGTAAGCTCACTGACCTGACGGCTGACACAGGGGAGAATATCCTTCTTTGTCATATCAATCATTGTGAGAGCTTCAATGTTAAGGTATTTGCAGTATTTTTCGTTTTTGATTTCATAGTGAGCCTTGATTTCTGCTTCACTGTAAACACCGTGCTTTGTATAAAGGTCGATGTTCTTTTTATGAAGCATATAGGGGAGACAGTCGGGAGTGGTTTTAAGATTGAGAAGACCTCTCTTTTCTGCTTCCTTAACCCAGGCATCGTCATAGCCGTTGCCGTTAAAAATAATTCTCTTATGCTCCTTGATAACTCTCTTGATAAGAGCTTCAATTGCGGAATCAAAGCTTTCTGCATTTTCAAGCTCGTCCGCAAACTGAGAGAGAACCTCTGCAACTGCAGTGTTAAGAGTTGTGTTAGGACCTGCAACGGAAGCAGATGAGCCTAACATACGGAACTCGAATTTGTTACCTGTGAATGCAAAGGGTGATGTTCTGTTTCTGTCGGTTGAATCCTTGGGGAAACGGGGAAGAACGTGAACGCCAACCTTAAGAACCTCTTTTTTCTTTGAGCCGTAGCTTTCGTCATTTTCAATTGCATCAAGAACGGCGTTAAGCTCTTCGCCAAGGAACATTGAAACAATTGCAGGTGGTGCCTCCTGAGCACCAAGACGGTGGTCGTTACCTGCGGAAGCAATTGAAATACGGAGTAAATCCTGATAATCGTCAACCGCTTTGATTACTGCACAAAGGAAAAGTAAAAACTGTGCATTTTCTGCAGGAGTTTCACCGGGCTCGAGAAGGTTTGCGCCTGTGTTAGTGGAAATAGACCAGTTGTTATGCTTACCGCTACCGTTAACACCTGCAAAGGGCTTTTCGTGAAGAAGGCATACCATACCATGCTTTTTAGCAATTTTCTGCATTGCTTCCATTGTAATCTGGTTATGGTCGGTTGCAATATTTGTTGTGGCGTATATGGGTGCTAACTCGTGCTGTGCAGGTGCTGCCTCGTTATGCTCGGTTTTAGCGAGAACGCCTAATTTCCAAAGCTCCTCGTCAAGCTCTGCCATAAATGCCTGAACGCGAGGCTTGATAGCACCGTAATAGTGGTCGTCAAGCTCCTGACCCTTGGGAGGCTTTGCGCCAAAAAGGGTTCTGCCTGTGTAAACAAGGTCTTTTCTTTTGTTGAAAACATCCTTGTCAACAAGGAAATATTCCTGCTCGGGACCAACAGTTGTTTTAACTGAAACAACATCTGTATTACCGAATAATTTTAAAATGCGGAGAGTCTGCTTGTTGATTGCTTCCATTGAACGAAGAAGAGGTGTTTTCTTATCGAGAGCATCGCCACCATAGGAGCAGAAAGCGGTGGGAATGCAAAGAACACCATCTTTAATGAATGCAAAAGAGGTAGGGTCCCAGGCAGTGTAGCCACGAGCTTCGAAGGTTGCACGAAGACCACCTGATGGGAATGAGGATGCATCGGACTCGCCTTTAACAAGCTCTTTGCCCGAGAATTCCATTATAATACCGCCATCTTTGGTGGGGGTGATGAAGCTGTCGTGCTTTTCGGCAGTAACGCCTGTAAGGGGTTGGAACCAATGGGTATAGTGAGTTGCACCCTTTTCAATTGCCCAATCCTTCATAGCATTGGCAATAACGTTTGCAACATCTAAATCAAGACGATGACCTGTTTCAAGAGTACGCTCTAATTCTGCATAAGTCTCTGCAGGTAAACGCTCCTTCATAACAGATGCGGAAAATACATCACAACCGAAATATTCTGTTACTGTTTTCATTGGTATCCACCCTTTCTGATAATCGACAACATTATATACTAAAATATTACGATTATCAACAAAAAACTATTGGTGTGTGAAAGTTTTGTCGAAATCTATATATTATTTATAAATAGGGAAAACAGAATTAGATAAAATGCAAAGTAAGACGAAAAGTAAAAGTAGTGCAATTCTTATCATCCCTGTTCGGCTTGCCGAATAGGGAGGGGGACCATCGCTTGCGATGGTGGTGGGTTGCCCCGTAAAGATTACCCTTTGTAGAAGTAACGCAATAATAAATTACAAGTTAACTGTTATCTACCGACAATAATTGTTATTAAAAATTTTAAATTCTCTTAATTCAGTTAAAACCATAAAGAAAATCTATTATGTCCCTCATCAACGATGTAAAGAGGGAACGGGGCAACCCACCACCATTCCGTCCGAACATAAAATAAAGGTGAGTATATTTACCCGAAATACACTCACCAAAATAATATAACTTATTTAAGAATGGTCCCCCTCCCTATTTGCTGGAGCAAACAGGGATGATAATTATTGCACTAATTAAGCAAATACCCGGAAATTATACCTATGACTGCAGAAAGCACGATAATTATGATGGGATGAACTTTTTTGAAAACAAGAATTGTCATAATAAAGGCGATTGCTAAAGATACAAGCAAATCAGGGATTGCTATGCTTGTGAAATCAAATCCGTTGGGGAGAAAAACTGTCATTACCATTGAAACAAGGGCAGAGCCTATAAGACCGATAACCGCAGGGCGAAGACCTGTCATAACAGAAGAAACAATTTTACTTTCCTTGAATTGCTTATAAAACCTTGCAACGCAGAGAATAACAATAAAAGAGGGGAGAACAACTCCCAATGTGGCGCAGACTGCACCTAAAATGCCACCTGTTTCCATACCCACGTAGGTTGCACAGTTGATGGCAAAGGGACCGGGGGTGCTTTCGCTTATGGCGATAAAGTTGATAACCTCTTCAAGCTCCATCCATTTATGAGCGAGAACCTCTTCCTTTATAAGAGGGAGCATTGCGTAGCCGCCACCGAAGGTGAAAAGACCGATTTTAAAAAATGTTAAAAATAATTCTAAAAATATGCTCATTCCTTAACCCTCCTTCTGATAATGAGGGAATTTACAAGACCTGCAACACCACAACCGATGATTACAAATATAACATTGATATTTGTGAAGGCGGCAAGAATGAAGGAGGCACCCATAAGAATATAAGAGAAAAGACCCTTGGGCGCTTTTTTATACATTGAATAAAGTGCCTTGATGATAAGCGCAAGAACACCTGCACGGATGCCGTTGAAGGCATACTGAACTACCTTGATATCGCTGAATTCACGAAGAACGAGAGAGATTATTGAAATAATTGTAAAAGAGGGGAGAACAACACCGAAGGTTGCACAGAAAGACCCGAAAACACCACCGATTTTATAGCCGATAAAGGTTGCAGAGTTGATAGCAATAGGCCCGGGGGTGCTTTCTGCAATAGCAAAAATATCAAGAATATCCTCGCTTGTAATCCATTTGTGCTTTTCTACCATTTCTTTTTCTATAATGGGTATCATAGCGTAACCGCCACCGAAGGTGAATGCACCTATTTTAAGAAATGTAAGAAAAAGGGTGAGGCAGGTTTTGAGCTTTTCTTTCATAGCTTTCTCCTTTAAAAATATTCTTGTATATTATATTGTTGGAGTTGAGTTTTGTCAAATAATATGATAAAATTATTAGCAATACTTTTACGAAGGGTTGTCTTTACGGGGCAACCCACCACCGCTGACGCGGTCCCCCTCCCTATTTCATCAAAGATGAAACAGGGATGATAGGTTTTTGCACTACTTTTACAAGGTGGTTTTTTATGGATTTTAATGTTGCAAAAAACAGGGCAGAGGAATTGACTGCAATTCTTAATGACTGTATAGACAAATATTATATGGGTAACGAAAGCGATGTGTCGGACTATGATTACGATATGATGATGCGGGAGCTTTCAGCTATTGAAGAGGAATTCCCTCAGCTGCTCAAGGAGGATTCGCCCACTCACAGAGTAGGCGGAAGCAGTGACACTACCTTTGAAAAGGTTGTTCATACTGTAAGAATGGAGAGCCTTCAGGATGCTTTTTCAACTGATGAGCTTCGTGAGTTTGACGAAAGAGTAAAAAAGGTTTTCCCCGATGCGCAATATGTTGTTGAACAGAAAATTGATGGTCTTTCCTGCTCTCTTGAATATCGTGACGGCATACTCGTGAGAGCCTCAACCCGAGGTGACGGCAATGTGGGTGAGGATGTTACGGGAAATGTTAAAACAATCCGCTCCGTACCCCTTAAGCTTAAAGAGGCTCTTCCCTATATTGAGGTGCGCGGTGAGGTTTATATGAGCCACGATTCCTTCGATGAGCTTGTTGAAAAGCAAGAGTTAAAGGGCGAAAAGGCATTTAAAAATCCCCGTAATGCCGCATCAGGCTCATTAAGACAGAAAAATCCGAAAATTACTGCAGAGAGAAAGCTTGATATTTTCGTTTTCAATATTCAGCAAAAGGAGGGGGGCAAGGAGCTTCACTCTCACAAGGAAAGCCTTGATTACCTTTCCGAATTGGGCTTTTCAACTGTTCCTGAATACAGCCTTTGCAACAGCATTGATGAAGCTGTTGACTGCATAAATTCAATAGGTGATAACAGAGGAAGCCTCTCCTTTGATATTGACGGCGCGGTTATTAAGGTGGACGATTTCTCAATGCGAGAGGAGCTTGGAAGCACCTCTAAATTCCCCAAGTGGGCGGTTGCGTTCAAATATCCACCTGAGGAAAAGGAAACCAAGCTTTTAGAGGTTGAAATTCAGGTTGGCAGAACCGGTGTTTTAACTCCCACTGCCATATTTGAGCCAATCACTCTTGCAGGCACAACTGTTTCAAGGGCAACTCTCAATAATGCGGATTTTATCAAAGAAAAAAACATTGCTGTCGGCGATAAAATTATTGTCCGTAAGGCAGGCGATATTATTCCCGAGGTGCTTTGCGTTAAGGAGCATACAGGGGAAAATGAGCAGTATCAATATCCTGAAAATTGCCCTGCCTGTAACAGTAGGGTTGTTCGTGAGGAGGGCGAGGTTGCAATCCGTTGCATCAATCCCGATTGCCCTGCACAGCTACTCAGAAAGCTTATTCATTTCTGTTCAAGAGATGCTATGGATATTGAGGGTCTCGGCGAGGCAGTTTTAGAACAGCTTGTTAATGAAAGGCTTATTTCCAAGGCTTCCGATATTTACAGATTAAGTCCTATGGATTTGGTTTCCCTTGAAAGAATGGGTGAAAAAAGCTCACTCAATCTTATTGAGGCTATTGAGAAATCCAAGGAAAATGATTTATATAAGCTGATTTTCGCTTTAGGTGTTCACCATATCGGATTAAAGGCGGCAAAATTACTTGCAAATCATTTTGATACAATGGATGCGCTTTTAATGGCAAGCGAAGAGGATATTAAGGAAATTGACGGTATGGGCGATATTTCCGCAAAAACTCTTAAGGATACCCTTTCTCTTCCCGAAACAATTGCTCTTATTGATGATTTCAAAGCATTCGGGCTCAATATGAAAAGCCTTACCGAAAAGGCGGATGACCGCTTTAAAGGGATGACCTTTGTTCTTACGGGCACTCTTTCAAAATTCGGCAGAAAGGATGCAGAGGCAATTATTGAAAAATTCGGCGGTAAGGCATCGGGCTCTGTTTCCAAAAAGACCACCTATGTTCTTGCAGGTGAGGATGCAGGAAGCAAGCTCCGAAAGGCGAATGAATTGGGAATTACTGTTATTTCAGAGGCTCAATTTGACGAAATGATTAAATAAAGTAAAGTTATTTTATGCAATACACCAATAGACAAAAAACAGTGGAATAATGTAGAATTACTTTATACCAAAATGAAAGGTTGTTTTTTATGCCTACAACAGAAGTTTTCAAAATCAAAACAAAAAGAAAAAATCTTTTTTTGCGTGTAGCAAAGGGGCATTTTGCAACAAGCTACACTCATTCAAATTATTATATTGATGTTGCCGACCAGAAATCCCGTTATTCTGAGGCGAAGGCAGTTGCGGAAGAGCTTTGCTCAGCCTATAACTATACCTCAACTATTGTTGACACAATTCTCTGCCTTGACGGAACAGAGGTTATCGGTGCTTGCCTTGCAAACGAGCTTACCAAAAATTCCTTTGCAAATATCAATGCCCATCAGACAATTTATGTTGTTACTCCCGAAATTGTTAACGGCTCTCAGATGATGTTCAGAGATAATCTTGTTCATATGGTTCAGGGCAAGCATGTGCTTATTCTTGCGGTTTCTGTTGCATCAGGTGCAACTGCAAAGGCTGCTATTGAAGCAGTTAAATATTATGGTGGCGAGGTTTCAGGTGTTGCATCAATATTCGCAACTGTTGCATCCTGCGGCGGTTACACCGTTAACTCAGTTTTTAATCCGAATGACCTTGAAGGCTATTTCGCAGTTCCCGCTCACGAATGTCCCCATTGCAGAGAGGGCAAGAAGCTTGATGCACTTATTAATTGTCACGGATACTCGAAGCTATAATTTGTTATAAAGCTGCCAGTTGCCAGTCGCCAGTTGCCAGCGGCTTCGCAAAACTTAAAAATATCTAAAAAATCAGAAGGATTCAGGACAACAATGTCTTGAATCTTTTACTTTTATATAATGCCGTGCGCAGCACCCGACACTTTGCGTTTTGCGTTTTGCACTTAGCATTTATGTTTTGCATTTTTTGATTTATTTTCCTAACAATATTGAAGAGTTGAAATTTCTGTGATAAAATGATATTTGTAAGATTTTGGCTTTGGGGGTAATATTATGACCTTTTTTGATGTTTTAAGTCTTCTTGCCGGACTTGTTTTCTTCCTTTTCGGTATGAATACTATGTCTGACGGTCTTGAAAAAGCAGCGGGCAGTAAGCTTGAAATAATACTCAAAAAAATGACATCAAATGTGTTCATAAGTATTATTATGGGCGCACTGATAACTGCGGTTATTCAATCCTCCTCTGCAACAACTGTTATGCTTGTTGGTTTGGTTAATTCGGGACTTATGGCATTTGAAAATTCAATCGGTGTTATTTTCGGTGCTAATATCGGTACAACAATTACCGCCTGGTTTTTATCTTTGGTTGGTGTTGAGAGCAATTCGTTCTTTATTCAGATGGTTAAACCCCAGAATTTTGCTCCTATACTTGCGGTTATCGGTATCGCATTTATAATGATGTCAAAAAACGATAAGAGGAAAATTCTCGGTACTATTTTTGTCGGATTTACGGTTCTTATTTATGGTATGGATATTATGTCCGGTTCTGTTTCGGGTCTTGCCGATTCACAAGGGTTTCAGGAGCTGCTGTTAAAGTTCAATAACCCCATAATAGGTATTCTTATCGGTGCGGTTGTCACAGCGGTTATTCAGTCCTCTTCAGCTTCTGTCGGTATATTGCAGGCGCTCTCTCTTACAGGCTCAATTACCTATACAATGGCAGTTCCCATTATTCTCGGTCAGAATATCGGTACCTGTGCAACAGGTCTGATTTCCTGTATAGGTGCCGGTTCAAATGCAAAAAGAGTTTCATTTACTCACACTATTATAAATGTTATCGGTTCATTGGTTTTTATGCCCGTATTCCTTCTTGTTAATTCTGCTATGGGCAGTTACTTTGACGAGAATTTCGTGAACCCTGCCAGTATTGCTGTAATTCACACAATCTTCAATGTTACAACAGTTGTTCTTCTTGCACCCTTTACAAAGCTTTTAGGCAAGCTTGCCCATAAGGTTATTAAAGACAAAAAAGCAGATGAAGAACATAAAAAAGCAGTTGTTTACCTTGATGAAAGACTTTTCCGTTCACCTACTGTTGCAGTTATGGAGTGCGATAACTACACCTCACAGATGGCAGTAATTGCAAAGGTAACTATCCTTAAAGCTCTTAACCTTGTTTTTGATTACGATAAAGAGGTAGCAGCTTTGATTAAGGAAAATGAAGGTGTGCTTGATACCTTTGAGGATGAGCTGGGAACATATCTTGTTAAGCTTTCATCGGAAGCTCTTTCCGCAAATGATGCGAGAACAGTTTCAAGAATGCTTCATACTATAGGCGATTTTGAGCGCCTTGGTGACCACGCTCTTAATCTCAAAAAGGTGGCTCAGGAAATCCACGAGAAGAAAATATCCTTTTCTGAAAGTGCACAGAAGGAAATTTCAACTCTTATTGAGGCTATAACAGAAATTGTTGTTATGACAACAAGAGTTTACGAGAAAAATGATTTAGAGCTTGCAACGAGAGTTGAGCCTCTTGAGCAGGTTATTGACCGCCTTGCTTCTGAAATCAAATCTCATCATATAAACCGCCTTCAGAGCGGCGACTGTACTATTGAAATGGGCTTTGTGCTTTCGGATTTGCTTACTAACTGCGAAAGAATTTCTGACCACTGCTCAAATATTGCGGTTGCGGTAATTGAGGCTCAGAATGATAGCTTCGATGCCCATAATTATCTTAATAAAATCAAATATAATAACGAGGAATTCAAAGAGGTTTTCGAGGAGTATAATGGAAAATACGATTTGCATAAATGATATACCCATTATTTTTGAAGACGAAGATATTCTTGTTATAAACAAGCCTGTGGGGATTTTATCAGAGGATTCTCCCAAAGGTGAAAAAGGGATTTTATCTCATCTTCAAAATGAAAACAGAGATAATCTTTACCTTTTGCATCGCCTTGACCGAGAGGTTTCGGGCGTGATGGTTTTTGCAAAAAATAAAAAAAGCGCATCGGCTCTTTCAACCGATATCGCTAAAGGTAAATTTTATAAATCCTACCTTGCAGTTACGGACGGCGTGCCCGAAAGTGACGAGGGTGTTTATAAGGATTTGCTTTTCAAGGACTCGAAAAAGAACCGCTCCTTTGTTGTGAACAGAATGCGAAAGGGTGTAAGGGAAGCAAGTCTTGAATATGCTGTTTTAAAGAGAACTGAAAAAAATGCACTTGTGAGAGTGCTTTTGCATACGGGTAGAACTCACCAGATAAGAGTTCAGTTTGCTTCGAGAAAAACGCCCCTTACGGGTGACGGAAAATACGGCAGTAAGGTTAGAAACTGCAATATTGCACTTTTTTCTCATAAAATAAGTTTTAATCATCCGAGGACAAGGGAAACGGTTGAATTTATTTCAAATCCCGATTTTGATATATTTCCTTGGAATTTAGGAAGTGTTTAAGATGCCTGATATATTACAGAATTTCAGTGGTGTGCTTGTAAATGTTTTAACTGTTTTAATAGGTAGCACGGTTGGTCTTTTACTAAAAAAACAAATCCCCGAAAAGCTAACAAGCGCGGTTATGACTGCAATCGGTCTTTGCACTGTTGCTATTGGTGTTACGGGGGTTATAAAGGGACAAAATCAGCTTGTTATGATTATTTCTCTTGTGCTTGGTACAATTATCGGAACGCTTATTGATATTGACGGAAAGCTTACTAAAATAGGGGATAGACTTCAGAAAAAAAGCAAAAACAGTGAAAATGAAAAAAGCACCTTTTCTCAGGGCTTTGTTACTGCTTCTCTTCTTTTCTGCGTTGGGGCTATGACCATTGTCGGCTCGATGAATGCGGGAATTTCAGGTGATAACCAGATGCTGTATACCAAATCTGTTTTAGACCTGATTTCTTCAACAATGCTTGGTGCAAGTCTTGGTATAGGCGTGCTTTTCAGCTCTGCCTTTGTGCTTGTTTTTCAGGGGGGGCTTGTGGCACTTTCAATGGGCTTAGGCTCATTCCTCAATGATTTTGCCGTTGCGGAATTAATTTGTGCAGGGTCTGTTATGATTATTGCTCTAGGGCTTAACCTTATCGGTATTACTAAAATTAAGGTGGCGAATTTGCTTCCTGGACTTGTGCTTGTGCCGGTTATATGTAAGGTTTTTGAATTAATTTAAGTTGTATATAAGTGAGGAGTTAGGAGTGAGGAGTGTCGGGACCTGCGGTCGGCATTTTATAATTATGAAGGATTTGTTTGTTCCGATAATTTTAAATTTTCCTTGGGTGTATTTACTGGTAGAATTTTTGCACTATAACAAAAAAGAAAATCAATCACTCAAACGTCCCGTAATTGAAACTATATTTTCCCTTGTTATATATGCTTTAGTTTACGCGTTTACAGATTACAAAAAAGATATAATATTTGATGTTGTTTTTGTGGTTGTGTTGTTTGTTGGATTTGTTGTGGTGAAAAGGATTAGAAAAAAGTCTGTAGAAGAATAAAACTGATGTATGGGGTACCTCTCTTCGAAGAGAGGGGGACCACCTTGAAATAATTTGCTTATTCGATATAGTATTAAACGAGGAAATTGTATATTTTAACGATAGTGTTTGGCGGGTGGTGGAGAGTTCTTGACGCGAACTCTTGAGCGTCTTTGAAGCGAGAGCTTCAACTGCAATAAACTTCCCGCACCAACAAAACAAAGGAGAAGAAATGGATAAACGAAAACCGTTACCCATAAATCCCGATTTAAGAGAATATGCTGTAAAAATGCGAAAGAATATGACCGATGAAGAAAAGCAAGTCTGGTTTCAGATTTTAAAAGGTCGTGTTCCCAAATTCCACAGGCAACGAATAATTGGTAATTATATTGTAGATTTCTTTTGTCCTAAATTAAAACTGATAATTGAAATTGACGGTTATCAGCATTTTTATGAAGAGAATAAAGAGTATGACAACAAACGAACAGAATATCTTGAAACGCTTGGTTTTTATGTTTTAAGATTTGAAAATACAGAGGTTAATAAAGATATTGAAGAGGTTAGATATATAATCAACAATGTGTGTGAAGCACTTGAAAAGGGCATAAAGGTTGCTCCTGATTATAGAGAATAGTTGAGGTCGGTGTATGTCATTTGAAGCTTATGCTTCAACGACGCTCAGTTCTCGCGTCGAGAACTCTCCACCGCCCGACTAACTAAACTTTTAAACTTTATTTATCACACGTTTGAAACTTTAATATAAACAACAAATAAATTAAAAGGCGGTCCCCCTCTCTTCGAAGAGAGGTAAGGACGCGCCTTTACTTTTTTGTTCTATTTTAGTTTATAGTTTTGGAAAATTATAAACTGAAATTGTTTTGAATATTATCAAAGGAGTGCTCTGTAAAGCTCTGCGATTTCTTCAATGCTTGTATCCTTGGGGTTACCGGGACGGCAAGCATCTGCGAATGCGCTTTCTGCAAGGAACTGAATATCTTCCTCTTTAAGAATACCCTTAAGGTCCTTGGGAATACCAACTGTTTCGTTGAGAGCATAAACTGCATCAACTGCTGCTTTTCTTGCTTCGTCAATTGTCATAGCATCTGTGCCTGCAACGCCCATTGCTTTTGCAATGTCACGATATTTATCGCCTGTGCACTCTGCATTGTAAGCCATAATTGAGGGAAGGAGAATTGCGTTTGCAACACCGTGGGGTGTGTCATAAAGAGCACCGAGACCGTGAGCCATTGAGTGAACAATACCGAGACCAACGTTTGAGAAGCCCTGACCTGCGATATACTGAGCAAGAGCCATACCCTCTCTGCCCTCGGGAGTGTTTTCACAAGCACCGGGAAGATGCTTTGCAATAAGCTCAATTGCTTTGAGGTGGAACATATCTGTCATTTCCCAGGCACCTTTAGTGATGTAGCCTTCAATAGCGTGGGTGAGAGCATCCATACCTGTTGCGGCAGTAAGACCCTTGGGCATTGTTGACATCATATCAGGGTCAACAACTGCAACCTCGGGAATATCGTGAACGTCAACACAAACGAATTTGCGCTTCTTTTCAACGTCTGTGATAACATAGTTGATTGTAACCTCAGCAGCAGTACCTGCAGTTGTGGGAACTGCAATTGTAAATACTGCGTGGTTCTTTGTTTCTGCAACGCCCTCAAGGCTTCTTACATCTGCGAATTCGGGATTTTCAATAATGATACCGATTGCCTTTGCAGTGTCCATAGCAGAACCGCCACCGATAGCAACGATGCAATCTGCACCGCTTGCCTTGAAGGCTTCAACGCCTGCAAGAACATTTTCAATTGTGGGGTTAGCCTTGATTTCGCTGAATATACTGTAAGGGAAGCCTGCTTTGTCAAGAAGGTCTGTTACCTTACCTGTAACGCCGAACTTGATAAGGTCAGGGTCTGAGCAAACGAAAGCCTTTTTAAAGCCACGGCTCTGAAGCTCTGCGGTGATGTTTTCAATTGCGCCCTTTCCGTGATAGGAAATTGTGTTTAATACAATACGATTTGCCATTTTTGTACCTCCAAAAATTTATTACGAAAGAATTATACTACATATACATTGATAAATCATTAACAATTTTAAAAAATTTTATCTTTTTTGAAATTTCGGTAAGTTTTACAAATTTGAGGGCGAAAACCCTTGCAACATTACCATTGTTTTAAAAAAACGGTCGTGATATACTGAATTAAATATATCAGTAAAAAATTTTACAGGAGATTTTTATGGATATTCCGAAGATTCTTTTGCAAAAAGCAGATGAAATCACAGAAAAATTAAAGGTGAAGTATCCTGAGCTTGCTCCGTTCTTCAAGGGTTGCTTTTTAAATACAATTGAAACTACGGTTACAAGGCTTGACGATGGAGGCTATTTCGTTATAACGGGTGATATTCCTGCAATGTGGCTTCGCGACAGTGCTTCACAGCTCACTCATTACATCCGCTATTGTAACGAGGATGAGGATTTAAAGGAAATAATCAGAAGCGTTATTGCTCGTCACGCTCAGTTTATCTGCCTTGACCCTTATGCAAACGCGTTCAATGCAGTGCCCAATTCAAAAAGTCATAAGGATGATACGGATTTTCAGCACGAGCTTATCTGGGAAAGAAAATATGAGGTTGACTCCTTGTGTGCTTCTCTTTACCTTGCTTATCAGTATTATAACGAAACTCTTGATAATTCCATATTTACAGAGCAATTCCAACGGATGATGTGGAAAATTGTTGAGGTTTTCAAAAAAGAGCAGAACCATTTCCGTAATTCTTCATATTATTTCAACAGAACAGATTGCCCCACTATTGACACTCTTCCCAACGAGGGCAAGGGTAATGATGTTTTATACACAGGTATGACCTGGTCGGGCTTCCGCCCCTCTGATGACAGATGTCTTTACGGTTATCTTGTGCCCTCAAATATGATGGCGGTCTGCGCTCTTAAAAAGGCGGCGCAGATGGCAAGCGAGGGCTATGAGGATACAAGGCTTGAAAGCGAATGCCGTTCTCTCGCCTTTGATATTGATGAGGGTATTAAGGAGCACGGAGTTTACGACCACGACCATTACGGCAAAATGTTTGTTTATGAAACAGATGGTATGGGCAATATGCTTTTGATGGATGATGCCAATTCACCAAGCCTGCTTTCTGCCCCGTATTTAGGCTATGTAAAGCCTGATAACGAAATTTATAAGAATACAAGAAAATTCATTCTTTCTCACAGTAACCCCTGGTATTTTGAGGGCGCTGCTGCAAAGGGAATAGGCAGTCCTCATACGGGAACGGATAAAATATGGCACATATCTCTTACTATGCAGGCACTTACCTCAACAGACCCTGAGGAAATCAAGGAATGCATAAGAATGCTCACAACCACCCACGCAGGCGCATATCTTATGCACGAATCCTTCCATAAAAATGATGATACGGATTTCACTCGTCCCTGGTTTGCCTGGGCGAACAGTCTGTTTGCTGAGCTGATGATACGATTAGCAGAGTAAATTCCGAATTTTATTGTCTTATTGTTTTTATAATCTTAAATGCAGTATAGCCTACGAAGAATACAGTTAAAACAGTTTTTAACTGCGATATTCTTAAATATGCCTTTGTTACATTTGAAAGGCTTTGTAATGCTTGTTGTTTGTTCATAGTACCTCCGTTAGTTTGCGTTACTTTTACGAAGGGGGAAGGGCAGGGGGCAACCCACCACCGCTTACGCGGTCCCCCTCCCTATTAGCCTAAAGGCTAACAGGGATGATAATATTCGCAATACTTTTACTTATTCTTTTGGCGCGTTTGCGCCCCGAACCTTTTCACTTTTCACTCTTAACTCTTCACTGCTTACGAAGTAAGCACCACCCCATGGGCTATTCCCGGTGTGCTTTCCTTTTGCAGTGCTGATGTGGGGGAGAGAAGTGCGCCTGTTCCCACGAAAAGCACCTTGTTCAGCTCTTTGTTTTTTAATTTACCCAGAATATATGAGCAGACAACGCTTGCAGAGCAACCACAGCCTGAACCTCCCGAGTGCATATCTTGTTTTTCTAAATCGAAAATCATCATACCGCAATCCTTGTGGACAGAAGTGATGTCTGTGCAATATTCTTTTCTCATCAATTCCTTCAAAAGAGCAGAGCCTGTTGAGCCTAAATCTCCCGTTAGGATTAAGTCATAATCATCGGGGGTGGTGTTGGTATCTTTAAGGAAATCGCCAATTGTCTGCGCTGCGGCAGGGGAAAATGTCAAGGGTACACCATAAAATAAATGAAATTTTTTATTCTGTGACTATGGAACAATTAGATAAATATCCACCTACAACAAATGGTAGGTGGATGTTTGTCAAGCAAGTTTTTTTAAGATTTCAGTGTTTTCTTCGATGATATCCTTGTTGAGTTTAATATACTCAAGCGCCTGTTGATAAGCATCTTTGAATTTGAAGACAATCTCAACATCACCACCCTCATGGATAAAAATCTCTTCTACAAGCTCTATTAATAGGCTACGGGTTAATTGATTTATATTCCCGTGTTTTTTAAAATGTGCTATAAAATCATTATCTCCATTTGCGCCTTGTGCAAATTCATCAGCAGATTTTTTTAATGCCTCAATTTTTTGGTCAAGTCCTTTTAACTTATCATTAAGATCAGCTTTTAGAAACAAATATTCTTCTTGTGTAATGATATTATTTTTCCAGTCTGGATAAAGATCTGCAATAATACGCTGAGTTCTTTCTCGTTCCTCTAAATATGTTTCTAAATTCTTTTTTAAATGGTCTGATTCTTTTTTACGCTTAGGACTTTTATTAATCTTTTCTAAAAGTTCATCTATACATATTGCTGTTTCTATCATTTTTTGTATAGTAATAAGCACGGTTTGCTCTAATCTATCAATACGTATTGTGTGATTTGAACAGGCACTTTTTTTCATTTTGCGAGATGTTACGCAACGATAATATCTATAAGTTCCATAAGAATGCGTGTTCGTTTTTTTATTCATTACACGTTTACAGTCTGCACATCGTACTAGACCGGAAAATAAATCAATATCTTTCTTTTGTGGACTTTTACGAATATTTTTGTTGAAAAGTGATTGTGCGAGTTCAAAGGTGTTTTTATCAATAATAGGTTCATGAGTGTTTTCTACAATTATCCAATCATCTTTTGGGATTGCTCTACATTGTTTTATCTTATAACTCATAGTAGTATTTCTGCCTTGAACCATATTACCAATATACATTTGATTCTGAAGTATTCGGCGTACAGAACTATCGTGCCATAAACCATCGTTACTTCTTCCTGTTGGATGTTTATAATTTAAACCTTTTATTTTTTTGTACATTGAAGGATTAGGTAATCCCATTTCATTAAGATCTTTGGTTATTCCTATGATACTTTCTCCTGAAATAAACTTTTCATATATCAATCTTATAATAGGAGCAGTTTCTTCATCAATAATAAGTTTATGATGATCATTGGGATCTTTTAAAAAACCATAAGAGGGGAATGAACCAATGAATTTCCCTTGTTGTCTATTAACATTGAGTGTTGCTCTAACATTTACTGAAGTGGTTGCTGCTAAACTTTCATTTATAACATTAGTAACACCTACTGAAATGCACTGCATGGCAGCATTCATATTTCCTGATGCAGTATCTAATCCATTATTTAATGCTATAAAACGAACTCTATATCGCACAAAGACGTTGTCAAGATAATTTCCAGCATCGGTATAGTTTCGTCCGAATCGAGATAAATCTTTAACGATAACGCAGTTTACTTTTCCACTATAGATGTCGTCCATCATTCTTGTAAATCCAGGTCGATCAAAATTAGTTCCTGACCAACCGTCATCTATATAGTAGTCATAAAGTTCAATATCTGGGTGTATTTTTAAATATTCTTTTAAAATTTCTCGCTGAGATGTGATTGAGTAACTTTCTGCTTTATCTCCATCTTCACGAGAAAGTCGGATATAAAGAGCAGCCTTCCATACCATAACAGGTATTGAAGGCTGTGTTAAAATTTCTGAGTAATTAGAATTTGCCATAATACATGCCTCCATAGTTTTTATGAAGGTATGGTTTTTCTACACAATGGCAGTATACCATACATTTGGTTTTTTATCAAGTTTATTTTGGTTAGAAATTAATGGAATTTATTATTGCTGTTTCCAAAGCGTTAGTGAATGTGTTTTCAGAGTTGAAACGTATTTTTACTTTTGTTTCTCCTACCTTGAAAAGGTAAGGATTTTTGACTTGTTCTAAAAAGTCAATAAGCCGTTCTTGGATAGGTTTGTTTGTACAGATATTTATGCTACAAATATCTATAAGGTTTTCTTTTGAATAGTCAGTAAACGAAGCATTTTGATATTGTTTTAAAGTATTGTTAAGCATATATCACATAACCTTTCATAGCGTATTTTTGACACTTGGAAAAATTTTATTCATTTTTATATGTGATTTTGTTTTGAATCTTATCAAGCGGCTGATAGCTACTCAGCTCCACGGGAATTTCACCCTCAGCAGGTTCTCTGCCAACTGCCCTCATTGGTTGCGACGGTTTTATCACGCTCGACCTGTGACTAAGCAGGAGTATCATTATCACTATTACCGGTTATCGCCATATCAAAAGCTGTTTGATATCTATAGCAACTGTTTCTCGCTCCCACAACAGAACAAGATGTTGTTAATAAAAACAACATCTGTTCTGTTGGATCCTGGCGCAGTCCTATTGTGGCTCTTGCCTCTGCAAGAATAATAGTAACGTACTTGATAAAATATCTATTCTGTTGTCAAAGTGCATTCGAGGTTTTAACCCCCTCTACTTGACAACGGACATTTTTTTAGCTTTTGAGCGGGTATCAATTAAAATTTTTTTGAAATTTTTTTCTGATGGCGTCTCTTATGTCTTTAACCGTTGAGTATGATAAGTTGTTTTTTCTTGCAAATTCTCGCAACTCCATACCCTCCAATATGCAATTTTTATAAACCAAAAACTGTTTGGGTGTGAGTGTTTTCACAACGGTATCAATTTCTGATTGCATAAGTACTTGAGTTTCTAAGTCTTTTTCATCTATCAACCATTCACCAGAAATTTCCTCATCTTCAAACACCTCGTATGACAAAACTGTACCTGCATTGTTACGGGCTTCTTCTATAGCTCTATATATCTTCTTTTCTTCTGCTCTTAAAAATCGCAATGTTTTCAAGTCGACCTCAACAACTTCTTGGGTTGCACGGATTCTCACCCAGTAACGCTTAATGCCATAATCGTTGGTTGTCCATAAATCATAATCAAATTTTTTGTTTTTATACATTTTATATAATCTCCTTTGTTTTGAATTTCAGTTTCAAAAACCGGAGATTACGGATATTTAGCTATGTACGGTTCCCAGATTTTCACCACAGATACCCTTTCTGTTTACGAAAGGCAAAAAAACAAGCCCGACGAAAACTCGTCAGGCTTCTATCTATAGTGATGTCTGTACATATAATTTAATTGCTTATATTTATATTTATTTTTGTACCGCATTTATGGCACTTAACAATTATTCCTAAATCATCCTGCATAGAATCAATTATGTGTATTTTTTCTTTTTTATTTGTATCGCAAAGTCTTCCTCCACAAATTGGACAATGTATTTTTTTCGTTTCTTTTAATATTGGTTTAGATAATAGTATCATATTCACCCTTGTTCGCTTCAAGAGAACAAAAAGCTATTAAATATATCCCTCGCTAAAGGGATATATTCTTTTATTATTTGTTGTTCTTGCTATTATTAATATCATTGCGTAGTTCGGATTTTGCTTTATCATTTGAAGAAATGTATTCTCCAATATCTGCGGGTATGTGAAAATTATTTATATCTATACCTTGTTTTGATTTAGCTGCTGCATCAAAAAATACGCCTCTTTCACTTGTATTCAAGTTTAAAACATCTGCTAATAACAGTAATGCTTTATCATTTGGTGCAGCCTTTTTATTATTTTCAATTTCACACAGATAACCATAACCTAAACTGACTTTATCCGATAAATATCGTAAAGTTAAACTTTTATTTATCCGCATGCTTTTTAAATAATCGCCAAATTTCATGTATTGTTGGTTAACAGTTTTTTATTAAATAATCTTCCACATATGATAGAAACCGTTTGTAAAATTACCGCTACAGTAATTGCATTTGCATACAAATACAAACTTTTAATATTCAATATTAAAACAGAAATAAAGCCTGCAACAACTATTAATGATGTGATTTTTTTGAACAATTTCTTTTCTTTCTTTGTCAAAGGTTTTTGTGGTGTATCTGCCGGTGATAGAACAATTAGCATTACAGAACAGAAAATATAAATAGCAATTAAAATGATATAATTAAATTCTACACTTTGTTTTACTGAAATAATACCAATTGTAAAAAACAATAATGTAATTACTAGACAATGCAATTCGGTTTTTACATGCAAACCACCAGCAAACCTATGAACTAAGCAGAAAACGGTATAAAACAATATACCTGGAAACACAACCTTTAATATTGCTCCAACAAACAAACAATAACATAAAAAGACAAATTCAGAAAATAAAACAAATAGGCCATAGTGATATAATTGATAATCCTCATTATCTATAGCGTGTTTTTTTATCAGATATTGTGTAATGACTTTTGATACTCTACTTATCATTTTTAAAATTTTTAAGCTTTTCTGGTATTTTCGGTTGGAAAACTACAATTGTACTTGTGGAATTTGCATCCACCTTAAGTGAACAATTAATAACTTTTACCAAATTTTTTAAAATGTTTTTTTTCATTATTTCACCTCCGTAATCTCTTTATACATTTTTCTTCAAA